>NZ_JBFBCD010000008.1:250589-350154 GCF_040683015.1 Nocardia sp. NPDC051030 | reverse complement strand
GGTTGCGGGCCATTGGTTCTATTTACAAACCCGGGTTTGCGGTTTCGGGGTTCTGCTTTTGGGGGTTTTGGCTTTGGGGGGCTTTTTGATTGGGGCCCGGCGGCCCCCCACCCGCCCCCCCGCGTTTCTTTTTGCCTGGCGGGGTGTACTGCATCTCTGAAAAACCGGCCCAGGCAACATGCTCGTAACTTGTGGCCGCTTAGACTTGGGTTGCGTCGCAGCCGTGCGGGAGAGCTCTGGGTCCAACCCAGACGCCGAAGGAGCAGCACCTCCCCGTCAATCTCTCAGGCACAAAGGACCGTGCGGAGTTTCGGCGCCTCTGGAAAGTGGTGGTCGCGAGCCACCCGCCCATGGTGAAAGGACCATGGCCGCATGCGGCACAACCGCGTGGGCCGGGCTCCGAATCTCTCAGGCGCCAAGGACAGAGGGGGAGGGCAGACGTCGCGTCGACCCCCGCCCGAACCCTTTGGAGCTGCTGCCGTGAATCGTTCCTTCGCCGACCGCCACATCGGACCCGATTCGGGTGAACTCGACCGCATCCTGGCCGTCGTCGGTACCGAATCGCTCGATGAACTCGCCACCCGCGCGGTGCCCGCCAGCATTCTCGATGCCGCCGAGGGCAATGGCCTCGACGCGCTGCCGCCCGCCGCGAGTGAACATGAGGTGCTGGCCGAGCTCGCCGCTCTGGCCGCGTCGAACACGGTGGCCACCACCATGATCGGGCTCGGCTACTACGCCACCCTCACGCCGCCGGTGCTGGTGCGGAACCTGATCGAGAACCCGGCCTGGTACACCGCATACACGCCGTACCAGCCGGAAATCAGCCAAGGGCGGCTGGAAGCGCTGCTCAATTTCCAGACCATGGTGTCGGATCTGACCGGGATGGATGTCGCGAACGCGTCCATGCTGGATGAGGCCACCGCCGCGGCCGAGGCCATGACGCTGTTGCAGCGGGCGAACCGGGCCAGCAAGTCGAACCGGCTGCTCATCGACTCGGATCTCTTCCCGCAGACGCGGACGGTGCTGTTCACGCGCGCCGAGCCGCTGGGGATCGAGATCGTCGAGGCTGATCTGGCAGACGGGGAGCTGCCCGAGGGCGAGTTCTTCGGTGTGATCGTGCAGCAGCCGGGTGCGTCGGGGCGGATCGTGGATTGGGCTCCGGTCATCGAGGCGGCGCATGCGCGCAAGGCTTTGGTCGCCGTGGGCGCGGATCTGCTTGCGATGACGCTGATTACGCCTCCCGGTGAGCAGGGGGCCGATGTTTGCTTCGGCACCACCCAGCGCTTCGGTGTGCCGCTCGGGTTCGGTGGGCCGCATGCGGGATACCTCGCGGTGCATACCGCGCATGCTCGGCAGCTGCCCGGGCGTCTGGTCGGTGTGTCGGTGGATGCCGATGGGAACACTGCCTACCGGCTCGCACTGCAGACCCGTGAGCAGCACATTCGCCGTGAGAAGGCGACCTCGAACATTTGTACCGCGCAGGTGCTGCTGGCCATTGTGGCCGCCATGTACGCGTCGTATCACGGGGCCGAGGGGCTCAAGCAGATCGCGCGGCGGGTGCACGGGCATGCGCAGTGGCTGGCGGCCGGGCTCGGCGATGCCGTCGTGCATCAGACCTACTTCGACACCGTGTTGGTGAATGTGCCCGGCGGCGCGGAAGGCATTGTGGCCAAGGCGAAGGGGCAGGGCATCAACCTGCACCTGGTCGATGCCGATCATGTCAGCATCGCCTGCGATGAGGCGACCACCGATACGCATGTTGTGGCAGTGCTCGACTGCTTCGGCGCGGAGATCCCGGTCGGGCCCGAGGGCGCGCTCTTCCACGGCAAGCTGCGCCCGCACGTGGAGAACCGCACCTCCGAGTTCCTGACCGCGCCCGCCTTCACTCGCTACCAGACCGAGACCGCCATGATGCGCTACCTGCGCGCCCTGTCGGACAAGGATATTGCGCTGGACCGCAGCATGATTCCGCTCGGCTCCTGCACCATGAAGCTGAATGCGGCCGCGGAGATGGAGTCCATCACCTGGCCGGGGTTCAATAGCATTCACCCGTACGCGCCCGTCGAGGACGCCCCCGGCCTGATCCGGCTGATCGAGGACCTCGAAGGCTGGCTGTGCGACGTCACCGGCTATGACCGGGTTTCCTTGCAGCCCAATGCCGGTAGCCAGGGTGAGTACGCGGGCCTGCTCGCGATTCGCCGGTACCACCTCGATCGCGGTGACTCGCACCGCGATACCTGTCTGATCCCGTCCAGCGCGCACGGCACCAATGCCGCGTCGGCCGCCATGGTCGGCATGCGGGTGGAGGTCGTGAAGACCCGGCCGAACGGCGATATCGACCTGGACGACCTGCGCGCCAAGATCGCCGACCACGCCGACCGGCTGGCCTGCATCATGATCACCTACCCGTCCACGCATGGCGTGTACGAGCATGAGGTGGCCGAGCTGTGCGGGCTGGTGCACGAGGCAGGGGGCCAGGTGTACGTGGACGGCGCGAACCTGAACGCGCTTGTGGGACTGGCTCGCCCGGGCAAGTTCGGCGGCGACGTCAGCCACCTGAACCTGCACAAGACCTTCTGCATTCCGCACGGCGGCGGCGGCCCGGGCGTGGGTCCGGTGGCGGTGCGCGAGCACCTCGCCAAGTACCTGCCGGGCGATCCGTTGGAGCAGGGCTCGCACGCGGTATCGGCGGCCAAGTACGGCTCGGCGTCGATTCTGCCGATCACCTGGTCCTACATTCGCATGATGGGCGCGGACGGTCTGCGGCGGGCGACGCTCACCGCGATCGCCTCGGCCAATTACATTGCGCGACGGCTGGATCCGCACTTCCCAGTGCTCTACACCGGCGATAACGGCATGGTCGCGCACGAGTGCATCCTGGATCTGCGCGAGATCACCAAGCGCACCGGTGTGACCGTGGACGATGTGGCAAAGCGCCTGGCCGACTACGGCTTCCACGCGCCGACCATGAGCTTCCCGGTGGCGGGCACGCTCATGGTGGAGCCGACCGAGAGTGAAAACCTGGAAGAGGTGGACGCTTTCATCGACGCCATGATCGCCATCAAGGGTGAGATCGATCAGGTCGAGGCGGGCGTGTGGCCGGTGGAGGACAACCCGCTGCGTGGTGCGCCGCATACGGCGCAGTGCCTGGTGGGGGAGTGGGATCACCCGTACAGCCGGGAAACTGCGGTGTATCCGCAGGGGTTGGGGAGCGCGCGGGCTAAGGTGTGGCCTTCTGTGCGTCGGATTGATGGTGCGTTTGGTGACCGGAATCTGGTGTGCAGCTGCCCGCCGATGGATTCGTACACCGACTGATATTCGGTGAAAACGGCGCGCCCCCTGCGAAAAACCGCAGGGGGCGCGACGTTTTCGGTAGGGCTGGGCTCTAGGCGGCTTTCTCAGGCCGCCAGGCTGCGATGGCCCAGATGACCACCACGTCCAGGGCGATGATCAGCAGGCTCCACGCCGGGTAGTGCATGGTCAGGGCGTTGTCAGGGTCTGGGAGACGGCGGTGCCGAAGGCGAGGTTATTGCCCGCGGGGACCTTGGTGTAGCTGCCGCCGGTGCGCTGGGTGAGGGTTTGCAGGGTCTGGGTGCCGGGGCCGCCGCCGAGCACGATGATATCGACGCGGACCGGATGGGCCGGGTCGGTGGCGGCGGCAATGGCATTGAGCAGTTGATCGCCGGTGACCGTGGAGTCGTCCTCGGGGCCGTCGGTGATGAGCAAGATCGAATTGGTGCGGTTCGCGGCGTAGTTGCTCACGGCATTCTTGTAGGCCGCCTCGAGCGTGGGGTAGGTGCGGTCCGGCTTCGAGGTGCTCGCGGTGACGGTGGCCAGGGACTGGGCGATGGCGGTGCGCTGCTCATCGGTCAGCGGGGCGGTGGCGGTGAGGACCTTGCTGGCGTTGTCGCCGTCGAGGTTCTTGGCGTAGGTCCAGACGCCGAGGCCGAAGTCGGGCGGCATGACGGTCATGGTGGATTGCAGTGCCGCGATGGCATTGGCGAGGCGGGTCGTGGTGCCGTCCTGGGTGGCCATGGACGAGGAGACATCCAGGAGCACCGTGGCGGAGACGCCGAGCACGGGGTGGGCCAGTACCTGCTGGACCTGATTCAGTGCGGCCTTGGCCGGGACACGGGCGGTCGCCGGGGGAGCGGCTCCGAAACCGTTGTCGGTGAACAGCTTCGACTGTTCGGGGGCGCGCAGGAAGTCGGCGAACAGGCCCGCCGCGAGGTTTTCGGTCTGGTCGACCCAGGCGCCGGTGAGCTGGGCGGCCGGGTAGTCGGCTACCGGGCCGTCGCCGGTGGGGCGGAAGGCGGTGAGGCCGTTGCGCGCTCGAATTTGCTGTTCAGTAGCGGCGATTGCGTGCAGGGGTGCGTTGGCGGCCGGGGCGGCGGCCAGGTCGGTCAGTGCGGAGACGGTGTCCTTGGCTGGCGGGGCGCCCGCGGCCAGGTTGGAGATGGCCGAGATGACCTGGCCGGACTTGGCGGTGTTCTCGTCGAGGGGGTCGGTGCCCGAGACGCCTGAGCCGACGGCGGCGGCGACAGCCAGGGTGGCGTCGCCGGAGGGGACGGCCAGGCGCAGCTTGCCCCAGGGGGCCAGGCCGATATCGGCCAGCGAACCCTGCTGGAACTTGGCCAGATCGGCCCAGTGCACCTGCGCTGTTTCGAGTGCGCGGCGCAGCTCGTCCGGAACGGCCAGGGAAATCGGGCTGAGCGCGATCGGGGCCGGGGTGCCCGCGATGAGGCCGGGCACGCGCATGAGCTCGACCGATCGGGAGGATTCCGGAATCCAGAGCGCGGGCTGCGGGCCGAGCTTGGGGTCCCATGCGGCATTGGAGGTGAAGGCCGCGATCATGGCGGCGGACGGCTGGGCGTTCACGCTCACCTGCGCGCAGTGATCGCGCACATGCGGTTTGGTGGCATTGAATCGGTCGGCGGCCGCCTTGACCGGGGTCGCGATATCGGGATCGACGGTGACATTCAGTGTGGTGGTGCCCTCGACGCAGGAGGCGGCGGCCGCGTTGTCGCGGTCCTTCGACCGCTGTTGCAGCCAGGCCCAGCCGATGACGGCCAGGGCTAGCACGATCACCGCCACCACTGCAATAACTGGCCCTTTGCTAACACCTCGTGATCGGCCTGCGGCGCGATGAGTACCCACGATCTTCAGTGTATGTTCACGCTGAATTAGCCACCTGTGCCAGGCGGTTACGCGCATCGGCTATCAATAGAATCGGCGGTCGCTCTACCGAGCGACCGCCGATCCACCCCTCGTTATTCGCGGATCATCTTGCCGCGGTCGTACTCGTGCCCGCCCCAGACACCGGACTGACCGGTGCGCGAAGCGAAATCACCGCACTCGCGGCGGATGGGGCAGCCGTCGCAGATGTTTCGCGCGTAGTCGAAGTCCTGTGACGGGTACGGGAACCACGCCTCGTGGTTGGGGTCACCCTTGCACGCGGCATGCTGCCAGTAGTCGGGCGAGTCGGAAATGGGGAGCAGATCCGCAAGGGTCTGCTCCTGAACTGCAGTTTTCGTCATCGGGATCGCTCCTTTCGTATCCGATCACGCTGTTCTCACGATGCGGCGAGGTCCTTCCAGATCTGCCGCTGTCTCTTCTCCATGTCATTGGGCGCCTTCGGCTCCCACAGCAGGGGCATCCCGGCCTCCTCCGGAGTCCGGTCCGCCTTACGGCTATTGCAGGGACCGCACGCGGCGATCAGGTTGGCCCAGGTATTCGGGCCGCCCCTCGACCGCGGGCGAATGTGGTCCACGGTGCGCGCCCAGCCGGAGCAGTAACCGCAGCGGTAGCGGTCCCGTCGCAGCACGGCGGGCAGGGTGGCCCGGCTCTCGTCATGCACGAGGACCCGGTGCTCGAGGTATACGTATCGGTTCAGCCGAATGGTTTCCGGCAGGGCGATCTCGACATGCTTCGAGCGGATCGGGAAGTGCGGCCGCCGATCGGTGATGGTCTCCGCGGCCCCATTGAGCAGCAGCACCACGGCGCGTTCGGCATTGATCTCGGTCAGCGCCTCGTAGGAGGCGTTGAGCACCAGAACACCGGTGTGTATCCAGTTTTCGGTGGTTATGTGAGGGTCGTCGGCATGACGGAAGGCCATGGGTATCACCATGTTTCGTGAGATGAGAGAACAGGAAGGGGGAAGTGGGGACGGCTACGCGTCGGCCTGGAGGCGGTCTGCATACCGATCGCTACCGCGCTTACCACGCATGCGACCGCCCGCCACTAGGGCACGTCGTCCCGACAACGTCGGATGCTGTTCTGGGAAAACCGGATTCACTGCCGCCTCCTCCTTCCTGCTGTTCATCGACCGTTCGGTCGGTTGATCGTCTTCGAAACTCATGGTGGCACAACGGGCATGCCATTGTCGGGTGATTTTCTGCCGGTCCAGGGTCAACGACTCGGATCGCGGATTTGTTCCGGAGCTGCGGAGATCCGGCAGATGTAAAAAATCCTTTACATCATGTCGAGTTTTCTTTACTCTGAGCGCATGCCGTACGAGGAGAAGCGAACGTGGATCATGGCCGTCGCGGCCGTGGTCTCCTATGTGATCTACCTGGTCGTGGTGCTTTTCCGGGTGGGAGATTCGGCGCTGACGGAGGTGTCCTATGTCGCGCCGCTGCTGTGGGCGGTCGGCGGCTCGATCATCGCGTCGATCGTGGCGAGCATCGCGGTATCGATCGGCTCGCGTGACGGTGATCGCAAGGATCAGCGCGATCGCGAGATCGACCGGATGGGGGCGCAGACCGGCAATGCGTTCATCGTGCTGGGCGCGGTGGCCGCGCTGGCGCTGGCGCTCGCAGACCGGCAGTCGTTCTGGATCGCCAATGTCCTTTACCTCGGCTTCACGCTGTCGGCGGTAGTCGGCGCCACCGCCAAGATCATTGCCTACCGGCGGGGGTACTGGCCGTGGTGAAACAACCGACCAAGGTCACCAATAATATTCGTGCCCTGCGCTTTTCCCGCGGCGAAATGACCCAGGCCGAACTCGCCAACCGCATCGGCGTCACCCGCCAGACCGTCATCGCCATCGAACAAGGCAAGTACTCGCCATCACTGGAGATGGCATTCCAAATCGCCAGGGTGTTCCGCGCATCCCTGGACGAAGTCTTCGAATACCCGGAAGAAGAGTCACAGTCATGAAGGCCATAACCCAAGACGCGTACGGAACCACCGAAACCCTCGCCTACACCGATGTCCCCACCCCCGTCGTCGGTGACGACGAGGTCCTCATCCAGGTTCGCGCCGCAGGCATGGACCCGAGCGTCTGGCATCTCATGACGGGACTACCCCTGGTCGGGCGCCTCGCACTGGGCATCCGCAAACCGAAGATCCGCATTCGCGGCTGGGATGCCGCAGGCGTGGTCGAAGCCGTCGGCTCCCGAGTAACCCGATTCCGCCCCGGCGACGAGGTTTTCGGCGCGGTCCCCGGAGCCTTCGCCGAATTCGCCTGCGCCCCCGAGATCAAATTCCAGCACAAGCCGGTGAACCTCAGCTTCGAACAGGCAGCAGCGCTACCGACCTCCGGAATGACCGCCCTGGTCGGACTGCGCGATGTGGGGCACATCCAGCCCGGACAAAACGTACTCATCATCGGAGCGAGCGGCGGCGTAGGGCATCTCGCCGTCCAGCTGGCCAAGCACTTCGGCGCGCAGGTAACCGGAGTATGCAGCGGCCCGAACGCCGAAGCCGTGCTCGCACTCGGTGCAGACACCGTCATCGACTACACCAGCGAGAAGCTCACCGGCACTTACGATCTCATCCTCGATATGGCTGGAAACCGCCCGCTGGCCGAACTGCGCAGCTTGCTGACTCCGACCGGAACCCTGGTCCTGGGCGGCGGCGAGAACGGCGGCCGCTGGATGGCCGGCATAGACCGCTCCCTCCGCGCAGTCCTCCTGTCCCCCTTCGTCCGACACCGCCTGCGCGGCCTACTCGCCCTCCCCGACCCCGAAGTCCTAGGCGTCCTAGCCGAATTGGCAACAGCGGGCGCAGTAACCCCCAAACTGACCCGCACCTTCGCCCTCCCCGAAGTCCCCACCGCAATCGACCACCTCCTCACCGCCCACCCACTCGGCAAGATCGTAATCACGGTCAGCTGACCTCAAGCATCGGGCGATACGAAGCTCGAAAACGTATACCAGGGCCCGCTCCGATGCGAATAGTTGGTCCCGCTGAGCGCTCCGTTCTTCGGTGCGGCGCACAACCGGATACACAGTCACGTGCGCCCATTTTGCCTGAATCCGAGAAGGCCCCGAAACACGAAGACGAAGAACCAAAGACAAGGACAAAAGACAAAGACGCCTGGACAAGAAGAGGAGAAGACAAGAGACACAAGACAAGAACGAAGACCAACGAGCAGCCGTGGAGGCCCCAAACGGCCCCCACCGCTACGCCTCTCGGGGTAGAACACGTTCAGTGGGACATGAGGCTGGTCTAACCGGACAAAACCCCGGCTCATGTCCCTCTCGGCGAAAGGGCCACGCCGACGCGTCGACGCGGGTCGGGGGGCCGCGCGTGTTGCGCCCGGCTTGCCGGAGCTCATTGTTGGGCAAGCATTCTAGGGCCTCACCGCTGGTCGGCTCCGCCCGTCGCCGCTGGCGAGGCCCCGCCGGCTGCGTGCTCCCGGTGGAACACGTTCAGGGGGGACATGAGGCAGGGGTAATCGGGCAAATCCCCGGCTCATGTCCCCTCTCGATGAAAAGGCCACGCCGACACGCCGATACTCGGGCCCGGGGGGCGCGTGTAGCGGCCGGTGGGGTGGATTCCTTTGGTGGGCATGCGGTCAGGGGGCTTCCGTGCTGGCCCGGCCCGGCGTGTCACCCGACATGAAGCCCGGCCCAGGCAGATCGAGGGCGAAGCGTAGCGAGACCTAGTAGGCGGCGCGGTCGAGGTGTCTCGAGTCTTGTTCTCGAGTGTTTTCTTCTTTTCCTGTCCGGGCGCTCTTGTCTTTTGTTCTTTCGTCTCTTGTCTTTTCGTGTTTTGTTCTTGGTTGTTGGTCCCGGAACGGGACCACAGCCTTTCAGCCAGGCTGGAACGAGAGGGGACGGCTCCTGATGGGGGAGCTCAAGCCGGGTACGTCCGGCGACGCAACCACGCTATATCCGTTCTGCCGTGCGCTTAGGACACGAGCTTCCCGAGTCGTGTTTCTGACCGGTGCGGTTAGTGAAAGCGATGGCCGGAGGCCGAGCCGTCGGGTAGGCGGCGCGGAGGCGAAGCTCGGCGGTGGGGTCGGCTGAGAGGTGGTCCAGGCCGAGGAGGGCTGCGCCGAGAACTGGTGGGGCTATGACTATTCGGGGCTCGGCGAGGGGGGCCTGTGCTGCCAGGCGGGCGGTTACGTTGTCGATCAGTAGGGGCTGGTGGGCTGCCAGGACACCGCCGCCGAGGACTACCGGGGTCGGTTCGTGGAGGAGGTCCAGGCGGCGTAGGGCTACGACTGCTAAGCGGGTGATTTCGTCGGCTTGGCGGTCGATGAGGTGGAGGGCTGTGGGGTCGCCTGCTTCGGCGGTGGTGAACAGGACTGCTACCAGTTCGTGGAGGCGGTGTTCGGGGAGCTGGCCGAGGTGGATGGCTTCGGCTACCGCGTTTGCTCCCGGGAGGCCGAAATGGGTTGCGATGGCCGAGGATAGGGCTGTTGGCGCGCCTCGGCCGTCTTCGGCTCGGGCGGCGTGCCACATGGCTTCGGCGGAGAGGGTTCCGCCGCCGCCCCAGTCGCCGGTGAGGCGGCCGAGGGCGGGGAAGCGGGCGGTGCGGCCGTCCGGGAGCAGGCCCGCGCAATTGATTCCGGCTCCGCAGACGACCGCGACTCCGCGGGGGCCGTCCGTGCCCGCGCGGAGCAGGCCGAAGGTGTCGTTGGTGACGGCCACGGTCCCGGCCCAGCCCTGGGCCGCGATGGCGGCTCGGAAGCGGCGCTCCTCCACGGGGAGATCGACATTGGCCATGCAGGCGCTGACCCGGGTGGTGAGGATTCGGTCGGGGGCGAGACCGGCTTCGAGCGCGGCCGCGTGGACGGTGGGGGTGAGGTTCTGGATGGCCTGGTCCGGGCCGTCGCGATAGGGGCGGAAGCCTTCGCCTCGGGCGCTGCCGAGGACCGTGCCATCGAGGGCGACTATTGCCACATCGGTCTTGCTATTGCCCGCGTCGATGGCAAGAACGCCGGGAACCTGTTCGACGGGACTGGCATTCAGGGTCACGCTCACGCCCAGCTCAGGTGGTCGCGATTGTGGGCGATGAGCCGGTCGGTGAGTTGCTCGGCAAGCTCGAGCTGGCCGACCAGGGGGTGCGCCAGCAGCGCGTCGAAGACCCTGCCGCGACCGCCCTTCAACGCAGCGTCCAGCGCCAGATACTCGTAATCGGTGGTGTGCGCGATCAAGCCGCGATACAGATGCTCGACTCGTTGCTGGGGCAGGGGGCAGACTCCTGCGGCATCCACCCAGGCGGGCACCTCGATCACCGCATCATCGGGAAGGAATGGCAGCACACCGTCATTGCGGGTGTTCACCACCTGCACGCTGCCGCCGCCGGTGCCGAGCAGTGCCGCGATCAACTGCACGGCTGCCTCGGAATAGAAAGCACCACCGCGCTTTTCGAGGAGATCAGGCTTGGTGTCGAGGGCCGGGTCGGCGTACAGCGCGAGCAGCTCCTGCTCGATGGCCGCGACTTCCGAGGCCCGGGAGCCCTTGGCTTTCAACTCTTCCACCACCGTGTCGTGCTGGTAGAAGTAGCGCAGATAATAGGACGGAATCACGCCGAGATGGCGGATGAGCGAGACCGGCAGGCCCAGATCGTCGGCGATCTCGTGGCCGAAGCCCGCGAGAAGCTCCGGCAGCACCTCACGCCCGGTATCCGCGCCCGGATGGTCGAGCAGCCGCACCCCGCGCTCCCAGGTGAGGTGGTTGAGGCCGACGTGGTCCAGCCGAATCAGCTCCGGATCCACACCCAGATGGCGGGCAAAATTGCGCTGCAAGTGGATTGCCACATTGCACAGGCCGACCGCCTTGTGCCCGGCCGTTTGCAGGGCGCGGGTGACTATCCCGACGGGATTGGTGAAGTCGACGATCCAGGCATCCGGGCTCACGCGACGGATCTGGTCGGCGATGTCGAGGACCACCGGGACGGTGCGCAGCGCCTTTGCGAGGCCGCCCGCACCGGTGGTTTCCTGTCCGACACAACCACATTCGAGTGGCCAGGACTCATCCTCGGCACGAGCAGCCTGCCCGCCGATGCGCAGCTGGAGCAGCACCGCATGGGCATCGCGGACACCGTCGGCAACCGACGTGGTGGTCGAAATCTTGGCGCTGTGGCCCTGCTTGGCGAAGATCCGCCGTGCGAGCCCTGCGATGAGCTCCAGCCGTTCGGTCGCCGGATCGATCAGGACCAGCTCGCCGATCGGGAGGCTATCGCGCAAGCGGGCGAACCCGTCGATCAACTCGGGCGTATAGGTGGATCCGCCACCGACGATGGCGAGCTTCAAAGTCATTGCGGGCATCAGCCTTTGACCCCTGTCAGTGTCACGCCTTCGACGAAGGCCTTCTGTGCGAAGAAGAAGAGGAGCAGCACCGGGGCGAGCACCAGCACGGTGGCGGCCATGGTGAGATTCCAGTTGGTGTGGTGCGCACCCTTGAAGGACTCCAGGCCGTAGCTCAGCGTCCAGGCGCCGGGGTTCTCGCTGGCATAGATCTGCGGGCCGAAATAGTCGTTCCAGCAGTAGAAGAACTGGAACAGCGCGGCGGCCGCGATGGCAGGGCGAGCCATGGGCAGCACGATGCGCAGCATGGTCCGGAAATGCCCGCAGCCATCGATCCGGGCAGCCTCGAGATAGTCGTCGGGGATGGTCAGCAGGAACTGGCGCAGCAGGAAGATGGTGAACGCGTCACCGAAGGCCATCGGAATGATCAACGGCCACAAGGACCCGGTCAGATGCAGCTGCTTGGCCCAGAACAGGTACATGGGGATGATGACGACCTGCGGCGGCAGCATCATCATCGAAATGACCGCCATGAGAGCGAGATTGCGGCCCCGGAAGCGGAACTTGGCCAGCGCGTAGGCGACCGGGAAGCTGGATACCAGGGCCAGTACGGTGCCCGTGCACGCGTACAGCAGGGTATTGCGCCACCAGGTCAGGAACCCCGGTGTGCGCCACACCTTCGCGTAGTTGCCCCACTGCCAGTGGTCCGGCCACAGGTTCGTGGTGAGGGCCTGCTGGTCGGTCATCACCGAGGTGAGGAAGACGAACACGAACGGCAGCACGAACACCACCGCCGCCGCGATCGCCAGCGAGTGCACGGCCACCCAGTTCAGCATCCCCGTGCGGCGGCTCACCCGAGGCGCGGGCTCCTCGGCCGTAACCCGCACGGGCGGAGTGGAAGTCAATGTCATCGCTCAGTCCTCCCGCACGAAACCGGACTTGCGCCGCAGCAGCAGCGAGGTGAAGGCCATCGAGATGACGAACAGGATGACCGCGACCACGCACGCCGAACCGGTGTCGAAGCGCCGAAACCCGAGGTTGTAGACCACCTGCGGCAGCGTCCACGTGGACCCGTGTGGATAGCCGGGCTCGAATTGCTCACCGGAACTGCCGACCTTGCCGCTGGCGACCTTCCCGGCCACGATGGCTTGCGTGTAGTACTGCATCGTCTGAATCACGCCCGTCACCACCGCGAACAGAATGATCGGCGTGATATTCGGAAATGTGATGTGACGGAACCGATTCCACGCACCCGCCCCATCCAGTTGTGCCGCTTCATACTGCTCCCTCGGCACATCCAGCAGTGCCGCCATGAAAATCACCATCAGATCGCCGATACCCCACAGCCCGAGCATGGTCAGCGCAGGCTTGGACCAGGTCGGGTCGGTGAACCAGCCCGGCTGCGGCAACCCCACCGAGCCCAGCAGATGGTTCACCGGACCGGTCCCCGGGTTGAGCAGGAAGGCGAAGGCCATGGTCGCCGCGACCGGCGGAGCCAGATACGGCAGATAGAACGCCGCACGAAAGAATCCGGCGCCCGCCTTGACCTTGGTCACCAGCATGCCGATACCCAGCCCGAAGATCACCCGCAGCGAGACCATCACCAGGACCAGCCACACCGTGTTCCACAGCCCCTTCCAGAAGGGCGGGTACTCGGTGAGCACGTAGTTCCAGTTCTTGAGCCCGGTGAAGGTCGGGGCGGTGAACCCGTCGTACTTCATGAACGAGAAGTAGACGGTCGAGAACAGTGGGTAGAGGAAGAAGAGGCCGAACCCGATCAGCCACGGCGACAGGAACATCAGATTGCGGGCGGTCGCCCGGCGGTGCTTGCGGCGCAGCGCCGGGCTCACGGTACTCGATGGCATGGCGTCACTTCGCTTGCGCGACAGCGGCGTCGATCTCCTTGGCGGTGGCTTTGAGCGCCGCCTGCAAGTCGGTCTGCCTACCCGATTCGATGTCGTAGCCGAGGTTCTGCAAGGACAGCTGGTACGCGCCGCCATTGATGCTGGACGGCGTGGTCGAGGAGTTCGGGTTCTTGGCGATATCGATGAACGTCTTGAAGTTCGCGTCCGCCACCAGCTTCGGCGAATTCAGCGCCTCATTGGTGCTGGGCACATTGTGGATGGCATTGGCGAAGCCGACCACCGCATCGGTGTCGGTGGTCAGGAACTTCACGAATTCCCAAGCGGCGGTTTGCTTCTTGCTGGAATTGGCGATGCCGATAATAGTGCCGGTCTGGTAGCCGCGGCCGTAGGTGGCGGCCTGGTCGTCGGGGACCGGGAACGGTGCGGTGGCCCACTCCAGGCTCACCCCGTCCTGCGCGATGGACTCGGTTCGCCATTCACCGTCGAACGACATGGCGACCTGACCGGTCTCGAACGGGTTCTTGGCGCTGAACTCGTCGCCGAAGGTGGTCCGGTACTTCTCCAGCTTGTCGTAACCGCCCAGCTTGGCGACCAGATTCTTTTGCCAGGTGTACATGGCCGCGACCTTCGGATCCGACGCGATGGTCGACTTGCCATCGGCGTCGAAGAACGTCGCGCCGTACTGGCCCAGGTAGCGGGCGGGCTGGGTTTCGAATCCGTGGAAGTTCGGCATGAAGCCGAGCTGCTTGTAGCCGTCACCCTCGGCGATGGTCAGTTTGACGGCGTCGGCGTCGAACTCGCTGAAGGTCTTCGGGGGAGCGGTGATTCCCGCGGCGGCGAACGCGGCCTTGTTATAGAACAGGCCATACGCGTCACCCAACAGCGGTAGTGAGCACTGATTGCCTTCGTACTGGCTGTATTTCAGCATGGCGGTGGAAAAGGTCTTGGCCGGATCGATGCCGGACTTCTGAAGGAACGGATTCAGATCGGCCCACACCTTGGCGGAGCAGAACTTGCCCACCTGGTCGGTGGTGAAGGAGGACACCACATCCGGTGCGTCCGACCCGCCCGCCCGCAGCGCCTGCTCGCTCTTGTCGTCGGTGATATTGCCGACCACCTTCACGTGAATATTGGGGTGCGCCTTCTCGAATGCGGCCACATTGGCTTCGATGGCCTTGACCTCATTGTCCTGGGTCCAGCCGTGCCAGAAGGTGATGGTCACGTCCTGGCCGGAGGCGGAGCCGTCCTCGCCACCGGTGCTCTGCCCGGTACACGCGGTGGCGATGAGAGCGATGGCGGCGCTGGCTGTGAGCGCGGTGAGGGTGCGGCGGCGGAACAGTGCGCGCATGGCGGGTCTCCCGTGTAGCTATGGGTTTTCGGATATCAATGGGTCGAAAAGACGTCGTCCCGGACGGCCGCCAGGGCGCGTTCCAGGGCACCGTGCAGGATCGGTGAGCCCGCGATGGCGCTGGACCGGACTGCCGGTCGTTGAAAGGTGAGCTCGGCGAGGGAGGCCTCGACCAGGGCGCGCAATCGCTCGCCACCGGCGCGGGGGACTTCCCCGGCCAGAATGAGCACTTGCGGATCGACGACGGAGACAATGGCGGCGAGCCCGAGCGCGAGCCGGTCCGCGAGCTCGGTCAGGAAGGCGTCACCGGCTCCGGAGGTCTTGCGCGCCTTGGCCACCGCGGCTGCGGCGGACGGCGCGGTCAGCCCGTTCTCGCGGGCCAGCGCACGAACCGCGGGAGCGCCCGCGAGTTCCTGGAAGCCGCCGGAGTTCTTGCGGCGCACATTGTGCACGATCGGCGCGCCGGGTACGGGCATGTAGCCGACTTCGCCCGCGCCGCCGGTGAATCCGCGATGCAGGCGCCCGCCGATGACGATCGCCGCGCCGATGCCCTCACCCACCCAGAGCAGCGCGAAGTCCTCGCAGTCCTGCGCCACGCCGTGGATCTGCTCGGCGACGGCGGCGAGATTGACATCGTTCTCGATCGAAACCGGCACGCCTACAGCGGCTTCCAGATCGCTGACCAGCGTGGGGGAGTGCCAGCCCGGCAGGTGGGTGGCATAGCGCAGACGCCCGGTCGCGGGATCGAGCGCACCGCCTATACCGATCACCGCCCGCCCCAACGCGTTCGGCGTGAGACCGGCGAGGTCGGTCGTGGCGGCAAGGGCTTCGCTCACCTTGTCGATGGTCTGCGCGGCCTGCCAGCCTCGGCTGGACACCTCATGCTCGGCGAGGATGGTGCCGGTGATATCGGCGATGGCGATTCGCACGCCGGTGCCGGTCACATCCAGGCCCGCCGCAGCACCCGCTGCCGGATTCACCTGATACAGCTGTGCATTCGGCCCCGGTCCACCGGCGGAAGTGCCCACCGGGACTACCAGTCCGCCCTCTTCGAGGCGGGCCAGCAGTTGTGAGGCGGTCGGTTTGGAAAGCCCCGTCAGAGCGCCGATCTGGGTGCGGGACAGCGGGCCCTTGCTGAGCAGCAGCTCGAGCGCGGCACGATCGTTCATGGCGCGCAGCAGGCTGGGAGTGCCTGCGATGGGTTGCCGACTGGAGGTCAAATGTCGACTCCCTCTTCGTATTCCGGTCATCCAGATGAACTGTTAGGAAAGCTTCCAGTTCATTGAGAGGGACTGTACGACCGGCTCGAGGGAGGCGTCAATGGCGGTGACCTGGAGTTAACAAATGTTAGGAAACTTTCCTATTCGCTGGGAAACCAGCGCAATTCCGGCATCGGGCGTTTACACTTCCGCGCTGTTACCGTGGCGGCCATGGTGATCGCGGGGGAGTTCGTGGTGGGCGTCGACACGGCCGCGGTGCAGCGTTCGCGCGAGCGTGGACTGTGGTGGAAGGCGTTCTCGGCCAGGTTCCAGCTCGCAACCGCGCTGGGGATGTCCGCGCTGGCCGCGCTCATGGTGTACCTCGCCGGACCGATCGGCCTGATGCAGTTCTTGCCCGCGGCGATATTCGGCTACGTCGGTGTGCGCGACCTGCGCCGGTTACGGCGGCAACGGGAAAGCCTCCGGGCCGCGGCGCTGCCGGAGGTGGCAATGCGATTGTCCGCCAATGGCTTAGCGGTCGGCACCGACGCCGGGCCGGACTCGGTGTTTCTGCCCTGGGATACCGTGCGAGGGCTGCGACTGCACAGCTGGCTGCGACAAGAGTTGCTGGTCATCGACCTCTTCCCGGAAGTCACCGCCGATACCCCGGGTGTGCGCGGACTGGACCGGGAGGACATCCAGGCCATCCTGCGGACCCCGGTGCACGGCACCACCGGACTGCGCACTGCCACAAAGGTTCTCACTCAACCGGTCTCGGCCATCGACGAGGCCGCCGCCCACTTCACCGGGGGCCGAGTCCGCGTGCTCTGACGGCCGAAATTCGCGTCGCTGCTGCGAATCGCGCGGGTGCTGAGGGATGATCCTGCCCATGATCTTTTCGCGGGCGGATCTGGGGTTGATCGGAGCGGCGGTCGCGGTCGCGGCGGCCGCCGGAGTCACCTACTACGGCAAGCTCGGCGGGACCGTGGTTCCGTTCGTCATCTCCGGAATCGCGCTCGCGCTGATGGCGAGCCTGGTCGGGCGCAGCGTGGACGCGCTGGGAGATCGCCTCGGCGCGGGCGCGACGGGAGTACTCCAGAGCGCGCTCGGCAATCTGCCCGAGCTGTTCGTGGTGCTGTTCGCATTGAAGAAGCAGCTCTATGAGGTGGCCACGGCGACGATCGTCGGTTCCATCCTGGCGAATGTGCTGCTGGTCCTGGGGCTCGCGTTCATGGCGGGGGGAATCAAGCACGGGCCACAGCACTTCGGGAAGAGCGCGGCGCGCAATCTCGTCATGCTGCTGGTGCTGTCGGTCGCGGCCCTGATGGTTCCCGCATTGACCGCGGCGCTGCATACGCCCGCGGCCGGGCATGAGCGAACCTTGTCGATCGTGGTGTCGATTCTGCTGCTGGGGCTCTTCGTGGCTTCCTTGCCCGCCGCGCTGAAACGAGCGAATCACGAAGGTGTGAAACCCGAAGGCGCGGAAGGTAAGGAACGCACGGCTGCCGAACCGGAACCCGAGTCCCACGAAAGCTCGTGGCCGCTGCCCGTGGCGATCGGCATGCTGGCGGCCACCGGCGTCGGTGCGGCATTCATTTCGGACTGGTTCGTCGCGGGGCTGGAACCGGCGATGTCGGCGCTGGGCATTTCGCAGGCCTTCGCCGGTCTGGTCATCGTCGCCATCGCGGGTAATGCGGTGGAGAACGTGGTCGGCATTCAGCTCGCCGCCAAGAACCAGCCCGACTACGCGATCTCGGTGATCCTGCAATCGCCGGTGCAGATCGCGCTCGTCGTGGCTCCCGCGCTGGTGCTGTTGTCTCCGCTGGTCGGGGCGTCGTTCACGCTGGTGCTGCCGCCCCTGCTGATCGCCGCATTGATCATGGCCGTCCTCGTCACCGCCATCGTGGTGCTCGACGGTGAATCGAACTGGCTCGAGGGTGCGGCGCTGATCGTGCTCTACGGCATTGTGGCAGCGGCATTCTGGTGGGGCTGACGGGTCTCCGCCGCGAAGGCCAGCAGATCGAGGGTGAGCCGCTCCGGATGCGTGAGGTACAGGCCGTGCGGGGCGTTCTCGTAGACCAGGAGCTTGCTGTCGGGCAGGAGATCGGCCTGCTTGCGGCCGCCCAGTTCGACCGAGATCGACGCGTCGGAGTCGCCGTGGATGAGCAAGGCGGGCACGGTGATCGCGGGTAGTTCGGCGCGGAAATCGGTTTCGACCACCGCGCGATTGCATTCCATGGCCGCCAGCCGCGAGGTGCCGAGAATGGAGTTCAAGACGGCGTCGCGGGCCAGCAGGGACACCGAGCACCCCGGTAGGCCCGCGCCCACATAGGCATCGGCATTCTCGATCAGCCAGTCGTCCATATGATGCCGCCACGAGCTGCGAAGTTCGGCGACGACCTCGCCCGGAAGCCCATCCGGGTTGTCGGGTGTGGCGAGCATGAACGGCAGGGTGGCGGCCAGCAGCACGATCCCGTCGACGCGGTCGTCGCCATTGCGGGTGAGGTAGCGGACCACCTCGCCGCCGCCCATGGAATGACCGACCAGGATGAGTTCGTGCAGGTCCAAATGCTCGATGACATCGGCCAGATCATCGGACAGGGTGTCGTAGTCGTAGCCCCGGCCGGGATCGTCGGAGCGACCGTGACCGCGCCGGTCGAAGGAGATGGCGCGCATGCCGTGCCCGACCAGATCGGCCATGACGCCGCGCGCCTCGACGCTGTCCATGCCCCAGGCCGAGCAGAACAGGACCGGGCGACCGGTGCCCCAATCGCGGTAGAAGAGGGCGGTGCCGTCGCGAGTCTCGATGTAAGGCATTGCGGTGTCTCCTGTTTCGAAGCTGGTGGATCTGTGCCGATCCGAACGAGGAGAAAGATAGAGGCGCTTCACTGACATCTACTGTCAGTGGATTCGGGCAGAATTCGGGACATGCGTGCGAGCCGGTTGATGTCGATCCTCTTGCTGCTGCAAACCCGTGATCGGGTGACGGCGGAGGAGATCGCCGGGCAGCTGGAGGTGTCGGTCCGCACCGTGTACCGGGATATGGAGTCGCTGAGCGCGGCGGGGATTCCGGTGTACGGCGATTCGGGGCATGCCGGTGGCTATCGGCTGCTGGACGGATTTCGGACGAGATTGAATTTGCTCACCACCGATGAGGCCGAATCGCTGCTGTTCACCGGATTGCCTGGCGCGGCAGCGGATCTGGGTCTCGGCGCGTTGGTGACGGCGGCGCGGTTGAAGCTCATGTCGGCGCTGCCCGCGGAACTGGCCGACCGGGCGGGCCGGATCGCCGAACGCTTCCATCTAGACGCGCCCGGCTGGTATGGGGATGAGGAACCGGCACCACATCTGGCCACGATCGCCGACGCGGTATGGAATGAGCGGGCCCTGCGCTTCAACTACATCCGCTGGGCTACACCGCAATTCGTTACTCGCACGGCCGACCCACTCGGACTGGTCCTGAAGTCCGGTAATTGGTATCTGGTGGGTCGGACCGACGAGCAGGTCCGTACCTATCGGATCTCGCGGATCACGGAACTCGAGGTTCTGGACGAGCCGGTCACGCGGCCGTTCGGCTTCGACCTGTCCGCGTATTGGAACGGGTATCTGACATCGTTCGACCAACGGCGGCACTGTGATTCGGTGATTCTGCGGTTGGATGGACCGGCGCTCGACCGGCTCGTCGAACTCATGGAACCGGCCATCGTCAATGCTGCCCGCGCGTCACTGAGTGAACCTGGACCGGACGGGCGGCGCGAGGCCACGATTCCTATTGAGTCGTTCGACCGGGCCGTGCCTGATCTGCTTCGTCTTGGCGCGGGTGCCGAAGTCGTTGCGCCGGAAGCGCTGCGGCATCGCATGGAGGCCGAAATCGCGGCCATGGCGCGCGTCTATTCGAAATAGGGAATCCCCCGGCCGCTTGCGCGACCGGGGGATTCCCTTACTGACTCAGCTGACCGCTACACGCACTTGGCAGCGGCCTTCGCCTCGCGGTGACGACGGTGCAGGATCGGCGCTGACCATTTCCACCCGCTTCTGGAGGAAGGCAGCGTAGTTGTCGGACCAGAAGCCGAACTTCTTGAGCGAGCCGATCAGATGGGACGCCATCGCCCTGTCGATGCGCTTTTGCGGGTGAGCCGGTAGGACATCGAGCGGTCGAGGAGCTCGAAACCGGCTGCGCTTGCCGCATCTCGCAGTACCGGGTCGTTGAACTCCCGGACGATCAACCTGGTGAGTTCGGGATGCTGTTGCTGGAGATGCTCGGCGAGGTCGGCCAACACTGCGGCGAGGGCCGACACGTCCGTCTCGACTCCGCGCTGCGCGCGACCTATGAGGGCCTCGATGTCGGTGACGAATGCCTGTAGTTGGAGTGGGCTGCCCTGCGCGCCCGCGGTGACTCCTGCATCATCGACCTGGATCGGAATATCACTTCGGGGTATTTCATCGGGTCTGCGCCAGGCGTGCAGATCAGCTGTTCCCCAGATCCCGGCCTCGACCTGATACGGCTCGGCACCCAACTGAACCGCGACGCGGAACCGACCAAGCCGGAACCGACCAAGCCAACTCCAACTACGCCAACCGCACATGAGTGATCGCTGCGATCGAGGGCCACGACGGCGGCTTGTCCTGCGTCGAGAACGCACGCGAGCCGGTGGTGTGGCTGACCTGGGCACGGATACCGATCGTCCGCAAACTCAACTCTGGGTATTCGCGATGTGGTTGCCGAAGCGCTGCATCAACGCCTCACGTCCTCTGCTGGCGGTGGCACACCTCGGGGTTACACGCCGCTGTCGTTGTCACAGTGACGCGGTCCACACGGGCGAATCCGCCCGATTCTCATGGTCTTGACCTGTGGCAACCCTGGTGTGACAAGGGTTGCCAATCCGGTGTTCCTGGCACACCGCTTCCGTTGACAGTGGTGTTCCAGCTGAAGTTGCCCCGCCGATGCTGCACACCGGATCAATCCAGGAAGGGCAGGTGGGGAAATGTCTACAACACGACGTACGGGAATCGCCGCCTTGCTCGCTGCGGCGGCCGCGGTGGGACTACTGGCCTGTAATGCGCACACCGCCTCTGCCGACACGGTGCCGGACAAGAACCGGGTCGTGGATACCGATGACGGCTGGCAGCTCTCGATCACCAAAACCGGCGAGAACCTGGACCGGTATCCGAACCTGGCCGCGACCATGTTCACCCGCGAAGGCTTCGTCGCGTTGAAGGCCGTCGCCGAGGTGAGCGGCACCGGTTCGCAGCCCATCTCCGCGGGCACCTTGACCCTGGGCTATCAGATCGGCTGCCAGGTCGACGTCTCCAGCGGGCTGACTCTGGGCTTGGGATTGTCCATCGGTCCCAACGCCTCGGTCACCATCTCCCAATTCCCGGGCGTGACCGTCGGTGGGCAGGCCGCCATCAACCCCAACATCTCCACCACCCTGCGTCCCGGCTCGATCGCCACCATCGACTTCGGCACCAAACCCCTGGCCACCAATCGCGCGTCCATCACCGCCGATCAGGTCGAGGTCAAGATCGATGCCTGCATGGGCCCGGTCACGCTGCGCTCCTACGCGACCGCGCGCATCTCCACCCCGACCGCGGACAACTCGGTCACCGTCTACGGCGACCCCATCTGGCTCTAACCACCACAGCTTCGGTGCTGACCACCAAACCCTTTGGTGCACACAAGCTTTCCCGGAACAAGGAGAACCGACGATGACCCACACCACCCCCGCGCACCGTGTCCAATCACGCTCCGGAACCGCGCCGCAGCCGGTGAACCCCACCATTGTCGCCGTTGGTGGCTTGGCGCTGGGTCTGCTGTTGTTGATCGTGGCGTTCGCGAACCTGAACCGGATGCCCGACTGGGCCGATGACTACGGCGCGGTCGTGGTCTATCTGGCGTTCTTCCTCTACATGTCGATCGCCGGACGACTCACCTGGTGGGGCATCGACGCCCTGCGGGAGCAGGTCAAGACTCGTCGGGAACAGCGATGAGTGCCCGGCTGGCCCGGTACGCCGGATTCGCCTTGGCCGCAACGGTTATCGGCTTCGGTGTCGGCGCAACGGTTATGTCGGAGGCGCCGACAGCGTCTGCGGTGCCGTGTGCGGAGTGGCAGGCCATGCACCCGGGCTGGCCGTGCATCGACACACCCACCGTGCCGCCGGGTGGCCCGCCGACGTTCGCGACTCCACCACCTGTGCCCTCACAAACGCCCTCACAGCCCGGCAGTGGCGGCGGTGTCGGCGCAGGCGCACTGACCCCGCCGCCCATCGCGCCCGGAAACGGCATACCGATCGTGCCGGTCCCCGGTGCCGAAACCCCGGTCCTGCCCGGCAACCAGCCCCCGGCACCCGTAGCACCGCAACCGGTATCAGTGTCCCCGGCACCGGAAACGGTTCCGTTGGCACCGCCCCAGATCAGTGACGCCCCTGCGCCGAGCGTGGCGCTGGAGCCGCCGCGAACCCCGACCCCCGGTCCGGTCGCGCCGCCGACTTCGAGCCCGGCCCATGTCGATACCCCGGCCCCTGCACACGACGGTGGCGATGGACGGATTCCGTTGCTGCTGCTGGCCGGTGTCGCTGCGTTCCTCGCTCCTGCGTTGCGTTTGCGGGGCGGTGGTTCCTCGCAGCAGTATGTGAATGCTGCCGGTGGTCTACAGGGTGAATCGTCGCCGATAGTTTCCGAGTCGAGTACGGATCCGCTCGGGATTCAGCGTGTTCTTCCCGGCGGATATGCACCTTCGCGGTTATCGTCGAAAAACTTCGATGAGAACCCCGGCATGGCCGGCGTTGATCCCCTTGGCAAAGGCCCCTCCAGTGCAAATGGCGGCGATGTGTCTATCGACCCAGACAAGGTGCCGGGTGTGATGGGTGCACGGTCAGGAAACCCGAACTGGACCGCCATTCACCCCTGGACCCAACCCGCCAACCCCTCCGCAACCAGGCTGGACCGCGCCGGAGCCCATTCGCTGACCGACACCGGTTTCGCTGACCGTGACCCAGTCCGCTCGCGGTCCTCGGCTCGGACACCGAGCCTGGTCGAGGCGGCCGGACGCACCCGCGAGCAGACCGGCCGACCGGTGCGGGGCGGCGAGCCCATCGAAAGCAGTGACCACGCCCGGGACCGTAGTGCGGTGCAGCCTGCGTCCCGGTCGGTGCCGTCGGCCACTCACGCACCTTCCCTGCAATCCGTGGATCCGGTCGCAGGATCGGCGGGCCGGTCCGACGTGTCCGGTCAGCTGCGAGGGCTGTTCGGCATCCTCGACCGGAACCGACGACGTGACCGGAAAAAGAGTCGACGCGCCACGAGCGCCGACCACGCCACGACCGCCAACACGGTCGCCCCGGCCACCGACACTCAGCAACCCGCGCCCCGCGTTGTCGCGGAGGTGTCCAACCGGTTCATCGACCAGACCAGCGATGCCACAACCCCGACCTCGGCCGACAACCCGACAGCCGTGGCCGACCGCCCGGTCGAAACCGGTGCGTCGCTGGGCGCGCAGACCGCCACCCGCACCGTACCCGGAGGCGAAACACCCGCCGCCCAACCGGCAACCGAGATCGCTCGTGCTCTCGGTGCGGCAGTCGATCAACAACTCCGCCGTCAAGTACGCCGCGACGCCCCACCCGGAACCGACGGCCCCTCCACGCCCGACGGGCCGACCGCTCCACAGCCACCCGCCACAACTCGCGTCCCGGCATCGCCGACAGCAGCACCGGCGAGTGGCCCCACGGACACCGCGAGTCCCCTGAAAGGCCTTGCCATTCCTGCGGCAGAGCCGATCAGCAATGGCGAAAATACAATCGAATTCAACACCCCGCTGGCAGATCTTGGAGACCATTATATCGTCCACCTCGGCCCAAACGGAAAGCCCGACGCCGCAGCGGTCTTTGAAAACGGAAAAAAGGTTGTCGATATCATCTTCAACTCAGATGGTTCAATGGAGTTATATCTTCCGGACCTCAGTATCTGGCATGTGGATCCCGATGGGACCGTGACTCAAACCGCACCATCCGTAAAGCAGGCAACCGGAGCGGCATTGGATCTCCTGAACAGTCTGTCGGACAAGACGCCTATCCTGGGTAAACGCCTCAAGGCATTTCTAGAGCTCGGTGGCGCGATTTTGCAGGCAATACCTGACCCCTCCGCGCCATCTGCACCGGAGTTACCAGGTGAAACCAACCCGGTAACGCCTAATGTTCCGAAACCATATTTTCCACCTGACGCCCGGTCGGGTCCGTGGGCTAACGGTCAGGACATCCATCCCGGAGGAGCTGTACCTCAAACACGCCCGGGATCGTGCGTCTCGGCATGCGGTGAAATGCTCAGCGATGGTCGTGTAACCCAAGGCGAATTCTTGGCCGTCATGGGAGAATGGTCCAATCCGATTGCACTGGCCAAGGCACTGAACGAGAGGGACAACTCTGGACCCTGGCGTGGTGGGTACTTTCCGGATGGAGATACCGCTTTGGCTGTAGCTCAGAGCGGTATGGTAGCGCTGACTCTGCGCGCACCAGGCGTGAAGGGTGAGCACATGGTGGTGACAGAGCCGCTGCCGAATGGAAATTTTCTCGTCCGAGATCCCCTTCCAGGGGTTACCTACGAAGTTGGGCCGGATTGGATCAAGCAATATGCCACAGGAGGAGTATTTCGGTGAGTACAGCCATTCTCAGGCAAGTAACGCATATTTCGGACGATGAATATCTCCTCGTCTTCGATCAAGACGGGTCCAAATTAGAGGTCGTCTGCAATATCGATATCCGCGGAGGCATACCTTCGGCGGCTTTTGACCCCGCCGATCTGGTGACTTTCGGGCACCTGGGCGACACGCGACCGATTGTAGCCGTAGTTTTGGCTCTGAAGCGTGCGCGCGATGGCTCTGCTGATTCCGATAGGTAACTCGATCAGTAAACATCCGTATATCCGATTACAGGCTTGCTGTACGGGGCTATTCCGGTCAGCGGTAAGTCCGGGTTGTGACCTGTCTGAAGTGCCGGCGTGCGGGGTTGAGCCGGCGGCACACAGGGGTGGAGGGGGGAACGGTGAATCAAGCCCCGATTGTCGTGGCCATAAGCGCGGATCTGGCGCGGATCCGCTGCTAGAGGGCCTTTCTTGGCGACAGTGACACGTCCCGGATGTGACCGCTTTTGTGACCGTTTTCTGGGTGATGGACCAAGATCTGGGCTGATCTCGAGTTATGGATGAGGCCCCGCTCCGGAGTGTCTCCAGGGCGGGGCCTCGGGCAGAAAAGAGCTGCTAGAAGCTACTTTTCAGGGGTTGACGGGCCGCTACTTGCAAGCGGCCTTCGCCTCGCGGCGACGGCGGTGCAGGATCGGCTCGGTGTAGCCATTGGGCTGCTTGGTGCCCTCCAGGACCAGTTCCTTGGCGGCCTGGAATGCGATGGACGCGTTGAAGTCCGGAGCCATGGCGAAGTAGTTCGAGTCGCCGGCGTTCTGGCGATCCACGACCGGGGCCATGCGCTCCAGGGAGGCAATGACATCCGCCTCGGACACGATGCCGTGGCGCAGCCAGTTGGCCACCTGCTGGCTGGAGATGCGCAGGGTGGCGCGGTCCTCCATGAGCCCGATGTCCTTGATATCCGGCACCTTCGAGCAGCCGACGCCCTGATCGATCCAGCGGACCACGTAGCCGAGGATGCCCTGGGAGTTGTTGTCCAGCTCCTGCTGCTTCTCGGCGTCGGACCAGTTGGTGTCCTGGGCCAGCGGGATCTCGAGGATCTCGTCGACGGTGGCGCGCGGGCCGCCCTTGGCGATCTCGGCCTGCCGCTTGAACACGTCCACCAGGTGGTAGTGGGTGGCGTGCAGGGTGGCGGCGGTCGGCGACGGCACCCAGGCGGTGTTCGCGCCCGACTTCGGCTGGGCGATCTTCTGCACCAGCATCTCGGCCATCAGATCGGGCATGGCCCACATGCCCTTACCGATCTGCGCCTTACCGGGCAGGCCGGTGGCGATGCCGGTGTCGACATTCCAGTCCTCGTAGGACTTGATCCACTGCTGGGCCTTCATCTCGGCCTTGCGGACCATCGGCCCGGCCTCCATGGAGGTGTGGATCTCGTCGCCGGTGCGGTCCAGGAATCCCGTGTTGATGAAGACGACGCGGTCCTTGGCGGCGTGGATGGACGCCTTCAGGTTCACCGTGGTGCGGCGCTCCTCGTCCATGATGCCGACCTTGAGGGTGTTCGCGGGCAGGCCCACGACGCCTTCGATGCGGCCGAACAGCTCATTGGTGAAGGCGACCTCGTCGGGACCGTGCATCTTCGGCTTCACGATGTAGACCGAGCCGGTGCGGGTGTTCTTCAGCTTGGTGTCGCCATTGAGGGCGTGCTTGGCGGCCAGGACGGTGATCAGGCCGTCCATGATGCCCTCGGGGACCTCGAAGCCGTCCTTGTCGATGATGGCGTCCGAGGTCATCAGGTGACCCACATTGCGGACGAACAGCAGCGAGCGGCCGTGCAGCACCAGCTCGGAACCGTCGAGCGCGGTGTAGACGCGGTCGGCGTTCATGGTGCGGGTGAAGGTCTTGCCGCCCTTCGACACCGACTCCGCCAGCTCGCCCTTCATCAGGCCCAGCCAGTTGTGGTAGCAGAGGACCTTGTCCTCGGCGTCCACGGCCGCCACCGAATCCTCGAAGTCCATGATCGTGGTGACCGCGGACTCCAGCACCAGATCCTTGACACCCGCGGTGTCGGTGGAACCGACCGGGGAGCTGGGATCGATCTGGATCTCGATGTGCAGGCCGTTGTGCTTGAGCAGGATCGAGGTCGGGTTCGCCGGATCGCCCAGGTATCCGACCAGCGTGTCGTTATCGGCGAGGCCGATGTCGGTGCCATCCTCGAGGCCGACCACGAGCTCGCCGTCCTCGATCGAGTACTTGGTCGAGCCGATATGCGAGCCGGTGATCAGCGGCACGGCGTCATCGAGGAAGTTGCGGGCCCATTCGATGACCTTGTCACCGCGGACCTTGTTGTAGCCGGTGCCCTTCTCGGCGCCGTTCTCCTCGGAGATGGCGTCGGTGCCGTACAGCGCGTCGTACAGCGAGCCCCAGCGCGCGTTCGCCGCATTGATGGCGAAGCGGGCGTTCATCACCGGCACGACCAGCTGCGGTCCGGCCTGGGTGGCGATTTCGGCGTCCACGTTCTCGGTACCGATCTTGAAATCGGCCGGTTCGGGACGCAAGTAGCCGATCTCGGACAGGAACTGCTTGTAGGCAGCCTTGTCGTAGCCGGCGCCGGGGTTGGCGCGGTGCCACTCGTCGATCTTGGCTTGGATGTCGTCGCGTTCTGCGAGCAGAGCCCGGTTACGGGGGGCCAGGTCGTTGATGACGGCCTCGGCACCCGACCAGAACGCGGCGGAGTCTACGCCGGTACCGGGAAGAGCCTCGTTCTCCACGAAATCGTGAAGGACGCGCGCGACCTGGAGACCGCCGACCTGAATCCGCTCTGTCATCTACTGCCTCGTTTCGAGAAAGCCGGGTGGGCTGTGATGTTCGGTAAAAAGTACGCCTGTCATGTTACTCGTGGGTATGAGGCGACCCACTCGGGTCCCGCGGTTCCGGGTCTTGCGGCGAGTCTTGATTGTATCGGCCGGTACATTTAATGTACTGCTTGGAACATTTACCCGGTCCCGAGCGCGAAGGTGCGATTCATGGGAAAGTCCTTGTCAGGCAAGGTCATTGTGGTCACCGGTGGTAGCCGGGGGCTCGGGCGCGAGATGGCGCTGGCCTTCGCGGATGAGGGCGCGGACCTGGTCATCGCCAGCCGCAAGCTGGATTCGTGTGAGGAATTAGCCACTCTCATCCGGGACAAGCACGGGCGACGGGCCCTGGCCGTGGCGTGCAATGTGGGCGACTGGGGGCAGTGCGAGGCGCTCGTGGAGGCCGCCTACGCGGAGTTCGGGCGGGTTGACGTGCTGGTCAACAATGCGGGCATGTCGCTGCTGTACCCGAGCTTGGACCAGGTGTCGGAGAGCATGTTCGACAAGGTCATCGCGACCAATTTGAAGGGGCCGTTCCGGTTGTCGGCATTGATCGCGGCGCGGATGGCTGTCGCCGGTGGTGGGTCGATCATCAATATCTCGTCCATCGAGGCGGTTCGGCCCGAGCCCATGGCGGTGCCTTATGCGGCCGCCAAGGCGGGGCTCGAGAATCTGTCGGCCGGGCTGGCACAGAGCTACGGGCCTGCCGTGCGGGTCAACACCATTCGGCCCGGAGCCTTCGACACCGATATTGCCAAGGCGTGGCCGGAAGAGATGCGTACGGCCCTGTCGCAGGTGAATGCGCTCCGGCGGATCGGTGCGCCCGCCGATATCGTCGGGGCCGCACTGTTCTTCGCCTCCGACGCCTCGGCCTTCTGCTCCGGAGCCACCTTGGCATTGGACGGTGGCTGGCGATGACCGCCGAGGTTCCGGCCCGGCGGCGCGGGCGGCCACCCGCCTCGGAAGCGAGCCCGGGGGAGACTCGGGAACGGATCATGCGGGCGGGCATGGAACTGTTCGCGGAGAAGGGATTTCACGCGACCAGCGTCGGTGAGATCGGCGAGCGGGCCGGGATTCAACGTGGTGCGCTGTACTACCACATCAAATCCAAGGAAGAACTGCTCTTCCAGATCCGGCGCGGGTACACCGCGCACATGCTCGAGGCGGCGGAGCAGATCGCTGGTGCCGATGACGAGCCGATGGCCAAGCTGCGCAACCTGATTCGCAGTCATGTCCGGCTGATCATCGAGCATCGTCATGAGGTCACCATTGCGCTGCGCGATGCCGGAGCGCTGACCGGCGAACGTCAGGCCGACCTGCAAGAACTGCGTGACGGTATTCAACAGTGCTGGCAGCGCGTCGTCGACGAGGCCTACGCGGCAGGCCGCCTGCGCACCAATGATCACGTGGTTACCAACAGCATGGTGGCCATGCTCAATATGGTCAGCGCCTGGTACCGGCCCGACGGCGAACACACCCCCGATCAGATCGCCGACATTCTCACTCTCACCCTCCTTGACGGTGTCTCTACACCGGCATCGAACAAGACGAAAGGCTGACCATGGCTTGGGATTTCGACACCGACCCGGAGTACCAGAAGAAACTGGACTGGGTTGCCGAGTTCGTGAAGAGCGAGGTCGAACCCCTCGACCTGCTCTACCCGGAGCCCTACGACCGCAAGAACCCCGAGATCCGGGCGCTCATGAAACCCTTGCAGGAGAAGGTGAAAGAGCAGGGCCTGTGGGCCTGCCACCTCGGCCCCGAACTCGGCGGCCCCGGCTACGGTCAGGTGAAGCTGGCGCTGCTCAATGAGGTGATCGGCACCTCCAAGTGGGCTCCGCTCGTTTTCGGTTGTCAGGCACCGGATTCCGGTAATGCCGAGATCCTCGCCCACTTCGGCACCCCCGAGCAGAAGGCGAAATACCTACAGCCCCTGCTCGATGGCGAAATCGGCTCCTGCTACGTCATGACCGAACCCACCGGCGGCTCCGACCCGACCGCCTTCCGCACCCGCGCCGTGCGAGACGGCGACTCCTGGGTCATCAATGGCGAGAAGTGGTTCAACTCCGCCGCCGAATTCGCCGCCTTCCACATCGTCATGGTGGTCACCGATCCGGACGCCGAACCCCATAAGCGCCTGTCCATGTTCATCGTCCCCGCCGACACCCCCGGCCTCGAAATCGTCCGCAACTTCACCGTCCCCGGCTTCAGCGAAAACGAGGGCCACCTCCGCTTCACCGACGTCCGCGTCCCCGCCGACGCCCTCCTCGGCGCGGAAGGCCTCGGCTTCATCGTCGCCCAAACCCGCCTCGGCGGCGGCCGCGTCCACCACGCCATGCGCACGGTCGCCATGGTGCGCAAGGCCTTCGACATGATGTGCGAACGAGCAGTTTCCCGCCCCATGCGCAAGGGCGTCCTCGGCGGCCTCCAAATGACCCAGGAAAAAATCGCCGACAGCTGGATAGAAATGGAGCAATTCCGCCTTCTCGTCCTCCGCACCGCCTGGCGCATCGACAAGGAACAGGACTACCGCAAGGTCCGCCACGACATAGCCGCCATCAAGGTGGCCATGCCAAAAGTCATGCACGACATAGCCCAACGCGCCATGCACCTACACGGCGCAATCGGCGTAAGCACCGACCTCCCCTTCGTAGACATGATGAACTACGCCCAAGTAATGGCAATCGCCGACGGCCCCACCGAAGTCCACAAAATCACCCTCGCCAAAGAAGTCCTCAAGACCTACGCCCCCGCCGACCCCGTCTACCCCTCCGGCTACCGCCCCGCCCTCCGAGAATCCGCCCGAGACCTGGTAGCCCGCCGCCTGGAACACACCGTCGGCAACCTCTGACAACCGAACTCCCCTGATCGACCCGAACGCCCGATCAGGGGAGCCGCTCATTACAGCCCGTCCCTCATGATCACGGAAGCTCTCCAGTGAAATCGGGTGCGAGTGCGCAGTCGATCCAGGCCTCGAGTTGCTCTGGATCGGTGCATGTGGTGATCCGATCACGGGTCGCCGAAGAGATGGCGGCACCGCGGAACTCAAGGAATCGGAGCAGATTGCGGGCGGCCTCCTCAGCCCGTCCTTCAGCCACGTAGGTGCGGGCGAAGTTACTTTGATATTCGTACTTGGTCGCCATCAGTGCCTCCAGACGGTGTTGCGCTGCGTCGGACAGCGCCGTGAGCACAAGGTCATAGTACATTTTCGCGTGTTCATCATCGGCGTGGTGCAGCCCTACCAGCAGGGCCGTGAACACCGCATCGGCGTCGCGGCTCTCGCCGTGGGCAATTGCGGACAATACTGCTCGTTCGGGAACAGCAGCCGCGTCCTCGGGATCGGTGACCGGCGGAATCCGCTCCGGGCCGAGGACGAGGGGCCGTAGAACCAGCCCCGGATGGCCGAGCTCGATCGGTTCTCGGCACCACGCTGCCACTCCTGGCTGCGGCGATACGACCAGCAAATATGTTGGACACTGAAGCCGGGCACGCAATGTGCTGATGTATACCGGCCAGCTCCATTGGCGGGTGCTGTCCTTTCCGAGTTGGATCTCCACGACGATGCCGACGAGTGGAGCGCCCGCATCGTCGATGAGAACCAGGGCCGTGTCCTCGCGAAACTCACGCGGCTTGATATCAGTGAAATCGCAGGAATCTGTGCGAGCCCCGCGAAACTCGGGCATCGGAATGCCGAAGACATCTGTCAGGAACCATGCCGCCAGGGTGGGCTGCGTTCGGAAGAGCTCGATCAATCCCTCGTGCATGAATGACGGCATGGGCTTGAAAGGTACACAGGCGAGCGGCGTGGAACATGGAAATCGACTGCGCTTCTGCGTACTCCGCAGATTCTCAAGCGTGTCGCAGTTTTCATGTCGATCTTGAGAATTGGTTATGTCAATTAGTTGAGGGGGCGCGGTGTTGGGGAGCTAGGCGGCGTGTTCGAGTTCCTCCAGCTCCTCGGCGGCGGCCTCGCTGTTCAGGTCTTCGAGCATCTCCTTGCTGAAACCGAAGAAGTAGGTGGCGAGGAAGCCTCCCGCGTAACCGACCAGCAGGCCGCCCGCATAGATGGCGACGGCGGGGCCGATTCCATTGCTGCCGTCCAGAAGTGGGAACAGCGCCAGGCCGGATGGGCCGATCGCCTTGGAGCCGACCGTGGTGCCGATCTGAGAGACCAGGCCGATGAACCCGCCACCGAGCGCGCCACCGATGCAGGCGGTGATGAACGGGCGGCCCAGGGGGAGGGAGACGCCGTAGATGAGCGGCTCGCCGACGCCGAGCAGGCCGGCGGGCAGGGCGGAGCGGATGGTTTTGCGGATTGCCTTGTTGCGCTTCAGACGTAGGGCGATGGCGATGGCCGCGCCGACTTGACCCGCGCCGGCCATGGCCAGGATCGGGAGCAGGACGGTGTAGCTCTGCTGCTCGATGAGCGTGGTGTGAATCGGGATCAACGCCTGGTGCAAGCCGAGCATGACCAAGGGCAGGAACAGGCCGCCGAGGATCAGGCCCGCCACCGCACCCGCATGCGTGAGCAGCCAGGTGGCGCTGTGGCCGATGGCAGTCGAGACCTCACCGGCGATGAACATGAGGACGAACAGCGTCACCAAACCCGAGATCAGCAGGGCCAGCGTAGGGGTGACGAGCACATCGAGAGTTTCGGGAACCCAACGGCGGAACCATTTTTCGAGATAGGCGCACAGGACGGCCGCACCCAGTGCGCCGAGTACACCGCCTTGCCCGGGACTCAGATGCTGACCGAACACGACGATCTTGGCGACGCCCGCGTACACGATGATGCCGCCGACCGCGCCGCCGAGGATCGGTGTGCCACCGAACTCCTTGGCCGCGTTGTATCCGACGAAGACCGAGATCAGGCTCATGAAACCGCCCGAGATGGCAGCCAGCGCGGGCTGAATGCCGTTGAGCCAGTGCAGGTTTATCAGCAGGCCATTGATGCCCGCGATAATGCCTGCGGCAATCAGCGCCGGGATCAGCGGAACAAAGATATTGGCGATCCTGCGCAGAAATAGTTTGAAGGGGGTTTCGTTGCGGGCCTTCTGTTTTGCCTTCAAAGCCGCGCCTTCGGCGGCGAGCCGTTCGGCGTCATTGCCCGCAGGCTTACCGGCAGGAACGGCGACCCGGTGCTCATCCACCAACTTCCCGAATGCCTCGGCGACCTTGGTGACCGCGCCGGGACCCAGCACGATCTGGTAGGTATCGCCATCGACGACGCCCAGCACCCCGTCGTAATCCTTGATCCGCTGGTCCGCGACCTTGCCGGGGTCATTGATCCCCAGCCGCAGCCGGGTCATGCAATTGGCGACCGAATTGACGTTCTCCGCCCCGCCGACGAGGTCGAGCAGATCGGCGGCGAACGTGCCGTATTTATCCATGGTGCAGGCTTTCTCAGTGGCGGGTGCGGGCCAGGGCCTCGCGGAGGTGTCCGTCGGTTTCGGTGAGCAGGCGGGCGGCGGTCGGACCGTCGACCTCGCCGAGCAGGATGAGAATGGCGTTCTTCACCTCGCCATCGGCGGCGGTGAGGGCGGCTTCGACGGCGTCAGCCCCGGCTCCGGTGGCGTGCGCGACCAGGCGGCGCGAACGCGCTTCGAGCTTCCGATTGGAGGATCGAACGTCGACCATGAGATTTCCGTAGGTCTTGCCGAGCCGGATCATGGTGATGGTCGAGATCATATTGAGGACCAGCTTTTGGGCGGTTCCCGCTTTCAATCGGGTTGAGCCGGAAACCAATTCGGGACCGGTGACGACCTCGATGGCGAGATCGGCGGCAGCGCCGAGGGCTGATCCGGAGTTGCCCGACAACCCGACCGTGAATGCGCCCCTGGCCCGTGCGTGTTCGACCGCGCCGACCGCATAGGGGGTGCGGCCGGAGGCCGAGATACCGATAACCGTGTCCTCGGCGGTGAGGCCGAGAGCATCGAGATCCATTGCAGCGGCATCGGAATCGTCCTCCGCACCCTCCACCGCCTGTGTCATGGCGGCCGCCCCGCCCGCGATCAGCCCGGTCACCTGACCCGGCGCGGTATTGAAGGTCGGCGGCGCTTCACTGGCATCCAGCACGCCCAGACGGCCCGCCGTCCCCGCACCCGCATAGATCAGCCGCCCACCGCGCGCCATCCGCTCGGCGATTTCCTCTATGGCACGGGCGATTTCGGGAATATGCTCCCCGATGGCAGCCGGAACGCGAGCATCCTCGGCATTCATGAGCCGGGCGATCTCCGCCGTCGGCAGCGTATCGATATCGGCCAGTTCGGGATTGAACGCCTCGGTGGCGAGACTCGCGAGCTGAACCTGGAGTTCGGCATAGGGGCCGGTCATGGGGCGGCTCATTTCTGCTGAGGATGTCGGGCCGCGAGGGCCTCGTGGGAGGCGATCAGTCCCTGGCGAGCGGTGTCATATGTGCGTTGCACGACACCGATAAACAGGCAGTCGATAACCAGCAACTGGCTGGTGCGGCTACCCATGGCGGCCGGGCGTAACGCACTCTCCTGCCCCGCCGCGGTGGTCAGCACATGGTCGGCGGTGCGGGCGATGGTTCCCGCCGGGCGACTGGTGACGGCAACCGTGGTGGCCCCGTTCTCGCGTGCGCGCCGAAGCGGTTCGAGCACGTCGATAGTGCTGCCGGAGTGCGAGATCGCGATGGCGACATCGCCCGCGCGCAACTGCACCGCGCTGGTGACGGCCAAATGCAATTCGGTGTGTGCATGCGCAATGAGCCCGATACGCAGCAACTTCTGTGCGAGATCAATGGCGACCAGCCCGGACGCGGCAATCCCATAGACGTCGATACGCCGGGCTGCGGCGAGCGCCTCGACCGCACCCCCGAGCTGTGCCACATCCAGCAGTGCGGCGGTATCGGCCAGCACCTGCCGCTCTTCCCTGGCGAGTTTGGCGATCACCGTGGACAGGGGATCGTCCACTTCGACGACGGTCAGCGCCTCCGGTCCCATGTTCTCCTGGCTCGCAGCCAGTGCAGCGAGCGCGCGCCGCAGCTCCGGATATCCGCGGTATCCAAGGGTGCGCGCGGTCCGCGAGACCGTCGCTTCGCTGGTCCCGGTGCGCTCCGCGAGCCGAGTGACGGTGAGCTCAGCGCAACCCGCCGGATCGGCAGCAACGGTCTCGGCGATCCGCTGCATGGCCGGAGTCATGGAGGGAAGGAGGGCGCGGACACTCGCACGCAACGCGCTCGTCGAGCGCGGCGAAGCCAGGGGCCCTCTGGAAGATTCCTTCTCCGCTGAACTCACTTCATGAAGATAATTTTCACGAACCGGCAAGTCAATGCCGCAGCCGCGCTAGAAATTCTGGGTCAGTCCGTCCTCGGTTCGATCCAGAGGGCTTCGGCCAGCGCACACAATTCGCCATCGGAGGTGGAAAGGGCTACTGCGACTGTGTGTTTGCGGCCGTCGCGGTGCAGGGGCCAGGCGTGGGAGATGTAGTCGGCGCCTGCTGGTATCGGGCGGAGTTGGGTGGCTGTGAGGGCGGCGGTCAAGGCGCCTCGGCCCATGCCGGAGTAGATCCAGGCGGCTAGGCCGCCGGGGCAGTCGAGGGCGGACCAGACCAGCTCGGGTGGGAGGTTGCCGTGTTCGTCGCCCAGTGTGGGGTCGGGGGTCCAGGCGGCGACGATCAGTTGCCGTTCCTTTACTGACCACGGGAACAATCGCAAGCCGCGCGGGGAATCGATGCCGCATCCGAAGCAGTCGGTGCGGACGCGGGCGGGGGAGGTCAGGGCGGTTTCGGTGGCTCGCTTCGCATCGGACCAGGAGGGGGCGGGTAGCGGGTCGATGGTGAGTTCCGCCGGGGTGGCCTCGACGAGGAGAGTGTCGTCGGGGGAAGTGAAGGCGGTGCGGCCATCGCTCGAAGCCGTGAGCAGCAGCGGGGTTTCCACGAGGACGGCACGGCGGAAATCGACGCGCACGGTATCGACACTACTGCGACCAGCCAGCAGGCCCGCGACATAACCTCCGAACGCCACGCCGGGATAGCCGTGTGCGTACTCGGGGATGATTCGCGGCTCCGCCTCGGTCATGGTGCAGCCCAACCTCTCCCGGCCGGATGGCCGTCCACTCACTCGACGATACCGAGGCCCGGACTGCGTACTCAGTGAATTTCAGCACGTCAGGACAGGGGTTGCGCGTTCCGCTGTGCCAGTAGCAGGGTCATGAGCCCGGCTTCCTGGCTCTGTGTGGTGATCATGCCACGCGCGGATTCCTTCACCGGTCCGGAGGTGACCAGGCCGTCGGCCGCCTGCGCCATGGCCACGCCGCCGCGATGGTGGCGCAGCATGAGTTGCAGGAAGAGAGTTTCGGCGTCGGAGCCGCGGGCAGCGGCCAGTGCGTCGAGTTCGGCCAGCGTCGCCATGCCGGGCATGCTGTCGGCCGAGGCGGCTGTCGACGTGGTGCTCATGCCCGAATGATTGTGCCCGCCACTGTTTTCGGTCTTCATCCAGGCCATCGGATGCGAGGAGGTAGGCGAGGCATTCGCCAGGCGCAGCCAGCCCATGAGCGTGCCGATCTCCATGCGCTGGGTATCGGCGATCTGCTGGGCCAGCTGACGCACACCGGGATCGACGCCGGAATCCAAGCGCTGCACCATGATCAAGGCCTGCTGATGGTGCGCCGCCATGTCCTGCACGAAGCCGACCTCGACCGGTGTGAGTACCGCGGGTGCCGACTGATTGTCGGTAATCACCAACGGCCGCAACACCATTCCGACAGCCACGAGGGCGAAGGCGAGCGCGGCGAGTCCCGCCGCGCGCAGCCATCGATTGCCGGTCACGACCCGACCACGGACCGCTGATCGGCGGGCGGCGTGTACACCTCATCGGCGAGCTGCAACACCATGAAGCCATTGTCATTGCAGGTGGTCCACAGCTGGCTTCCATGCCACTCCGGCGGCGCGAAGCACCAGTCGGTGGACAGATCACCGAACGCGATCATCCCGGTGCGAGACGAAAGCGCCTGGGACGGATCGAATTTGCCCTCCAGCAAGGCGCGTGCCGCCGACGGGAACTCCATGACCGGCACGCCGATGAGCGAGGCCAGCGCGTGCGGCGAATTCCACAGCTCCAGATTGCGGCCCTTGCGGGCGGGCGGATTGAAATACGCGATCTCGCGGGCATGGAACGGATCCCGCACATCGAACACGCGAATCCCGGATTCCTCCCAGCCGCACGCCAATGCGGTCGGATTTTCCGGCCGGTCGGCCGCGCAGTAGTGCGCGTCATAGGAGAACACCGACCCGCCCATGGCCGAGGCCATCGCCGAATCCTGGTTCTCCGGCAGGTTGATCTCCAGCTTGATCTTCGCGGCGACCGTCGGATTCGTCTCGTCGGAGATATCGATGAGCTTCACCCCGCCCGCCCCGCCCTCGTCCACGGTGAACAGGAACGGCTTGCCGTCATAGGTGACCGGAATGCTGTGCTGCGTGGCCCACCCGTCCGTCCAGAACACCCGGCCGAGGTGGGGGACCTGCGGATTCGGGTCGCGCCGCTGCACCGCGCTGATATCCAGCACGGTGAAACCACCCAGCGCGGACAAATACATGCGATTGCCGTCCGGGCTGATCCCGAACCCGTGCGCCTCGATCCCGGTGAGTCCCTGCCAGATCACATGCGGATTCGCGGGATCGGTGAGATCGACCGCGCTCACGAACCCGGGCGCGATGCCCGAAGCCCAATAGGTGCGGCCATCGGGGGAGAATCCGCCCTCATGCGTCGTAATCGGCAGCGGCATCAGAAGATTCGTGCCCGACCCGGTATTCAGCAGTCGCGGGTGCGCGCAATCGGAGATGTCGTACACCGACAGATATCCCGCACCCTCACCGACGGGAACGCCGGTGCCCACCAACAACTTCCGCTCGGCATTGACCTTCAGCGACTCCCAGGTCCCCGCCAGCATGGCCGGTTCCGCAAGATTCCCCGTAACCACCGGATTGGCCGGATCGGAGACATCCAGCACCTGCACGCCCGAAGCGGGCCCAAGAATGTTTCCCGGGAACATCGACCCGGTATACGAGCAGTTCTCATAGGTAGCCGACGTGATGCCCGCGCCCTTACCGACGTACCCGCCGACAAACGACATATTGCAGCGATACCCCTGAGTGCTGCGCCCGCTATTGCGTTCGTCGGCCGGAACATCCCCCTGCAACCCGGTCTCCGGCAGCGAATCCGCCCCGCAGTCCGCACGCGGCACCGAAGTCCGCCCGACATCGAAGAACTGCTGCACAGCATTCCCGATATCGTCCTGCAAATCGGCCGAAGCTCCACCGATCGGCAGCACAGCCGCACACATAGCAGCCGCAGCCAACATGCCCGCAGGCCTCGACCGCCGCATTCCCGCTAACCGCCTCATCGCGGTCCCCCGTTCCCTCAGAGCTTGACGCCCGTGACCGGCGGCACATGCCCATGCCGACTGTGGTCCCGGTTACGTCTCGGAACGATAACGCACAAACTGACCGATCGGTAGGGTCGACACGAAGCAAGTTCCAGAGATCGAATTCGCCCCGACTGCGGCAGGCATCGTCGACGAACTCTCCGCACTAGCCGAGGGCGGGCTCGAATCCTATTCGCTGTGGTTCCCGGTTCCCGCCGACCAGCTGGCCGATGCCCTGGCGTGGACAGCACAGGAGGTGCTGCCCCAGCTGGTTGGCGAGTAACGGTCAGTAGGAACCCTTTACGGCGTGGCGAGCAGGTCTCGGCAGGCATCCAGGAGGCGGGTGCGCAGGGTCTCGGCGCGGGTGGCTATGTCGGCCTGGCCGCGGACGTATTCGGCTCGGCCCTGAGGGGTTTCGATGCGGATCGGCTCGTAGCCGAACTCGGCTAGGTCGTAGGGGCTGGCCTTCATGTCGAGTTCGCGGGCGGCGCAGGCTAGTTCGAAGCAGGACAGCAGGAGGTCGGAGCCTATTAGTGGGGTGAGCTTGAAACCCCATTTGTAGATATCCATATTCGCGTGAAGGCAGCCGGGCTGTTCGCGGTCGACCTGGTCTTCGCGGGTGAGCGGCTCGATATTGAGGGGGACGGCCTCGGGGGTGAAGAAGCGGAAGGCGTCGAAGTGGGTGCAGCGCAGTTGCATTGATTCGACGACTGCGTCGGTGCCTGCCGAGCCGAGGCGGAGGGGGACTTGTTGGTGGCGGACTTCGTCGGTGCGGTAGACCATCGCCCATTCGTGGAGGCCGAAGCAGGAGAGTTGGGCGGGGCGGGTGGCCGTTGCGGAGAGGAGTTGGGTGACGAATTCGATGGTGCTGCGGCGCTTTTCGAGGAAGGTTGGGTCGGCGGTCCAGCCGGGATTGTCGCCGGGGAGCGAGATCTGGTGGTAGCCGCGGGCTTCGGAGTATTCGGTGGCGTCGAGGAGTGTGATGCCGTGGCCGGGGTGCCAGCGCTTGAGCTGGGCGGGTTTGTGGCCGTAATAGGTGAAGAGGAAGTCGATCACGGGGTGTTTGGAGCCTGCCGCCCGGCGTTCCAGGTACGGGCCGACCAGGGCGTCCACGCGGCCGCGGTGGGCGGCGGCGCGGGCGCGCCAGTCGGGGCCCGCGAGGACCTGGGTGTCGGACAGCAGGCTCATGATCACTCCGCTAGGCGGTGGGTGGCGTCGCGAACAGTGCCGACGAACTCCTCCACCAAGTCTTCCAGGGCGACAATGCCGACCGTATTGCCGCGGCTGTCCACCACGCGTCCCAGATGGGAGTTGGTGCGGCGCAGGCGCGCGAGAGCCTCGAAGAGGGTGGAACCGAGGCTCAGGGTCGGCAGCGGGCGAATATCGGCGCGGGGGATGGGGGTTCCCGGTCCGGCGTCATCATCGGCGACCAGGTCGAGGACGTCCTTGACGTGCAGGTAGCCGACCAGAGAGCCGTCCGCCGCCCGCACCGGGTAGCGGGAGAACCCGGTTTCGGCCACAGCGGATTCGATATCGCCGAGGGTGGTCCCGTCACCACGCAGCGGCACCGAGCGAGCCTTGGCCAGCGGCACCATCACATCGGCGACAATGCGATCGCTCGAGCCCAGCGCCTGGGTGAGGCGGCGATGCTCCTCCTCATCGAGGAGTCCCTCCGAACGGGATTCGCCGAACATCTCCGCCAGTTCATCGGAGGAGACGGTGGAATCCAGTTCATCCTTCGGTTCGATACGCAGCGCCCGCAGCGTCAGATTCGCGGCGAAGTTGTAGACGAAGATCAAAGGCTTCGCCAGTCGCAGCCACATCAGATGCAACGGAACCAGCAGCAGCGCAGAGCGTTCCGGCCCTGCTAGGGCGATGTTCTTCGGAATCATCTCGCCGAGCAGGATGTGCAGGATCACCACGATGGTCAGCGCCAGCGCGAACGAAATCGGGTGCAGCAGTTGTTCGGGCACGCCGATCAGATCGAATGGCCCCGAAATCAGATGCGCCACAGCCGGTTCGCCGACACGACCCAGCAGGATCGAGCAGATGGTGATGCCCAGCTGTGCCGCGGCCAGCATCATGGACAGATTCTGGGCGGCCTCGATCACCGTATTGGCGCTGCGCTTGCCCTGTGCCGCAAGGGCTTCCAGGCGGTCGCGGCGCGCGGAGATGAGCGCGAATTCGGCGGCCACGAAGAACGCGTTGCCCAGCAGCAGCACGAACGTCAGCAGCACCGCGTAGAGGTCACCCATGAGTGTGCTCCCAGATCGCGAGGGCATCGGCGTCGACGGGGCGGATCAGGATCCGGTCGAGGCGCCGGCCGTCCATGCGCTCCACCTTGGCGATCCAGCCGCCGCGGGTATGCGGTTCCAGCGGGTGGGGGCCATTGCCGGGTTGCGGCAGCAGGACCTCGTCACCCGTGACCGGGATCCGGCCGAGACGGGTCAGCACCAGGCCGCCGAGGGTTTCGTATTCGCCCTCGGGAGCGTCGTATCCGGTGGTGCGGGAGACTTCGTCGATGCGCAGCAGGCCGGAGCAGTTCCAGCCCGCGGCGGTGCGGCGCACATCGAGCTCCTCCTCGTCGTGCTCATCGCGGACATCGCCGAGGATCTCCTCGATCAGGTCCTCCATGGTGACAATGCCCGCGGTGCCGCCGTATTCGTCGACCACCAGGGCCACCTGCATGCCGTCGCGGCGCACCCGATCGAGCACCTCATCACCGTCGAGGCTGGCGGGCACGATCGGCACCGGCTGCGCGATGGTCTTGAGCTTGCAGGTGCGGCGCTCGGAAATCGGATGCAGGAACGCCTGTTTGATGTGCACCACGCCGAGCGTGTTGTCGAGATCGCCGTCGATGACCGGGAATCGGGAGAACCCGGTCTCGCGGGCGGCATCGATGAGATCGGAGATGGTGTCGTCCTGATCGAGGGATTCGATCTTCACGCGCGGGGTCATGAGCTCCTCCGCGGTGCGCTCGCCGAATTGCAGCGAGCGATCCACCACCTGCGCCGTGCGCTGATCGAGCGCGCCGTGCAGCGCCGAGGTGCGCACCAGCGAGCCGAGTTCCTGCGGCGAACGCGCCGAACGCAATTCCTCCGCCGGTTCGATGCCCAGTCGGCGCACGGCCCAGTTGGCCGACCCATTCAGGAAATTGATCAACCAGCGGAAGGCGGTGGAGAACCAGATCATCGGCCCCGCGGTCTGCCGCGCGACCGACAGCGGTGACGCGATGGCAATGTTCTTGGGCACCAGCTCGCCGTAGATCATGGACAGCGAGGTCGCGATGATCAGCGCCAGCGCCAGCGAAACACCGTGCACGGCAGGGCCTTCCAGGCCCAGTGCGGAGAACAGCGGTTCGAGTAGTCGCGCCAGTACGGGCTCGGCGATATAACCGGTGATCAGCGTGGTGATGGTGATGCCCAGCTGCGCGCCGGAGAGCTGGAACGACAGCGTGCGATGCGCCTGACGCACCTGCCGGGCGCGGCGGTCGCCCTCGCGGGCGTGCGCCTCCACGGTGGAGCGTTCCAAGGCGGTGAGGGAGAATTCCGCGGCCACGAACAGCGCGGTACCGGCGGTCAGTGCGATGAAGCCGAGAAGACTGAGAACGGTGAGCACGGCCGACAAGGTCAGCACCACCCGGCCGTTTGCAGTGCTGGGAGAACGATGGCGCCGGGTTTGTCACCCGGCTCGGTAGAGGAGCCCTCCTGTGCGGCGCCCTCGGACGCGGGTGACAACTGGTTCCTTTCGGTGGGTGGTGTCGGTGTGGCCCGACAGCGGTCATATTACCGGCTGCCGCGCCGTGTTTCGCGTGACGGGTCCGGACAGCGAGGCCCGGCGAATCTCGCGCGACTCGCCGGGCTTCGATGTGCGGTACTACGTGCGGAGGATCACCAGCCGGACGGCAGCGGGCGACCCTCGGCGAATCCAGCGGCGGACTGCACACCCAGCACGGCCCGCTCGTGGAACTCGGCGATGGTGCGCGCGCCCGCGTAGGTGCAGGAGCTGCGCACACCGGAGGTGATGTGGTCGATCAGGTCCTCGACGCCCGGACGCTCGGGATCCAGGCGCATGCGCGAGGAGGAGATGCCCTCCTCGAACAGCGCCTTGCGGGCCCGGTCGAACGCGGAATCGGTGGCGGTGCGGGCGGCGACGGCGCGCTTGGAGGCCATGCCGAAGCTCTCCTTGTAGCGGTTGCCGTCGCGGTCGACGCGCAGGTCGCCGGGGGACTCGTAGGTGCCCGCGAACCAGGAGCCGATCATGACATTGGCGGCACCGGCGGCCAGGGCCAGCGCCACGTCACGCGGATGCCGGACGCCACCGTCGGCCCACACGTGCTTGCCGAATTCCTTGGCGGCGGCGGCACATTCGGCGACCGCGGAGAACTGCGGGCGACCGACACCGGTCATCATGCGGGTGGTGCACATGGCGCCGGGGCCGACACCGACCTTGATGATGTCCGCACCGGCCTCGATCAGATCGCGAGTGCCATCGGCGGAAACCACATTGCCCGCGGCGAGCGGGACGCCCAGCTCCAGGCTCGCCACCGAGCGCAGCGCTTCCAGCATCTTCTGCTGGTGGCCGTGCGCGGTGTCCATGACCAGCACGTCGGCACCGGCATCGACAAGAGCCTTGGCCTTGGCCGGGACATCACCATTGATGCCGACCGCGGCGGCGATGCGCAGCTGGCCATTGGCGTCGACGGCGGGCTGGTAGATGCCCGCGCGGATCGCGCCGGTGCGGGTCATGACACCGGCCAGGGTGCCATCGGTGTTCACCAGCACGGCGACGCTGGTGTGCGAGGCATCGAGCAGGCCGAAGATGTCACGCGGGGAGGCATCGGCCGGAGCGGTCACGAAATTGGTTTCCGCGACGGTGCTCAACCGGGCGAAGCGGTCCACATCCGAGCAGGACGCCTCGGTGACGACGCCGACCGGCTTGCCGTTCTCGACCACGACGACCGCACCGTGCGCGCGCTTGTGAATCAGCGCCAGCGCATCGGACACCGACTGCTCCGGATCCAGGGTGACCGGGGTGTCGGCGGTGAGCGAGCGGCTCTTCACGAACGAAATGGTGTCCGCCGCAGCCTGCATCGGCAGATCCTGCGGCAGCACCACGATGCCACCGCGGCGCGCGACGGTCTCGGCCATGCGACGGCCCGCGACGGCGGTCATATTCGCGACCACGAGCGGAATGGTGGTGCCGGTGCCGTCAGCCGAAGACAGGTCGACATCGAAGCGCGATGCCACGTCCGTCCGGCGCGGTACCAGGAACACATCGTCGTAGGTCAGGTCGTAGGGCGGAGTCTGCCCGGGGAGAAACTGCACGGTTAAGCCGCCTCATAGGTTTGACGTGGGGTTATGGTGGTGGCCATGCTACGGAGGCAGGTTCAAGGCACTACATAACCGAACAGTGCTTCAACCTGATGTCACACATGCAGCGGTCCAGTGTAGTCGGCAATCCCCGGCATGGTCGCCGCGCAGTCGCTCCGTGTGCCGTCGCTCACGCTCCCTCGGGTATGAACAGCGCCTCGAACGGGCCTTCACCGACCGCGACGGTGGTATGCCCGCGGCCCTCGGTATCGGTGACGAACAGCAGGTCACCGGGGCTGAAGCGCCTGCGATCGCCATCCGAGGCGGTCACTTCGAGCACTCCGCGCAGCAATACCACCCACTGCCGGGCGGGGGCGGGATGCGGTTCGCTGTCGAATCCCCCGCTGCGCAGGAACGACACTCCGGCCGCGGACGACAGGCCGCCGACCGCCATGGCCGGGACACCCGCGGCGAGAACCCTTTCCGCGAGCGGGATTTCGGCCTCGATGAATCGGGAACCACCAGCGGGTGTGCTGTCGATCCGGGTGTAGCGGAGGGGCTGGGCCGCGGTGCGGGTCTGCTCTTCGATCACGCCGCCGACTGTGCCCGGCGCGGCGGGTCGGCGCGATTCCCTCGCGGGAATGACCGGACGCCGAATCGATCCAGCGAAATTGGTTTGCTGGCGGATCGCCGCAGGGCGCGAATCGCCTCGAGCAATCGGTGTGTTGCTGAGGGACCCCGCGCGTGTCGAAAGGTCAGCGGCGGCGGGTGGAGTCCGGTTTGCCGCGTTTCTTGGTGTGCTTGCGGCTTTGGCCGTGGGGGGTGGGACGGTGGGCGGTTTGGGTGGACTTCGGATCCGGTTGTGCCGCAGCGGGTGTGGGGGGTGTAAGGGGGTTCTCCAGGGGGCGACCGGAGGGGCGGCGGGCGCCGGTGATCTCGGCGAGGCGCTGGTCGCCGGAGCGGACTTCGACGTCGGTCATGGTGATCGAGGCGCGGCGGGTGAGTTGCTCGATCTCCTCGCGGTCGTCCGGGGTGACGATGGTGACCACGGTGCCCGCGGCTCCGGCGCGTGCGGTGCGGCCCGCGCGGTGCAGGTAGTCCTTGGGGTCGGCGGGCGGGTCCACGTGGACGACCAGGGAGACGTCGTCGATGTGAATGCCGCGCGCGGCGATATCGGTGGCCACCAGGACCGGGGCGGTGCCGTCCGCGAAGGCCGCGAGGGTGCGGTTGCGCAGGTTCTGCGCCTTGCCGCCGTGTAGGCCGATGGCCGCGATTCCGGCCTCGCGGAGGCGGTTGACCAATTTGTCCGCGCCGTACTGGGTGCGGACGAACAAGAGGGTGCGGCCCTCGCGGGCTGCGATCTCGGCGACCACCATGCGCTTGTCGGAACGGCGGACATGCAGGGCGTAGTGGGTGATCGCGGGGGCGTTCACCGAGCTGCTCGCCGAGCGTGGGCGAGCCGAATCGGCGGACTGTGCCGCCGCCTTTGCGGAGACCGTGCCTCCAGCGGAAGTCTCAGCGCCCGAGGCTGTTTCGCCCGAGGTTGTTCGCTCGGTGCCAGAACCCGGCTGTCCGGTGGCGGCAGCCTCGGCGGCCTTCGCGACCGGTGCGGGTCCCACCGCATGTGACACCGGTGTGCGCATGTAGCGCTGCACCAGCGTGTCGATCATGTCGTCCAGGGTCGCGGAGAAGAGCAACTTCTGCGCCTCGGCGGGCACGCGATTCAGCACGGCCGTCAGCTGCGGCAGGAAGCCGAGTTCGGCCATGTGATCGGCCTCGTCGATGGTGACGACCCGAACCTCGGAGAGATCGGCGGCACGACGCCCGATCAAGTCGGTGAGGCGGCCCGGGGTGGCGATCAGCAGGTCCACGCCGCGCGCGAGGCGTTCCTCCTGCTTCTTGATCTGCAAGCCACCGACGGCGGTCGCCAGGCGCAGGCCCTGCGAGAGCGCGGGTTCATCCAGCGCGGTTTCGATCTGGATCGCCAGCTCACGGGTCGGAGCCAGGATCAGCCCGCGCGGTTTGCCCGGAGCCGCGGGCTTGCCGCGGAGGTTGACCAGCATGGGTAGGCCGAAGGCCAGGGTCTTGCCGGAACCCGTTGCGGCGCGGCCCAGGACGTCATGGCCCGCGAGAATGTCCGGGATCACGGCCGTCTGGATCGGGAACGGTGTTTCGATCCCATTGCGGCGCAGGGATTGCACCAGCACGGGCGGCAGGCCGAGGTCGGCGAAGCGCGGCGCGGCGGCCGCTCGCGACTCAGGCACGAGAGATCAATCGGCTCAGCTCGGTCAGCCAGGGGATGGCCACGGCCAGGGTGGGGATGACCAGAATCGCGGTCGCGGCCAGGTAGGCGGCGCTGGCGATGCGCAGATCGCCGATCGGCCCGGCCAGCCGCTGAATACGAATCAGGGTGGTCGGTCCGCCGACCGCCATCGCACCTTGCGGGGCAGTGGAATTGGAGCAGGCGACCAGCGCGCGCGCCAGCGGAGTCGGCCCGGTGACCTTCACCGCCGAATCATCGGCGAGCAGTTCGATCAGCAGTTTCACCGAATCCAGCGCGGATTTGGAGCGCACCACCCGCGGGAAGGCCTCGTGCGCGGCGGTGAACGCCTCCAGCACGAGATCGTGGCGGGCGCGTAGGTGCGAGCGCTCATGACTGACGATTGCGGTCAGCTCCTCATCCGAGAGATTGGTGACGGTGCCTTGGCTCAAGACGACGCGGCGTCGCAGACCCGGCAGGCAGTAGGCAATGGGTTCGGTGGCGGCCAGCACCCGGATATCGGCCGATTTGCGTTGCACCCCGCTCTGATCCAGCAGGTCGACCAGCATGCGGTGCCGCGCCCGGCGACGACGCGTGTGGATGCCGACCCGGATCGCCGACCAGATCAACCGCGCCCCGATGAGCAGGGTGAGCGCGAAGACGGCGACGAGGGCCAACCATAGCGGAAGCCCGAGCGCGTCGATTTCCTTGCTGGGCGTAGTGGTCGGCCGCCCGTCCGGTCCGGGCACCAGTAGACGACTGGCGATGGCGAGCCCGGAACCGAACGCGGACAACACCGCCGCGAGCGCGATGGCCTGCCACAGCACCAGCGCGGCGCGCGGACTGCGATAGGGCCAGGTGGCTTTGGAGAGCAGCGTCGGGGCCGGTCCCGCCAGAAACAAGGCAAGACCGGCAAAGACCGGCGCTGTCACGTCCATTTCCTCAGCTCACTGCGTTGTGGGGCCTGGGCCGAGGCTACTGCTGTTCGAACCCCCGGATTATTCCCCGGGTTCCTTACGCGACGCCTCGTTGGCTTCGAGCTTAGCGAGTGCATCGCGCAGTGCGGCAGCCTCGTCGGCTCCGACCTGTTCGACGAAGTGCACCAGGGCCGCGCGCCGGCTGCCCACTTCGTCTGCTTGTTGCAGCGCATCCACCATGAGGCTGGCGACGAGTTCGTCGCGAGTGTGCACGGGGGCGTAGCGATGGGCGCGGTCGTCGCGCTGCTGGACGACCAGATTCTTCTTCGCGAGGCGTTGCAGAACGGTCATCACCGTGGTGTACGCGAGTTCGCGACGCTGGGCGAGGGCTTCGTGGACCTGCCTGACCGTCTGGGGTTCATCGGCCGACCACAACTGGTCCATGACCGCTTTCTCGAGTTCACCAAGTCCTGCCATTCCACAAGTTTACGGAGGCAACGACACAAATGCGTACTACAGGTCGTCGTAACCGGCTGGTTGCTGTGTGGTATTGGTCATAGCTCGGCGTGTGCGTCACGAATATGGCGGGTGCCGATGGGCACGATCATGGGCCGACCGGACACCGGATCCTCCAGAACTTCGGCGCGGAGGCCGAAAACTTCCCGCAAAAGATCGGCTGTGACAATGTCGGCGGGCTCGCCCTGCGCGATGATCCGTCCCGCGCACATGACGATGAGCTGATCGCTGTAGCGGATGGCCAGATTCAGATCGTGCAGGACCATGACGACCGTGCGGCCGTAATCGTCGTGCAGGCGATCGACCAGGTCGAGGACCTCGAGGGAGTGGGCCAGATCCAGATAGGTGGTCGGCTCGTCCAGGAGCAGGATGTCGGTGCCCTGGGCGAGGGCCATGGAGATCCAGGCGCGCTGGCGCTGGCCGCCGGAGAGTTCGTCGAGGGTGCGTCCGGCCAGATCGGCGATGCCGGTCTGTTCCAGCGCGGCGGCCACTTCGGTCTCGTCATCGGCGGACCACTGCCGCAGCCAGGACTGATGCGGATGACGTCCGCGCGCAACGAGATCCGCCACGGTGAGACCTTCGGGAGCGACCGGAGTCTGTGGCAGCATGCCGACAATGCGCGCGATGTCCTTGGTCTTCATGGTGGATATGGCCTTGCCGTCCAGCACGACTCGGCCGTTCTTCGGGCGCAGCAGGCGGCCCAGGGACCGCAGCAGCGTCGACTTGCCGCACCCGTTCGGCCCGATGACCGTCGTGATCACGCCGGGCTGGATATCCACCGAGAGACCGTCCACGATCACCCGATCGCCGTAACCCAGCGTGATGTCCTCCGCGCCCAGCCGATGCGCCGCCGAAACCTGATGGTCCGCAGAGATGGTCACAGTGTCGCCTTCCGGTTGGTGCGAACGAGCAGAAAGAGCAGGAACGGTCCACCGACCGCGGCGGTCACCACACCGACCGGCACGGAGAGGGGAAAGACGGTGCGCGCGATCAAGTCCGCGCCCACCACGGCGATGGCGCCGACCAGCGCGGAGGCGATGATCGGCTCACCGGGCGTGCGCAGCAGGCGGCGCGCGATCTGCGGCGCGGCCAGGCCGACGAACCCGAGCGGCCCGACCGCGGCGGTCGCCAGCGCGGCGCAGACCACGGCCGCGCCGATGAGAATCGCCTGCTGCGTTTGGATTCGGACGCCCAGCACGCGGGTGGTATCGGTGCCGAAGCGCAAGGTCGCGAGGGTGCGGGCGGATCCGGCGGTGACCGCCAGGGCGATGACTAGGCCGATGGTGGCCGGAACCAGGGTGGACCAGTCGGCGGTGTTCAGCGAGCCGGTCAGCCACTGCTGCGCATGCGCCGCATCGGTCAGGGTGGCGCGGGTGAGCAGCCAGCTCACCACCGACAGCAGCGCCGCATTCACGCCGATTCCGATGAGTACCAGGCGAAATCCCATGACGCCGCTGTCGCCGGTGGCGGTTCGTCCCCAGGCCAGGACATAGATGAGGACCGCGGTCAACAGCCCGCCCGCCAGCGCGGCGAAGGAAACTCCCAGTGCCGCAGCCACACCGGTGCTCGCGCCGCCGACTCCCACCAGTACGGCGACGGCACCGACACTGGCACCGGAAGTGATTCCGAGAATGTCGGGGCTGGCCAGGGGGTTGTGCAGGATCGATTGGGTCACCGCGCCCGCCAATCCCAGGGCCGCGCCGACCACCACCGCGGTCAGCGCCCGTGGCAGCCGCGAATCCATGATCACGAACCGCTGTGCACGAGTTCCCCCGCCGCCGAGCACATCCAGCACTCGCCCGAGCGGAATCCGGAACTCGCCCATCGCGATATCCAGCGCGAACAATCCGAGCAGGAGGGCGACGAGCCCAATCACCGTGAGCAGCGCGCTGATTCGCAGCACCGCCGAGAAGCCGCCGACGCGTACGGCCGGGCGGACAGTCGTAAGGCTCACAGGCTGACCAGCTTTCGGCGGCGGACCAGGAGGATGAAGAAGGGCGCGCCGAGGGCGGCCAGGGTGAATCCGGCTTGGAGTTCGCCGGGCCGGGCGATGAGCCGTCCCACGGTGTCGGCGATCAAAAGGACCAGGGCTCCGAGCAATCCGGAATAGGGGACCAGCCAGCGATAGTCGGGGCCGGTAATGGATCGGGCCAGGTGGGGGACGATCAAGCCGAGGAAGGCGATGGGTCCGACGGCGGCGGTGGCCGCGCCCGCGAGCAGAACCACGGCGAGCAGCCCGAGGGTGCGGCTGCGGGCCAGGTTCACGCCGAGGCCGCGAGCCACATCATCGCCGAGGCTGAGCAGATTGAGGCCGGGGGTGGCCGCGAGCGCCAGGACCGCGCCGACGATCAGGAAGGGCAGCACCTGGCGAAAGACCGAGGAGTCGTGCCCGGCCACATCGCCGACCACCCAATACCGGTAGGTATTGAGAGCGGTGCCGTCCATCAGCACCACGACATTGGTCATGGCCTGGAGAAATGCGGTGACGGCCGCGCCCGCGAGGACCAGCGATAACGGACTGGCCTTGCCGCCGCCCAGCGAGGACACCCCGAAAACCACCACACCCGCGAGCAGCGCGCCCGCGAAGGCGAACCAGATGTATTGCGTGGGTGAGGTCAGCGCGAGCAGATGAATGCTCAGCGCCGCCAAGAAGGCCGCGCCCGCATTGATGCCGAGCAATCCCGCGTCAGCCAGCGGATTCCGGGTATAGCCCTGAATGAGTGCACCCGCCATGCCGAGCGCGAGTCCAGTGATGAGGGCGAGTCCGGTTCGGGGCAGCCGCAATTCGCGCACGATCTGCGCGGCCGATCCGTCGGCGGGGCAGGTGAGCGGCAATCCGCCCGGACAGGTGAGTGCTTCGTACACCGTCTGCGGGGACAAAGCGCGTGATCCGAGAGCGATGCTGGCGGCCACTGCGACGAGCAGCAGAACGCCCAACAGAAGAAGTCCGGACAGACGTCGCCGTCTGGTGGTGACTACGGCGGGCACGGTGACGAACTACTCCTGACGCATTCATTGCTCAATTTAGTCTGGTAAGCCTAACCTATCTTTCGTTTCGGCCGGAAATGTCGATGATTGAGGAGATTCGAGTGCCCGAACCCGTAACCGTTTGCCTGCCTCGTGGTCTTGAAAAGGGCCCAGTGAGGATCGCCTTCAACCGCGCTTGTGCGCGGCTGCGCAACCTGCAACCCGAGCACCCGCGTGTCTACGCCGTCGCGCCCATGGCTGAACAGGGGAAACGTCGCTGGTGGCGGCTGGCCGACGGGATACGCGAGGGTCGCATCGAGGTCATGTACCGGCGGCACGCCGCCGAGATGAGCAATGCCGATATCGCCGCCGAGGTGGTGGCCACCGCGCTGATCCATGCGGTCGTGGGCCGGGTCATGGCCATGGTGGTGTCGGAGGGGCGGGCCTGGGATCCGGGCCTGGAGAACCTCTGGATCCACACCGACAATGACGGCGGCATCGACTGGGCCGGGCTGGCGGACACCACGATTCGCGTGGTCGATGGCGACCGGTTGGGATCCGAGGCCGGTGTGGTGACGCTGCCGTGCGAGCCCGCCATGTACGTCTGGCTGGCGCATCGCTGCGAACCCGCGCTGACGCTGATCCAGGAGGCCATGCTGCGCTGTGCCGGGTTGGGGGTGCGGCGATTCTGGTCGCTGGTCGCGGAATCCATTGTGGGTGCGGCGACTTACGTTCCGGCGCTGGCCAACACCTCGTCGGTCGAGGGTGCGCGTCGTGGACAGGCCATGCTGGCGGCGCTGGAGGATCGCGGACTGCCGGTCCGTAGGCCGGTTCGATTCTGAGTCGAGTCCTCGAAGGACTTGATTTGTTAGGTAAGCCTGACCTACACTCGGAATCGGCGTTGGGGACCGAGTGAGAGTCACGGAGGGCTGCCGGAGACCCCCGGTCCACTGCCGCGGCGGGTTCCCCTTTCCAGGGGAGCCCGCCGCCTTCGTTTTCCGGGCCTGTGCCAATGTGATCGCATGACCGACGATTTCTCCTCGATCAAGTCCATGGCCGACGTGACGCCCGAGCTCATGACCAAATTCAGCGAGGGCACCTTCTCTGATCTCATCGGCGTGAAGTTCACCGAACTCACCGGTGACCGCGTGTCGGCGGAATGGGTGGTCACGCCGCAGCTGCATCAGCCCGCCGGGATCGTGAACGGCGGCGTGTACTGCACCGTCATCGAGACCCTCGCCAGCGTGGCGGGCAGTGCTTGGCTGGGCGAGAAGGGCACCGTGGTGGGTGTCAACAACAACACCGACTTCCTGCGGGCCGTGCGCGAGGGCGTGCTGCGCGGAGTGGCCGAGCCGGTGCATCGCGGGCGCTCGCAGCAGCTGTGGGTCGTGGTGATCACCGATGAGCAGGATCGGACCGTGGCGCGCGGTCAGGTGCGGTTGCAGAACATGTACGCGCAGGGCTGAGTCACGAACGCGCAGGGCTGATATCGCGAAACATCCAGGTAACAGGGGTCGTGTCAAATAACCGACGACCCTGCCCACCCTCGACGAGGAGCCTGAAATGCGACTGTCGCCGCACGAGCAGGAACGCCTGCTGCTGAGTTACGCGGCCGAATTGGCCCGGCGGCGGCAGGCCCGCGGATTGAAGTTGAATCATCCGGAGTCGATCGCGCTGATCGTGGATCACGTGCTGGAGGGGGCGCGCGACGGGCGGACCGTCGCGGAGCTCATGGCTTCCGGGCGCACGGTGCTCACGCGTGACGACGTCATGGAGGGCGTGCCGGAGATGATTCATGACGTCCAGGTGGAGGCCACCTTCCCGGACGGCACCAAGCTCGTCACCGTCCACCACCCGATCGGTTGAGGTCGATGATTCCTGGCGAATACCTCTGTGCCGAAGGCACTATCGAGCTGAATTCCGGTGCCGACCGCATCGAGGTCGATGTGGTGAACACCGGTGACCGGCCGGTTCAGGTCGGCAGTCATGTGCATTTCCCGCAGGCCAATTCGGCGCTGCGCTTCGATCGCGAGGCCGCGCATGGGCGTCGCCTCGATATCCCCGCGGGCACCGCGGTGCGATTCGAACCCGGTCTGGGGCAGCGGGTTTCGCTGGTACCGCTGGGCGGCACACGTGAAGTGCATGGAATCAGCCTCACTCCTCCCGGAAAGCTGGATGCCTGATGGCCGAACTCTCCCGCGCCCGTTATGCCGAGCTCTTCGGGCCGACGACCGGTGACCGAATTCGGTTGGCGGACACCGATCTGCTGATCGAGATCACCGAAGACCGCAGTGGCGGACCGGGACTCGCCGGTGACGAAGCCGTATTCGGCGGCGGCAAGGTGCTGCGTGAGTCCATGGGCCAGTCGCGTGCGACTCGCGCCGAGGGGACTCCGGATACCGTCATCACCGGTGTGGTGATTGTGGATCACTGGGGAATCATCAAGGCCGACATCGGTATTCGAGACGGCCGGATCTGCGCCATCGGCAAGGCCGGTAATCCCGACACCATGACCGGGGTGCATCCGGATCTGGTGGTCGGGGCCTCGACGGAGATCATCGCCGGTAATGGGCGGATCGTCACCGCCGGTGCCATCGACTGCCATGTGCATTTCATCTGCCCGCAGCTGCTCGACGAGGCCATGGGCGGCGGCATCACCACGCTCGTCGGTGGCGGTACCGGACCGGCCGAGGGTTCCAAGGCGACCACGGTCACGCCGGGCTCGTGGCATCTGGGCCGCATGTTGGAGGCGACCGATTCCTGGCCGGTGAACATCGTGCTGCTCGGTAAGGGCAATACGGTGCGTCCCGAGGCCATGTGGGAGCAATTGCGCGGCGGCGCAGCCGGTTTCAAGCTGCATGAGGACTGGGGTACCACCCCGGCGGCCATCGACGCGTGTCTCACCGTCGCGGATGCGTCGGGCGTGCAGGTGGCATTGCACTCGGACACGTTGAACGAGGCCGGATTCGTCGAGGACACCCTCGCGGCCATTCGCGGGCGGGCCATTCACTCGTATCACACCGAGGGCGCGGGCGGCGGCCACGCGCCTGACATCATCACGGTCGCTTCGCATCTCAATGTGCTGCCGAGCTCCACCAACCCGACCAGGCCGCACACCGTCAACACCCTCGACGAACACCTCGACATGCTCATGGTGTGCCATCACCTGAGCCCGTCCATCCCCGAGGATCTGGCCTTCGCGGAGAGCCGGATTCGCCCCTCGACCATTGCCGCAGAGGATCTCCTGCACGATATGGGCGCGATCTCCATGATCGGCAGCGACTCCCAGGCCATGGGCCGCATCGGCGAGGTCGTCATGCGCACCTGGCAGACCGCGCACGTCATGAAGCGCCGCCGCGGCGCGCTCCCCGGTGACGGTGCCGCCGACAACAATCGGGTCCAGCGCTACGTCGCCAAGTACACGATCTGCCCCGCCGTCGCCCACGGCCTCGACCACGAGATCGGTTCCATCGAGGTCGGCAAGCTCGCCGACCTGGTCCTGTGGGAGCCCGCCTTCTTCGGTGTCCGCCCACACGCGGTCCTCAAGGGCGGCATGATCGCCTGGGCCGCAATGGGTGACGCCAATGCCTCGATCCCCACCCCGCAGCCGGTCCTGCCGCGCCCCATGTTCGGTGCCTCGCCGATCGTGGCGGCGGGTTCATCCCTGCACTTCGTGTCGGAAGCGGCCATCGAGGACGGCCTGGCGAATCGCCTGCGCGTGAACCGGAAGCTGGTCCCGGTCGCCAATGTCCGCAAACGCACCAAGGCCGATATGCCCCGCAATGAGGCCATGCCCCGCATCGAGGTGGACCCGGACACCTTCACCGTCCGCATCGACGGCGAGGTCTGGGCCGAGGAACCCGCCACCGAACTCCCAATGGCACAGCGCTACTTCCTCTTCTGAGGTCCTTACCGGCCACCGTGTGGGAAATCCCTCGTGCCGAGCGCAATGCTGGGCGCGCATTGCACGTGGTGGCAGACTTCGGATATGACGAAATCCGACTGGGCTGAAGTGGATCACTACCTCGTCAATACGCTGGTAGGGGAGGACGATTCGGCAACGTTGCAAGCAAATGCGGCCGCCGGCCTCCCCGCCATCGACGTCTCCCCGCCGCAAGGCAAATTCCTCTACCTCATAGCCAAGTCCACCCGAGCCCGCCGAGCCCTCGAAATCGGCACCCTCGGCGGCTACAGCACCGCCTGGCTGGCCCGCGCCGTCGGCAAATCCGGCCAGGTCGTCACCCTCGAATACGAGCCGAAACACGCCGAAGTGGCCCGCACCAACCTGGACCGAGCCGGAGTGGGCGACCGCGTCGAAATCCGCGTAGGCGCAGCCCTGGACACCCTCCCCGTCCTCGCGGAGGAGAACCCCGAGCCATTCGACCTGGTGTTCATCGACGCTGACAAGGTCAACAACTCGAACTACGTGCAGTGGGCCCTGCGCCTGACCCGCCCCGGTTCGGTCATCATCGTCGACAATGTCGTCCGCAACGGCGCGATCTCCGACGCCGCCACCACCGATCCGGCGGCCCGCGCCAGCCGCGACGTCATCGAATTGATCGCCGCCGAACCCCGCCTGGACGGCACCGTCCTTCAAACGGTCGGCTCCAAAGGCTGGGACGGCCTCGCCTATGCAGTAGTCCTAGGCGACGACGACTGACCAAAAGCAATCTCGAGGGCTGAGGGAGCTCTGATGGTGGGAATCGGAGTGATTTCCCTCCACTAGAGCTCCCTCAGTGGTCTAGGCGCTGCGCCGCACCGGATTAACTGTCGGTGCGGGTTGGCGGTTCGACGTGCCGCAGCCCGGTCGTGGTCGCGGCGAGCATGCCGTGGGTGTGGTGGGCGGCCAGGTCGTTCACCGCACCCACAGTGTTGTCGCGGCCTGCGACTGTGCCGGTTTCGGCATCGAGCCAGAGCACGCCCGAGTCCAGGCCGATCGCCAGCCAGGCTCCGTCCGGTGTGAAACACAGTGACGCCGAGGTGGGTTGGCCGGGGGCGCCTGTGATTTCGTCGTCGACGAGTAGGTGCCAGGCCGGATCGCCGGTGTGTGTCCACGTGGTCGCGACCAGTCCGCGGTATCCATTTGCTCGGCCGCGGCCGTAGTCGGGCCGAACCCAGGTCGCGAATTGGGTTCCGTCCGGTGTGAACGCCAGATCCGAGATGATCTCGCTGGTCCTGGCGGTCGGGAGATCGTCCTCGAGTTCGTAGCGTTCGCTGAGCGTCCCGTCGTCGGCGACGTCCATTACGGTGAGCCACCAGCTGCCCTGCATGGAATTGCCCACGGCGAGCAGCTTTCCGTCCGGGGAGAATCGCGGCTCGACGCTCCAGTCGCCGAATCCGTATGGCTTGCAGACGATCTCGCCACGCTCCAGATCGATCAGATGCACCTGCTCGCACGAGGGGGCCGCCAGAAAGCGGCCGTCGGGTGAGAGCGCCGGATTGGCGTACATGCGATCGGGCAGCAGCGCGGGGGAGACCTCCCGGAATCTCCGTGGAGCCGCCCACCTGCGCAGCTGGACCGAACCACGGTCGGCGAAGGCGATTTCGGACGCGGCGGAAGCACCATACGGCCCGTTCATCGTGGTACGCCTGCTGATTCGGATGACCTCGATCGGCTCGGCCACCGGCTCCAGCCGCCACCGCACTAGCACGGTACCGGCGAACAGGGAGGTCAAGGCCTCCGGTCGCTCCGGATGCGCGGCGACCCGCGTCTGCGAGGCGACGGCGACCTCCGCGGCATCGAGGTGTACCGAACGTCCCCGTGCTCGAACCATGCCGAGCATTCGATCGTGCAACTCCCGTGCGCCGGGCTGACCCATGGCACCGCGTTCGCGGAGCAGATCGGAAGGCAGGGCACCGAATTCGTCACGGAGCGCGGGATCCGCGCCGCGATCGAGTAGTAGTGCGGAGACCGCAACCCAGTCCGCATCGGCGGCCACGCACTCCGCCGCGAGATGCAGCGGCGTTCTGCGCGCCTTGGTCTGCGGTGCCGCGCCCGCTTCGATGAGCATGCGGGCGATGGGCGCGGTCGCGGCCATATCGAGAGGGGCTCGTCCGTGCCGGTCGAGTGTCGTGAGATCAGCGCCCGCGGCGAGGAAGGCGTGCACCACGTCGGCGCGATTCGTGCTCAGCGCGACATGCAGCGGCGTCTTCTCGAGATACAGTGCCGTCAATCCGGCGCTCCCGGCGGCGGCTGCCAGCAGCTCCGCCACCGCACCGCTCGCCGCCCAATGCAGAGCATTGTCGCCAGTGTCCCGGTGCGCGAGCGGGTCGGCACCGCGTTCGAGCAGCTCCCGCACCAGCGGTGCGGAATCGGCTCGCCAGGTGGCCGCGATCAGCGGGGTGATGTTCATCCAACCCCGGACATTCACCAACTCCGGTGCCGCGTCCAGCATTTCGGTCACCTGCTCCAGATCCCCGGCCTCTGCGGCCTGAATGATCGGGTGATTCTCGCGCACTGTTCCCCCTGACCCGAGCTGTGATCGGCAACCTACCGGCACCGGTGTGACCTGCCAATTCCTTTACTGGGGCGGGGTTCAGGGTTGGCGGCCAGATCTTCCCAGTAGTCGACATAGGCCTGTTCGTGCTTGATTCCGAGGCTGAGGATTCGGGCTCGGGAGGTCGCTTGGGTGGGGTCGGTGGGGTCTATTTCGGCGTGGAGTTTGCGGTAGAGGTCGAGCCAGCGGCGGTGTTCGGTTGCCTGGGTTCGGGCCAGGGCTACAACGTCTTTCGGGTCGCCTAGGTCGGCGAAGAAGAGTTTCAGTTGGGCGGGGTCTCGGGTTTCGGGGGGTGGGGAGGAAGGGTCGGCGAGCCAGTGGGTGAGGGCTTCTCGGCCTGCCTCGGTGAGGTGGAAGATGCGGCGGCGGCGGCCGGAGTCTTCGGTTTCTTCGTGGAGGAGGCCCTGGTCGGCCAGGCGTGGGGGGACTCGGTAGAGCTGGGCGTGGGGAATGGGCCAGAAGTAGTCGACGCTGTCTTCGATTTTGGCTTTGAGTTCGTACGGGGTGAGGGGGCCGTGGCGGGCGATCAGGCCCAGCACTATCTGGTCTTGGGGGCCGAGATCGGGCATGGCGCACTGCCTTTCGATTCCAGGGGTTGACACCGTATCAGTGAGACTATAGTTTAGTTCCAGCGAGACGGTATCACTGAGACTATCTAGGAGTGCAGATGCGCGAGTTCGGCATCGAACTGTTCAACCGTTGGACCGCCTTTTGGAATGGCGAGCTGGAGTTGGCCGAGGAGATCATGGCTCCGGAATTCACGCTGCGGTACGCGCAGCCGGGGGCCGACGCCTACGACCACATTCATGATCCGCAGGCCTTTGCCGCGAAGATCGAGAATCATCGAAAGTTGGTGCCGGGCTTGGAGTTCACGGTGCAGGGCACACCGGTCATCGAAATGGACGACACGTTGACGGGGTTGGTGGCGCGACCGTACGGGGCTCGATTCACGGGAGCCGATGGCGCGCCGGTGAATGTGAGCGGCACGGACATTCTCCGTACGAAGGACGGAAAGATCGTGGAGGTGTGGTCGGCGTCCGGCGGGCTGATCGGGCGGAGTTACTACCCGGAGGGCTGAGCGGTAGCCGCGACAGCAGAGAATGGGCGCATGTCGAAGCGCCGGAATTCTCGTCCGATTCCCAAGGATTGCCCGTGTGGGCTGCCCGCGCAGTATGTGGACTGCTGCGGGCGGCTGCACCGCGGTGAAGCGCAGGCCACGACCGCGGAGCAGTTGATGCGGTCGCGGTACAGCGCTTTCGCGGTGCGGGACGAGGCGTATCTGCTGCGCAGCTGGGATCCCGAGACTCGGCCCGCCGAGGTCGATTTCGATCCGGCCATGCGGTGGGATCGGCTGGAGATTCTCGGGACCACCGGCGGGAGCCCGTTCAATACCGAAGGGACCGTGGAGTTCCGGGCGCACTATCGGGCCGAGGGTGCGGCGGGCGTACTGCATGAGGACAGCCGGTTCCGCCGCGTCGACGGCGCGTGGGTGTATTCGAGCGGAGTGATCGGGGGCTGAGGCCCGCTCAGTGCGGGAATGCCATGAGGCCGAGGGTCGCACCGAACGGGTCGGCGATCACACCCACCCGTGAGGGGCCGGGAAAGTCTTGGGGCGCGGACACGATCGAGCCGCCGAGTTCCACCGCGCGGGCGGCGATGGCGTCGCTGTCGTGCGCGTGAATCGTGACGCTCCACTTGGGTGCCGGTTCGCCGGGGGCGGCGATGTGTGAGCCGCCGAACTCCCCGCGGCCGGGGAGGGAGAGCGCCTGGTAGGGGTTCTCGGTGGCGGTTTCCCAGGCGGCATTGCGGACGTCCCAGTCGAAGACCTCGGCGTAGTGGGCCATGGCGTCGGCGGGATTGCGCGGGGTGGTGTATTCGATCCAGATCGGATTGCCGGGCTGGCCGATCCGTTCGGAGCCGGGGTCGGTGATCGGGTGCGTGATGCCGTAAGCCGCGCCGTCCGGGTCGGCGAGGATGGCGAACTCCAAGCGGCCGAACACATCCGTCGGTTCGATGTAGACGGTCGCGCCCGCGTCGACGGCGGCCGTGGCGGTGGCCTTGGCATCGGCGACCGTGAAATACGGCAGCCAGATCGACGGCTTCTGACCGCCATCCGGGGTTGCGGCGGACACGATGCCCGCGACCTGCGCACCGTCCTGCCGCAGCATGGTGTAGTGCCCGGCTTCGGCACCCTGGTCTTCGGCAGTCCAGCCGAACAGGGCGCAGTAGAACTCGGCGGCGGCGGGGATATCGGGTGTGGTGACGTCGAACCAGCAGGGTGCGCCCGGAATGAAAGCAGTCATGTCATCTCCTCGTCGTTCGGGACTAGAGCGCACGCGCGCGGTCACGCCGGATCGCGGCCCGTGCAATGGTGCAGACGATGCGAGCCGGGCGGATTAATCGGTGCGGGGAGAGAACCGGGATTCAGCCCCGCCGGGCGCGGACCTCGAAGCCGTCGCAGAGTGCGGTCAGCCCCGTTTCGAGCAGGAGTGCCGGGTCGAGCAGGTCGGCTCCGCCGATGCCTTCCAGGCCGGCGAGCGCCGGTGGTGTCGGGAAGGCCGGCGTTCCTCGCAGGAGCGCTCTGAGTCCGGAGATCTCCTCGGTTTCGGGGTCCTCCTTGGGTAGCAGCCGGGCGCTCACCTGCTGGAGCGCTACGCCCGAGATGTAGCTCCATACCGACAGTGACATGAGGGTTGCTTCGCGGGTGTCCACCCCGAGTTCGGTGAATCCCTCGACCAGCCAGCTCAATACGATCAGACTGTGCTCGCCGAAGTTGTAGCGCGGCACGGCGAAGGTGAACAGCACCCACGGATGTTCCTGGTACAGCTGCCAATCCACTTCGGCGGCGATGCGGGCGCGATCGCGCCAGGTCCAGTTCTTGCCTGCGGGGTCCGGGTAGGTATTGCGCCGAGAGACCTCGTCGGTCATGGCGGCCAGCAGTGAGTCCTTATTGGGCACGTGCCGGTACAGAGACATGGCTCCCGCGCCCATGCGGTCGGCGATGCGACGCATGGAGAGCGCATCGAGTCCTTGCTCGTCGGCGAGGGCGATGGCGGTATCCACAATGGCCGCGCGGGTGAGCTTCGCCTCTGTCATCGGATGAATTCTTCCCTTTCGCGCACGAATATGCGTACACTGTACTCCTGATCGTGCGTACGCCGTACGCGCAATCTCTTTGAACATCCTCAGCCGTGCAAGCCCGAAACCAGCCCGAAGGATAGGCGATGACCAGCACCCTCGCGCGCTCCGCCGCGAAAACCCCGCGCCGCGCGTGGCTCGGCCTGGCTGTGCTGCTGCTCCCGGTGCTGCTCGTGTCGATGGACATGTCCGTGCTCTATCTGGCCATGCCCACGCTCACCGAGCACCTGGATCCGTCCGCGGCACAACAGCTCTGGATTCTCGACATCTACGGCTTCATGATCGCCGGACTGCTCATCACCATGGGCAACCTGGGCGACCGGATCGGCCGTCGCAATATTCTCCTCGCGGGCGCGACCGTCTTCGGAATCGCTTCCGTGCTGGCCGCTTTCGCACCCAATGCCGCGGTGCTGATCGCGGCGCGTGCGCTCATGGGCGTCGGCGGCGCGACACTGCTGCCGTCCAGCCTGGCGCTCATCTCGACCATGTTCCCCGAGGCACGGGCGCGCGCGAGCGCCATTGCCATCTGGACCGCGTTCTTCGCGGGCGGGTCGGCGGTCGGGCCGATCATCGGCGGCGTTCTGCTGCACCACTTCTGGTGGGGTTCGGTATTCCTGATCAATACGCCGGTGCTGCTGGTATTGCTGGCCTTCGGGCCGCTGCTGCTGCCGGAGCATCGGGCGACCGCGCTCGGACGACTGGATCTGATCAGCGTGGGGCTGTCGATCGGCGGCATTCTGCCGATCGTGTACGCCATCAAGCACTTCGCGGCCGAAGGCTTCGACCTGCCGGTCATCGGGATCGCGGTGATCGGTGTGCTGGCGTTGGTCGTCTTCATTCGGCGGCAGACGCATCTGGACGAGCCGCTGCTGGATCTGAGCCTGTTCAAGCGGGGACTGTTCTCGGTCGCCATCGGCTCGAGCACCATCGGCATGCTGGCGCTGGCCGGGATGAGCTATTTGACCAGTACGTACTTGCAGTCGGTGACCGGACGTGACGCCTTGCAGGCGGCGCTGCTGGGCATTCCGATGGCCATCATGGTGTTCGTCTGCTCCATCGGCGGCGCGCGGATCGGGCGGCGGCTGGGTACCAAGGCCACCTTCGTGCTGGCGCTGACCCTGGCCTCGATCGGCCTGCTCATGATGCTCGGCGTGGGTGTGGACGGCGGAATCGGCTGGTATGTGGCCGGATCCGTGGTCTCGGGCGCGGGCTTCGGCATGGTGTTCACGCTGGTGTCGGAGGTCGCGGTGTCCTCGGTGCCGGCGGAGCGGGCCGGTTCCGCGGTCGGTATTTCCGAGACCAGCTTCGAGCTCGGCAATGGGCTGGGGCTGGCGCTGCTGGGTTCGCTTGCGGCGCTGGTGTTCCGGTCGGGCGGGGACTTCTCGGCGACGCTGGGCGAGACCATCGTCAAGGCCGGTGGGGATTCGGCGCTGATCGATTCCGCGCGCTCGGCGTTCGTGGACGGCATGCATGTGGCGATCACCGCGGGTGCGGTATTGCTGGCGATCATGGCGGTGGTCGCCGCGGTGGTGAAGACCGGTCCGGCGGCGAAAGCCGATGCCGCCGAGGCCGATCGGGTGCACTGATCGGTCAGTGACCGAAGAGGGTGGTCACGATGTCGGCGGCGGCCTTGTTCATCGGCATGACTACCTTCAGGTAGATCCAGCGGATCGGGCGGGCCACCACGGCCTGCCAGCTCGCGGCGAACACCTTCAGAATCGGGTGTAGGACAGTCCGATAGAAGAATCGGCAGGGGGCCACCACCAGGACGCCGACCACGGCGGTGGCCACCTTCCAACCGAAGTACAGCGCTGCGCCGAGTACACACAGGATCGGCCAGATGATCCAGCGGAACACGACGTACAGCGGGCGGATGAGCAGCCATTCGGCGAGGAACAGCAGCGTCAGCGCGATCGCCTTGCCGACGGGTGCCAGAATCCAGCGCATGATCCACTTGCCGACCGGCTCGAGCACTCGGCGGAACAGCCAGACCAGTGCGGGATGCAGCATTCGCCGCCACAACCATTCCTCTACCGCGCGCTTCAGCGGGCGTAGGAAGAAGTCCAGCAGAAATGCGCCCAGCGGAGTGAGAACCATGCCCCACAGCAGCTGCTGGATGAGCAGGCCCCAGAGGTAATCCTTCACCAAAGCCCATGCGGGACGGGCGATCCAGTGCCAAGCCAGTTCGGCGACCGGCTTCAGAAGATTGTCGAAAATATAGCCGAGAACGTTGATCGTGACGCGAACGGTGAGCTTGCAGACCTCCCACAGCAGCCGCAGTGGAATGAACACCAGTACCGCGATGGCTCGGGCGAGCCAGCCCGCGATCGTGACGCGCTCCGGCGTGCGTTCTTCAGGCGTTCGTGCCGATTGTTCCGGCGTCTGTATCGCCATGAATTGAAATCCTTCCCCCGGGTTCGCCTCCCAATTCTGTCGAATGAAAGTGCCGACCGCCCTGGGTATTTCCACTCAGCCGCCCTGTCGGCCGGTTTTGCCCGATACAGTCGAATCGTGGGTGAGAATTCCGGGGCCAATGGAACGAATTCGGGCGAGTCGAGCGGGCGGCCCTTCGCCGAACGCGTGGCGACCAGGCTTTTCTATCCGACCTCCCGGCCGAGCGAGCGCGCCCTGCGGGAGGCGGTGGCCGGGCGCGTGGTGCTGGTGACCGGGGCCTCACACGGCATCGGCAAACAGGCGGCCAAGAAACTGGCCGCGGCCGGGGGCATCGTGCTGCTGGTGGCGCGGACCGTGGAGGATCTCGAACAGGTGGCCGGGGAGATTCGCGAGGCGGGCGGGACGGCGCACGTCTATCAGGCCGATCTCACCGACATGGCCGCCGTGGAGGAATTGGGCCGCGCATTGCTCTCCGAGCACGGGCATGTGGATGTGGTGATCAATAATGCGGGCAAGTCGATTCGGCGTTCGATCGACGACTCCTATGACCGCTTCCACGATTTCACCCGCACCATCGATATCAATTACCTCGGCCCGGTGCGGCTGCTGCTCACCCTGCTCCCCGGTATGCGCGAACAGCGACGCGGGCACATCGTGAACATCTCCACCTGGGGATTGCGCATGCCGCCCGCACCGCGCTGGTCGGCCTACGGTGCCTCGAAGGCGGCCTTCGACACCTGGTTGCGGACCGTGGCGACCGAGATCGCCGCCGACGGCCTCACCACCACCTCGATCTATATGCCGCTGGTGCACACCCGCATGAGCGCGCCCACGGATTTCAGCAATATCCCCGGACTCACCGCGGAGGAGGCGGCCGACCTGGTCTGCCATGCGGTGGTCTCGCGGCCGCGCGAGATCTCGCCGTGGTGGACCGGCCCGGTGCAGGCCTGGACCGATCTGACCCGGGGCGCGGCCCAGCGTTTCATGGAGCGTGGCTTCCGCCGCTGACCGTCAATGCGTGTCCGGGGCGAGCACGACTTTTCCTGTGGTGCCACGGTTTTCGAGCGCATGATGAGCTGCCGCGGCCTGTGCGAGCGGGAAGCGATGGATGGCCGGGCGCAGTCGGCCCGAGGCGGCCTCGGCGAGCGCGCGATCCTCCAGGGCGCGAATACCGCCGGCGCGCTCGAGCATCTTCGGGCCCAGCACATTCTGCGAAGTGATGCCGCGCTCGCCGAGTTCCTCCGGGGTGATGTCCACCGGCCCACTGGCCCAGCCGAAAACCACCCACTGTCCACCCTTGGCGAGTAGATCGACGGCCGTGCGGGCAGTTTCACCGCCGACGCCATCGAAGAGCACGGTGGCGGGGCGATCTCCGTATGTGTCCCGAACCCGGTCGGGCCAATCCGGCCGCAGGTAATCGACCGCGAGGTCGGCGCCATTGCCCGCGACGAGGTCCGTCTTCTCCGGCCCGCCGGCCAGCCCGATGACGGTGGCTCCCGCATTCTTCAGATATTGCACCAGCAGCGTTCCGATCCCGCCTCCGGCCGCGGTGATGATGGCCACGGTATTGGCGTCGATCTCGGTGAATTGCAGTATTCCCATGGTGGTTCGCCCGGTGCCGATCATCGCGACCGCGGTATCGAAGTCCAATCCGGCCGGAATCTCTTGCAGCCGTTCCACTTCGGTCACCGCCAGTTCGGCGTATCCGCCGGGCGCCTGCCCCAGATGCGTCACTACGGACCGGCCCAACCAGCTTTCGCTCACTTCGGGTCCGACCCGATCCACCGTCCCCGCCACCTCTCGCCCGGGAATGGTGGGCAGCTCCGGTACTGGAATCGGCCCATACGCCTCCCCACTCCGAATCGAGGTATCGATGAGATGCACTCCCGCCGAGGCGACCGCGATCCGCACCTGCCCCCGCCCCGGCACGGGGTCGGCGACGCTCTCGTAACGCAGATTCTCGGCGGGCCCGAATGCATGAAGCCGAACAGCGTGCACGGTGACTCCTCAGGGTGTGATCTCTCGATTCCCACCCTGCAACCTCGACCGGGGTTCAGGTCAAGTGGCCGAATCCGCGCCGCCTACGATCAACGAATGCTCGCCACGCTCCTCACCCTCGCCGATTCCAGGCTGCCTATCGGCGGTCATGTTCATTCCGGCGGCGTAGAGGAAGCGGTCACCTCGGGTCTCCTTCGAGACGTGCCCACGGTCGAGCTGTACTTGCGCCGACGTATCCGGACCTCCGGCTTGGTGGCGGCATCGCTGGCCGCGGCGGTGTGCGCGGGCACCGTCGATCCGGCCCGAGCAGAACTCGAGGCCGACGCCCGTACGCCGTCCCCGGCGGCCCGCACGGCCTCCCGCGCACAGGGGCGCGGCCTGCTGCGTCTCGCGAAACAGGTATGGCCGCAGGCGGATTGGTCCTCGCTCGGGAACCGGCCGCACCTTTCGACGGTGTTCGGTGTGGTCGGTGCGGCTTCGGGGTCCGCTCCGGAGGACATTGCCGGAGTCCTCGTCTACACCACCATGACCGGTGCGGCCACCGCCGCCCAGCGGCTGCTGGCCTTGGACCCGGCAGCCATTGCCGCCTGCACCATCCGGCTGGCCGAGGTCTGTGATCACACAGCTCGCCAGGCGACGAAAGGCCTGGCGGCCCTGTCCGATCCGCTACAGGACGTCCTGGCGGAACGGCACGTCGACCGCGACATGCCGCTCTTCGCTTCGTAGTGCCGCCGGGAACCTGCTATTTCGCTGAGGCGAGGCGTTTTTCGGCGTAGGTGCGGCTCCGCTCGGGGTCGCCGGTGACGAGGGTGACGATGTCGGCCAAGGTGGCGATGCGTCCGCCGCCGCCCCAGGTGCCGTCGGGGATTTCGGTGGGGAAGACCCAGACTCGGTTGGGGTCGCGCTCATAGCGGCCTTCTTCCGCGTCGAGTACCGCCTCCGTGACCGCGGCGACGATCGCCTGGCGGCGTTCGGGGTCGAATTGGCCCTGGGGGACCGAGGCGACGATGCGGTAGCGGGGGAGGTCGGCCGGGGCTCCGGCGACGAAGACCGCGGCGGGGCGGTGGAGGAAGACCCAGGCGATGGAGCGGGCTCGGGGGTTGTTCGGGTCCGCGCCTTCGTGTTCGAGGAGCAGGTCGGTCAGGGTCGCGATGAGCTGTTTTTCGGCGGCCTCTGTCAGTGCGCCTTCTGGGATGAATGCGTCGAGCATCGGCATGGTGTGCCTCCGGTTCGGGATTCTGGGTTGTGATTCGCAACCCAGGATTCCGACGGTACGGGGCTGGGTAGCGAAAATCAACCCAGGGTTTAGGATGGTTGGCATGAGCGTGGACTTGAACCGGGGCGCATTCAGTGCCGACAACTGTTCGGTGGCTCGAACGCTGGCCGTGGTGGGGGAGAAGTGGACCATGCTGGTGCTTCGCGAAGCGTTCTACGGGGTACGGCGATTCAGTGAGATCCAGGCGAATCTGGGGATCGCGCGGAATCTGCTGACCGATCGGCTGGGCACGCTGGTAGAGCATGGGATTCTCGATCGGGAGACGTATCAGGAGCCGAATTCGCGTGCGCGGCAGGAGTATCGACTCACACCGAAGGGGCACGACCTGTTTCCGGCATTGATCGCGCTACTTCAGTGGGGTGATACCTACCTGGCCGACCCGGCCGGACCGGCGGTCACCGTCGAGCACAATGACTGCGGGAGTGCGGTTCACGTGGAATTACGGTGTGCGCACGGGCATGGACCGCTCACCGTCCGGGACGTGCATCCGGTTCCGGGACCCGGCGCGCTACCGAGTGGCGCAGCAGGGTCGCCGCCGCGGCGATCAGCGTGATGCCGTAGACGATGACGTAGTCGTTCATGAGGATCGGTGCGATCGACCACCAGGGCGGGTACAGGAACAGGCCGATCGAGACCCACTCCTCGTTCCAGTGGTAGCTCCAGGCGGCGACTCCGACCGACAGCGCGATCGCGATCAGCCACCAGAGCGGCCGGGTCAGGGCCCGGTGAACGAGGTAGACGAGCAGCGGGACGAACCAGACCCAGTGGTGGCCCCACGAAAACGGGGAGATGGCGCAGGCGGTGAGGCCGGTGAGGGTTGCGGCCAGCAGGCGTTCGCCGCGGTCGTAGAGGACCTTGGCGGTCAGCGAACCCGCGACGGCCGCGGCACCGGCAATGAGCAGCCACAACCAGGTCGGAGGCGTGTGGCCCATCTGATGGGCGATGGCACCGCGCAGGGATTGATTGGCCGGGTGGGTGTCGGGGGCGATGCGGTCGGAGTCGGTGAAGGTCGAGAACCAGTACTGATTCGAGTCGGTCGGAAGCAGAATCCAGGCGACCGCGATCGAACCCAGGAAGGTCAGCACCGCGGTTGTCGCGGAACGCCATTGGCGCATCACCAGGAACTGGATGATGAAATAGCCAGGGACGAGCTTGATTCCGGCGGCGATCCCGACGCCGATGCCGCGCAACCGATCTCCGTCATTGCGCGAGAAATCCCAGAGCACGAGCAACATGAGCATGAGGTTGATCTGCCCGTAGTACAACGTCGTTCGCACTGGCTCGAGGAATACACAACTGAGTGCCAGCAGTGCGCTGATCACATTCAATCGCGTACTCGCCCGGTAGCCGAGCATGCGCCAGGACAGTCGGACGCAGGTGAACAGCACCAGCAGATTCGCGAAGAGCCAGACGTCGGTCACGTAGGACCACGGCACCAGCACGCTCGGTATGAAGACCAGCGTCGAGAACGGCGTATAGGTGTACAGCAGCTCGCGAATCGTCGGCTCGGTATACAACGGCCGATGATGCAGAATCCGCGACGCCCCATCTCGGTACACGTGCGCGTCGAGCCCGCCGACCAGGAACCCGGCCTTGTCCAACCAGGGGTCAACGGTGCTGAACAGCAACACCACCGCCACTATGGCGCTCGTCACCAAGACGAAAATCGTTGCGCGCGAGCGCGGAACCTCCAACGCTCGCCCCTCAGACACAAACACTTACATTAGCTAACTATCAGTGATCGGGCATAGCCTTCGGCCCGAGTTGTGCGGTGGCGCTCACCACAGCGGGGTGGGTAACACCGGGTTTACACGGGTCGGCCAGGATGAAGGACGGAAAGGAGCACATTACTTATGCCACCTCACCTCATCGACGGGGAACCGCACGACCACAGTCATGATCGGCCCAAGCGGGAGCGGACGGCGGGGGAGCCGTTTCGGATCGGCGTGGGCGGGCCGGTCGGATCGGGGAAGACCGCGCTGGTGGCGGCGCTGTGCCGGCAGCTGCGGGATGAGCTGTCGCTGGCGGTGCTGACCAATGACATCTACACCACCGAGGATGCCGATTTTTTGAGGCGGCACGCGGTGTTGGCGGATGAGCGGATCACCGCGGTGCAGACCGGCGGATGCCCGCATACCGCTATTCGGGATGACATCACCGCCAATCTGGATGCCATCGACGATCTGGTGGAGGCGAATCCGCCGCTGGATCTGATCCTGGTCGAATCCGGCGGCGACAATCTGACCGCGACCTTCTCCTCGGGCCTGATCGACGCGCAGATCTTCGTGGTCGATGTGGCCGGTGGCGACAAGGTGCCGCGCAAGGGCGGGCCGGGCGTCACCTGGTCGGATCTGCTGGTGATCAACAAGACCGATCTCGCGCCCATGGTCGGCGCGGATCTGTCTGTGATGGACCGGGATTCGTCCAAGGTGCGCGAGGGCCGCCCGTTCGTCTTCACCTCGCTGACCGAGGATCCGGCCGCCACTCCCGTACTGAATTGGGTGCGTGAGCAGCTGCGGATCGCCGCCGAACATGATGCGGCAGCGGGCGTTGCGCACTCGCACTGAGGTTCTCGGTGCGTACTGAGCTGCGGATCACTGCGACCGCCGGGACGCTACCGCAGATTCATGCGGTCGGCGGCCTGGCGGCGCGGCGCACCGGGGTCGATACGGTGCATTTCATCGGCACGGCCGCAACACCATTGGGCGGCGATGTGCTGGATATCGTCGTGACGGTCGGCCGGGGTGCACGACTGCTGGTGCGCTCGGTCGCGGCGACCATTGCGCTGCCGGGGCGCGAGACGCTGAAGTCGGTGGCGCACTGGCGTTTCGAGGTCTCGGAGGGCGGTGAGCTGGATTTCGATCCGGAGCCGACCGTCGTGGCCGGTGGTGCGGAGCATGAGACGCTCACCACGGTCAGACTGGAAGCGGGTGCGCGCCTGCGGCTTCGGGAGCGGGTGCAGATCGGGCGCACCGGCGAGGACCACGGCTACTGGAGCGGTGAGCTGAACGCCGATATCGGTGATGTGCCGCTGCTGCGGCATCGCCTGGATCTGGGCGCGGACGCGGTAACCGATGATGTGCTCGCGGGTCCGCGTGCGCTGGAAAGCATTCTGACGTTTCCGGATGATCGACCGGCCGACACCGGCGGCATGGATGCGGCGCTGCTGCCGCTCGCGGCGGGTGGTGCGCTGTTCACGCGTACCGCGGCCATGCTGCGCGTCTGAGATTTTCACTGTCGAGCTGAGACTTCTTACGCGTCTGGGACATTCGCCCTGAGACATTCACGAAACGGCGGGAACCGGACCTCACCCCCGGTTCCCGCCGCGCGCGTCACTGCTGTGCCGAGCAGTGCTGTGAAACAAATTGCGGTGAAACACATTGCGATGCTGTGAATCTTGTAGTGCTGTGAATCTTGAAGTGAAAAGTGCTGCCGTCGGGCGAAATCAGTCGCCGACGACGCGGGGCGGTGCGTTGAAGCTGTTCACCGCGCCGATCACGCCACCCACCACGGCACCGGCCATGGCTGCGGGGACGGTGATCATGGCGGCTCCTGCCGCAGCGCCGAGCACCGGACCGGCCACCAGGCCGACCGGGAAGAGCGGGAGCCCGACGACCAAACCTGCGGCCGCGCCGACGGCTGCCCCGGTGACCGCGAACGGCATGGCCGAGGAGGCCCCTGCCAATGCGCCCATGGCCGCGGTGCCGACGGTTTGTCCGGCAATGCGGTCGGAACGGCTGCGCTCCATGCCGATCGAATCGAGGAAGGTTGCGAGATTCGCCTCGAATGTAGCGGCACTGTCATTGATCTGGATCGCCTGTTCACTATCGATCCAGTTCGGTGCGTCGACCTGTACGTCGCCGAACCGGAACTTGCCGGGCGGCGGTGCGATCGGCGGCACGGCGGGCACCGAGACCGGCGCGTGCAGCACGCCGACCGGGGCCAGATAGCTCTTGTCCGGGATCGAACGCGACCACTGGATGGAGCTGTGGGTATCGCTGGGGATATGCAAGCCCTCGTACGGATTCACATTCGGTGAGTCCGCTGCCGGCCACTGCGCCTTGGGTGCGTCGTCGTGAGCCGCCACAGCATTCGGCTGTGTGGGTGCGGCATTGGCGGCGCCGGATCCGACGATCGCCAAGACTAGCGGTACGGCGCCCGCCGCAACCACATTGCCGACCTTGTTGCGATGTGGGTTGAGGGCTCGGTGCTTACCTGCGGCCATGCAGGACCTTTCTTCCGGGGAATATCGACGCCCGACATTCGGACCCGTCGGTCAACTGGATTGGTGCGAAATCGCATGCGCGAAGAACATCCCTTTTGCTGAAAGATAGCCACTCACTCCAGGATTCATGCAAAAGGGCCGGAATCCCTGATCAGGAATTCCGGCCCCGGACAAATCGGCAATCACTCTGCCGTTGCTGCACCGATGGACTCGTCCACCGAGGTTGCCGCCTCGACCGGTGCGCCCGGCGTGGCCGGAGCCATGACGCCGTTCACCGCGCCGACCACCGCACCGATGCCGCCGCCGATGGTGGCGGCGGGAATCGCGATGAGGGTGACGGCGGCGGTCGCGCCCACCGCCGGGCCGAAGACCCACCCGGCCGGAGCGAACGGCGTGCCCGCCATCGCGCCGATGAAGCCGCCCATGAGCCCACCGGCGACCTCGAGCGGTGCGGCCACGCCGACACCCACGGCCGCGCCGACGGCCGCGGTGCCGACGGTCGTGGCGGCAATGCGATCCGAGCGGCTCGGCTCGAACCCGGCCGAGTCGAGCGTGCGGGCCAGATCGGCCTCCGCGCCCGCGGCCAAGGCGTTCACCGTGGCGGCCTGATCGGCGGTGAGCCAGGCCGGAATATCGACCTGGGTGTCGCCGAAGCGCAGCTTGCCCTCGGGTGCCGCGATGGGCGCGACATCGGGGACCAGCATGGGATTGGGCTGGTGCAGGCTGTCCACGTCGACCGCCGCCAAGGGCGCGTTCGGGATGTCCCGGACGCCGGTCGACGAATTACGGCCTACCCGAACGACTGTCGGGGCCGCGTCGACGAGTGGGTCGGCCGCCCCCGAGGTTTCGGAGGTTTCGGCGGCGGCGTCGGTCTCGGCCGCGGTGGCGGCGAGGTAGTTCTTCACCCCGTCCGTCATGGTCGGCGGCACCGGTATGACGATCTGGCCGAACGGTGAGTCGACGACCACGCCCGGCTGGGCGCCCTCCACCGTGGGCTGGTTGTCCACCGAGGCGGGTTGGGTGTCTTCGGCGGTAACCGGTTCCGCCACCGCGGTTCCGGCGCTGACCAGCGCGGCGGCCAGCGGCAGTGCGCCCGCTACGGCCAGGGAACCAATGCGCCGGCGCAGCGGCGAAATCTGATCAACCGGTTGGCGTTTGCCCATGGATGACCTTCCTTACGAATGTCGACAGATGTCGAACATTCGGATCCGGCTGGTGTGCCGGATTGGTCGGATCATCGCCCGGTCGAAGTGAGGGTGAGTGAGCCCGCTGTCTCAGGCGGACTCGGCCGCCTTGGCGTTCGCCACGGATTTGCCGTTCTCCGAGGGGGTTTCGCCGCCGATCTGTTTGTGCAGGGCGCGCGCCTCGTCCGGATCGTCGAGCGCCTCCAGGGCGAGCCGCGCGAAGACCCACTGCTCGGTGGCGGCCATCTGCCCGCGGTGCCGTCCGAGGAAGGAGGTGGCCCACTCCAGCACGGTGACGAACCGGCTGCGGAAACCGACCAGGTAGTACAGGTGCAGCGCCAGCCAGGCCAGCCAGGCGATGAAGCCGCTGAACTCCAGCTTGCCAATCTGACACACCGCGTTGAACCGCGACACGGTGGCCATGGAGCCCTTGTCGAAGTACTTGAAGGGCTTGCGCTCCTCCGGCTTCTGACCGTGCTCCAGCTCGGCCTTGATGGCCTTGGCCGCGTAGGTGCCGCCCTGGATCGCGCCCTGCGCCTGTCCGGGCACGCCCGGCACCGACATGAGGTCGCCGACCACGAAGACGTTCGGGTAGCCCTTGATGGTGAGGTCGGGCTCCACCACGACGCGCCCGGCGCGGTCGGTCTCGGTGCCCTTGGAGTGGTCGGCGAGGATCTTGCCGAGCTCGCTGGCCTGCACGCCGGCCGACCACACCTTGCAGGCGGATTCGATGCGGCGCTCGGAGCCGTCCTTGTCCTTCACGGTCACGCCGCGCGCGTCGACATTGGTGACGATGGCGTTGAGCTGAATCTCCACGCCCATCTTCTCGAGCCGCTTGTGCGCCTTGGCACCGAGCTTGGGGCCCATCGGCGCGAGCACCGCGCCCGCGCCCTCGACGAGAATGACGCGCGCGTCGCGGGTGTCGATATTGCGGAAGGTGCCGTCCAGGGTGCGGTCGGCGAGTTCGGCGATCTGCCCGGCCAATTCGACGCCGGTGGGGCCCGCGCCGACCACGACGAAGGTCATGAACCGCTCGCGGGTCTCCTCATCGGTGGCCAGTTCGGCCTCTTCGAAGGAGCCGAGAATGCGCGCGCGTAGCTCGAGCGCGTCGTCGATGGTCTTCATGCCCGGCGCGTAGGTGGCGAAGTGGTCGTTGCCGAAGTAGGACTGCTGCGCACCGGCCGCCACGATGACGCTGTCGAACGGGGTGACGGTGTCCTGGTTGAGCAGGCGGGAGGTGACGGTGCCGTTCGCTACGTCGATGTCATTGACCTCGCCCATGATGACCCGCACGTTCTTCTGCTTGCGCAGTACGATGCGGGTGGCGGGCGCGATCTCGCCGACGGACAGGATGCCGGTCGCCACCTGGTAGAGCAGTGGCTGGAACAGGTGCGTGGAGGTCTTGGAGACGAGGGTGATGTCGACGTCGGCCTTGCGCAGGTGCTTGCACGCGAAGAGTCCACCGAAACCGGACCCGATCACGACCACGCGGTGGCGCTGCTCGACGGATTTATCGGCGTTCATCTAAGTTCCTGCTCCTGCCAGACGGTGAAACCACGACACTTCACGCCCAACGGTAGTACCTCGTGAGGCAAGACGACCAATCAGGACCAATCGGAAACGTGGCCGTCACGACAGCATTTCCAAAATACAATATGGGCAGCTGTTCAGGGAGGAATGCCGTGGTCACGCTGGCAGGTCGCATCCTCCCCTATCGTCACACCGTCGTGCGTGATCTTGGTCAGCGTCCCGCGAAGAGCAGTTTGGCCACCTGGGTGGTGGTTTCGGAGCCGTCGGCGTAACCGCCCTGATCACCCTGTTCGGTCATGATGGCGAGGGTGTAGCGCTCGCCCGGACCGGCGAAGCCGACCGAGTTGACGACCCAGCCGCCCTGCTCATCGGACCAGCCGTTCTTGAGACCGGGGTTCATGGCCGCGCCCGCGCCCCAGACGCCCCAGTGCTGATTGGTGTCGACTCGGCGCATGCGGTCCACCAGGTAGGCGCGGTCGTCCGGATGCATGCTGGTCAGGACATTGTCCATGAGCCGGTCCAGATCGGCCGGGGTGCACTGCTGGAAGCCCCAGTCCGGGAACAGCTTGATCTGCTCGATGGCGGCGGTGGGTGGCAGCGGGACCAGGCTCGTCATGCCATTGGCGCGGAAGGCGTTGTTGTAGGTCATCCGGTCGATGCCCGCGTACTTGTTCCAGAGGATGTCCGCGGCATGGTCGTTGGAGGTTGCCAACATGGATTCGAGCAGGTTGCGGTCGCCGCCGTCGAGGTTGATCGCGCCGACCCTGGCCCGGTTCAGCAGATCCTCGGCGATCGCCAATTTGATGGTGGAGGCGGTCCAGAACATGGTGTCCGCGTTGTCATTCCGATAAATGCCGCCGGTGACGCGGTCGCGCATCACATAACCGGTGACACCGGGGCGGGTACGCAGATAGTTGTCGACCGCGGTGATTCGACTGCTCATATCGCAGTCGAAACCGGGCAGACAGCCCTGAGTGTGCACCGGGATCGCACCGGCGACGGGGACAAGGAGCGGGGCGGCCGGAATCAGAGCAGCGGCGGCGAGAACGCAAGCGGAAGCGGCCACGCGGGAGGACCGGGCCATCGGAGAACGCACGCCCGAAACAATAGACATCACAATGACCGATATGCACGTCTTGAGGTCAGTGGGCGTGTGTGTTATCGAATCGACGCTGTCGCAGTCGGATTCGCAGGCCCCGGGCATTCAACGGAATGCGGCGGTGAGTTCCTCGAGCGTGCGCCCATTGAGGCGGTAGCAGTGCGCGAATGCCTCGGTGTGGCGATCCTTGGGCCAGGCATGTAGGACGACGGTGCGGCCGTAGTGTCGCGAATTGACGAGCTCCCAGCGGTCTCCCACCCGGCGGACCGTGAACCCGGTGCGGGGTACCAGGGGAATCACCGACGCAGACATGAACTCGGACCAGCCTTTCCTACCGAACTACCGACCTCCCCGAAAGGCACTGTCGCATACCACACTCGAATTTCAGGCCAACGCGCCCTAGCTAATCATGGGCGTGTGGCGGGTGTCACCCGGCGAGCCTAAGCGCTTGGTGTTTGCATGTCGTTCGCCAACTGTATAAACACAGCTCGTGCACATTCATCGGGCCGAGCGTGCGGACACGCTCGCCGACGCGCTGGCCGAGCTGCTCGCGGTTCCGCCGGCCGATCCGTTCACCCCGGAAGTGGTCGCGGTGCCGGCCAAGGGGATCGAACGCTGGGTCAATCAGCGCATGGCGGCGGTGCTCGGCGCGGGCCCGCACGGCGACGGGATCTCGGCGAATATCGACTTCGCGGATCCGGCCGGATTGGTGGCCGCCGTGCTGGCCGAGGCGACCGGTATGGACCCGGACGAGGATCCGTGGGCTCCCGAGCGGTTGGTGTGGACGCTGCTGCCGGTGCTCGACGAGGTGCTCGGTGAACCGTGGTGTGCGGTGCTGGCGCGGCATCTCGGGAATGGGGATGGCGGCGGGTATCGGGTGGGGCGGCGGTATGCGACGGCGGCGCGGATCGCGTTTCTGTTCGATAGTTATGCGGCGCAACGGCCTGCCCTGATTACAGACTGGGCGGCCGGTGAGGACACCGATGGGGTCGGTGGCGCGCTGCCCGAGGATTTGTTGTGGCAGCCCCTGTTGTGGCGGCGGTTGCGCGCGGCGGTGGGGGTGCCCAGTCCGGCCGAGCGATTGGTGGCCGCGTGTGAGCGGTTGCGGTCCGAACCCTCGGTGGTGTCGCTGCCGGAACGGATTTCGCTGTTCGGAGTGACTCGGTTGACGACCGACCAGTTGGAGGTGTTGTCGGCGCTGTCCATCGGGCGTCAGGTGCACCTGTGGCTGGCGCATCCGAGCCCGGCGCTGTGGACCAAGCTGGCCGATGCCGAGGTGATACCGAATTCCGGTGTGCGGGTGCGGCATCCGCTGCTGTCGGCGCTGGGGCGGGATGTGCGGGAGTTGCAACAGCGGTTGTCGGGGTACGACCACATCGATACGTATCACCCGCGGCCGGAGGCGGCGGGGCCGCGCACGCTGCTGTCGGAATTGCAGGCCGCCATTCGGCAGGACCGCTGGTCTCTCATGCCGGAACCGGCGCTCGCCGATGGCAGTATCACCGTGCACTCGTGTCATGGGCCCTCGCGGCAGGTGGAGGTGCTGCGCGACGCCCTGCTCGGATTGTTCGCGGCGGACCCGACTCTGGAGCCGCGCGATGTGATCGTCATGTGCCCGGATGTGGAGAGCTACGCGCCGCTGGTGCGGGCGGCATTCGGGCAGTGGTCGCTGGACGGGGCCGAGCCGGGGCATCCCGCGCACGGGCTGCGGGTGCGGCTGGCCGATCGCGCCCAGCGGGCGATCAATCCACTGCTGGATGTGGTCGGGACGCTGCTGGAGCTGGCCGACGGGCGGGTGACCGCCACCGAGGTGCTGGATCTGTGTGCGGCGGAACCGGTTCGGATGCGCTGCGGATTCGACGAGGACGATATCGAGCGGTTGCGGGACTGGGCGGCCGAGACCGGGGCGCGCTGGGGGATCGGGCAGCGGCAGCGACAAGCCTTCGGGCTCGGGGACTTCGCGCAGAACACGGTGAACGCGGCCGTCGATCGGATTCTGCTGGGGGTGGCGGCGGGCGAATCCACCGAGGACTGGCTCGATCTCGTGCTGCCACTCGATGATGTCGACTCCAATGACATCGATCTGGCCGGGCGGTTCGCCGAATTCGTGGATCGGCTGGCGGTATGCCTGCGGGACCTGCGGGGGCCGACGCTGGAGGAACCGGCGGGGACGGCCCGGCCCGCCTCCGAGTGGGCCGCCGTGCTGGGGCGGGCATTGGATCTGCTGACCGAGGTGTCCGGCAAGGATGGCTGGATGGGGGTGCAGGCGCGGCGGGAGCTGGCCGGTGCGCTCGAGCATGCCGGGCCGGTTCCCTTGCGGCTCAGCGATATTGCCGCGCTGCTGGCGGTGCGACTGTCCGGGCGGCCGTCACGGGCGAACTTCCGGACCGGGGAGCTGACGGTGTGCACCATGGTGCCCATGCGGTCGGTGCCGCATCGGGTGGTGGTGCTGCTCGGGCTCGATGATGAGGTGTTCCCGCGCTCGGGCGGGGTGGATGGCGATGATGTGCTGGCGCGGCATCGCTGCCCGGGCGATCGCGATCCGCGCAGTGAGGATCGGCAGCTGCTCCTCGATGCCATCATGGCGGCCGGGGAACGACTCGTCTTGCTGCACACCGGATCCGATCCGGTGAGCGGTGCGCATCGGCCGCCCGCCATTCCGCTGGCCGAGCTGCTGGATACCGTGCGCGCGCATGTCGGTGCGGACGCGATGGATCAGGTGATCACGCGACATCCCTTGCAGCCCTTCGACCGTCGCAATTTCCGGGCCGACAAGCCGTTCAGCTTCGACGGTGTCGCGCTGGCCGGTGCCTTGGCCGCGAGCAAGCCGCCCGTGCCGCGGCCGGTGTTCCTCACGGCTCCGCTGGCAAGTGTGGAACGCGGGGATGTCGAGCTGGCCGAGCTGGTGGCCTTCGTCGAGCATCCGGTGCGCGCATTCCTGTGGCAGCGCTTGGGTATTCGCGTGCCCGAGGACAATGAGGAGATCGCCGATCGCCTGCCCATCGAGCTCGACGGGCTCACCAAATGGGGCATGGGCGAGCGCATGCTGAATTCCCGCCTCAACGGCGTGGATCCGAATGCGCTGCGGGCGGCCGAATGGCGTCGCGGGTCGCTGCCGCCCTTCGGCCTCGGCGCGGCCGTGCTGGACGAGGTGGAGGGCACCGTCGACAGCCTGGTCCGTGTGGCCCAGCCGCTGCACGAGATACCCTCCCGCACAGTCGATATCGCCGTCGATCTCGGCGACGGACGGCGCCTCACCGGCACCGTCCCCGATGTGCACGATGACGCCCTGCTCCGCACCACCTACTCCCGCCTGGCCCCCAAACACCGCATGGCCGCGTGGGTGCGCCTGCTCGCCCTGGCCGCGTGCGGTGATCACCAGAGCTGGCGCGCCATCACCATCGGCCGCGGCAAAATGCGCCGCCCCACCTGGCAATCCACCCTCACCGCCCCCAATGCGCCCCTGGCCCGCACCCTCCTGCGCGACCTGGTGGCCCTGCGCGACGAGGGCCTCACCGAACCCCTCCCCATCGCCTCCGCGGCCTCGGCCACCTATGCCGAACGCCGCTGCCAGGGCGCCACCCCCGAAGACGCCCTCCTGGCCGCGGAACAGGAATTCGATGGCGGCAAGGACGGCCCCGGTCGCTACGGTGAACACACCGACCGCTACCTCCGCTACGTCCTGGGCCCCACCCCCCGCTTCCACCAACTCACCGAATCATCCGCCCCCACCGCCCTGGGCGTCGCCCCCGAACCCACTCGCTTCGGTGAACTGGCGCGCCGCCTCTGGAATCCCTTGCTCACCAACGAGAATCAGAGCCAGCCGTGACCACGGCAAGGAGGAACCACCTGTCCGGCAAAGAATTCGGGAGCCGCTCATGACCGACGACCTGTTCTCGATCACCGACCCGGACCTCGCCCCCACCCCCACCCGCTCTCGCCGCCGCAGCGACACCACGCCCGGCGATAGCCGCCCCCGCCACGACCCGCCCCCGGCGGAGGACACCGAACTGTTCACCCTGGCAGACGAACTCGCCGTTACCACGCCCGAGCCCGCGGCCCCGCCCGAGGTGACCGGTTCGGAGCCGCTCGCCTCCGCCGGTGCCGAAGTGATCGAGACGGCACGGATGACCGGCCTGATCGAGGATGCGGACGCATACCGGGGAGCGCCGGGCGAGACCGGCAGAAGTGGTCTCACGGTCCCACCGACCACCGAGCCGTGGGCTGGAGAATTGGACGGAAATGTCGGCAGGCGTGAGGATTCCGCGGATGTCGTGACGGATTTGTTCGGGATGACGGCGGCTGCGCCGGGGCTTGGGCCCGAGCGCGGCGATGATGTTGTGGTGCGGGAGAGCGGTGTGCGGGCCGGGGAATCGGTCGAGGGTGAGGTTGATCTGTTCGGGTTCGGGGCTACGGGAGTGGGCGAGGACTTGGGTGAGGTGGCTGGGGATCGGTTCGAGTTGACCGGGGCTTTGCCGGTGGGGACCACGGTGCTCGAGGCCAGTGCCGGGACCGGGAAGACGTATGCGATTGTGGGGCTGGCGGTTCGGTTTGTGGCCGAGGCCGGGGTGGATGTTTCGGAACTGCTGCTGGTGACGTTCAGCCGGGCCGCTACGCAGGAGTTGCGGGAACGGACTCGGGATCGGTTTGTGGGGGTGGCGGCGGCGCTGGCGGATCCGGAGCGGGCGCGGACCGAGGGGGATGAGCTGGTTCGGCATTTGGCGCAGGCCAATCCGAGTGAGGTGGCGGCGCGGCGGGAGCGGTTGCTGGCTGCGTTGTCGGATTTCGATGCGGGGACTATTGCTACTACGCATAGTTTTTGCCAGCGGATGTTGGATGAGCTGGGGTTGGCGGGGGAGCAGGATCCGGGTGTTCGGCTGGTGGAAGGCATCGAGGATGTGGTGTCCACGGTGGCGGATGACCTGTACTTGAGTCGGTATTCGCGGGTGCCCGCGCCGTTCAGTCCGGCGGAGGCACAGCGGCTGGCCACCGCGGCGGTGGGGGATCGGCATGCGGTGCTGGTGCCCGAGGCCGAGGGGGACGACGATCCGGCGGGGGAGCGGGTGGCGTTCGCGGATGCGGCGCGGACGGAAACCGCTCGGCGTAAACGGCTTTCGGGGCTCCGGGACTTCGATGATCTGTTGGTGCTGTTGCATGAGGTGCTGGCCGATCCGGAGCATGGGCCGCAGGCCTGCCGTCGTATTCGGGAGCGGTTCCGGGTGGCGCTGGTGGATGAATTCCAGGACACCGATCCCTTGCAGTGGGACATTCTGCGGCGCGCCTTCCATGGCCACGCGACGCTGGTGCTGGTCGGTGACCCGAAACAGGCGATCTATGCCTTCCGTGGCGCGGAGGTGCTGAGTTACCTGGACGCGGTGGCGCATGCCGACAACAAACGGGAGCTGACCACCAACCGGCGCAGTGATGCCGGGCTGCTGGCCGCGCTCGAGCATGTGCAGGGTGGTGCGGCCTTGGGGCACAAGGAGATCACCGTGCACAAGGTGGCGGCGACGCGGCCGTTCACGCGGCTGTCCGGCGCACCGGAGCGCGTGATTCCCTTGCGGCTGCGGTGTTTTCCGCGCACCGGTGCCGGACCGCTCAATAAGTCCGGGTATCCGACGGTCGGTCGGCAGCGGGAGCGGGTGGCCGTGGATGTGGCCGCCGATATTGTGGCGCTGCTCGAATCCGGTGTGCGCATCGATGCCGGGACCCCGCGCGAACGGGCGATCGGGCCCGGCGATATCGCGGTGCTGGTGCGAAATCGCAATCAGCTGGACATGATTCGTAAGGAGCTGGAGTCCGCCGGGGTGGCCTCGGTGCTCGCGGGCGGTGCCAGCGTGTTCGGCACACCCGCCGCGGCGGAATGGCTGTGGGTGCTGCATGCGCTCGAACAGCCGCACCGCGCGGACCGGGTGCGATTGGCGGCCGGGACCGCATTGCTCGGGCTGAGCGCGACGGATATCGATTCCGGCGGAGCGGATCTGGTGGGGCGGCTCAGCGCGGAACTGCGGGATTCGGCGCGGCTGTTCGCGCGGGCCGGATTCGCCGCCGTCTTCGAGAAGATGAGCGCCGAAACGAAATTGGCTCCGCGCATGCTTGCCCTGGAAGGCGGCGAACGGCGGCTCACCGACCTGCGCCACATCGCTCAACTGCTGGATGATGCCGCGCTGAAGGAAGGCCTCGGCCTGACCGCGCTGACCCGCTGGCTCGCGGATCGCGTGCGCGATCCCGCGTCAGGGAGCGTCGCGGGCCGCAGCCGCCGCTTGGATCGTGATGCCGCGGCGGTGCAGATCGCCACCGTGCACGCCAGCAAGGGCCTCGAATTCCCGGTCGTCTACCTGCCTTTCGCTTGGGATGCCGCCAAGCTCCGCAACCCCCCGACCCTGCTGTTCCACGATGAGCAGGGCCGCCGCGTGCTGGATGTGGGCGGGGCGGAAGCGCCCGGCTACAACGGCCGCCGCATGCGCTCTGAGGCCGAGGAGCAGGCCGAGGAATTGCGCCTGCTCTATGTCGCGCTGACCCGTGCCGGGGCTCAGGTCGTCGCCTGGTGGGCACCCGCCTTCGACACCCAGACCGCACCCCTGCATCGCATGATCCTGGGCCGCGAGCCCGGCAGCCCCGCCGTGGCGGACAAGGTGCCGGTCCCCGCGGATTCGATGGTCCTGGAACGTATCTCGGAGTGGGCATCCACCGCCGAACCCGGCGTGATCGCCATCGAGCCGGTCCGCGAAACCACTCGCGCCCGCCTGCATCGCGATGCCACCACCGCCACCACCGAAGACCTGGCCGTGGCCCGCTTCGACCGCAAACTCGACCAGGATTGGCGGCGCACCTCCTACTCCGCGCTGACAGCCGGAGCCCACGACGCCATGCCCGCGGGCGAACCCCCCGACGGCGGCGGCGTCTCCGACGAACCCACCACACCCACGGCGCTCACCGATGATGCCGATGCCTTCGCAGGCGCGGCCCCCTCGCTCATGAACACCCTCCCGTACGGTGCGGAGTTCGGCACCCTGGTGCACGAGGTCCTGGAATACGTGGACACCGACGCCCCCGACCTCGCCGCCGAAATCCGCACCCGCACAGCTCATGCCGTAGCCGAGCAAATGTTCGACGCCGACCCCGAGGTGCTCTCCGCGGCCCTGCTCGCGGTCATGCACACCCCCATAGGTTTCGGCACCCTCGCCGAAATCTCCGCCAAGGACCGCCTGAGCGAGCTCGACTTCGAACTCCCCCTCGCGGGCGGCGACACCCCCGCGGCCATCCGAGTCACGGTCCCCCGCATAGCCGACCTGCTCCGCCGCCACCTCCCCGCGGACGACGTCTTCGCCCCCTACGCCGACCAACTCGCCCACCTCGACGCCACCCCCTTGCGCGGCTACCTCACCGGCTCCATCGACGCCGTTCTCCGCACCAAGGACCAGCGTTTCGTCGTAGTCGACTACAAGACCAACCGCCTCGGCACCGGCGACCTCACCGTCGCCCACTACACCCACCCCCGCATGGCCGCCGAAATGATGCGCTCCCACTACCCCCTCCAAGCCATTCTGTATTCGGTTGCCCTGCACCGCTTCCTCCGCTGGCGCCTCCCCACCTACAACCCCGCAACCCACCTCGGCGGCATCCGCTACCTCTTCGTCCGAGGCATGATCGGCCCCCAAACCCCCGACGGCTGCGGCGTCTTCGACTGGTACCCACCCCCGGGCCTGGTGGAGGACCTCTCCCTCCTCCTGGCAGGCGACCCCGTCGGCACACCAGAGGCGGCAACCCAATGACCCCACCCAAGTTCGCACGCGATGCCTGGCCGACCCACAAGCCCGAGGCCGCATCGGCGGTGGTGGTGCAAGTCGCCATCCAGCCGTCACAGCAGTCCAGGGCGGCCGCAGGCCCCCAGACCCACCCGGATCCCGGCATCACGCATCGAGTGTTCAATGATGCGGCTGAATCGGACAAAATCCCTGCACTATTGAACACTCGTCGGGTGTCGGCGGCTGCGGGTGCGGGGAGGGTGGGATGACTTCTATTCAGTTGGCGCAGCGGGGGACTGGGCTTTTGCAGGTGTTCAATGCGGCCGGGGTGTTGGCTGCGGCGGATGTGCATGTGGCTTTGCGGCTCGGGCGGTTGGGGCGGGAGCAGTCGGAGGCGGCGCTGTTCGCTACGGCGCTCGCCGTGCGAGCTGTGCGATCCGGGTCCGTGTGCCTGGAAGTTCGGCGGATGCATGAGATCGGTGTGGATGCCGAAGGGACGGAAGAGTCTTCGATCGATCCGGCCACCTTGCCTTGGCCGGATGTGGATGCGGTGATTGCCGCCTTGCGGGTCAGTCCGCTGGTGTGCGGGAGTCCGGCCGGGCCCTTGCGGCCTTTGCGGTTGATCGATCCGCCGGGGTCCGAGGCGGGGCCGCTGCTGTATTTAGATCGGTATTACCGGCAGGAAGAGACTATTCGGGCCGCACTGACCGAGCGGGCCGCGACGCGTCCGATGGTGGATGCGGGACTGATTCGGCGGGAGCTGGATCGGCTGTTTCCGGAGCAGGTGGTGGCGGGGGAGCCGCCGGATCGACAGCGGCTGGCCGCGGCGCTGGCGGCTACGCAGTGGACGACCGTGGTTGCGGGTGGGCCGGGTACGGGTAAGACGCACACCATTGCGCGGGTGCTGGCTCTGCTGGTGGCGCATCAGGAAGCGGTGCCGGGTGCGCCCGCGCTGCGGATCGCGCTGGCCGCGCCCACCGGGAAGGCGGCTGCGCGACTTCAGGAGTCGGTGCGGGAGCAGGCGGGGGATATCGGGCTGCCGGAGTTGACGGCCGCGACCTTGCATCGGCTGCTCGGGTGGCAGCGCGGTGGGGCGGGGCGATTCCGGCACAACGAATTCAACCGGCTGCCCTATGACGTGATCGTGGTGGACGAGACATCCATGGTGTCGCTGACCATGATGAGCCGCCTGCTGCCCGCGGTGCGGCCCGATGCCCGGCTGGTGCTGGTGGGCGATCCGGATCAGTTGGCGTCGGTGGACGCGGGGGCGGTGCTCGCCGACCTGGTGGCGGGTCCGGTACTGGGACAGGCGAATCCGGCGCTGGAGCAGATTCTCGGCGGTGAATTGGGTGCTACCGCAGCACATCCCGATGCCCTCTCGAATCGGGAGCGGGAACGGTTGCAGGGCGGCATTGTTCGGCTCACGCGCGGACGTCGCTTCGGCGGGCGGATCGCGGAACTCGCCGTCGCCGTGCGCGCCGGTGATGCGGATACCGCCCTGGAGCTGCTGGCCGCGGGCGGGGACGAGCTGTCCCTGCACGGCCCGGACGACATCACCGAGGTGCGCGCGGATGTCTTGCGCGCGGCCCGTTCCGCCACCGAAGCGGCGATCGCCGGTGATGCGATCGCGGCACTCACCGCCCTCGAATCGCACCGCCTGCTGTGCGCGCACCGTCAAGGCCCGTACGGCGTCGAACGCTGGGACCGCCTGGCCGCCGGTTGGGTGGCAAGCGCGGGCATCAATACCGATTCCGGTGCCGGACACTGGTACCCGGGCCAGCCCCTCCTGGTCACCGCGAACGATCACGAGGCCCGCATCTACAACGGCGACACCGGCGTCATAGTCCGCGCCCCCGACGGCACCCTACGCGCCGCCCTCCAACGCGGCACCGAGCCATACCTGGTGCACCCCACCCAATTCCCGGGCGTCACCACGGTCTACGCCATGACCATCCACCGCAGCCAGGGCAGCCAATATGACGACGTCTCGGTCGTCCTACCCGGCGCCGAGTCCACCCTCCTCACCCGAGAGTTGCTGTACACGGCCATCACCCGCGCCCGCAGGCACGTCCGGGTCCTGGGCACCGAGGACTCCATCCGCGCCGCGATCGGCCGCCGAGTCCTGCGCGCGAGCGGACTCCGCGCCTAGCGTTCGCTCCTCGGGCGAGGGAGCGCCCATGGCGGGAACCCAGCCAATTTCCCGCCATGACAGCTCCCTCGCCCGAGAACTCTTGTACACAGCCATCACCTGAGCCCGCAGACACGTGCGAGTCCTCGGCACTTAGGACTCCATCCGCGCCGCGATCGGCCGCCGAGTCCTGCGCGCGAGCGGACTCCGCGCCTAGCGCCATCGCCACTCGGTGAGGGAGCGTCCATGGCATGGGCAGCCAATTCCCCGACATGACAGCTCCCTCACCGCTATACGGCCGCGGGGTTTCGCGCGCGAGGGGCCTGTGGGGCCAGCGCAATCGTTCCTCGGTGAGGGAGCGACTGTGGCGGGAAACCGGCCCATTTCCCGCCATGACAGCTCCCTCACCTTGTGCGTGCGACACGCGATGAGGCGCGCCGTACGCGCCGGTGAGTGGGAGCAAGATCAGGTACGGCCGACGCGGCGGAGCGTAGGGTTGTTGTCGCAATACCGTTGTCGCCGTGGCCCTTCTGGGTATGCGTTATCGGTGGTCAGGGAGGGGTTCTTGTGTCCGAGCCGGAATCGAAGATTGAGTTCGAGAGTGTGATTTCCGCGGATGGGACGCGGATCGCGTATTCGACCACCGGGCATGGGCCGGGGGTGATCGTGGTGCCGGGGGCATTGTCGGTGGCTAGTGGGTATGGGCGGTTCGCCGAGGCGTTGGGGAGTGGGTTCACCGTGCACACGATCGAGCGGCGTGGGCGGGGGGAGAGTGGGCCGCAGGGGGCGGATTACAGCGTTGCCGATGAGGTCGCGGATGTTCGGGCGCTACAGGACAAGACCGGCGCGGGGTTGATTGTCGGGCACAGCTATGGGGGGTTTGTCGCGCTCGAGGCTGCGCGGGGGAATGCGGCTGTTCGGAAGTTGGCGTTGTATGAGCCGGGGATTTCGGTCGGCGGTTCGATGCCTTCCGGGTGGATGTCCGCGTATGAGGAGTACCTCGAGCAGGGCAAACCGTTCGATGCCTTCGTCGAATTCGTGCGCGCCCTCGGTCCCGACAATGTGCGCAAGATGCCGCGCTGGATGTTCCGGCGCATGATGCCGATGTTCATGAAGGCTCCCGAGAAGGAGCTCGTGGTCGGCCAGCTCACCGAGAATCTGCGCGAGCACCGGGAGATCGTCCGGCTTGACGGCACCCTCGCGAACTATGCGGAGATCAGCGCGAAAGTGCTGCTCATGGATGGCGTCAAGGACCGCCGCGCCTGGACCGACGGGGATCATGCGCAACTCGCCGCGGTCCTCGCGGACTGTGAGCGTCAGAGCATTCCGGGTCTCGACCATTTCGGCATCGACAAGGGTGCGCCCGAACAGGTCGCGGGACTGGTCGGGGAATTCTTCTCGCGTTCGTAGTGCGCTACGTCACTGCGCGGCCCGCGCGGTGGATACCCTGGGTTGCATGAGCAGCACACCCGAGCACGTCGATGTGCTCATTGTCGGGGCTGGTTTGTCCGGTATTGACGCCGCCTTCCACCTGCAGCGTGCCTTCCCGTGGCGCACCTACGCGATCTTCGAGATGCGTGATGCCAGCGGCGGCACCTGGGATCTGTTCCGCTACCCGGGCATTCGCTCCGATTCGGACATGTTCACCCTCGGTTACCGGCACCGTCCGTGGCTGGGGGACAAGGCCATCGCGGACGGCGATTCCATTCTCGAATACGTACGAGACACCGCGGCAGAGAACGGCATCGACAAGCACATCCGCTACCGGCACCGGGTGTTGCGCGCCTCGTGGTCCTCGGCGGAGAACCGGTGGACTGTGACCGCCGAGCATGACGGCGAGCAGGTCGTCATTACCGCGAACTTCCTGTTCAGCTGCTCCGGTTACTACCGATACGATGTCGGCTATACCCCGGATTTCCAAGGCACGGAACGCTTCTCCGGCCCCATCGTGCATCCGCAGCATTGGCCCGAGAAGCTGGATGTGGCGGGCAAGAAGGTCGTCATCGTCGGCTCCGGCGCGACCGCGGTGACCCTCGGCCCGGCCCTGGCCGAGCAGGGCGCGCACATCACCATGTTGCAGCGCTCGCCGTCGTACATCATCTCCATGCCCGCCCGCGACGCCTTCGCCGACCGGGTGCGCCGAATTCTCCCCGCGCGCGCCGCCTACGCACTGGCCCGCGCCAAGAATGTCGGCCTCAGCACCTTTATGTATCAAGTGTCGCAACGCTATCCGAAGCGCATGCGCGCCTGGATCCACGGTTTGCAGGAGCGCTGGCTGCCGCCGGGCTATGACATCGACACGCATTTCAATCCGCGCTACAACCCGTGGGATCAGCGACTGTGCCTGGTTCCCAATGGTGATCTGTTCCGCGCGATCCGGCAGGGCAAGCTCGATATGGTCACCGATCGCATCGACACCTTCACCGAAACCGGTTTGCACCTGGCCTCCGGCCGGGACCTCGAGGCCGACATCATCATCACCGCAACGGGTTTGAACCTGACCGTCTTCGGCGGCATCGACCTGGTGGTGGACGGCCGCGAGATCAAACTCCCGGACGCCATGGCCTATAAGGCCATGATGCTCTCCGACGTCCCCAACTTCGCCTTCATCATCGGCTACACCAATGCCTCCTGGACACTGAAGGCGGACCTGGTGTGCGAGTATGTGGTTCGGCTGCTGCGCCACATGGACGCGAAGGGCTACGCCAAGGCCACCCCGATCCGCGACCCGTCGGTGGGCACCTCCCCATTCCTGAACTTCGAGCCCGGCTACGTCCTGCGCGCCCTCGACATCCTCCCCAAGCAGGGCGACCGCGCCCCCTGGAAACTGCATATGAACTACCTTCGCGATCTGCCGAAACTTCGCTACGGCAAGCTCACCGACCCGGCCATGGTCTTCGAGCGCGCCGAGCGGAGGGCCGAGGTGGCCGCCTCCGAGTGAGGGCCGCGGCCGTAGTGCTGTCGAGTGTCGGTGGGGCCGAATAGGATCGAAGATTCGGACCTCGAGGGGGCGGCATGGTGGCATTGCGTGCGATCCGGTCGCTGGCACTGGCGCCCGGCGAGTTGTCGGCGACGGTGTATTCCGGGTGGAGCACCCCCGATGACAGGGACATCTGGACCTACGCCAGTCAAGGACTGCTGCGGGCGGGCCAGCGGGAATTGGTGCTGAACGTGGTGGCCGAGCCGGGCGACGGCGCGGATGCGGCTGCCGCGCCGGAGTTTCCGTTCTGGCTGATGGCGGAGTTGCATCGGCAGGTACGGGCCGGTCGGCAGGTCGATGCGGGCGGCCATACGCTACTCGCGGAGCCGGGGTGGGGCCTCGGGATCACCGGGTTCGCGTACGAGCGGTTCGCCGACGGCGCGACGCTGTACCCGGATGGTCTGGAGCCGCTGCTGGCGATGCCACTGGTGCACGACGAGGCGCGGGTCGCCTATCGCTACGGGTATGCGCGGGTACTGGCCATGATGGGTGCGCAGACCTCGGTGTTCCCGTACCCGGGCTATTTCGACCGCCGACGGCCACCGGTCACCGAATTCGATACGCAATCGGCGGGAACCCTTTTGGCCGGTGCGACGGTGCTGCACGCGCCCGAGGTCGAGGTGGCGGGCAATACCCGGCAGGTGCGGGTGGCGGTGCGGCCGGAATGGGCCCGCCCGCTGGCCGAGCGACTACGCGAGGCCGGGGAGCTGGCGGCGCTGCTGACCTCGGCGGTGCACAGCTTCGCCCGGCAGCGTTATGTGTGGACCGGCGACAATGTCCGCACGGCGATCGGCGTGCCGCAGTCGGGTGATCCCATGATCGCCGGGAACTTCCTCATGCTCGTCGCCGCCGAGAGCGAACCGCGGGTGCATGTGATCGAGGACGGCTACGGCCTGATCATGCCGCCGCCGCGATGGCGCGAACTGCTGGAGGCACTCGAGGCCGGTCGCGAATACCGTTGGCAGGTAGGCGAAATCGAGGTCACGATAGCCATTGCTGTCACCGAGCACGATTCCCCGTTCGGCCACTACACCACGGGTGAACCCATTGCCGTGCATCAGCCCAGTGATCCGCGCCCGGATGCGGTCGGCGTCGAAATCGTGCTGCTCACCGAACAGCAGGTGATCGATACCGAGATCACCGTGGATCAGCTGGTGACCTTCTGTCGATCCGTCATCGGAACGGTCGATACAGCCGTGCGCGGGATATCGCACGACAGTGAGAAGCTGGTCGTGGCAGTGGAATTTGCCCCCGAACGCCCGCTCTACGTCCAGCTCGCCACCAGCGGTGACTTCCCCGACGCGGAGGGTCAGCGACTCACCGAACGCCTGAACGCCCTCACCCCGCCCCCGGTCCGGGAACGGGTGATCGCCTTCGAAATCTGGTTCAGCCTCAACGGTTGACCCGAGCTATCGCCCGAAAACGCCTTCCAAGCGATTGCGCGATCCCGGATGCACGAGTCGCGCCACACTGGCCACCCCGTCCTCCGACCAGGTCCGTCGGCGAATCAGCAGGCATGGTTCGGTGCGGTCGATGCGCAGTAGACGGCACTCCTCGGCGCTGCCCAGCACCGCCTCCACCACATGCTCCCCACGCACCAGCGGCGCGACCCGGCTCAGATAGTCGTTGGGAGTGGTCGCGGTGAAATCCTGGTCCAAGTAGCCCGGGGCGGCGGCGGGATTGACGTAGCGATCCTCGACCTGGATCGGGGTGTCGTCCTCGAAGTGCACCAGGATCGAGTGAAAAGCCCTGGAGCCGAGGGAGTCTCGCAGGAAGGTGTGGGTGGCGTCGATGGTCTCCGCGCGCACCAGCACCACCTCGGTGCGATGGCGGTGCCCGCGCCGGGAGATCTCGTCGGCGATATTGCGGACCTCGAACAGGGGTGAGGATTTCTTGGTGGCCGCCACGAAGGTGCCCACGCCCATCTGGCGCACGATCAACCCCTCGGCGGCCAGTTCGCGCAAGGCCCGATTGATGGTCATGCGGGAGAGCCCGAGCGCGGCCACGAACTGATGCTCGGAGGGCAGTTGATCGCCCTCGGCCCAGCTGCCGGATCGGACCTGTGCGGTCACGAGGTTCTTGACCCGCTCGTAGGCCGGTGCGGATTCGCCGCCCGTCTCGCCGAACAGGGCGGCGAGTTCCGCATCGCCGTCGACCGCCACCATGCCCCGCACCAGCTCCTCACCCGCGTCCATTGCTCGATTCCGCAGCCTACCGGCCCGGATCACCCGCGATTGACAGTTGTATAGACAGGACTATACAACTGTTGCAGAATTGCGATCCAGCACACAGTGAAGCCCCCGACGCGAACGACGTCACAAGGGGCGCTGGACATTCGGCGAGATCGAGGAATCCGATGGACATCACTTCCCCCGGCCATCCGGCCCGCACCGTGCGCGCACCCCGCGGCCCCGAGCTGACCACGCTCGGCTGGCAGCAGGAGGGCGCGCTGCGCATGCTCATGAACAACCTCGATCCGGAGGTGGCCGAACATCCGGACAGCCTGGTCGTCTACGGCGGCACCGGCCGTGCCGCCCGCAGCTGGGCCGCCTTCGACGCCATGGTCGCGACGCTGCGGACCCTGCGCGATGACGAGACCATGCTGGTGCAGTCCGGTAAGCCGGTCGGCGTGTTCCGCACCAATGTGTGGGCGCCCCGGGTGCTCATCGCCAATTCGAATCTGGTGGGGGACTGGGCGAACTGGGAGGAATTCCGGCGTCTGGAAGAGCTCGGGCTCACCATGTACGGGCAGATGACGGCCGGGTCCTGGATCTACATCGGCACCCAGGGCATTCTGCAGGGCACGTACGAGACCTTCGGGGCCATCGCGCGCAAGCGATTCGACGGCAGCCTGGCCGGAACCATCACGCTCACCGCGGGATTGGGCGGTATGGGTGGCGCCCAGCCCATGGCCGTCACCATGAACGACGGCGTGGCGATCTGCGTGGACTGCGATGTCACCCGCATCGACCGGCGCATCGAACACCGCTACCTCGACGTCAAGGCCGACGATCTCGACCACGCGCTGGCGCTGGCCATCGCGGCGCGCGATGCCCGCACGCCGCTGTCGATCGGCGTGGAAGGCAATGCGGCGGAGGTATTTCCGGAGCTGCTGCGCCGTGGCGCGCCCATCGATATCGTCACCGATCAGACCTCGGCCCACGATCCGCTCGCGTACCTGCCGGTGGGTGTGGACTTCGCGGAGATGAAGACCCTGGCAGCCAAGGATCCGGTCTGGTTCACCGAGCAGGCCCGGCTTTCCATGGCCGCACATGTGGCGGCCATGGTCGGCTTCCTCGATGGCGGCGCGGAAGTCTTCGACTACGGCAACTCCATTCGCGATGAGGCCCGAAAGGGCGGATTTGACCGCGCCTTCGACTTTCCGGGGTTCGTGCCCGCCTACATCCGGCCGCTGTTCGAGGAGGGCATGGGCCCGTTCCGCTGGGCCGCGCTCTCCGGCGATCCGGCCGATATCGCCGCCACCGACCGCGCCATTCTCGAATTGTTCCCGGAGAACGAGCATTTGAGGCGCTGGATCACCATGGCGGGGGAGAAGATCGCCTTCGAAGGCCTGCCCGCGCGCATCTGCTGGCTCGGTTACGGCGAAAGGCACCGCGCCGGACTGAAATTCAATGAGATGGTGGCCAGCGGCGAGCTGTCCGCGCCCGTCGCCATCGGCCGCGACCACCTGGACTCCGGTTCGGTCGCCTCGCCGTACCGGGAGACCGAGGCCATGCGCGACGGCTCGGACGCCATCGCCGACTGGCCGCTACTGAACGCGCTGGTGAACACCGCGTCCGGCGCGTCGTGGGTGTCGATCCATCATGGCGGCGGCGTCGGTATGGGGCGCTCCATTCATGCCGGGCAGGTGTGCATCGCCGATGGCACCGAACTGGCCGCCCGCAGGATCGAGGCCGTGCTCACCAACGACCCGGGCATGGGCGTCATCCGGCATGCCGACGCGGGATACGAGCACGCGCTCGAGACCGCACGCACCCGGGGCATTCGCGTCCCGATGATCGAACCGCACTGAACCACACCGCTTTACGCAATACCAGTTTTACGCAACACCAGCTCGACGAGTTACCGATTCACCCGACCGCGGTCGCAGTAGAAAGAAGGCCGAGACCATGACGCAAGACGGTCCCGCCGAAGTCGTTCTCACCCCGGAACGCCACACCATCGACGTCATCCCCGACAGTGCGCGACACGGCAGCCCACGCAGCCAATTCACGCTCTGGTTCGGGGCGAATATGCAGATCACCGCGATTGTCGACGGTGCGCTCGCGGTCATCTTCGGCGCGGACGCGTTGTGGGCGATCATCGGACTGCTGATCGGCAATGTCGCCGGTGGCGCGGTCATGTCATTGCATTCCGCGCAGGGGCCGAAACTGGGCCTGCCGCAGATGATTTCCAGCCGCGCCCAGTTCGGGGTGCGCGGTGCGGTGCTGCCGCTGCTGCTGGCGATCCTCATGTATCTGGGCTTCGCCGCCACCGGCACGGTGCTGGCCGGGCAGGCGGTCGCCAAGGTCCTGCATATCGACAGTCCCGAGCTGGGCATGGCGATCTTCGGGGTGCTGACCGCGTTCATCGCGGTGACCGGATACAAGCTGATCCATGTGGTCGGGCGGATTTCGACCGTGGTCGGCATTATCGGATTCACTTATCTGGGAATCCGTTTGGTGTCCGAGTACGACATTGCCGCGCAACTCGGGGCGAAGGGTTTCGACCTGCCCACCTTCTTGCTGGCGGTGTCGCTGGGTGCGAGCTGGCAGCTCACCTTCGGGCCGTATGTGGCCGACTACTCGCGCTATCTGCCGCGCAGCACCAGCGATCGGACGACCTTCTGGTCCACCTTCGCGGGCACGGTGCTGGGCTCGCAGTGGTCCATGACATTCGGTGCGCTCATCGCGGCGGTCGCCGGGAAGTCATTCATGCGCGATCAGGTCGGCTTCATCGGTGACCTCGCGGGCCCGGCCGCGGTCGCCATCCTCATCTACCTGGTGATCGTCACCGGCAAGCTGACCGTCAATGTGCTCAATGCCTACGGCGGCTTCATGTCCATTCTCACCACGGTGACGGCCTTCGAAGGGCGGTCGACGATTTCGGCGACGGCACGCGGGCTCTACATCATCGGTTTCACCACCACCTCGACGCTCATCGCCATCGCGGCCAGCGCCGACTTCCTCGGCAATTTCAAGAATTTCGTGCTGGCGCTGCTCATGGTGTTCACGCCGTGGAGCGCGATCAACCTGATCGACTACTACCTGATCTCCCGCGAGCGCTTCGACATTCCGGCGCTCTACGACCCGCGCGGCCGCTACGGGGCGTGGAATGTGCCCGCGCTGCTCTGCTACGGCATAGGTGTGGCGGTGCAGATCCCGTTCCTGGCGACCAAGCTCTACACCGGACCGCTCACCGACAAGCTCGGCGGTGCGGACATCTCGTGGATCGTCGGCATCATGGTGACCGCGGCGCTCTACTACCCGGTCGCCCGGCGTACCGCGAATCCGCCGGATCGGATGATCTATCCGGCCGATTTCGAAACCAGCCGGGCCTGAAGACAATCCGAGTCTGGGCGGCGACGGCGGTGTGGAAAGACGGAATACCGGTCACCACTGGAGGATTCGTATGAGTACGGGCATCGCTGCCGACCTATCGCCCGCAACCTGGACCGGGCGGATCGACGGCGACACCGCCGAACATCTGCGCTGGCATCAGGCGGTGCGGCCCTTCGCGCCGGACGCGGACGAAAGTGGTTGCGTGCTCATCGGTTTTGCCAGCGACGAAGGCGTGCGGCGTAATCAGGGTCGCACCGGCGCAGCTTCCGGTCCAGACGCTCTGCGTGCGGCGCTGGCGTCCATGGCATTGAGCGCACCGATTTACATCGAGGATGCCGGAACGGTTTCGGTCACCGATGGCGATCTCGAGGCGGGCCAGCAGCGCCTCGGCCGGGCCGTCGCCGCGGCGCTTGATGTGGGTCGGCTGCCGGTTGTCTTGGGCGGCGGACACGAAGTCGCCTTCGGCACCTATCTGGGGGTCTCCGCCGCCGAGCTGCGCGAACGGCGGCCGCGCCTCGGAATCCTCAATCTGGACGCACATTTCGACCTGCGCGCCGATCCGATCCCGAGCTCGGGCACCCCATTCCGGCAGATCTTGGCCGCCGAGGCCGTGGCCGGAACGTCCTGCCGCTACGACGTGCTCGGCATCAGCCGCACCAGCAATACGACTGCGCTGTTCGATGCCGCGCACCACTTGAATGTGCGGTATCTGCTGGACGACCAGTGCGGATTCGCCGATCATGCCGCGGTCGACGCCTTCGTCACCGCCCTGCTGGACGCGGTCGATCTGCTGTATCTGACCATCGACCTGGATGTGCTGCCCGCCGCCGTCGCCCCCGGCGTCAGCGCACCGGCCGCATACGGCGTCGCACTGGAAATCGTTCAGCGCGTGTGCGATCGAGTCACGGCCAGCGGCAAGCTCGCCGCCGTGGATATCGCCGAACTCAATCCCGCCCTCGATATCGACAATCGGACCGCCCGGACCGCCGCGCGCCTGATCGACCGCATTGTCATCGGACACCGCTCACCGCACGAAAGCGTCTGAGCTACTCGGGAACCGGATCGAACAGTCCGGGAACGCTGAGCGCGTATTCGACATCCTCGCGCCGACCCAGCGTGACCAGCACCCCGCGAATCATGGTGAGTCGCGCCGCCGCAATGGTTTCCGCATCGGGTTCGCCGTCCGGTGCGCCCGCCGAGATGCGATAGACCACGAATTCGCAGATCTGCAAGGCGGTATCGAGGTCGATATCGCTGGGCGAAGGCCGTCCGAGCACGGCGAACTTGGCGCGTACCAATGCGCGAATGTCGTCGAGCGCCTGCTCCCGATACGTGGAGACCGGTGATCCCGGATCATGCAGCTCGGCGAACAGCGGCGCGAGCATGGGCCCGTGCCCACCGGCCCAGTACAGGTACGCCTCGATCATATTGATGCCGAGTTCCACCGGCTGTTCGGAGCGATCCAGCGCGGACTTGATCCCGCCGACGAGGTCGTCATTGGAGACCGTGAGCACCGCGTGCAGCGGTTCGACGGCATTGGCGAAATAGCGGTAGAAGGTCGGCCGCGCCAGCCCGGCCGTCTCGATGATGCGGGCCACGCTCAGTCCTCGCGACCCGTGCGTGGCGAATACCTCGGCGGTGGCGAGCACGATGCGCGCTCGCACCTGGTCGGCCTGCTTCGCCGTCTGCGGCGGGCGGCCACGGCGGGCGGTCTGGGCCTGCGTCATGGGCGCGAGGTCCGGGGAAGGCTTGACATGAGGTGCGTCACGCCTATTAATCTAACACTAGTGTTCACGTAACACTGGTGTTCAGTGAATTGCGGGCTCCGGCCCGCGCGGACCTATCGAGAGGGCGCCCAATGACGTCTGCGCCGCAGCTTGCCGTCGCCGATGCACTTCCGTTCGACCTGGTGCAGGGGCTGCTGGGCCATGCCGTCGCGGGCGGTGCGCCCTCGGTGGAGGTCTTCGCACCGGCCACCGGGCGCAAGATCGCGGACCTGCCGCAGTCCTCGGTCGCCGATATCGAGGCGGCCTTCGTCACCGCTCGCAAGGCCCAGCGGGCGTGGGCCGAGGTGCCGGTCGGTGAGCGTGCCGCGCTGCTGCGCCGCATTCACGATCTGGTGCTGGCCGAGCAGGACACCATTCTCGATATCGTTCAGACCGAGACCGGCAAGTCGCGCGTGCATGCCTTCGACGAGGTGTCCGATGTCGCGGTGAATACGCGCTACTACGCCACCGAAGGCAAAAAGCTGCTCGCGCACCGCAAGCCGCGCGGCGTCATGCCGGTGCTCACCCAGGTGGAAGTCCGCAATCGGCCCAAGGGTGTCGTGGCGGTCATCTCGCCGTGGAACTACCCCCTCGCACTGGGCGCGTCCGATGCGCTGCCCGCGCTGCTCGCGGGCAATGCCGTCATCGGCCGCCCCGACAATCAGACCGCGCTGACTCTCTTGTGGGCCATCGATATTGCCGAGCGCGCGGGCCTGCCCAAGGGTCTGTGGCAGGCGGTCCTGGGTCGCGGCGCGGTGGTCGGCACCGAGGTCATCGCTCGTGCGGACTATGTCGACTACACCGGTTCCAGTGCCACCGGGCGGACCATCGCCCAGCAGGCGGGGGAGCGGCTCATCGGCTACTCCCTCGAATTGGGCGGTAAGAACCCGCTGCTCGTGCTGTCGGATGCCGATGTGTCCGCCGCCGCCAAGATCGCGGTCCGCGCCTGCTTCGCCTCGGCCGGGCAGCTGTGCGAGTCGATCGAGCGAATCTATGTGCACGACAAGGTGTATGACCAGTTCATCACCGAATTCGTCGCCCACACCGAGAAACTCACGCTGGGCAAGACCCTCGACTTCTCCTACGAGATCGGGTCGCTGAGCTTCCCGCGTCAGATCGACACCGTGAGCAAGCATGTCGACGATGCGGTCGCCAAGGGCGCGAAGGTGCTCGCCGGAGGAAAGGCCCGCCCGGACCTCGGCCCGTACTTCTACGAGCCCACCGTCCTGGCCGGGGTGCGCGAGGGCATGACCGTATTCCGCGAGGAGACGTTCGGCCCGGTCGTCTCGGTCTATCGCGTCAAGAGCGATGACGAGGCAGTGGCCCAGGCCAATGACACCGCCTATGGCCTCAATGCCAGTGTGTGGGGCCGCGATACCGATCGCGCCCGCGAGATCGCCGCCCGCATCAATGCCGGATCGGTGAACGTGAACGAGGGCTTCATTGCCGCCTGGGGTTCGGTGGCCGCGCCGTCGGGCGGGCTCGGCATCTCCGGGACCGGTCGTAGGCACGGCCCGGAAGGCCTGCTGAAATACATCGACACGCAGACCATCGCGGTGCAGCGCATGCTGCCCATCGCGCCGCTGCCCGGCATGTCCGAGCAGCTGTGGGCCAAGACGATGACGCTCTACTTGAGTGTCATGAAGACGCTGCGGCAGAAGTAAACTGCCGGGTACTAGACAGGGGTATTCGAGGGTATGAAGACGGTCGCGGGCAGCAAGGTCCTCGTCACGGGGGCCGCCATGGGTCTCGGCAAATTATTCGCGCAGCGCGCGGTGGCCGAGAACGCCGCCGACGTGGTGCTGTGGGACATCAATGAAACGGCGCTGAAGGAGACCGCGGCCGAGCTGGCCGCGCTCGGCGCCAGCCGCATCCACCACTATGTGGTCGACGTGTCCGACCGCGACGCCATCGCCGAGGCAGGGACCGCGGTGCGCGACGAGGTCGGCGAGATCGACGTGCTGGTCAACAATGCGGGCATCGTGCGCGGCAACGGATACTTCTGGGAGACCGAGAACCGCGCCGATATCGACAAGACCATGGCGATCAATTCTCTTGCGCCCATGTACATCACGCTGGAATTCCTGCCCGGCATGGTGCGCGGCAACCGGGAATCGCGGGTGCTGAACATCGCCTCCTCCGCGGGCCTGGTCGCCAACCCGCGCATGAGCGTGTACGCGGCATCCAAGTGGGCGGCGCTGGGCTGGTCGGACTCGGTGCGACTCGAGCTGGAGCAGTCCGGCAATGAGCACGTGAAGTTCACCACCGTGTGCCCGACCTACATCAATACCGGAATGTTCGACGGGGCCAAGGGTTTCTGGTTCACCCCGATCCTGCAGCCGGACGAGGTCGTCGACACCTCCTGGAACGAGATGAAGAAGGGTTCCGCGCTGGTGGTCATGCCGTGGACCTCGCGCCTCAACCGCGCGATCACCGGCCTGCTGCCGCTCAAGGTGCGGGACTTCTACCTCAATACCGTCGGCGTCTACCACTCGATGGACGAATTCACCGGCCGCAAGTAGGGATTCACGTTCGATGGCCCGTGCGGGGTTTCGCCCCGCGCGGGCCATCGGCGTTTCCTGGCCCAGCGTTGATCACCGTGTCGAGTTCGGCAAGCGAATGGATGACCGACACCCCGTCATAGCGCGCACCCGATGCCAGGCGATCGAGCCAGAACGCACGCAGCCCGGCATCTCTCGCGCCCAGCCCGTCGGTGTCATGGCGATCGCCGACATAGGCGACCTGGTCCGGCGGCAGACCGAGCATTTCGCACCCGGCGAGGAAGATGCCGGGATCGGGTTTGGCCGTGCCGAATTCGGCCGAGCAGAGGATGGCGTCGCCGAAATGGTCGTGCAGGCCCACGGCATGCAGCTTGCCGACCTGGTGGGCGAGTGAGGAATTCGACACCACACCGAGCGCGACCCGACCGGTCAGCGCCCCGAGCATCGGCGGAACATCGGGGAACACGGCCCAGGCCGTATCCCGAAACGCGACATACCGGCCGAACCAAGCCCGTGGATCATCCACCGCCGCACCGATATGCGCCAGAAACCGCCGCGTCCGCACCTGCTGTTGCCCCGTGAAAGTGAGCTCGCCAGCCAGGAACCGCGGATACTCTTCCTCCTCGAGTTCCCGCCACAGCGTCACCGCCGCATCGGGCGAGGTGAACCGATCAAGCAGTGCCTCCGCGCTCAGATGCCGCAGTATTCCCTGCCGCACCGTCGCCGAATAGTCGATGAGCGTGTCATCGATATCGAACAGGACCCCGCGAATCGTCATGCCCGCGTACCGATCACCACGGTCGCCCCGAGCTCCTCGCATTCGACAATCCGCGCCGACAGTCCATGCCCACGCATGATCTCGACCGCAACCGGAGCCTGCTCCTCGCTCTCCTCGACCAGCAAATGCCCCCCGGGAGCGAGCCATTCACCCGCAACAGCCGCAATCCGCCGCAGCACATCGAGCCCATCGACCCCACCATCGAGCGCCACCCGAGGTTCATGATCACGGGCTTCGGGCGGCATCCACGAAATCTCCGCCGAGGGCACATAGGGCGTATTCGCCAGCAGAATATCCACCCGCCCAGCCAGCTCGGCGGGCACGGGCTCGAAGAGATCACCCTCGAATACCTGGCCATTCAGCGCAGCGAGATTGACCCGAGCACATTCCACGGCGGCATGCTCGATATCCGAGGCCGCGAGTTCGACCCGAATCCCCTCGGCGGCCAATTCACTCGCGAGCGCCATCCCCAATGCGCCACAGCCGCAGCACATATCGAGTGCCACCAGAGCTCGCTCGGAAGTAGACGCGCCGCCCGTCGGCTCCGCACCATCGGCATCGGGCCGCATCGAGCTGCCGCCCATGGCGACAGTCTGCTGGGTCGATGACGCATGCACGTGAGTTCCGGCGGCCGTCGCCTCGTTCGCCAAGCCGGGGATGTGCGCATCCGGCCGAATCAGGTTGGCGCCGAGCATGACTGCCTGCTCGACGAGGAAGCCCGTGCGCTGGCGAGGGACGAACACATTCGCGGCTACGGCCACTCGCAGACCGCGAAACTCGGCCCAGCCCAGCAGGTGTTCCAGGGGGTATCCGGCGATGCGCTGCGCGACAAGCGATTCCAGGTGTTCGGGATCGGTGGCGGCGGTGAGTAAGAGTTCGGCTTCTTCCTCCGCGAAGACGCAGCCTGCCGCTCGGAGGCGGGTAACCAGTGTGTCGGTGTCGGGGGAAGTCACCGCATTATTCTGCACGCCCGGACATCCGCCCAGGTGAGGCGGGGTCCGGGCGGGCAACCCGAATCAGCGGGAGGCGGGCAGCAGCAGAGTGCGGGAGGCGTCGATATAGATGCCACGCTGATTGCTGCGCGCGGGTGGCGGCAGCTGGGAGACCAGCTGTTCCAGGGAGGTGGTGGCTCCGACCACCGGGAGGCCCGCCACGATGAAATCGGCGACGGCCCGGCGGATGTGGTTGGGGGAGGTGACCACGATGACGCTGGACGCGCCTGCTTGGCGGAGCATATTGGCGCTGTTCAGGGCGTTGGCGACGGTGGATCCGGCGCGGTGGTCGGTCATGACCCGGCTTGCGGGGATGCCGTGTCCGATCAGCCAGCCTTCCATGGCCGCCGCCTCGGTGATCCCGCTCTGCGGATTGCCGCCCGACACCACGATCGGGGACATGGGCGATGCGATCGCCTGCAACCAGGCGGCCTGGAGGCGGTTCACCAGTTCGGGCCGCATGGTGCCGTCGGGCAGCAGGCCGTACCCGCAGACCGCGATGCCGGTGCCCGGGCCCGCAATGGCCGGAATCGGGTTGGGCAGCGTACCCACGGCCGCTCCGATGGCGCGGAACACATTGCGGGTGCCGTCGGCGAGTCGCGCATCGAGGACATTGAGTCGGTTGACCGCGACTTCGCGGGTGAGCAGGTCGCCCTTGAAGTCGGACCAGATGGCCTGCAAGGACAGCGCCTGGGTGTCATCGGGTGATTCGGCGAGCAATTGCCGCAGGTCGCCGAGCCCGGCGTCCTCATCGCCGTCGACGAAGTTCTCCTGCGCGGAGTTGTAGAGAGCGCCCGGATCCGCATGCGCGGCACCGGGCGCGAAGAGGGTGAGGGCGGCGGCGGTCGCCGCGAGGAGGGTGGGTAAACGCCTGGCGATCTGCACTGCTGTCGACCTTTCGGAGAGGGTCACGCATGCTCTTGCTGGCTATTCGATTCGTTGCCGGTAGTTGGCTCGGCACCGAATGGGGACACGATACGACTGCGCAGGGCCCTTGTCGGTGATTTGCCACCGTGAAGTCGCAGGTTTGACCGCCGCCCCGCCCGGGAACGCGCGCGATCTTTCGATGTCCGCCGCCGCACCACCCCTGCGTCGCGTGCGGCGGCCCCGAGCGGGCGGGTTAAGGTGTGAATCCGTGGATACGACTTCGCTGATCGGCAAAGATCTCGCCGCCGCCATCAATGCCGACACCAAGCAGCGCGCCGCCGCGCTCGCGGACAAGGGCGCACCCGCCCGTCTGGCCCTGGTGATCCCCAATGACGATCCGGCCAGCGCCTGGTACGTGAAGTCGCTCAATCGCGCCGCCGAGCGCAATGGAATCGCCTGCGAGAACGTCGATCTCGGCGTGGATGCCACCGCCGAGGAGATTCGCGCCAAGCTGATCGCACTCTCCGCCGACCCCTCGGTGGACGCCATCATGCTCCAGACTCCGCTCCCCAAGGGCGTCGGCCTGGACGACGTGAGCATTGCCATCGCCGCCGCCAAGGATGTGGACGGCGTCAGCCCGCTCTCGCTCGGCCTGCTGGCCTCCGGCCTCCCCGGCTTCCCGCCCGCCACCTCCGAGGCCGTGGTGGAACTGGCCAAGTTCCACGGCATTCCGCTCGAAGGCAAGCACGTCGCGGTGGTCGGCCGCTCCAATGTGGTCGGCAAGCCCCTGGCTCAGCTCCTACTGGCCGAGAACGCCACGGTCACCGTCGCCCACTCCCGCACCACCGACCTGCCGGGCATCACCTCGGCCGCCGACGTCGTGGTAGCCGCGGTTGGCCGCGCGGGCCTGATCACCGCCGAGCACATCCGCGAGGGCGCGGTCGTCATCGACGTCGGCACCAATGAGGACGAGAACGGCAACATCACCGGCGATGTGAACGCCGAATCGGTCACCGGCAAGGCCGCCGCCCTGAGCCCGGTCCCCGGCGGCGTAGGCCCGGTCACCACCGCCCTGCTGATGCGCCACGTAGTCCAATCCGCCGAAGCAGCCCGCTAGCCGAGGTCTTCAGAGATCAACATGCAGTGGTGCAGGGATTTCGGC
>NZ_JBFBCD010000008.1:0-250579 GCF_040683015.1 Nocardia sp. NPDC051030 | reverse complement strand
AACTCCCTACCACACCCCCCCCACCCCCCCCCCTAGCCTTTTTATAAATATAAAAACAGGCTGTGTTGTTGTTTTTCGGTCTAAACCCCCCCCACCACCGCATGTTCGTCGGCTGACTACCGGTTACCAGTGGAGGTTGACCGGGTCGCCGATGCTTACGTTGTCGTAGTACCACTCTGCGTCACCGGGGGCCAGGTTGATGCAGCCGTGGCTGACATTGGAGTTGCCCTGGGAATCCACCGACCAGGGGGCCGAGTGGACGTAAACGCCTCCCCAGGTGAGCCTTTCGGCGAATTCGCCCTGGATGAGATAGCCCTGGGGGCTGCTCAAGGGGATGCCGATGGTGCGGGAGTCGAAGGTGACCGTGCGCTCCCGGGACAGGACCGGATAGTTGCCGGTCGGGGTTTCCCAGCCGGACTTGCCGAAGGACGCGGGCATGGTGCGTACCGCATTACCGCCCATGAACACCGTGAAGGTGTGTGCCGACATATCCCCGTCGGCCGTGACGCCGCCATTCGTATCGAATTGAGTGTGCAGGCGACCCACCGACACCGTGATTGGCGAGGAGGTGGGTAGGTAGCCGGACGGCGACCATGTCAGTTGCCGATCGTCTACCCAGGAGAAGTGCCCGGCCAAGGTGGTTCCGGCGCGAATGTCGACGGCTCTCTCCGCTAGAGCTCGGTCGGCGACCGGCTTCGCGAATTGCACGTTGACCGGTGCGGCGATACCCACCACCTGGCCCGGCCCCGGCGAAATCGCCTGCACCGCCGGGAGATTTGGCGTCACGAGTACCGCACCCGCGGCTCCGGACCCGAACGCGGTCGCTGCCGCGATCACGGTTGCGACGAACAGATAGCGAATCGCTTTCCGCATGGTGTCCATTCCCTTCGAGAGGGGTGTGGTCCTGAGGTCTCAGACTATGGCCAAGTGATCAGTGCCATCCGGAAATGTTCCCGCTTCGTAACCTTCGTCCCGGCGTGGGCGATTCGCGCAGTGCCTTTGACCTGGTAATGAGCCGGTTAGGGTGGCACATAACGAACCGGGCCCCGTTCCGTGATGGAACGGGGCCCGGGACAGTCGGACTCGGGTTTGCGGCTCAGCGCGTGATGGCGGCGACCACGTCGGCGTGCAGGGCATCGGCGCGGGCGATGACCTCGTCGATCTGGGTGAGCACGGGAGCGAACTCCGCTTCCGAGCCCGGACCCAGGGAGGCCACATTGATGGCGATATTGAGCTGCGAGCTGGCGGCCGCGGCGCGGGCGCAATCGGCGGCGGCACCGATATCGGTCACCACATTGGGGTTGCCGATGGGCAGGAGTTCGCTTGCGAGGGAGACGATCTCGTCGGCCTCGGCGACCACGGCGGCGGGCACCCGGGCCGCGCCCAGCAGCGCGCCGGTAATGGCCTCGGTGCGGGCGGCCTGCTGCTCCTCGGTGTCCTTGGCCATCTTGTAGGCATTGCCGACCGCGGTGAAGGCGGCGGCATCGGCGTCGGCCAGTGCGAGGGAGCGTTCGCGGGCGGAATCGGCGGCGAGGATGATGCGGTCGATGACCGGGCGGTTGTCGGCATCCTTGGCGCGGGTGGTGTAGCGCGCGACCATGGCCACGAGTGCCGCACCCTGCGCGGCGTGCAGGGCGGCGACCGCGCCGCCGCCGGGGGCGGGCACCTTGGCGGCCAGCTCATCCAGGTACCCCTGCAAGGTCGAGCCACCGAACGTGGTGGTGATTGCCTGCGCGGCATCCTGAGTCATGAGTAATGGCCTCCCTTGGGATAGCTGGGGATTCGAGCGATGTCCGCCAACCACCGTACCGGCCGGGCATGCCGCGATCGGCGCTGGCCCGGCATGGCGAGCCGAGCCCGCGGCTGCGATGAGCCGTGCCCGTTGCTGCGATGAATCGTGCCCGCCGCCGCGATGAGCCGTGCCCGTTGCTGCGATGAATCGTGCCCGCCGCCGCGATGAGCCGTGCCCGTTGCTGCGATGAGCCGAGTCGCTCGCCGCGATGCGCCGACCGCTGCGTTAACCCGGATTCGCACTCGGTAAGGTCCGGGTCATGCGTATCGGATTGTCGATCAATTACACCGACGGCTTCAAAGAGGTGGCTGCGGAGGTCGCCGACCTCGAACGGGCCGGACTCGACATCGTGTTCGTGCCGGAGGCGTACTCGTTCGACGCGGTGAGCGCGCTCGGCTACCTGGCCGCCAAGACCGAACGGGTCCAGCTGGCCTCGGGCATCATGCAGCTCTACACCCGCACGCCCACGCTGACGGCCATGACCGCCGCGGGCCTGGACTATGTCTCAGACGGCCGGTTCATCCTGGGCTTGGGCGCGTCCGGCCCGCAGGTGATCGAGGGCTTCCACGGCGTGCCCTACGACGCGCCGATCGGCCGCACCCGTGAGGCCCTGGAGATCTGCCGCAAGGTGTGGCGGCGTGAGCGCCTGGAATACCAGGGCAAGTACTACACCATCCCGCTGCCCGAGGGGCAGGGCACCGGTCTGGGCAAGTCGCTCAAGCTGATCAATCATCCGGTGCGCGAGAACATTCCGGTGCTCCTGGCCGCGCTCGGCCCCAAGAATGTCGAGCTGGCCGCCGAGCTCGCCGAGGGCTGGCAGCCGATCTTCTTCCTGCCGGAGAAGGCCGACGACATCTGGGGTCAGTCGGTGAAAGCCGGTCTGGCCAAGCGTGATCCGTCGCTGGGCAATCTCGAGGTCTTCGCCGGTCCGGCGCTGGCCATCGGCGACAATGTGGAGCCGCTGCGCGAATTCGTGAAGCCGCACCTGGCGCTGTACATCGGCGGCATGGGGGCCAAGGGCAAGAACTTCTATCACACGCTCGCCACCAAGTACGGCTATGGCGCCGAGGCCGATCGTATTCAGGAGCTGTTCCTGGCGGGCAAAAAAGATGAGGCCGCCAAGGTGGTTCCGGACGATCTGGTCCGTGATATCTGCCTGATCGGTTCGGCGGGCTTCGTGAAGGAGCGGGTCGCGGCGTTCGCCGAGGCCGGTGTCACGGCGCTGAATGTGGTGCCGCTGGCGGGGTCCGCGGCCGAGCGCGTGAAGCTGGTCGAGCAGCTCCGCGAAATCTGCGACCAGTAGATCGGTAAGGCGGGGCCGCCTCGGCGTCACAGCCGAGGCGGCCCGTGGGCCGCACGCACGTCGCGGGAAGCGGCGTGCGCACCTGGCCCGGTTTGTCTAATTCAGTGCCGCGTCCAATTCAGTTCCCGCGCAGCGAAGCCAGGGCTTCGTCAAGGGTCGTATGCAGCGCGAACACCTGATCCAGACTGGTCACCTTCAATTGCCGGCTGGTCGCTGGGCCGTCGGCCACCACGGCAATGCGAGTGTCCCCCGCGCGCTGGTGTGCGCCGACGAGAACCGCCATGCCCGCCGAGGCGAGGAAGCTCACGGCCGAGAGATCGATGACGAGTGCGGCGGGTTTGCCGCCCAGCGTCGCGTCGATCGCGTTCTCCAGTGCGGGGGCGGTCGCCAGGTCGACGTCACCGGCCACCGTGAGCACCGTGGCCTCGTCACGCTCGGTGACCGAGGTGGTCATCGTGTCGGCGGAGGGATAGCCGTCTCCGGAAGTATTGGTCACGTTGGTTAAATCTGCCATGATCCGTCCGTTCGTGCTGCATCGTCTGCCAAAACTACCCGCCGAAGGTGTGTCGGCAGGCCGTGATTCACATACGCCCGGCCGCCGAGAATGAAACGGCCGGCAGTCGCACCGACATGCGTACCCGGGTGCCGGGTCCGGAATGGTCGATGTCGAGCTGGTCTGTCAGGGCCCGCATCATGGCGATGCCGCGGCCACGGTGCCCGGGGTCGGCGGGCAGTGGCCGCCACGCTCCCGCATCGGCCACCTCTATGGAGAGGGTGTCCAGTCCGCATTCGGCGGTGAGCACCACGCGGCCCGGCTCACTGCCGAGATAGGCGTGCTCGATGCTATTGCTGCACGCCTCGTTCGCGGCCGCGACCAGATCCACGGCGGTATCGTGCGGCACCGCGGCCGCCGCCAGCCAGCCGCGGAACGCGCGCCGCAGCCCCGAGAGCTGACTCGCCTGCGCGGGTACATCCAGCCGCAGCGGCTTGGGTGGCTGGCGGTACACGACCATGGCCACGTCATCGTCGTAGCCGCCCTCGGGCCGCAATCGCGACAGTACCGAATCGGCGACCTCGCGCGGCAATAGCCCTGCCAGGCCGGTCAATTCGTCGGCGAGCTCCACGAATCGCTCGCTGATATCGACGCCGCGCTGCTCGACCAATCCGTCGGTGAACAACACCAGGGTCGACCCCGGCGCGAGGGCGGTGGTGGCCTCCGGCCTGCGCGGCGGATCGAAGGTCGCGAGCGGGACCGCCCGCCCGCCCTCGAGAAGTCTTCCGCCCGTACCGGGTTCGGCCAGCACCGGCGGCATATGGCCCGCGCTGGAGTACCGCACCAGCCCGCGCTCGGGATCCAGAATGGCCGCGCACACCGTGGTGCACATGGCCCCGGGAATCCGCGCCGCGACCTTATCGAGTTCGGAGAGCAGCTGTGCCGGACCCGCTCCGCGCAGCAGCAATGCGCGTGCGGCGGTGCGCAATTGCCCCATCACCACGGCCGCGGACAGGCCTCGTCCCACGCAGTCGCCGACCACGATGCCGATGGTGCCACCCTCGAGGCGCACCACGTCGTACCAGTCGCCGCCGATTTCCAAAGGCGGCAAAGCGGGTTCGTAATGCACCGAGAACCGCGGCGGCAATTCGATCGGTCCGAGCATGGCCCGCTGCAAGGTCAGCGAGGTCGACCGTGCCTGATCGAAGTTCCGCGCCCGCTGCACCGCGAGACTCAAATGCCCGACCAGCAGCGAGAACAGCGCCCAATCCCCGGGAGTGATCGCGCGCGGCGCGGCGAACCGCAACCACAGCGCCGAATCCCCGGCCTCCCCGAGCGGTGCCACAATGCCCTCGGAGCTCGAAGCCCCCTCCGGAATCGCGAACATGGTTCGCCCGGGCCGCAATCGAGCCCGATCCAACAGCGCCCGCGCCCGCGCGTCGAGCACCTGCCGAGATTCGCGCCCGTCCTGGGGAATTCCCGAGCCGGGGGAACGGCCGCCCTGCCTGCCGCTGTCGTAGGAACCGCCGACGTCGTGTACCTCTATGCCGGGTTCACCGACGCCGTGGATTTCGCTGCCGCCGGTGCGTGCCCCCGGACTGGTCGACCTCGGGCCGTACGCGGAGGCCTCGAGGGTGGCGGGGAAGCTCGGAGTGTCCTCGGAGACATAGAGTTCCGGGCCGGTGTGGCGGTTGGGCCAGACCGAGACGACGGCGGCTTCCGCGCCCACCGCGCGGCGGAGTTCCTCCAGGCCCAGGTTGAGGACTTCGACGACGCTGGTGCCCGAGCCGACGGCGGTGGCCAGGCGGGAGACGGCTTGGTCGCGGGCCTGGGCGTCGTGTTCGGCGGTGACGTCGCGGATGGTACCGACGAAAATGCGTTCGCCGTTCTCGGGTTTCACCAGGGAGCTGGTGCTGACCGCGAGCCAGAGGCGGCGGCCGTCGCGATGACGGATGGGCATGACGAAGCGGGCCGCGTCGGTGCCGAGATCCGGATAGCGGGGGGCGTCCGGGGTGGTCCAGGGGTGGGGGAGCGGATAGGGGACGCCGTCGGGGCCGTAGCCGGTGAGCGCGCCGAAGGCGGAGTTGACCTCGACCAGGGTGCCGTCGGAGTCGACCACGAAGAAGCCGTCTTGCAGCGATTCCACCAGGGCCGCGCGGAAGGCGTCGCGCCCGGCGAGATCGTCTGCGCGGGAACGCTGTTGCTCATAGCGGCGGGTGCCGTCGAGGAAGCCGCGGGTGGCGACGTCCAGGGCGGCCATGGTTTGCAGCAGGAATTCGAGTGCCGCCTCGGCGCGGTCGGTGCCGTCCGGAATGGGCAGCAGCCCTTCCTGTTCGAGAATGCGGTAGTGGTGTTCGGTGAGGTCGAGAATGCTCACGCCCTCGACCAAGGCACGTCGCCCGAGCTCGTAGCCCTCGGCCAGGGTGTTCTGGTTGGGTGCGCGCAGATGCAGCCGCAGCGCGCTCGCATATGCGTCGCGAAATGCCGCCAGCACGGCACTCATGCTGTAGTGCCTGCTTCGCGCGTCTTGGGGTCGATCGGCCGATGCGTGGGAATGCCGGTGGGGCCGTGCGCCGGTGGGATGATCGGGCTCTTGGCGGGGGTGGCCGGATGGCTCGACGGTGCGTGGGTGGCGTGCTGTACCTGGCTGATGTGATGGCTGTGGCTGGTGTGCCCGCGATGCCGGGCCGCCAGTACCAGCGCGTCGTCGGTGTCCTTGGCGTGCCGGGCCAGGATGTCGGCGGTGATCTCGGAAGTCGGCTTGGCCAAATCGATTCCGTCGGCGTAGTCGGTGGTGATGCCGTCGGTGGACATGAGCAGCAGATCGCCGGGCCGCACCGCAACGGTTTGCGATTGCAGGTTCGGGGGGAGCAGATAGCCGACTATGCCGCCGGTCAGCAGGGCGGTGGCGCGGATGGCCGGTTTGCCGGGAGCCGCTGCGACGACGCGGGATTCGACATTGCCGACACCCAGCCAGGTGAGCTTGTCACCGGAGTCGAACAGCGCCAGCGATACCGCCGCACCGCGGGTGTCGGCCATGGCGCGATGGCATAGCAGCATGAGCACGTCGAGGGGTTCGGCGCGATTCTCGGCCAGCACCTGGGCCGCGCGATCGGAGGCGTCGGCCGCCGCGGCACCGTGCCCGAGTCCGTCCAGGACCGCGAAAAGCACTGAGCCGCCGCCCGCGTCGAGGATTACCGACCGGTCACCCGACACCCGCTGTCCGGGCAGTGCGCGTCCGGCCACGGCCCATTCCACCGCGCCGATGAAACCGTCCTCACGCACCGGAGGGCACCCACTTCCACATTTCCACGAGGGTCCCCTGCCCCGGGGTGGAGTCGATGACCATCCCGTCCATGAGCCGTCGCGCGCCCGGAAGGCCGAGTCCCAGACCACGTCCGGTGGAGTAGCCGTCCTCCATGGCCCGGTCGATATCGAGGATTCCCGGGCCCTGGTCCTGGGCCTGCACCACCATCGAGCGGCGGCCCTCCCGATCCTGCACGGTCAGCCGGACCTCGCCGGTTCCGGCGTAGCTGGTGATATTTCGCGCCACTTCCGAGATGGCGGTCGCGATCATGGTGCGATCGGAAAGCGAGAACCCGAGTTTGCTTGCCAACTCCAGCCCCGCTTGCCGAGCGGTCACGATGTCATTGGACACCTTTACCGCGATCACCACGTTCTCAGCGGCCACGATCACGACCGTCTCGTTGCCGGCGGGGTATTTGGCGGTTGAGCCAGGCCAGGCCTTCTTCGAGATCGAGCGCGGTGTGCATATCCTCGAACGTGAGCCCCAGTTGCACCATGGCGAACGCGACTTCGGGTTGCAGGCCGACAATGACCGTTTCCGCGCCGCGAAGCTTGGTCATATGGGCGATGGTACGCAGCGATCTAGCGGCGAATGAGTCCATTACGTCGATTGCCGTCAGATCGACGATGATCCCCTGTGCCCGATATTTGCTGACGTACTTCATCAGATCGTCTTGCAGGCGTTCGGTATCCGCATCGGTCAGCGCTGATTGCACCGACGCGATGAGATAGGTGCCCTGTTTCAGAATGGGTACCGGCATAGCCCGACCCCGGGTTACCGTCCGCCGTCGCGGTCACGGTCTGCGGTGACACGGGAGACCTCGTAGCCGAGCAGACGCTCAGCCTCTTCGATGCCGCCCTGAAGGTCACCGACCGCGTTCATCTTCGACAGGTCCAGGCCGATGGTCACCAGCGTGAGCGCGATCTCCGACGACAGACCGGTGATGATGACGTTCGCGCCCATGAGGCCGGAGGCGTCGACGGTCTGCACCAGGTGGTTGGCGACCGTGGAGTCGATCGCGGGGACACCGGTGATATCGATGACGACGACCTTGGCGCGATTGGCGCGAATCGCACGCAGCAGCTGTTCGGTCAACTGCCTCGCACGCTGCGAGTCGAGCACACCGATGATGGGCAGAATCAGCAGCTGCTCGCGCACCTGCAGCACAGGCGTGGACAGCTCGCGAATCGCCTCCTGCTGCTGGCGAATAACGCGCTCGCGCTCCTGCACGAAGGACACGCCCACGGTATTGGCGATGCGGTTCGCGGCCGGTTCGTAGGCGTCGAGCACCTGGTTCAGCAGTTCGAAATCCGCTTGGTATTTCTCGAACAGCGAGCGCGCCAGCACATCTCGCAGCAGCAGCACGATGCCGAGGACCTCGTCGGTCTCGACGCCTCGGGGGATGATTCGTTCGGACAGGTCGCGCGCATAGGCCTGCAACGCCTCGACGCTACCGGTCTCCAGCACCTCGACGTAGTTGTCGAAGATGGAGGTGGCTTCGGAGAAGATCTCCTCCGGGGTCATCGCGGTGAGCAACTGGGCATCGGTAATGCGACGTGCCCACTCCTCGCGCAGTTCGGTGCGGTTCTGCCGCAGGTGTTCGACCAGCTGCGGGAGCAGGTTGTCGACGGAACCCGCAGGCAGCGAGTCTGTCGAGAGGCCGATGGACACGTCGGACATGAAAACTCCTGCCCCTTTCGTAAGGCCAGGTCGGATACTCACTGACTCGGTCGATTGCCGACCGTGCGCTCGGTGCCGACCGCCGTCGGAAGCCGGTGCCGAGCCTAGTCTTACCCAGTACCCCGTGTACTCCAAACCAAACTCCGGACAGTGGGGATTTGCTTCATGACGCGTGCTCGTTGCCGGTCGCCGGTCTTCGGTGATGGGCCAGCAATGTGTCGTAGATATCAGCCAGGGCGGTGAGCTGACCGGGGTCCAGGACGTCGATCATGTGGCGTCGGACACTGTCCACGTGGGCGGGAGCAGCACCATCGAGGACCTGCGCGCCCTTCTCGGTGAGGACGGCGGCGGTGCGCCGGGCATCGTCCGGAATCGATTCGCGCGCTACCAGTCCGCGCTTCTCCATGCGGGTGATCTGATGCGATAGCCGACTCTGCGACCACTCCAGCACCGCCGCCAATTCGGCGAAACTGCGCCGATGGTCGGGCGCGTCGGCCAGGCGTGCGAGCACCGTGTATTCGACGTAAGTGAGGTTGGATTCGCGCAGGGAGTCGCGTCCGACCGCTGCGGCGATCAGGTCGCGGGTGAAGACGTATCCCAGCCAGGCTCGCATCTCGACATCATCGAGCCAACGGGTATCGGTCACAGTTCCACTCCCGGGTTCTGATGCCATGCTAGATCCTCCCCGCCGCCACTGTGCTTATTGAGAACGACAAGCACCTCATGAGACAGGTAACACCGCCCGGGTTGAAGGTGCAACCTGTGCCGGTTCACACAACTTCGTCGCCGATTCGCACAAAACTCGCCCGCGGCATCCGCGAATAAGGCTTGCCTGCCCGTAGGAGGTGTGCGAGTGCTCGATAGAGTCCTTCTGCTTGAACCAATGGCTGACAAGCCCCAGCCCTGCTCGAGGAGTGCGATTCGTGACCGCGCCTGACTTCCTGTACTCGGATCTGCTGCCGATCGGCGCGGACGAGACCCCGTATCGGCTGCTCACCACCGAAGGTGTCAGCACGTTCGAGGTTGGGGGGCGGACGTTCCTGCAAGTCGAGCCCGAGGTGCTGCGCATGCTGACCGCGGAGGCGATGCATGACATCAGCCATTACCTGCGGCCCGCGCATCTGGCGCAGCTTCGCAAGATCATCGATGATCCGGAGTCGAGCGGTAATGACCGGTTCGTGGCGCTGGATCTGCTGAAGAACGTGAATATCTCGGCGGGTGGGATTCTGCCCATGTGCCAGGACACCGGTACCGCCATCGTGATGGGTAAGAAGTCCGAGGGTGTGCTCACCGGGGCGGATGACGCCGAGTGGATCTCGCGGGGTGTGTTCGACGCGTACACCAAGTTGAACCTGCGGTATTCGCAGCTCGCGCCCATCAACATGTGGGATGAGAAGAACACCGGGTCGAATCTGCCCGCGCAGGTCGAGTTGTACTCCACCGCAGGCGATCCCGCCACGCCGTCCTACAAGTTCCTGTACATGGCCAAGGGTGGCGGGTCGGCGAACAAGTCGTTCCTGTTCCAGGAGACCAAGGCCATCCTGAACCCCGATCGGATGCTCGAGTTCCTGGACGAGAAGATCCGCTCGCTGGGTACCGCGGCCTGCCCGCCGTACCACCTCGCGGTCGTGATCGGCGGCACCAGTGCCGAATTCGCTTTGAAGACGGCCAAATACGCGTCCGCGCACTACCTGGACAATATGCCGACCGAGGGCTCCATGGCCGCGCACGGATTCCGGGATCTGGAGTTGGAGGAGCAGGTCTTCAAGCTGACCCAGTCCTTCGGCATCGGTGCGCAGTTCGGTGGCAAGTACTTCTGCCATGACGTACGCGTGATTCGTCTGCCGCGGCACGGGGCCTCGCTGCCGGTCGCCATCGCGGTGTCCTGCTCGGCCGACCGCCAGGCGCTGGCCAAGATCACCCCCGAGGGCGTGTTCCTGGAGCAGCTGGAACGCGAACCGGCGCACTACCTTCCGGAGCAGACCGACTCCATTCTGGGCGGCGACGTGGTCAAGATCGACCTCAACCGGCCGATGTCGGAGATCCGCGACGAGCTATCGAAATACCCTGTGAAGACCCGGCTTTCGCTGACCGGCCCGCTGGTCGTGGCGCGCGACATCGCGCACGCCAAGATCAAGGAGCGCCTGGACGCGGGCGAGCCCATGCCGCAGTACATGCGGGATATGGCCGTCTACTACGCCGGGCCCGCCAAGACCCCCGACGGCTACGCCTCCGGTTCCTTCGGACCCACCACCGCCGGGCGCATGGACTCCTACGTGGACCAGTTCCAGGCCGCGGGCGGCTCGCACATCATGCTGGCCAAGGGCAATCGCTCCGCCCAGGTCACCAAGGCGTGCAAGGAACACGGCGGTTTCTACCTCGGCTCCATCGGCGGCCCCGCCGCGCGACTCGCCCTGGACTGCATCAAATCCGTCGAGGTGCTCGAATACCCTGAGCTCGGCATGGAAGCGGTCTGGAAGATCGAGGTCGAGGACTTCCCGGCCTTCATCGTCGTCGACGACAAGGGCAATGACTTCTTCGCCGAAACCTCGAAGCCCATCGCCCTGCGCGTGCGCGAACGCTCTAAGGAACGAGTCTGATTCGGGAGGCGGAGTGATGCGGGTCGTCCGGCAAGCTGCCGCGATCGCAGTGCTGGCGAGTGCCGGACTGACGGGGGCCGCGGTGGCCGACGCCGCGGCGGAAACGGGCGTGCCTTCCGCTGCCGCGATCTCTTCGGGCACCGACGGTCTGGACTCCCGGCTGGCGGCGGCTTACGCACAGGCTGCTGATGAGGCGCATGCGCAGGGTGTGCAGCTGTGGATTACGTCCGGATACCGCACGCCCGGGGAGCAGGAGTGGCTGTGGGAGGACGGGATTGCCACCTATGGCAGCCCGGAGGCGGCTCGCCGGTGGGTGCTGCCGCCGTCGGAGTCCACCCACGTGTCCGGTCAGGCCATCGATGTGGGCCCACAGGAGGGTGCGCAATGGCTGGAGGACAACGGGAATCGCTGGGGGCTGTGCCGCATGTACGACAACGAATGGTGGCATTTCGAGGTGGCGACGCGCCCCGGCGGAGCCTGCCCCGCGCGGCTACCCGATGCGAGTCAGCGCTGACGAAACTCGTCCGCTAGCTCATCGGAGGCGGCGCCGAGCGCAATCACGTTGTGCTGGGGGGCTTTCCGAGGGTAGGGGAGGGGCGTCGGGTTGTGGGCAAATGTCCAGTTCTTGGGGTGGGTCGCGCCTCGCCGACAGACCGGTATGTCTGTTCATTGTTGCCCCGAATGCCGGTCTTGTTGGGCATACTTTGTAGCCGGTGCACGCCGCTGAGATCCGACCGGACACCCCGTTGTCCGCTCATTCGCCGCTGTGCGCACGCCTCGGATTCGGCATTGTGGGTTTCGGCATCTTTCTAGCTACGGAGGCATTGGGTGGTTGGGCAAGGCAGGCATCAGCGTTCGGATCACGGCACCATCGCCCGGCAACGCCCACCGGTCCGCATCGCCCGCCCCGCCCACCGCCGCCCCACCCGCGAAGCCGTCTTCTCCGCCGGTTGGCTCCTCATGGAACTTCCCACCGCCGTCCTGTTGGCCGTCTTCGTGGGCACCGGCTGGCTCGGCTACGTCCAGCACTCCGGCACCCCCGCCCAACCCCGCCCGGCCGTCGTCGTTCCGGTCGACCAGCCGGGAGCCCGCTGACCCGGATTCCGGTCCGGAAAACCGGCGAGCGACGGCGATCAGGTGATTTGTGCGGATTGCACTGCTGCGCAGTGCCATTGATGCCCGCGCCGCACCTACCTTGCGAGCATGACGAACATGTACGAACAGATCGGCGGCGCACCGGCGGTCACCACCGTGGTCGACGACTTCTATCGCCGGATCATGGCCGATACCGAACTCGCCTGGTTCTTCGCCGAGGTCGACCTGACTCGACTGAAAGCGCTTCAGGTCGAGTATTTTTCGATGCTCCTGGGCGGCCCCGCCGAGTACACCGGCAAACCATTGCGACAAGCGCATAGAGGTCTCGGCATCACCATGACCCATTTCAACCGGGTGGCGGCACATCTCGCCGAAGCCCTGGACGCGGCGGGCGTGCCGCAGCACCTGATCGTGCTGATCCTCTCGGAGATCGTGCGCCTGGCCGATGAGATCGTCGCCGAAGGCGCACGGGCGGCACAGTGAACCGGACTCCTCAGCCGCACAGGGAGGGGAGTTCGTGGTCGGGGAGGTGGGCGGTGAGGCGGGTGGCGATGGTGGATTCGCCTAGGGCGCAGATGCGCTGGGCCGCATGGCCGATGTCGAGATCCAAGACACGCAGGATGCCATCGTCCCCGCCCGCGAACAAGTAATCGGCCTTCGGGTGGAAGGCGACCTCCCATTGCGTCGAGCTGGGCGGGGTGATCGACTGGCCGCGCGCCCTCGGATGCGCGGGGTCGGAGAAGTCGAGCAATCGCACTGTGGAATCCATACCGCCGACCGCGAGAGTGCGTCCTGTGCGGTCGATGGCCACCGAGGCGACCGCATTGTCGTTGACCGAGACAGGATCCCCCAGCGGGAAGATCTGGTGCGGATCACTGATGTTCCACACCTGTACGGTCGCGTTCTTCCATCCGGTGACGGCCGACTGATGGTCGGGGCTGACCGCGATTCCATGCAAGTCCCCGACCGCGTCGAGTTCGACGCTCCCGAATGTGGTGGGCACTCCCTGCGGCGGGATCTCGAAGACTGTCAGCTGGTCGGTCAATCCCGCGAGGACCCGCCCATCCGAGCTGGACGTCACCGCGAGGCCGGTCCCGAACAGCTTCGCGCTGTAGGGAATTGCAAGACTGCCGAGCTTTACCGGCGTGACCGGATCGGAGTAGTCCCACACTGAAAGGAACGGGGGCATGCTGGCGTAGACCGCCGCCACCGCCGAGCGATCGCGCGCGAATCCGGCGCCGATCGCATCCTGAAACCGGTGTACCACTACCGGTTTGCCCGGATCGGATATGTCGACGAGCGACATCACATTGTCGATGATCAAAGCCGCGAATCGGCCGTCGTAGCTGATGCTCGGAAAAGTCGGGATCGGGATGGCTGTCGTTTGGTAGTCGGGTTTCGTTATGGTGCCGACCAGTTTTACCGCCGCTGGATCATGGATATCCCAGATGTGCGCGTCTGCTCCGGCCGCAAAGGTCAGCATCCGGCTACCGTCGGCGCTGATTGCCAGTGGCAGTTGCTGTCCGGCCTGTCCGGCGAGCAGCGCCCGCGACAGTGCCCACTGCTGTATCGACCCGCCCGCAAGAAAGGCGGACAGCTGACGGCCGTCGGGACTGAAGCGAAGCCCAGTCGATATTGGCGAGCAGTCGCGATTGTCGGGTACAGCGGGGCAGGCGACGGAATTTCCGCCCAGCGCCGTACCTAGCACCGTCGGATGGGTGAGGTCGGCCAGATTCCATAATGTGGTGCTGTACTGGGTCATTGTCGCAAGCATCAGTCCATCCGGACTCATCTGTAACCCTTGCAGATGGAAGCCAGGAGCCACTGGAAACGCCGGTGCTATCGGCGCCGCATTGTCGGCGTCGAGCCGCACGAATTGGATTGTGCTGTCCACCGATCCCGTGGAGCTGCCCTGAGACTTACTGTCGCCGATAATGATCAGTGGTTCGACCGGATCCATCGTCACCAGCATTGTGCCCGATGATCGTGCGAGCTCCTTGCTGTGCTCGGCTTTCCGATCGGGTCCGATGTTCCATCGCACTACCGTGTCTTCTCCCGCGAAAACGCCTATGACCCGCTCGCTGACTGTGATCAGCGCCTGGTCATGATTACCGAAGTACAGCCCGGTGACCTTTCCATCGATCGGAATACGGCTGTCCAGCGGTTTCGGCGTATCCGGATCGCTGATGTCCCAGAACGTGATTCCCCCGTCATGAACGGCCGCCAAGGTGCGCCCATCGGAGGAAACCGCCACCTTGCCGACCGGGCCGCCCGCGTCGATCGCATGGCGCAGTCGAGGCCGAGCTGGCGCGGAGACATCGCGGATTCGGACGGTGTGGTCCGCGCTGCCCGAAATCAGCAGTGTGCCATTGGCGACGATATTCGACAGTGCGTCGGTGTGATCGGTGATCGCGGATCCGACGGGGACGACAGTGCCCGGAGTACGGGGATCCCATAACCGGATGGCGTGATCGTTCCCACCGATTGCCAGTAGGCCATTGTCGAGGTAGGCCCCACCGATGATCCCGCCATTGTGATCGATGAAGGTCGTTGCCAGCGGGAGATTCTGGCTTACCAGCAAGCGCGATTCGGCGTCGCGGTTTCCGGGCTGGAGTCGATAGGCCAGCAGATCGAGTTGCGCCGAGAGCGTCGGATCGGTGTTCTGCAACCGGTCGGCCTCGCTCATGACGGTGGCGAAGAATCCAGCGGCCCGCTTCTGCTCGGCGACGGTCGAACTGATGTATCCGGCGAGGGCGGCCACCAGCAGCACGACCAGCGTGATCGCGAGCCCCGCCTGGACCTGGATGCGCTGGCGACGGGCACGCACCGCGGCGGAAAGGAATTCGCGGGCCTCCCTGGCCAGCGTTGGCCGCTGTTCCTCGGCCCGCGCCAGCCGGGTGCCGCGATACAACAGCGCCCGGCTGTGGTCGGCGGAAACCCATTCCGCCGCATCGGATTCGGCGCGCTGGCGGACCAGGTGGCCGTCGCGATCGTCGTCGATCCATTTGCGGAGTTCGGGCCAGGCGTCCAGCACGATTTCGTGGGTGAGGGTGGCGGTGTCGGCGTCGAGAATGATCAGTCGGGCGCGGGAGAGAGTTTCCAGGGCGGTGACGGCGGCGTCGGGATCGCTTGCGCGGGCGATGAGTTCGGCGGGTGGTACCTGGCGGCGGGTGTCGCGGGAGTCCTGGCCGACGGTGACCATGCTGAGCAGCATGTGTTTGGCCGCTTGCTGTTCGGCCCGGCCGAGGCTGTTCCAGGCGTCCTGGGCGGTCTTGGCGACCGATCCGGTGACGCCACCGGCGGCTCGGTAGCTGGCCACGGTGAGCCGGGCACCGTCGCGACGGTCCCAGGTGGCCTCCATGACGTGGGAGAGCAGGGGGAGGGTGCCGGAACCGTCGGGGCCGTCGCTATTGAGGCCGACCAGTTCGGTGATGATCAGTTCTGCCAGACCGTTTTCCAGCTTCAACCCGGCCGCCCGCGCGGGCTCGGTGATGGCCTCGGTCAGTTCGTTCTCATCCATGGGGCCGAGTACGAAGCTGCGTTGAGACAGGGCGGCGGTGAGTGCGGGGTACTCGAGGCAGCGCGCGAAGAAGTCGGCGCGGACCGCGAGAACCACGGTGATGCCCGCCTGTGCGCGCCGATCGAGTTCCTCGACGAATGCGCGCCGCTCCGGCTCGGATTCGCAGGTGGTGAACAGCTCCTCGAACTGATCGATGATCAGTGTTCGGCGGCTGGGGCCCGCCGCATCCGGTTCCTCGGTCGCACTCGGGATTTCGGGCAGGCTGGCGGTGGGCGTGGCACCCGGGGTGTAGACGTCGACCGTCCAGCCCGTGGCCAGGTTCGGAATCAGCCCGGCGGCGAGTATCGATGACTTCCCCGCACCGGACGCACCCAGCACGGCAATGATTCCGCCGCCACCGTCCGCGATCTCCCGCACCCGCTCGACAAGCTCCTCCGTCACCCGGCTGCGTCCGAAGAACAGTTCGGTGTCATCGGCCCGATAGGCCTCCAAACCCCGGTAGGGACACTGGGATCCGGGCGTCCACGACACGGCCTCGACCCACAGTTGCCGCCAATGATTCAGATTGAGCAGTTCGGGTGGGGCCTCACGCGCGCCCTTCCTGATCATCTCGATCAAGGCGAACAGCACCGGGCGCACCGAGTCGAACCGGGCGGGCAGGTTCCCGCCCGAGCGCCAATCGCTGATGCGCTGCACCGTAAGGGGTTTGGCTGCCGGTCCGCGGGTGGATTGAATAATGCGGTTCGCGGCGGCCGCAATGCTTTGTAGCGTGGGATTTCCCGCGTATTTCCACAGTCGGGTCAGGTTCTGTGCGAACACCTCGCGCGGTGATCGAGCCGCCCGCCGACCATCGGTTCCCTCGGGCATCGGGCCTCCCCACGCCGGTTTCCCCTGGGACACAGGTTATTTCCCGCCCCCCATCGGAGTATGGGCGCGCGGCCGGGTGGGCGCTCGAGGATCAGCGTTCTTGGCCTCAGCGGTCGGTCTCCTGGCCTCAACGGTCAGTGATGACGTAGGTCTTGGCGGCTCTGTCGTGCCAGCCTTGTCGCGCGGGCCCGCCGAGGTACACCGACAGCGCGCACAGCGGCGTCCAAAGTTCACACACCAGAGTGGGCAGGAACAGCACCGCCCAGCGGGTCCAGGCGGCCCCATAGCCAATGCCGGACCCCGGTGCCGCGGCGGTGTCGGCATCGACCACATGGATGCCGACGACTCGCTTGCCGAAAGTGGCTCCCTGCGTGGCGGTCAGCCCGATTTCGTAAGCGGCGCTCACGGCGAACGCGAGGAGCGCGATGAGCACCAGCGCTTCGGCTCCCCGATCGGAGGCGGTCCGGCCGGGTTCGCGTGCCGCGTCGGTGAGAATGAACGCCGCGGCAATGCCGACCGGAGTACCGACGATCAGGGTGTCGAGGAGTCGTGCGCCCAGCCGGGCGCGCGGGCTCGCCGCTTCGAAGCGGCCGGAGGGCAGAACGACGGTGTGGCGGTGAGGTGGGCGCATAACCGACACGATCGGCGCGGTCGGTTTCGCGGGCCACACGGTGCAAGAGGGAATTGCTGATCAGGGCAGGCGACTTGGTTTCCGGACCGGAATCACCCTGCCCCGGAACGCCGTCGACCGCCCGCGGGTCCCCGTGCCTGCGGGCGGTGTCGACGTGGCCACTACCGACTAGTCGTCGTAGTCGGTGGCGGTGCTGCCATTGCGGGAGCGCGACGCGGCGCGGGCGCGGCGGCGGGCAGCCTGGAGTTCGGCGAGTTCCTGTTCCAGTGTTTCGGCGATCCGGAACTGGCCGGTGTCATAGACATTGAGCGGCGGTACCGGATCGGTCAGGTCGGCGAGGGGGGACTTCTCCTCCTCGGCGGCCGGACGTGATTTGGCGGTGGCCGAGGTGCGGCGTTCCTTCTCCTTCTCGGCGGACTTGTTCTCTGCGGGTTTGGCGGGCTCCGAAGGGGTTCGGGGCGTCGCCTCGGTGCTGTCCACGATCGTGTGTGCTTCCGCCTCGGGAGCCTTCTCCGGCGCGACGGGCGCGGCGGACAGGGCCGGGGCGGAGGTGGCTACCGGCGCGGGCCCCCGCGTAGGAAAGGTCACCACGGTGGGAAGCGTGCGGCGGAGCTGTTCGGCCGGGTCCGGCAAATCCCGGATCTGGTCGGTGGCACGCACGATGGCGAGACCGTAGCGTGCCGCGGCCGCATTGTGGATGAGCAGCGCGACACCGATCATCACCGGAGCGATGGCGTGGACCGCGACCTCGTACCAGCTGCCGTCTTTCAGGTACGGGTAGGTGTTCAGCATGACCGTCAGGGTCAGCAGCGCCAGCTCGGCGACCACGACCTGCTTGCGGCTGTCGAGCACACCCCATTCGGCGACCTTGGTGGTGCCGATCATGATGATCACGAGGCAGACGCTGATCATGCCTTCGAGTAGATAGCTGAACCAGTACAGCGGATCGCTCGGGCCACCCGGGGCGATATTGTGCTGGACATTGACTGCGGACCAGAGCATTCCGGCCGCGACGACACCGGCGAGCGCGCGCTGCGACCACGCGCGGTGTTTGTACAGCGACGCCAGTTTGGCGTGCGGGCTGGATTCTCGCCGCTGTGCGGCGATCGCCTTGCGAGCGAGCAGCAAGTCGCGAATGTCTGCCTTCTCAATCTCTTCGGTGGTCTGCCTGGCACGGTCGGCCGTGGCGGCGAAGGCCTCGGCATGCTTCCAGCGCTGCGCGCGCTCCTGCTCGCGAATGCGCTCGGCTAGGTCCCGCTCGGCGTGGAGCTCTTTTTCGGACAGCGCCTCGGTGAGAGCAGGATCGTATTGATAGGCCAGCCGACCACGGGCTTTCTCGACCCGCTGTACCAGCTGGGAGACATCGTCCTCATGCGGATGTTCGATCGTCATCTGGACTCCCGTCCAAGGAGAGTCGATGGCTGACAGGTGATCTCGATAGGGATCGGCACGGTACACATTTCTAGTCGATGTACCGCCATCGGCGAAACTGTTGATTTGCCAATGGTCCAATCCTTACGGCGCGCCGCGCGATGACACGCGGAATGTGTCGTCTTTCGGGGGGTTACGGGGTTGCTGCCGACCTGCGGTTCCAGGGGGGTTGCCGACCGGTCCGGACCCATCCCGGCCCGGCAAACGAACGATTGCCCGAAACGGAACTTTTACAACAACATTCACACTTCGGTCAGCTCTTCGGTCAGTGGCATCGCGCCCTCGAGGCTGTGGGGGAGGCGGCGGCGGTCCGGGGAGCCCAGGGCGGCGGCGAGGTCGGTGCCGTCGTGTTCGGCCAGGAGTTCGTCGGTATCCCAGACGAGAAGGGTTGCGCTGACTGTGTTCTCGGCGGCGGAGTGGGCGAGGTCGTAGTGGGCGCAGGCGGGGACGTGGGCGTAGGTGATCCACAGGTCGTAGCCGGTCATGAACAGGTCCAGGTCGAATTGGACACTGAGGCCGAGGAGTTCGCTGCGGCCATTGTCGTCGACGCCCGCGAAGGCCTCGTCCAGGGCCAGCAGGCGGGGGGCCTGCGGGTCGGCGGTGTCCAGCATGACGTGGGCGGCCGCGAACAGCGGGAGGTGCAGGGAGACCGACTGTTCGCCGCCGGACAGGGCGCTGTGGCGGGCCACGGTGAGGCGGTCCTCGGTGCCGTCGGCGGTGATGATGCTGAACGAGAACACCCGCCAGGTGCGGTAATCCAGGGTGGTGGCCAGGATCTCCGGGTAGGAGCGCTCCGGATGGGCGGCGCGGGCCGCGCGGATCTCGGCGGCGAAATGCGCTCGGATGGTGGACAAGTCCTCGGGGGTGAGGTCGGTGGAGTCCCGATCCAGGAGCTTGCAGACCGCGCGGGCCGGTTCGGGCAGATTGTCGGCCAGCACCCAGTGCACGCCGATGGTATTGCCCGAGGACATGCGCCGGGTCTTCATCTCCGAGCCCATGCGGGAGATGAGATCGCGGGCGTCGCTGGTGCGTTCGTGGATCTGCTGCGCGAGACCGGTGAGCAGCGCGTCCTCCAGAATGCGGCGTTCGGCATCGGTGAGCAGCAACTCTTGATCGCGGCGCGCGCCGCCGATGCGTTCGGCGAAATCGGCCAGCGCGGACAGGCCGTGATCGTCATGCACCTGCACCACGGTGAGGCCGTCGGCGGCATCCCAGTGCAGCCGGTAATCCTGCCGGGCCGCGGTCAGCGCCGCGTCGAACTCCTGCAAGGCGGTGGTGACCGCACTGCGGGTCGACTTGCGCGCCGCCTCGCCCGCCCGTACCGAAGCCGTTGCGGTGGCGAGGTTCTCGAACAGCTCGGACACCTCGTCGGGCAGCACCTTCGGCTCCTGCTCCGGATCGGCGTTCTCGATCCGGTACAGCAGCTGCTCGGGCGTGGACCAGGCCGCATCACTGCTCGGCCAGCGACTCTCGGCCGGTGCGCCGAGCAGGCTCAGCAGGTCCGGCCGCGCATACGGGGCCAAATGCCGCACATCGGCCAGCAATTCGGTGAGCGCGGTACCCAGCGCGGCATGCGCGGCCCGATGCGCGCCCTCGGCCGCACCGACACCCTCGATGGCCTCGCTGGCAGCCTTCCGGGCAGCCTTCTGCTCGGCCCGAGCCGCCTCGATCCGCTCCCGAGCGAGATCCAGCTCCCGATCGATATCGGCCGCGCCGGCTCCCAGCGCCTCCCGCAGCGTCTCCAGCTTCCGCAACTGCTCGTCGTATCCGGCGCGCGCGGCCTCCGCCTCCTCCGCGAACGCCTCGGCGAGATCCTTGGCTTCCAGGTGGCGATCCGTAGCCTCCCGAGACCGCTCATGCTCGCGCTGATGATCCCCGCGCAACCGCAACAGCGCCGTACCCGCATTCTCGAAATGCCGCACGGCAGCGGCCAATGCATCCAATTCAGCCGGATCCCGAGGCGCCCGATGCTCCGCCGCGATAGCCCGAACCTTCTTATCGGCGGCCGTGTACTCACTCACCGCCTGATCCAAATCCCGCTCGGCCTGCCCCGCCGCCTCCGACCGAGACCGCAACATCCCCGCCGCCTCCGAAACGGCCCGCAACGCCGCGGTAACCGCCGTCGTGCGCGGAAGCGCCTTGGCAGCAGCCGAAACCCGCCCCAGCTCCTCCGTAGCCGCCCGTTCCTCGGCCTTGGCGTGGTCGACTTCGATCTCGGCCGCCTCGATGGCAGCGGCCAACTCAGCCAGCCGCAACTCCCGCCGCCTCGCCCGCGCGGTGGTACCGATGAACTCAGCATCCGCCTTGCAGTGCTTGCCAACCTGCACACCCTGCCGATACCGGCCATCGGTGGCGATCGTGAGTTGCCCGTCGGCTCCGACGCTCGTGGCGGCGGCACCGGCTGCCTTGCGTCCCTTGCCATTGGCGGGGGCGTCACCAGCGGTCTCGGTGGCGGTACCGCCGCCGTCGGCGAGAACCGCTGCGGCACCCGCGACGCCGACCGAATGGCGTCCGGCCGCAGCACGTGCCGAAGCCTGTGCGACCGCGGAGTTCTCCGCAGAGGTACCGGCGTCGTGCAGCGCGATCGAGGCCAGCACATCGGACACCGTCTGGCGGGGAACCGTGAGCGCGTCCGAGTCATCCTCGACCACAAGCACATCGGCGAGGGTGCGCCCGGAAGGGCGATCCTTCGGTGGCAGCGGCACCAGGAACTGGTCGGAGGCGTGCGCGGGAAGATCTGCCTCCGCGCACACCCAGCCGTCGAGCAGATTGGCGGCTTGGAGGGCGGCCTCGATACCGGCGGCGGCGCCGGGGCCGACATTGTCGGCGAAACGGACAAGTTGCCACAGTGGCGCACCCGGACGGCCCGTGCGCGCATCGGTGCGGGCGGTGAAAGCCGGTGGGGCGTCATCGCGTTCGGCGGCCACCTGAGCGCGCTCGGTGCGCAGGTCGGTGGCGCGGGCGGCGGCCTGCGCGGCGCGCGCCCGAGCTTCCTGGCGGCGGCCGCGGATCTCCTCCGTCAGGGGCTCGGTGCGCTCCGCGAGAACTTCTGCGGGGGTGGCAGGTACGGCACCTTCCTCGCTGCCGCTGCCGCTGCCGCTGCCGCTGCCGCTGCCGCTGCCGCTGCCGCTGCCGCTGCCGCTGCCGCTGCCGCTGCCGTCCGGCGCGGAGGCAGCTGCTTCCTCAGCATCGTCGGAGTGGGAGACGCCCTTCGTTTCCGCTCGTGCGGAGGTCTTTCCGGCTTTCGACTGGCCCTGGCGGCCCTTGCCGGGCGGGTCGGCGCGCACGATATGTTCGGTACCGGCCTGAGCCAGGGCGTCATTGACGGCCTCGAAGAGCTCATTGCCGAGTGGGGTGTAGACCTCGCGGTGGGTGTCCCACCAATCGCGGAGGGAGACTGCGGTGTTGGAGCGGGCGAGGGCTACGTGGGCTTCCGCTTCGGCGAGTTCGGCGGCTGCGGATTCGCGGAGTTCGGTGGCGCGCTGGGCGGCTCGTTCGGCCCGGGTGCGTTCGGTTACGGCGGCGTCCACCAGGGTCAGGGCGCGGCGGACGGCTCGGACGTCGGCGTCGCGTTCCTCGGCGTGGCTGCGGACCGTGGTGGTGAGGTGGTCGGCTCGGGCCTGTTCGGGGAGGGCGGTCCAGGGGATACCGGCTTCCTCTGCGACGGAACGGAGTTCGTCTTCGCCACGGGACAGGGCGGAGGCGGCATTGGTGACGGCTGCCTGGGCGCGTTCGGATTCTTCGCCGCGCTGGTCGACGGTTTGGTGCGCCTTCAGGGCCTTGTCGCGGTGGACCGCGGAGGAGGTTTCCAGGCGGCGGACGGCGTCGGCGAGGTCGTCGAGCTGCTGCTTGCCCTCGTAGGCGCTGGAGCGCTGCAGGGTCTCGCGGTCGGAGAGGGACTGTTCGTAGGCGCGGTCGGCATCCTCGGCGCGGGTTTCGGCGGCGGCGCGGTCGGTGTCGCGGCGCTTGCGCAGGGCGGCGGCCGCGTGCAGGGCGGTCCCGGCGTGAGTGACGGCATCCAAGCGGGTGCGGACCTGGTCGATATCCGTTTTCGCCTGCACGGCAAGGTATTTGCGATAGACGCCGACGAAGGCGCGGGTGGCGGTGTCGGCCTGGACCAGGCCCTCGAGGGTGCGGCCGACCTCCTCCATATCGCTGAAGGAGCGGGCGGCGTCCAGGATGAGCTGCTCATCGAGGGGGCGCAGACCGTCGGTGAGCGCCTGCGAGAGCCCGCGCGGGTCGAGGTTCTTGGCCAGCTGGGGGCGGCGCAGTGTCAGGATCAGATTGATCAACTGGTCGTAGCGCTGCTGGCCGAGGCCGAACATGCGGGCGTCGATGGCGGCGCGATATTCCACCGGCCGGTCCACAATGGCGTCGGAGCCGATCTGCTCGGCCAGTTGCTTGCGGGTGAGCGGGCGATCATCGGGTCCGAGCAGCGAGAAGTCCACGCCCACACGGCCATCCGCGACGAAATACCAGCGCGTCACCTTGTCCTGGGAGCGGGTGGCGCGCATGCCGATGCCGACGGTCACGGTTTCCGGGTTGTCCCAATTGCCGCGCGCGAACTCCATCCACACATACGAGTACGCCGATTCCTGCTTGCGGTACAACAGGTTCGACTTCATGGTGCGCTCTTCACCCGCGAACGGGTTGAGCCGGCGCGGCTCGATCCGCCCGTCCAGCACGAACGGGAACAGCACCTCGAGGGCCTTGGTCTTACCGGAGCCATTGGGCCCGCGCAGCACCAATCGCCCGTCGGCGAAACAGAACTCCTGATCCCGGTAGTCCCACAGATTGACGATGCCCGCGCGGGTGGGGACGAAGCGGACGCCACCGTGAATGAGGTCTGCCATCAGTTCCCGGATCCCTTCTCTGTCGAGGCGATAGTGCCCTCGGTTTCGGCATCGTCGCCGACTTGCGTTGGGGAGATGAACAATTCGGTTTCCGCGCGGGTGCGAATGGTGACGATCGCGCCGCGATAGCGGGCCAGCGCGGGCATGATCAGCAACCCGCCGTCGACCAGTTCCACCAGTCGCAGCCGCTCCAGCAGCCCGACCACCTCGCCCATCAATCCGGGGACGTCGGCCTGCCACTGCGCGGCGAAGGTCGCGCCATAGCGATCGGAGAGCATCTGCACGGTGTCGCGTATCCAGGAGGACTCGATGAACGGGTACTCCGGAATCTCCGGCTCCTGCATCTCCGAATCCTCGTCCGGCGCAAAGATATCGAACGAATCCGCCAGCGGCGCGAACACGGTCGTCATCGGAATCGCGGAGTCGAGCTGCTCCACCAGATCGGTGAGCGGCCGATCCGGGCGCGGCCGCCGCGCCACCGGATTGTCGATATCGAGCACCAGATCCGCGACCTCACCGGCCAAGAGCAGCGCCACTTGGGCGAGCGTGCCGGTCCCGGGGAACCGCACATCGGACAAGCGCCCCGAACTATCGATCAGCGCCACACCCTCGGCCCGGCGCTCGGCCCGCAGCCCGGTCACCTTCTCGACCTCACCGACCAGCTTCTCCTGCCCCAGCAGAATCCGCTCGGACTCGTCCAGCTCATCGGCGTACACGACAGGCCGCTCCACCAGCGCTCGCCGGATCTTGCGCGCCGCGGAAGCCGTTGCGGGGGAGCGGGTATCGCCGCCACCCGCCTCCTCCCCGAGCAGTCCCGTCACACTCTGCAGGTGCTGCAATGCCCGCGGCGGCCGGAACAGCGCGAACACCACGGCCCGGTCAATGTCGTACAGCGCCTCCCCGGCCTCCGGATCCGAAGCCCACCCGCCCGCATCCCCATCGGCGAGCGTCACCGCCCCCCGCGCCGCCAGCCACCCGACCGCATCCACGAACGCATCCCGATCCGCCGCCCGGTCGGGAGCCAACTCCAGCCCCTCCACCCGCTCGGTATACGAGGCAACCTGATCAGCCAACTCGGACAACGTGATCTGATCCCCCGCCCGCCCCAACGCGGCCAGCCCGAGCGCGAGATAGGCATAACGCCGTCGATCGAACAACCGGTCCCCGGTCGTGCGCGCAGGCTGCCCCGCATCCAGCCGATCCAACACCGGAAACAGCCGCGCCGTCGTCTCGGTAACCTCCAGCCGATACCCGAACAGCTCGCCCAGATCCTCCCGCAACTCGGTCGCCCACCGCCGAATCAACGGCAGCGCAATACGATCCGGATAGGTCCGAGTCACCAGATGATTGGCCAGCATGACGCGGGCAGCCCGCTGATAGGAATCCAGCGCCAAGGAGTCAATCGACCGCGCATGCATCAGCGTCCCCCCTCAACCGTGGTCCCAGAATCCAAAGGCCGAGCATGCGGCTGTGTGGGTACCTTCTCGGCGTTTGCCTGCACAGTTGCATGCTCACGGGCGGCATCGCCGGGTACTGGGTCGGCCGGTGGGGTGGGGCTGCCGGGTCGGGGTGCGGCGGGCCGGTTCTGTTTGGCCGCGGCGGATTTGGTCTTGCGGATGGTGGCGGTTTCACGGACTTGGAGTCGCCGGTTGTTGAGGTGGAGGAGGCCGCGGGAGGTGCGGACTACCGTGGAGCCCTCGTGTTCGGACACGGTGAGGGTCACGCCGCTGTCGGAGCCGGTGCTGCTCACCTGGCCGCTGACCGGGACCCAGGCGGTGGAGGCGGCATCTATCAGGCGGAGCAGGACTTCGGTCTCGCGTTCGTCGAGTTCGCGTTCGTGCACATCGGCGGCGGCCAGGGATTGCGCGGCCTCGGCGCGGGCCCGTTGGGAATCGAGTTGGGCTTGGCGCAGGCGGCGGATGCCCGCGTCATTGCGCTGCAATCGGGCGGGTGCGCCGGGGGTGGGCGGTCGGCCCGTCTCGGCGAGGGTGCGGGCGATCTCCAAAGGTGGTGCGTCCCACCAGGATCGGATGGCGGGAATGACATCGGCGTCCGGATGTTGCATGGCCAGATGCCGTGGGCGGCCCAGCCCGAATACCGCGTCGTAGAGCGCGTGCGCGGCATCGGCGGTCGGAGTGGCCGTGAACCAGCCCGCGAGATGCCGCAGCGCCGATTCCCGGCTGACCCCGCCCTTACGCGTCTCGGTGACCCGCCGCAGCAGCGAGAGCACCGCCGCGATTGCACTCATGGTGGCTTCGCGTAGCCGTTCGCATTCGGTGAGCCCGCTCTCGGTGCCGTCCGCGACGAACCATCCGCGCAGCCCCTGCCAGCGCGCCCGCCAATCCGCCTCGCGCTCGGCGTGATTCATCAGCACCCGCTCATCGCATCGTGCCGCCCGCTCGAGCAGATCCTCCACGCCGGTTTCCTCGACCTCGAGAATGGCGGTGGCCAGCCGCGGCGCGAACCGCGCGAGATCCATCGAGAACTCGCGCATATGCGCCAGCAGCGCGTCCTTGTGCGCTAGGAACGCCTCGGGCGTGATCTCGGTGGCCCGCACCAGATCGCCCAGCGTCAGATAGAAGTGCGCCGCCCGCTCGGCCATCTCCGACAGTGCCCGATCGAGGCGATTCAGCACCCGATACACGCGCGGCGCATCCCCGGTCCGGTTCGCCTCCGCGAGCGTATTCAAATCGGCCAGCAGTTCCGGCAACACCAGCCGCGAGAGCGCGGCCTCATCGAGCCGCGCGTCCAGCACATCCGCCACCGCCCGATATGCCTGGAACCCGGCCTGCGAGAACTGATACACGAAGTGCCGATTCCGATACTCGGCCAGCGTCGCCGCCCGAGTCCCGTCATAACTGCGCTCCAGCACCCCCCACTGATGCAACTGCTCCAGCAATGGCCCGATCTCGGTAGCCGTCAACCCCGGAGCCCCCGGGCAACGATTGAGCGTCTCCACCACGTCCGAGGCGTGCAACAACACCACATAGGCGGCCCGGGCGGTATCGAACGCCCGCAACACCCACAGGTAATCCCCCCGTTTCTCGGCCGTGGCGAACGAGAACAGCCGCAGCCGATCAGCATGCGGGATCTCCTCGACACCGGCCCCTGGGGGGTCGGGCAGCAATCCGTCAGCGGACTCGGTCACCGGCAGTAGGTTAGTACGCCGCACCGACCGCCCCCACATTGCGCCGCGCGTCGGCGCGCCAACCCCCAGCCTCCGCCCGTTTTGCCCTACAGCCCGACACTTCGCCAGCCCCATGAACTGGACATTCGACCGTCACAATGATGCCCCACCACCCTCAACTGTGAGCCGCCGAACAAATGCTCAGAGGCCGGGCCGAGCTACTCGCAGCGCGGGCCGATCAGGGCGAGGGCGGTTTCGACTGCCACGGGAATGATTTCGTCCACGTCGCGCCCGGCTTCCACGGTGGAGGCGATGAGTTCGCGGAAGCCGCCGAAAAGGATGGTGGCCATCTGGCGGGTCGGGGGGTGTAGGCCCTCCGAGTGGAAAGCCGGTGTGGCGGTGAGATTTTGGATCAGGTCGACGAAGGCGTCCGCGGTATCGCGATGGAGTTGGGCGGCCCGCTCGCCGAGCGCGGGGGTGTCGCGAATCCAGGCGAGGGTGATGGAGGTGTCCTGTTGGGATGCGGCGATCCAGGATTCGACCGCCTGCCGGACCTGGGTGCGCCACGGGGCGGAGGGATCCACCGCCGTGTAGATCTCGCGAATGGTTTCGGTATTGCGTTCGGTCAGCAGGGTGATGAAGCAGGCCTGCTTGTCCGCGAAGTGCTCGTAGAAGGTGCGGCGCGAGGTGCGGGCGTAACGCACCACATCGGCGACGGTGGCGTCCTTGTAGCCGCGTTCGCGCACGGCCGCGGCCATGCCATCGAGCAGCCGCCGCCGGAATGCGGATTCGGCGGCGGCGTCGGTGCTGGTCAGCTCGGCTCGAGTCACGACGACCAGGGTAGTTTCTCCCTCCCCGCCGCCCGGGCACCCGCCCGCTCCATGACGAAGGACAGCACATCGAAATAGTGGGTGGGGGCCACCCGGGTGAGAATGTCGAACAGGTAGGCGTCCGGGCCGACCAGAATCCGCGCCTTACCGCGTTCCACTCCGCTACAGATGATCTCGGCCGCCTTCTCCGCCGAGGTCATGGCCAAGGCTTCGAATTCGGTGACCATCTGCTCGCGCGTGCGGCCCTTGCCCTCGGGATCCTTACGCACCCGGGCATTGCGGGCAATATTCGTGGTGATGCCGCCCGGATGCACGGTCACCGCCGACACCCCGGTGCCCCGCAGTTCCTGGCGCAGTGCGTCGGTGAACCCGCGCACCGCGAATTTCGCTGCGCAGTAGGCGCTTTGATATGGCATCCCGGCCAGCCCGTACACGCTGGAGGTATTCACGATCGCGCCGCTGCCCTGCTCCACCAGGAGGGGCAGGAAGGCGCGCGTCCCGTTCACCACGCCGTCGAAATTGATCTGCCGCAACCATTCATCGTCCTCGGGCACCGAGTCCAGCACCGTGGACGCCACCGCCACTCCGGCATTATTGAACACCGCCGCCAGCGGACTGCTAATCCATTCCTTCACCTCCCCGGCGAAGTCGACCTGATCGAGGGCGTCCCGCACATCCAGCACCCGGCTCAGCACGGGACCGGGCATGCTGGCGGCGGTCTGTTTCAAACCGTCGGCATCGATATCGGCGATGGCCACGGGCGAGCCACGGCGAGAAAGGAATTGGGCGAGTCCCCGCCCGATTCCGGAGGCCGCGCCGGTGATCATCACCGGGTGACCGGACAGTGGTCTAGAGGTACGAAGCATCGGTGCTCCTGGGTTCGGCGATGCGGTTGTGGGCGTCGACCGGGTGCTTCGGGGCACGCCGATGGACCACGGCGCGACCCTTCTTCGCGGGAACCAGTGCGACACCGCGGAAGTGCGCCCGCTCGTCCGGCGCGTCCGTCGTCTCCAGGGTGAAATCTCGCAGCAGCGTGCGCAAGACGATATTCATCTCCATGGTGGCGAATGCCGCGCCGATGCACCGGCGCTGGCCGCCCCCGAAGGGAATCCAGCTGAACGTCCCCGGCCGCACGCCCACGAACCGATCCGGATCGAAGGCCCGCGCATTCGGGAAGAGTTCCTCATTGTCGTGCATCAATCGAATGCTGACCATCACATGCTGCCCGCGCGGCAGGGTCCATCGCCCCAGCTGCATGGACTCGGCGCGCACCTTGCGCGCCGTCGCGTCGATGACCGGTCGCACCCGCTGCACCTCCAGCAGGGTCGCCTCGCGCAGCGCCGAGCCGCCCGAATCCGCCTCCGCCACCAGTCGATCCAGGATGTGCGGATGCCGTCGCAACCGTTCCACGGTCCACGCCAGCGAGGTGGCCGTCGTCTCATGGCCTGCGGTCAGGAGCGTCAGCAGCTCGTCCGCGATCTCCTGCCGCGTCATGGCCGATCCGTCGTCATAGCGCGCCTGCAAGAGCATGGCCAGAATGTCGTGCCGTGCGCCCAGCCCCGGATCCTCGGCTCCCCGCGCGATCATGCCCGCGACGATCTCGTCGTATTGCCGCCGGTATTGCGCGAACCGCGCCCAGGGTCCGAATCGCCCCAGGAACTTTCGCGGCACCGGCACCGCCGCCAGCGCCGACCCGACCAGCACCAGCTTCGGCAGTAGCACTCGCAGTCGCTCGAATTCGGCTCCCTCCGCACCGAATACGGCCCGCAGAATCACATTCAAGGTCAGCCGCATCATGGAATCCATGGTCGAGAATTCCCGGCCCGACGGCCACGAGGCCATCTCCTTGACGGCCTCCTCCTCGATCAGCTCCTCGTACACCGCCAGCCGCCGCCCATGAAACGGCGGCGCCAGCAGCTTCCGTTCCTTGCGGTGCTCATCCCCGCGCAGCGCGAAAAGTGAACCGCGCCCGAGAAATTGACCGAGGTTGGCGTCGATATTGTCCGCCAGCTCACTGCCCGCGGTGAACAGCGTCCGCACCTCGGCGGGATCCGATATCACCACCGTGGGGCCGAAGCGCGGCATGTGAATCACGAACGCCGACCCATATTTCCGATGCAGCCGCCGCCAAGCCCGCGTCCGCCCCACCAAAATCTCCGCGCCCTGCACGATTCCCGGCGTCGAAGGCCCCGCGGGCAATGTCACTGTGGTCATCAGCCACTCCCAGCTTGGTACTCCTATGTACCGCCCTGACGGTACGCCGCCGTACCAACTGTGGCAAGGGTCACTCCCTGCCAAGATCGCCCCAGGTGGGCGCTGCGCACTTCACCCACGTTTCTGTTCTCGACCAACGCAATTGGGTGGGTGGAGAGCAGCAGGCGTGGGTGAAGTCGGCGGATTCCTGATGGACGCCCGGGGTTAGGTGGCGGGTTTGGCCTCGGCGGCCACAGCGGAGCGCTCGACCGTGAGGAGGCTTTCGGAGTGGTGTTCCGCGTAGTAGGCCTTGGCTCCGCCATTGAGGCCGAAGAGGCGCTTGGACCAGAGCAGCCAGATGACCGCGGCGAGGTTGATGATCAGTGCGGCGGCCCGGAGGAAGGTGACCTTCTCGGTGAGTTCGTAGATTTCCAGGGGGAGGAAGATGCTGGTGGCGATGACCGCGAAGTATTCACCCCAGCGTTTGACCAGCCAGAGGCCCACGGCTTCGGTGAGTTGGATTGCGGCGTAGGCGAACAGGGCCACGGCCACCCAGATGAGGGTGGTGGGGGAGAGGGTGAAGGCGGTGTCTATCCAGTGGACGATTTTGGAATGGTCCGGGTCCCAGCCGATTTGGTCCGCCAGTTGGCGGATCAAGGGGAGTTCCTGTTCCCAGTTCGACTTCCAGGATTCCTGAGAGCTGCGGAGCTTGAGGACACCCGCCGCCAGGAGGATGAGGACCAGGGCTCGGCCGACTCGTTCGGCCGCCAGCAGGCGCATGATGATGCGGTCGCGCAGCAGATGTCCGCGGGGGACTTCGGGTGCGTCGTCGGCGGGGCCGCGGCGGCGGGGCTCGCCGGGAGCGAAGTCTCCGCAGCGCAGGCAGCGCCAGGCCTCACCGGCGGGCGTGGCCACGTGCAGGCGGGCCGCGAGCGCGGGCTCGTCGGGGGCGTAGGTCTCGTGACCTCGGAAGGCGCAGGTCCACAGACTGAAGTCCATGAGCTGGAGCGTAACCGGAGAATGGTCAGCTTGCCGCGAGGGCTCGCAATTGATCGAGATAGGTCCGGGTGCGCGGATCGCCCGGGAAGCGCTCGATCATTTCGCGGGCGGTCTCACCCGCGATCCACATGAGGGAGGGCAGGGAGCGCCGCTTGCCGGAGAAGGCGCGCATGCCCTCCTCCACTGCGAGCTCCAGATTGCGATCGCGGATTGCGACGACGGCGAGGGTCAGGTGAGCCTCGGACACACGCATGGGTTTGCGGATGCTGCCGTCGGGTCGGGTGGCGGCCAGGATGACTTGGTGCGCATAGTCTTCGGCGAGGCGGTCGTCACCGGCGACGCGGCAGCAATCCATGGCGTAGAAGTCGAACTTCTGCGGATCGACCACGAAGTGATTGTCCAAATTGGCCGGATGGTTCAGTTTGTCCAGAATCGAACGGCCTTGGCCCAGTGCGAGTTCCACCTGACGGCGATCACCGAGGCGAGCCCAGGCCTTGGCGCGCTGCGCGGCCAGTTGAACGCCCACGCCGAGATGCTCGGTGGTGAGGCGCGCGGACTCGGCGGTTTCGATGGCCCCGCGATAGTTGGCCTGCGTCAACGCGAACCAAGCGGCCATTTCGGCACCCCAGCCAATGATTTCGGCGTGCTCGGCCTCCTGTCCCAGCGACAGGGCGGCGCGGCGGGTGGCCTCGGCGGCGGTGCGCCAGCCCAGATCGTAATCAACACAACCGACCAGTAGGGCAACCCATCCGGCCAGTACCAGGACTTCTCGATGCTGCGCCAACGTAAGTCGACCGTCCAGTAGAGAAGTAATGCGCCGCAACCACGCAGTGCCCTCGGCATGCAACTCGTGCGGATCGGCACACGGATACTCCGAGCACAATCGATCCGCGGTGATGTGAATGGCGTCAAGGGTTGCTGACGACACATCGGACATGCGCAGCCGCCCGATGAACTCGAGGGTGTCCATCCCGGTCGCCGAGAGCAGTTCATCATCGCGATTGGGTCGGGCCTTGGGAAAGAAAGCGGCCGTGACCGTGTCGAACGCCGCCGCGATGATCGGCGCGTAGAAGTCGTCCGGCCGTGATTCGCCCGATTCCCAACGCCGCCAATTGCGCAGCAGTGTGCTGTCGGTGGGGAGATTGTGGCTGGATTTGGCTCGCATGGCCCGCACCGCGTCGGCCTGTGACCACCCCCGTGCATCGCGTTCGGCGCGCATTCGGACAGCCCAGACGGGTCGATCGTCACATGCGGACACGCTCTGTAGTATCTCACCAGTTAACGCCGGATGGACCCGGATAGGGCACGCGGATGTCAGTGGGTTGACATCTGCAATTGCATCTTCACGAACGCCATGATGTTTACGGGCACACTTTCAGAACAGCGATACCCAATCCAACGGAGGTTCGGGTGGAAGCGTTGATCTATGGGTACGTGCGTGACGATCTGGCAGACGGCCGTAGCGAAGAGCTGGAAACCGCGATGTGCGGCCTCGCTCAGTCGGCCGGAATGTGTTTCGCCGCAACGTTCCATGAATCGACCCCTGGCGATGGCACCGCATTCGCGGAGCTGACCGCCGAACTCAAGCGTGCCGATGCCCACCATGTGGTGGTGCCGTCACTCGATCACCTTGCCGGCCAGACGATTCCGCGTGACATCTTGATCGCGAAACTGGCCCATGAGGCGGAAGCCCAGGTCTGGGCCGTGGAACACTGAGCCCAGGCTGCGCTCGCGCAGCTCCCTCGTACGAATACCCCGCGCCGCGATATTTCGTGTCAGCGTCATCAGTCGCGCGGCCGCTACCCCGGCCGCCAGCGACGCCCCCAGCGCGAGCAGCCGGTGCTCGCCGAACAGCGGATATACCTGCCAGTGCAGCAGATACGCGAACAGCGAGGCATCCGCCAGCACCGCCGCCACCCCGGCCACCAGCGCGGGCACCCCCACCGAGGGCAGCCACACCAGCAGGAGCAAACCGGCCAGGATCATTCGTTCGCGCTCGGTGTCTCCGAAATAGCCGGTCACGGTCAAAAGCGCTACGCCGCTGAGCAATGCGCGCTGTCCGATCCCCTGGGCCTTGGCCGCCGCCCAGCCGAGCACGAAGAACCAGGCCGCCAGGGGTGAGAACGGGACATCGTGCGGCGCATAAAGATCGAAGGATTGGTAACGGAAAATCATTGCCAGAGCCAGCAATCCGAGAGCGAACCAGAATGGGGCCCGTCGTTCGAGGCTGTCCGCGAACGGCAGCCGCATGAGCAGCGCCGCCCCGACCATGAAGTAGACGACCACTTCCACGAACCAGAGGTGTCCGGCGGTCGGGCTGTCCTCCGGCCCGAGAATCTTATTGAGCAACAACACATTCTGCCAGCCGTAGTAATCACTGAAGGCCAGCGTGATCGCCACCCAGGCGGCGGTCGGCACCGCGATGACCGCCGCCGTGCGCAGCGTCTTGCGCAAACGCTGAGGTGCGGGGGCCGCCGTCACCGCGAACCGGGCGAAATTGAATCCGGCCACAGCCAGCAGCACATGTGCGCCGCCCCACAGGACGAAAAGTCCGATATGTGAACCGACTACGGCAATGATGCCGAGCGCCCGCAACAGCGTGGAGGTGTCGAGTGAGCGCCCGAACCGGCGGCGCTGGCGGGGGAGTGACTCCAATTCGGCGACGGTCATGGTCTGCCAATTGGCGGGCAGCTGCCCGAGTGCCCGATCCAGCTTCACCGACAGCGTCACATAGGTGAGCGAGTCACCGCCCAGATCGGCGAAGGTGCTGTGCGGGGTGAGCTCGGCCGGAGTGAGATTCAACGCATCGGCGAAGAGCGTGCGGACATCGGCGCGCGGTTCGGTGCGCGCACCCGGAAGTCGGCGGATCGCAGGATAATCCGGTTTTCCGCTGGGCAGTCGCGGGATCTCGCCGACCGCGCAGACCCGCACCGCCGCGGCGGGCAATCCGGACAGTTGCGCCGCTAGCTGAGTGGCCGCCGCCCAGTCCCGGCCTTCGACCGCGACCACCAGCATCTCGGCATCATCGGTGCAGGAGGCCGTGTAACCGGCTGCGGCCAGCCCGGATTCGATGCGATGCAGGTCGATGCGCAGTCCGAAGATCTTGGCGAACCGCGACCGCCGTCCGATCACCCGATACAGCCCATCCTCGTTCCGGCAGGCCAGATCTCCGGTGCGCAGCTCGGTCGATACCGGCCCGGCCGCCAGTTCGGCGGGGGATTCGGCATAGCCCATCATGACGTTCGGCCCGTGATAGACGAGCTCGGTGCCGCCTTCCTCGACCGGTTCCAGGGTGAAAGAGCCACCGGGAACCGGGATTCCGATGCAGTCCGGATGCTCCGCCGCCAGCCGCGGCGGCAGGTACGCCATGCGCGCGGTGGCCTCGGTCTGCCCGTACATGACGAAGAACCGCCATCCGGAGCGCTCCCCGAGCCCGGCATACCGGCGCACCCGCTCGGGCGCGAGCTTGCCCCCGGCCTGGGTGACATAACGCAGGTGCGGCAGCGACATTCGCTCGAAGCCGACGCGGTCGAGCAGGTCGAAGGTGTAGGGAACGGCCGCGAAGGACGTCGCGCCATGACATCGGAAGTCGTCCCAGAACTCGGGTTCCAGCACCGAGCGGCTGGTCATGAGCAGGCTCGCGCCGCGCAGCAGATAGCTGTGCACCACCGACAGCCCGTAGCAATAGAAGAACGGCAGCGTGGTCGCCGCGCGATCCTTCTCCTCTATATCCAGGTAGTCGGCAATGGCTCCGGCATTGGAGAGCAGGTTCCGGTAGGACAGCCGCACCAGCTTCGGCGATCCGGTCGATCCCGAAGTGCTCAGCAGCAGCGCCAATTCCGGATGCAGCGTATGCGCCGATCCGGTGCGTCGCCAGCGTGGTTCCGGGATTCCGTCCCCGTCGCCCGGCTCGATGATGATGTCCGGATCGTAGAGGCGCACCAGCTCGTCGCCGATCGAACCGGTCAGCAGCACCACGCATCCGGCCTCGAGCGCGCCGAGATACGCGACCAGCGAACCGATGTCATTGCGGGCGGACAGCGCCACCAGCCGTCGCGCCGGTCGCGGCGCGGTTGCCCCGGATTCGCGAGCCCCATGGGAAACCGAAAGACGTTCGGCCCCCAAGCGGTTCGCGTACCCGGTCACCAGCGCTGCTAGCTGCGCGTACGTGAGTTCGTGCGACCCCTCGCCGATTACTGCCGTGCGGTCGCCGAATGCAGTCAGGTGCGCGACAATCCGTGGCGAGGTCATTCGGGCGAGTCTAGTAAGGGCAGGTTTAGTTCCGTGCAACCACGCCCCTATGAATCGCCGGTGAACTCCCTGGGAGCCGCTCCCGCGCGAGGCTAGAGCCCGAAGCCCCCGCGCCCGCGTCGCCGCAGGTATTTCTCGAATTCCGCTGCGATGGCATCACCGTCGATCTTGGCCATGGCCTCGTTGATGTCCACGTCCGCGTCCCCGCGCTCCTCCAACGAACGCACGTACTCCGCGATTTCCTCATCGCCGACGGTCATTTCATTGACCGCGCCCTCCCACTCCTCGGCCTGCTCGGGCAGACCACCCAGGGGCACCTCGACATCGAGCACATCCTCGACCCGGTGCAGCAGCGCGATGACGGCCTTCGGGTTCGGCGGCTGCGATACGTAGTGCGGCACCGCGGCCCAGAAGGAAATGGCCGGGACACCCGCGCGCACGCAGGCGTCCTGCAGCACACCGGTAATACCGGTCGGTCCCTCGTAGCGGGTCTGCTCGAGATTGAAGCGCTCGGCGGCTTCCTTGCTGTATGCCGTGCCGGTGACCGGAACCGGGCGGGTATGCGGGGTATCGGCCAGCAGCGCGCCCAAGATCACCACGGTGGTCACCCCGAGCTGCTCCACGAATTCGAGCAGGTCATTGCAGAAGCTGCGCCACCGCATATTCGGTTCCACACCGCGCAGCAGCACCACATCGCGATCGCTACCGGGAGGTGAGCACACCGACAACATGGTCGACGGCCACACAATCTCCCGCGTCACCCCATCCACCTGACGCACGGTCGGGCGGTTCACCTGATAGTCGTAGTAGTCCTCGGAATCGAGCTCGGCCAGCGGCTGCGCGTCCCAGATCAGTTCCAGATGCTCGACCGCTCCACTGGCGGCATCGGCGGCGTCGTTCCAGCCTTCGAAGGCGGCGACGAGGATCGGATCCCGCAAGGTGGGGAGGTCCGAATCGGCTGGCACCGAGGGTTCACTGGCGTTCACCCGGTCAGCCTACGGTGTGCCGTTCGATGACGCGCCAGCGACGCGCAATGACCGAGTTCAGCGGGCGCGCAGGACCGAAGCCCGGATTGTCCGCGCCTCCCACTACTCTTGAGTACATGTCTGTGTCCCCCCGCGCCGAGTTCGACACCACCCTACTCGACACGCTCCAGCGGCGTGTCGTGATCGGCGACGGTGCGATGGGCACCATGTTGCAGGCCGCGGACTTAACCCTGGACGACTTCCTTGGTCTCGAGGGCTGTAATGAAATCCTGAACGAAACCCGTCCCGACGTGCTGAAAAGCATTCACCGCGCCTACTTCGAGTCCGGTGCGGACGCCGTCGAGACCAATACCTTCGGTTGCAACCTGCCCAACCTCGCCGACTACGACATCGCCGACCGGATCCGCGATCTATCCGAGCGCGGCACCCGCCTCGCCCGTGAGGTCGCCGACGAGATGGGCCCGTCCGCGGACGGCACCCCCCGCTATGTGCTCGGCTCGATGGGCCCCGGCACCAAGCTGCCGACCCTCGGTCACGCCCCGTACGGGATCCTGCGCGATGCCTACACCGAGGCCGCGCTCGGCATGCTCGACGGCGGCGCGGACGCGATCCTCATCGAAACCTGCCAGGACCTGCTGCAGGTGAAGTCCGCCATCGTCGGCAGCCGCAATGCCATGAAGCGGGCCGGGCGGCGCATCCCGATCATCACCCACGTGACGATGGAGACCACCGGCACCATGCTGGTCGGTTCCGAGATCGGCGCGGCGCTGACCGCCCTCGAGAACCTCGGCATCGACATGATCGGCCTGAACTGCGCGACCGGTCCGGACGAGATGAGCGAGCACCTGCGCCATCTATCCAAGCACGCACAGCTGCCGGTCTCGGTCATGCCGAACGCCGGTCTGCCGATCCTGGGCGCGAAGGGCGCGGAATACCCGCTGACCCCCGAAGAACTGGCAAACTCCATGCGCCAGTTCGTATCCGAGTTCGGTCTGGCCCTGGTCGGCGGCTGCTGTGGCACCACCCCGGAGCACATTCGGCAGGTGGCCGAGGCCGTGCGCGAGGTGACCCCGGCGGTGCGCAAGCCGGTGCACGAGCCGAGCGTGTCCTCCATGTACTCCGCGGTCCCGTTCGAGCAGGACGCCTCGATCATGATGATCGGCGAGCGCACCAATGCCAATGGCTCCAAGGCATTCCGTGAGGCCATGCTGGCCGGGGACTGGCAGAAGTGCCTGGATATCGCCAAGGACCAGACCCGCGACGGCGCGCACATGCTCGACCTGTGCGTGGACTACGTGGGCCGCGACGGCGCCGCCGATATGTCCGAGCTGGCCTCGCGACTGGCCACCGCGTCCACGCTGCCGATCATGCTGGACTCCACCGAAACCCCGGTGCTCAAGGCCGGTTTGGAGCATCTGGGTGGGCGCTGCGCGATCAACTCGGTGAACTTCGAGGACGGCGACGGACCCGAATCGCGCTACCAGCAGACCATGGCCCTGGTCGCCGAACACGGTGCGGCCGTGGTGGCCTTGACCATCGACGAAGAGGGCCAGGCACGTACCGCCGAGCACAAGGTGGCCATTGCCGAGCGGTTGATCGCCGATATCACGGGTAATTGGGGTGTCGCCGAGTCCGACATCATCATCGACACCTTGACCTTCACCCTGGGCACCGGCCAGGAGGAGTCGCGGCGCGACGGCATCGAAACCATCGAGGCCATTCGCCAGCTCAAGCAGAAGCATCCGAATGTGCAGACCACGCTGGGCCTTTCGAACATTTCGTTCGGTTTGAGTCCGGCCACACGGCAGGTGCTGAACTCGGTGTTCATGCACGAATGCGTCGAGGCCGGACTGGATTCGGCCATCGTGCACGCCTCCAAGATCCTGCCCATGGCACGCATTCCGGAAGACCAGCGTGAGGCCGCGCTGGATCTGGTCTATGACCGCCGCCGTGAGGGCTACGACCCGCTTCAGAAGCTGATGGCGCTGTTCGAGGGCGTGTCGCTGTCCTCCTCCAAGGCCTCGCGCGCCGAGGAGCTGGCGGCCATGCCGCTGTTCGAGCGGCTCGCGCGCCGGATTGTGGACGGCGAGCGCAATGGCCTCGAGGCCGACCTCGATGAGGCCATGAAAGAGGTTCCGCCGCTTCAGATCATCAATGAGACGCTGCTCTCGGGCATGAAGACCGTCGGTGAGCTGTTCGGCTCCGGGCAGATGCAGCTGCCGTTCGTCTTGCAGTCGGCCGAGGTCATGAAGACCGCTGTGGCGCACCTGGAACCGCATATGGAGGCCACCGACGACTCCGGCAAGGGTCGCATCGTGCTGGCCACGGTGAAGGGCGATGTGCATGACATCGGCAAGAACCTGGTCGACATCATTCTGTCCAACAATGGCTACGAGGTCGTGAATATCGGTATCAAGCAGCCGATTGCGAACATTCTCGATGCCGCCACGGACAAGAAGGCCGATGTGATCGGCATGTCCGGACTGCTGGTCAAGTCGACCGTGGTCATGAAGGAGAACCTCGAGGAGATGAACACGCGCGGCGTCGCCGAGCAGTTCCCGGTGCTCCTCGGTGGTGCGGCGCTCACGCGCGGTTATGTCGAGAACGATCTGACCGCGGTGTACGAGGGCGATGTGCACTATGCGCGCGACGCGTTCGAGGGCCTGCGGCTGATGGACGAGATCATGACCCGCAAGCGCGGCGGCGGCCTCGACCCGGACAGCCCGGAGGCCATTGCCGAACGCGAGAAGGCCGCCGAACGTAGGGCCCGGCATGAACGGTCCAAGCGAATCGCCGAGGAGCGCAAGGCCAAAGAGGTGCCCATCGAGGTGCCGGCGCGCTCGGATGTGGCCGCGGAGCTGCCGGTGCCGACGCCGCCGTTCTGGGGCACCCGCATCGTGAAGGGTCTCTCGGTCGGTGAGTACTCGGGGCTGCTCGATGAGCGTGCCCTGTTCCTCGGCCAGTGGGGTCTGCGCGGCCAGCGTGGCGGCGAGGGGCCCTCCTATGAGGAGCTGGTGGAGACCGAAGGCCGTCCGCGGCTGCGGTATTGGCTGGACCGGTTGATCGCCGAGGGCGTGCTCCAGCATGCTGCCGTCGTGTACGGCTATTTCCCGGCCGTTTCCGAGGGCGATGATGTGATTGTTCTCACCGAGCCGAAACCCGATGCGCCCGAACGGTATCGGTTCACCTTCCCGCGTCAGCAGCGCGACCGGTTCCTGAACATCGCCGATTTCATTCGCTCCCGCGAATACGCGGCATCGACCGGACAGGTCGATGTGATGCCGTTCCAGCTGGTCACCATGGGTCAGCCCATCGCCGACTTCGCCAATGTGCTGTTCGCGCAGGACAACTACCGCGATTACCTCGAGGTGCACGGCATCGGCGTGCAACTCACCGAAGCGCTCGCCGAGTTTTGGCATCGCCGAATCCGGGAAGAGCTTGTGTTGGAGGGCCATTCCGTCGCCGACGAGGATCCCGCCGATGTGCTGGATTACTTCAAACTCGGCTACCGTGGCGCTCGGTACTCGTTCGGCTACGGCGCGTGCCCCAACCTGGAGGATCGGGCCAAACTTGTTGACCTGCTGGAGGCAGGCCGGATCGGAGTAGAGCTGTCCGAGGAGTTGCAGCTGCATCCCGAGCAGTCGACGGATGCTTTCGTGCTGTTGCACCCGGAAGCCAAGTACTTCAACGCTTAATATTTCCAAGAGGTTCGGTCGGGCTTTCGCGCAGAGTTGCAGGGTGGCTCGGCGCGGCGCGAAAGCCAGCAGGAGGGGCACAACCACATGAGCAGCGACCGGCTGATTGCGGGACGGTACCGGCTGACGGATCCGATCGGCACCGGTGCGATGGGGGTCGTGTGGCGGGCGACCGATGTACGCCTGCGACGCACGGTCGCCGTCAAACAGTTGCTGCTGGGTCCGGGCCTGTCCCGGTCCGCGGCGATCGAGGCGAAGATGCGGGCCATGCGCGAGGGGCGGATCGCCGCGCGCCTGCATCATCCCAATGCCGTCACCGTCTTCGACGTGGCGGAGGAGGACGGCCAGCCCTGGCTGGTCATGGAATACGTGGACGCCGTGAGCCTGGCGGCGCTCATGCGCGAGAAGGGGCTCATCGCACCCGCCGAGGTCGCCCGCATCGGGGCGAAGGTGGCGGCGGCGCTGGCGGCGGCACACAAGGCCGGGATCGTGCACCGGGATGTGAAGCCCGCCAATATCCTTGTCGCCGACGACGGCACGGTGAAGATCACAGACTTCGGCATCTCGCGGGCGATCGGTGACGTCACGGTCACCTCGACCGGATTCCTGGCCGGAACCCCCGCCTACCTCTCGCCCGAGGTGGCGCGCGGGGAGAATCCCGAACCGTCCTCGGACGTATTCGCGCTGGGCTCAACGCTTTACGCGTCCGTCGAAGGCATGCCGCCCTTCGGTGAGGGCGATAATCCGCTGGCCGTGCTGCATTCGGTGGCGCGGGCCCGCGTACCCGAGCCCAAGCATGCCGGGGCGCTCGCGCCGGTGCTCATGGATCTGCTGGCCGCCGAGGCGGAGGGCCGGCCCACCATGGAGCAGGCCGCCGAGCGATTGCAGGCCGTCGCCGAGGGGCGGGTCACCGCGCCGATCCAGGCGACCAAGGTGCTGCCCAGGGCGAATGCCGGTGCGGCCGTGGACAGTTCGGCCGCCACCACAATTCTGCCCGGAGCGCGCAGCGGTGCGCGGGCGAGCAATGCGCATGATGCGACCGTGCACGTCGATATGACCGAGAAGGCCTCCTCGCCGTCCACTGGGCCACAAACGCCGGTGCCGCCCATCGTGCCGTTCGCCACGAATAGTGGTGGGGCGGACCGTAATCGACGCCAGCTCGGGCTGGTGGCGGTCGGCATTGTGGGCGCGCTGGTGATCGCGACGCTCATCGCGGTCGTGGTCAGTCGCAATGGCGGCGGCGGAAATACCCCGGTCGCAGGCGGATCCAGCGTGGTCAGCACGCCCGCGAATCCTCCGGCCACCGAAACCTCGCCGGACACCGCCGGTCCCGGCCAGGGCGATGGCGGTGCGGGGCAGCAGAAGCCCAGCGCCCAAAGCGGTGCGGGCCAGCTCACCCAGGCTCCGCCGAGCAGCGTCCCGCCGACCTCGGCCGCACCGAGCACCCCCGCGAACCCGAGTTCGACCACCCCGGTCAAGCCCACCACCACGGTCCCGCCGACCACCGCCCCCCTGGCGGGCCCGCCGTCGGCGGCCGCGATCGCCTCGTTCATCCAGGGCTACTACGGCCAGCTCCCCGGAAACGTGAATGGGGCCTGGTCCATGCTGTCCCCGGCATACCAGGCCGCGCACGGCTTCAACGACTTCTCGAGCTTCTGGGGTTCGGTCGCGTCGGTCAGCGCCGGAGCCATCACCTCCACCGGCGAGAACCGGGCCGTGGTCAACCTCACCTACGTCATGAAGAACGGCCAGACTTCGAGCGAAAGCCGGTGGATCCAAGTGGATTCCACCGGCGGTCGTCTGCTCATCGCGGCATCGGGCCTCTAGCTTGCCGATTCGGCGTACTTTCCGAGATCGCTGCCCTCGAGGGCGGCCTTCTCGTTCACGCCGATGACGTAGCCATCGAGATCGCGGAAGTAGAACATGCGCTGGCCATTGTGATCCTCGGTGAGGGGTTTCACGATCTCGGCGTGCTGGGAGATCTCCTCATACGCGCCCGAAAGGTCGTCCACCGCAAGGTAGAACATTCCGGCGAACCCGATCGGAGTGTCCGCCAGCACCGGCAGCCACTTCTTCAGATCGTCATTGAGATAGATCATGCCGACGAACTCACCCTTGTAGAGCAGCATGTGGATGTCATCGCCGGGGCGTGAGGTGCTGCTGTCGGCGCTGAACCCGATCTTCTCGTAGAACGCGAGGCTGGCCGCGGTGTCGCGGACGCTGATACACGGGGCGTAAGTCATGGTCTCTCCTTGTTGTCGGTTCGGTTCAGTGCCCGGTCCACGGGCGGCTGAGGCAGAAGGGCTGGCCGGACGGATCCAGCAGGACCGTCCATTGCTCGCCGCCCGGCTGAAAATCCGGTTTGGTCGCGCCGAGTTCCAGCAGGCGGCGTTCGGTCGCCTGCGGATCGTCGAAGTGCAGATCCAGATGGAACGGCAGCTCCTCGGCGGGCCAGTCCGGGGCCTTGAAGTGCTTGGCCGTGTAGAAGACGAAGGTCGTGACGCCGTCGGTGACGAGAAACGCGGTGGGAACGCCGTTTTCGTCGGGGAACTCCTGGGTGAGCTGCCAACCCAGCGCCGCGGCATAGAAATCGGCGAGTTGCCTGCCGTTCGCGGACCAGAAGGCGTACGAGGCGACGACGCCGACAGTGGGCTTCGACGGTGTTGTCGTGGTTCCGTTCATCGGTGCATCACTTCCTCGATATCGACTGCTGTGTTTAGTACATCTGTACTGTACGACTGGCAATGACGGCATGCAACCAGCACTTATGCCGATTTTCGAGGAAAATGTGGCGTCGACTGGATCGATCTGAGGGCTGACCTGGTACATATGTACTGAAGAGTGATTCGCCTCATCGACTGGAGTAACCGAATGGGTGCCGCCAAACCGGCCAAGCGTCGCCGTGACCCTGAGCGGCGGATCGAGGAGATCACCGCGGCCACCGAGCGGGTGATTGCCGCGCGCGGGATCGAGGGGCTGACGCATCGGGCGGTCGCGGAGGAAGCGGGCGTGCCGCTCGGCGCGACCACGTATCACTTCGCCACCAAGGGCGACTTGATCGCGGCGGCCCTGCAACGCGCTGTCGATCGCTTCGGCGTCTACCTCGACGACTGGGTCGCCCAGCGGCCGACGCTCACGATCGATCAATACGTGGTGTTGCTCGCCGATGCGCTGGTGCGCAGCTTCGAATCCGAACATGACCAACAGGTGCTGGAATTCGAGCTGTACATGGCTGCCTTGCGCCGTCCCGCCTTGCGCGTCATCGCGGACCAGTACACCGAGTTGACTGTCCGCACACTGATGCATTACTCCGACCCGGTCACCGCCACGGCCGCGGCCGCAGCTCTGAATGGCATCAGCCTGCGCGCCCTCGCGAACTCCACTCCGCCCACTCGCGCCGAGATCGAAACCATCCTCCGGCGGATCCTTACCCCCAACCCCGCCCTCCCTGTCGAGCCGTAGTCGGTCCTCGCCGATACGCTGATGGGCGGTTCGTGCCGTATGCGGTGCGCTGATGAGGGGTTTGGAAGGAGCTAGGTTCCGGTGACGCGGTTGGATGCGGTGCTTTGGGATATGGACGGCACGCTGCTCGACTCGGAGAAGCTCTGGGATCTTGCCATCGGTGAGCTTGCGGTCGAATTGGGTGGAGAACTGACCCGGGAGATTCGGCATGCGCTGATCGGTGCGTCGGGGCCGAATGCTTTCCGGATCCTGTTCACCGGGCTCGGTCTCGATCCGACACCCGCAGAGGTGATCGAGGCGGGCGAATGGATCGAACTCCGGATTACCGAACTGTTCCACGGTCCGATCCCGTGGCGGCCCGGTGCTCAGGAAGCTCTCACGGCCTTCCGTGCGGCGGGTATCCCCATGGCTCTGGTGACCAATACCAAACGGTCGATCACCGAATATGGGCTGAATACCTTGGGGCGGGACTTCTTCGAGGCGTCCATCTGCGCCGATGAGGTTCCGCACGGCAAACCGGCACCCGACCTCTACCTGCGAGCCGCCGAGCTACTGGGTGTCCTCCCGGAACACACTGTGGCCATCGAGGATTCGCCGACGGGCGCGCTCGCTGCCGAGGCAGCGGGCTGCTCTGTCCTGGTAATCCCTTGCGAGATCCCGGTTCCCGACGCTCCCGGCCGCACCTTCCGGGACAGCCTGGTCGGCTTGACCTCCGCTGACCTGCACAATCTCATTCTCGACCGCCGCGCTTCCTGAATAGGGCACATGCCCGATACCGGCGGGCGTCGCATGCTTCTAGCCTCGGTCCGGGTCGGGTGCGAGGCGAAGGGTGTGGAGAATGCGGACTGGTAGTCGGCTGCGAACGGTGAGTGGTGTTGTGCTGGCGGTGATTACGCCGGTGCTGATGATGACCGCGTGCTCGAAGGATTCCGGGTCCGGGGGAACGGCCTCGACTTCGGTGACCAAGACCTCGGCGACGGCGACGAAGACGACGACGCCCACGAGTTCGAATGGGTCGCAGGGGAATCCGGGTGGGACACCGGGGCAGGGCGGGAATCCGGGACAGGGCGGGACCTACTCGGATCCGACCGCGCCGGAGTCGCCGTACTACCCCTCGCCGGAGGTCACCGTGCCCGGTGGTACGGATAATTGCAGTACCGAAGCCTGCGGGAATCCCGATATCCCCGGGGGGCACGACCATTGCAATGACAATTGCGGTGTGCCTCCGACAACGACGACGAAGCCGACCACGCCCGGTGGCACGGACACGTGCGGTGCGACCTTCTGCGGTACGACATCGGCACCGGCGACCACGACGGTCGTCACCACCTCGCCCGCGGGTGCGGTCGTGACCACTTCGCCCGCTCCGCCGGTGGTCACCTCGGCGGCGAAATAGGGCTCGCGCTCATCTGGGCGTGATGCGGACGATCGTGCCATCGAGATCGGCGGCGAGGTACGCGCCGCCGTAATCGTCGGTCGGGCGAATCCACAATGTGGTGAATCGCCACCACATTCGGGTGGCCGATGCGGGCCAGCGCCCGCGCCTCGCGCAGCACCCGCTCGCGCTGCACCACCGAGGGGCTCACGCCGGGGGAATCGTCCGAGCGCACCTCTTTCAATGCCACCTCGCGATGCAGCGCGATGTCATAGGCTCGCCACCACCGTTCCCATTCCACCGCTACCGAGTGGCTCGACCAACTCGAAACGTCCGCCGACCACCGTCTGCCCGGAATTCGCCGCGCCAGCTTATGGTCTGGAGACATCGGGCGCGCGACACGGATCCGATTTTGCGGGAGATTCATAGCGAATTCTCGCGACGACCTGCTCGCTGTAGTATCTTTCGGAATGAAAGATGGTGCATTGCAACATATTTGACCAGGGGGTCGACTATGTCGCGGTGTAGGGGAATCCCGTCGGCACGGTGTGGGTGCGAGGCGGGAGGGGAATCCTTCGAAACTGAACTCGCGTGGACGCGCTCGTGGTCCCGCACGCGAATGGATGACACCGCTGATGTTGTCATCGACGACCTGGTGACCGTCCGGTTCCGCAGAGCCGAAAGCCGCTCGCACAAAGGAATCTCGAGTGTTCGACGTCTTCCCCGATCATCCCGCCGAGCTTTCTTCCACTCCGACCGATCTGTCCCTGCTGCTGCGCCCGGCCCCGCCCGGCACGCCCACCGGACTGGTGCGCCTGCACGGCGGCGACGGATTCCTGCTGTGGGCCGACCTACCGCCCGTTCTCGTGATGGGCAGTGCGGGTGGCGCGGGTGCGACCACCACCGCGCTGGGCATCGCGTCCGCGGCCTCCTTCGACTACTACGGGGAATACTCGCCGGTCGTGGTCGATGCCACGCCCACCGGCGGGGACCTCGCCCGCCGCGGCTGCGACGCCATCGACGCCGCGGGGACGGTCCAGTCCTGGCTGAATATGAGCCATCGCGGCCTCGCCTCCGCGGTGATCGACAGTTGCGGTGAGAGCACCGCGAGTGTCGGTGTGCTGCCGCGTGGTCCGGAGGCGCTACCCCGGCGCGAAAGCTATGCCTCGGTGCATCGCGACCTCTGCGACGCCGGATGCCTGCCGATCTATGACGGCGGCGGTCCGGTCACCAATCGCATGATCGCGCCGCTGCTGTGCGATTCTCGGATCTCGCTGGTGATCACCGTCGCCGCCCGCGCGGACGCGGTGAATCGGCTCAAACCGGCTCTGATCTGGCTCGACGACAATTACAGCCAGTACCACCTGGCGGACTGCGTCATCGTGGTGACCAGACAGCATCGCAGTGATGGCCCGGGCGTCGCCGAGCATGTGCGCACGTATCTGGGTGAGGTGGTGCGCGCAGTGGCCGAAGTGCCCTACGACTCGCACCTCGCGGCGGGCGGCCCGGTCAGCTGGAATCGGCTCGCGCCACCGACCAAGGCCGCTTATCGGCAGATACTCACCCTGCTGCGGTAGCGAAACACCACTCGCGGCGGTAGTCCGCCCAATCCTGGGGTGTGGCAGCGAAATCCACGTACAAGGCGACACCGAAGGCCTGCCGCCCGGGGGATCGGCGGTCGAGTCCGCGGCGAATGCCGTGAATCGCGGCGGCGACCGTCTCCGCCGATCCGTGATGGCCGGGGTCGTCGGTGTAGAAGGCGGGGACGCCCATGAGCAGGTCGGTATCGGCGGGGGACACCTCGAGGGCCAGTTCTGTCTGCTGGGCGACGTAACCGCCGTACAGGGATTTCGTCGGCATGGCGGTGTCGTAGGACATCACCGCGACCTGATCCACCCGGCGGGCCACCTCCGCGAAATACGCTTGGGACCACCATTTTCCGTGATCGAGGAGCGCTATGCCCAGCGAATGCAGCCCGGGCAGCGGGTCGATCTGAGGCGCGGATACCGACAGCAGCGCGTGACCGGCCGAGGTGACCTCATGTGTCTGCTCCAGCAGCGCGAGGAATCCGGAGGTCCCGGAACGAATCGGCTCCAGGTCGAAATGAATGCCCTCGAATCCGAGGGTGAGTACCTGCTTCACGGACGCGGCGATTCGGAGCCGGACGGAAAGGTCGTCGACATTCAATCCGTCGAACTCGGGCCGCACGATATCCCCGAGCCAGGATTGCACCCGAACCCCGGGGATCTTCTCGTGCACCTCATAGATGAACCACGTTGCCTGTAGGGACAACTCGGGCCGCAAACTACCGTCATGCTCGAGCGGCCCGGTGTGCACGAAGAGATCCTTGATCCCGGTTCCGGCCAATAGCGTTGCCAGCTGGTCGATATCGGCCTCGGTCTTGCGGCCGTCCACCCACGCGTGTCCCAGCCACACCGCATCCCGCCCCCGGGTTCGGGCCTCGGCGGACAGGCCTCCCGCATACTCCAGCCGCAAGGCCGCCGCCATCACGAACACCGAATTCAGCAGCACGCTCACGACCATCAAGACAATGACGACTACCCGCCGCCACCACGACGATCCGCGCCATATCGACCGCACCCCGGCGACCGCGCGCCCTACGAAACCCCCGCTACCCATATCCCCGTCGACAATACGCAGTGTCGACGTCAACAGCATGCGGTGCACCGCGCCGGTAACAGACCGGCGAACCGCCGTGTCGATGCGCGGGGATGTCACCGGGCATCCGTAGTCTCGGGCGGGCCGACGAAAGGGGATCACCTCGATGTTCGAGCGTGTGCTTCAGAAATCCACTGAATTGGTATTGCGGACCGGAGCCGGGATACAGGCTCCGCTGGCGGCGAAATATGTCGAGCGATTGCGCCGCAAGCATCCGAGCCGCTCCCCGGAAGACATTGCGCAGGGCCTGCAAACGCGATACCTGACCCTCGTCACCATCAGTGGCACCGTGGCGGGTCTGACGGCGGCCGTTCCGGGCGTGGGAACCCTCATCGGCCTGGCGGCCAGCGGCGTCGACGCGGTGTTCTTCCTCGAAGCTTCCGCGCTGTACGCGGTATCGGCGGGCGCTGTGCACGGGATGGCCTCCATGCCCGCCAAACAACGCCGCGCCGTGACGGTGGCGGTGGTACTCGGTGAAACCGGTGCGGAAATGCTGGGCAAGAACGCGAGTCAATCGGCGCGGGACTGGGCCACCGCCGTGGCCGATCACCTCCCGATCGTCCGCAATATCGACAATGCCCTTGCCAAACGGTTCATCGTCCAATTCATCGTCAAACGCGGTGTGCTCATGTTCGGCAAGACCCTGCCCGCCGGTATCGGCGCGGTAATCGGCGGGCTGGGCAACCGCGCACTCGGCAAGACCGTAATCACCAATGGCCGCAACGTATTCGGACCCACGCCGGAGAATTGGCCGGACGCCGCCATGCGGGCCGCCGTGGATTCTCGCGCCGGATCGGGTTCCTGATCCGGGCCGGTAGGCCGTGCGCGGCCGCCCATTTATCCAAGCGATCGCGGGATTGATCGCCTAACCTGCGGTTATGGATGATGTGCTGGAGTCGCTGCGCACGGTGTGCATGGCGCTGCCCGCCGCGCAGGAGCGGCTCAGTCATGGGGAGCCGACGTGGTTCGCGGGCGGGAAGAAGACCTTCGTGATGTTCGCCGACCATCATCATGATGATCGGCTGGGGTTTTGGTGTGCCGCACCCGCGGGAGTGCAGGAGGAACTCGTCGCGGCGGAGCCCGAGCGGTTCTTCCGGCCGCCTTATGTGGGGCATCGGGGTTGGCTGGGGGTGTATCTGGATGTGGACGTGGATTGGGGGGAAGTGCGGGAGATAGTCGAGGAGGCCTATCGGTCTGTGGCCTCGAAACGGCTGGTGGCGGAACTGGATTCGCGAGACGCGTAGGGGCTGCGGTAATGCAGGTCGAGGATCGGGACCGGGTCGAGATCGGAGAGGGCGTGGCCCGCATTGCAGTGGTCGGTGAGGTCATTGCCGTCCCGCGCCTGGACCACGCGTAGTTCGGTGACGTGATTGTGGAGGGTTTCGGCGACCTTCGCGGCATGGCGGTAGCCGGGGGCGTCCCGGTCGGCGATTATCCAGACACGGTGTGCGCCTGCGAGATAGGCGGCATGGTCGGGGTGCCAATTGTTGGCGCCTCCGGCATTGCAGGTGGCGGTGAGGCCCGCCCTGGTGGCGGTCAGGGCGTCGGATTCGCCTTCGCAGATGTAGATGTCGCGTCCGGTGCGAATAGCCGCCAGGAGTTCGGGGAGGTGGAAGGGCAGGTGGGGGAATCCGCCTGGCTGCCAACCGGATTCGGTGGGGTGCTCCTGATAGAAGGATTTGATGTGGCCGCGGCGGTGCAGGGTGCGGACGCGAATTATGCGGCCCGCAGGGCGGCCGTCGGGCCAGCGGTAGATATAACCGGCCACGCGGCGGGGTCGGCCGAGGCGGGGGCCGGGGTCCGGTTTGTGGACCGACAGCGGGAGACCGGCGGCGAGAATGGCCCGGTCGGCCAGAGCCAGTTCCGGGGGCGGGCCGTGGCGGTGGGCTGCGGCGCGGTGCTCGGGCGGGCCGTCGAAGAGATCGCGGACATGCAGGCCCAGGGTCTCGAGGACGTCTTCGTCGCGGCAGCCCGCAAAGCATTTGATGATGGTGCGGGCGCGCTGATGGTTGTAGACCACGCCGAGGGACGGGTGATGGCGGCGGCCGTCGGCCTCGTGGACGGGGCACAGGTAGGTGATCCAGTCGCCGCCGCGCCTGCCCGGGCCGCTGACGCGGTCGAGGGCGGCGGTAATGGTGTCCCAGGATCGGTGTCTGTCCATGGTGCGGTCCTCTCAATACCGGTGTACCCGGATTGACTGGACTGTCAAACAGCGCGAATTCGATTGGGACGCAAAGTTATCGGATGGTCACCCGAACGCGTTTGCAGGCGTGTGTGCAGGTCGGGGTCAGCGGCCGGACAGCAGATCGGCCATCCGGGCGATTCGTGAGGTGCGGCCGAGGGTGGATTCGCGATGGTCGGCGGCTCGGTAGAGCGAGTACATGACCTGTACGCCCAGCCAGCGCAGCGGTTCGGGCTCCCAGCGGCGGACCTGCCAGTCGACCCACGGGAGGGAGGTCAGGTCGGTGTCGCGGCGCAGCAGCAGGTCGGTCAGGGTGCGCCCGGCCAGGTTGGTGGCGGCGACGCCGTGGCCGGTGTAGCCGCCCGCATAGGCGAGGCCGGTGCCGTGATCGAGGGAGACGGTGGAACACCAGTCACGGGGTACGGCCAGGACACCGGACCAGGCGTGGGCGAGGGGGACGTCGGCGGTGGCGGGGAAGAAGTCGATGAGCATGGCGCGCAGGGCATCCACGGTCCACTGGTGCGTCCGGCCCGCGTCGTCGATGCGGCTGGCGTAGCGGTAGGGCTTGCCGCGGCCGCCGAAGGCGATGCGGCCGTCGGCGGTGCGCTGCGCGTACATGTAATAGTGCGCCATATCGCCGAGGAGTTCGGCTCCGCGCCAGCCGATCTCGTCCCAGACGCGATCGGGGAGGGGCTCGGTGACGATCATGGAGCTGTTCATGGGCAGCCAGTCGCGATGCGTGGCGTCGAAGGCGGCGGTGAAGCCTTCGGTCGCCCGGATCACGTAGTCGGCGGTGACGGTGCCCCGCGCGGTGACGGCGGCGGCGGGCGTCGAACCCGAACGTGGGCGGATGGTTTCGACGGTGGTGTCCTCGTAGATCCGTACGCCGAGCGCGCGGACCGCGGCCGCCAGTCCGCGCGCCAGTTTCGCGGGCTGCACGCGGGCGCAATGCGGCGTCCACAGCGCCCCGGTCGCGCCCGCTATGTCGATCCGCTCGCGCGCCGCGACTTCCCTGAGATCGCCTTCGTGCCAACCCCATTCGCGGGCGTGGTCGAGCGTCTCGCTCAGCCGTGACTGCTGCGCGGCGTTTCGCGCCACCGTGAGTTGCCCGCTCTTGACGACATCCGCGTCGATGCCCTCGGCGTCGGCAACCTTCACGATCTCGTCGACCGTGTCGAACATGGCCCGCTGCAATCGGATCGCCGCGTCCCTGCCATGCCTGCGCGCGTACACGCCCGCCGATCCGGCTATCTCCCCGACAATCCAGCCGCCATTGCGCCCCGATGCGCCGTACCCCGCAAACTCCTTCTCGAGCACCACGATTCGCAGATCAGGCTGCGCCTGCTTGAGGTAGAAAGCGGTCCACAGTCCGGTGTATCCGGCCCCGACAATGCACACGTCTGCCTGCGCGTGCCCGGGCAGCGGCGCACCGGGCTCGGCCGGGCCGATCGCACGGAACCAGTACGACACCGAACCATTGACAAAGGACATATCGGACATCCGGAGCTATCGCCGAGCATTCGGCATCTCGGGGTGGGTCGGCGGTCGGTCGACGCAGACTTCGAGAGAGTGATTATCACATGAAAACTCTTGGTGCACAGGAAAAGTGAGTATCCACAATCGTGGAGCATCCCGGGCGTGTCGCAGGTTGTCGAGGCAAGAATGGGCGGATGGTTGCGGCAGGGGGCTATGTAGACGCGTGTAATGCCGACGGTGCGGGCATGGGGGACGCGCTCTCCGGCGTCGATACCGCGCGCTACCCGATCGATACGCCCGGCAGCGCACGGTGGGCGGCGGCCGTGCAATCGGCGCGCAATGAGCTGGCGGCAGACGGGTGCTGTGTGCTGCGCGGGTTCATCCGGCCCGAGTATGTGCAAACCCTGCGGCACGAAGGCGTCGAGCTCGCCCCGCACGCGTACTACACGGTGGAGCGGGTCAATGCGTACAACATTCCCCTGGATACCGAACTGCCCGAGGATCATCCGGGGCGCATTGTGCTGCGGCGTGGAAACGCCTTCGTCGCAAGGGATCTCATCCCGCGCGAAGCGCTCATGCACCGGCTCTACACCGAGCCGCGCTTCCAGCGGTTCGTGGCGGACTGCTTCGGCCTGAGCGAATTGCACGAGTTCACCGACCCCCTCGCCGGACTCTGCCTGAATGTGGTCGCGCCCGGTATGTCGCATCCCTGGCATTTCGACACCAATGAGTTCACCGTCAGCATGCTCACCCAGGAGCCGGAATGCGGTGGGGTGTTCGAGTATTGCCCGAATATCCGTTCCCGCACCGCGGAGAATTTCGAGGATGTTCACGCGGTGCTCACCGGCCACGGGGAACACCTGATTCGGCGGCTCGAGCTACAGCCGGGTGATCTACAGCTGTTCCAGGGCCGCTTCTCACTGCACCGGGTGTCGCCGGTCGGCGGGACCGTACAACGGCATTCGGCGATCTTCGCCTACAGCGACACCCCGGGCGTCATCGGCAGTGTCGAGCGCACCAGGCAACTGTTCGGCCGGGTACTGCCGGACCACCACGCCGCGGGCGCCATCCGCGGCGATCGACTGCTCGACTGAATTCATTGTTCGACCGAGAGGACCAGCGTGCCGCCAGCCTCATCCAATGACACCGTTCTGGACACCACCGGGAAGGCCTCGTTCGACGATATCTACACCCGGCCCGATCCGACCGAGTACTACGCCCGCATGTCCGAATTGGACTATTTGATACCGGAACTGGCGAAACCACACTTCCTGCAACTCATTGCCGACCATCGCGCCGCCACCGGCATCGCCGCGCCCACCATCCTGGATATCGGCTGCTCCTACGGTGTGAATGCCGCCCTCATGCGGCTGGACGTCAGCATGAAGGAACTGTCCGCGAACTACGGCACTCACGAAACGCCCGAATTGATCGCCCGCGATCGGGCTCTCCTCGCCGAGCACGACGAACTGCCCGGCGTGCGCTTCATCGGCATGGATTCCTCCGCCCCCGCCCTGGATTACGGCCGCGCCGCCGGATTCCTGCACGACAGCGTGCACGCCGATCTGGAGAACGCCGAACCCACCGAGGCGCAGCGCCGCGTGCTGGCGAGCGCCGACCTGGTGATCTCCACCGGCTGCGTCGGCTATGTCACCGATAGGACCCTGCTGCGCGTCGCGCGGGCGCATGGTGGGAAGCTGCCGTGGATGGCGCATTTCGTGCTGCGCATGTTCTCCTTCGATCCCATCCAGGCTCAGCTCGCCACGCTCGGCTATCGCACCGAACGCGCCCCCGGCGTGTTCAAGCAGCGGCGTTTCGCCTCGGCGGACGAACAGTCGGGCGTATTGAATACCCTGCGAGCCAATGGGATCGACACCGCCGGACACGAATCCGACGGCTGGCTCTACGCCCAGCTCTACCTGTCCCGACCGCCCCTGAACCTATCCATCGAACAGGACACGCATTGAGCGAACGGACCTTCGCCTACGACGAGCAGCTGCCGAGAGTGCCGCTGCCCACCCTGGAGGAGAGCTGCACCCGGTTCCTGCACTGGAGCGCGCCGCTATTGACCACCGACGAGTACGCCGCCACCGCCGCGACCGTCGCGGATCTGCTGCGCCCCGACAGCCCGGCCCGCACCCTGCACGAGGACCTGCAACGCTTCGACGCCACCCCGGGCGTCGGCAGCTGGCTGGACGAATTCTGGCCGTCGCGGTATCTGGGCCGCCGGGACCGAATCGCCTTGAATGCGAACTTCTTCTTCCTGTTCCGCGATGACACGGTGCTGGCGGCCTCCACCGCGGCCACGCAGAGTGAGCGCGCGACGGCATTGATCACCGCCGCGGTGAATTACAAGCTGCGCCTGGACGCCGAGGAGATCCCGCCCGCCACTCAGCGCGGGACGCGGCTCAATATGGCGCAGAACAAGTTCCTGTTCTCGGAAACTCGCATTCCGGGCGATCCGCAGGACACGGTGCGGGTGCCCTACAGCGATGACTGGCCCGGACCGTCGCAGGCGCGGCACATTGTGGTGTTCTACCGCGGCAATATGTTCCGCATGGACGCCATCGGCCCGAATGGCGTTCCCTATACGCCCGAGGATCTCGCCGCCGGATTGCATTCGGTCATGAAGGCCGGGGCTCGCCGCGCTCCCACCAATACCTCGGCCGGGCATCTCACCACCCTGGCCCGCGTCGACTGGGCGCCCGTGCGCGCGGGCCTGCTGCCCGCCAATGCCGCCGCCTTCGAGACCATCGAGACCGCGCTGTTCTGCGTCTGCCTGGAGGATTTCGCGCCGCGCGACACCCTGCACGCCTGCGATCAACTGCTGCACGGCGACAGCGGCAATCGCTGGTTCGACAAGGCGGTGTCGTTCATCGTCTTCGCGGACGGGCAGGCCGGGATCAATGTCGAGCATTGCGGGCTCGACGGCACCACCATCCTGTCGTTCGTGGACACGCTGCTGGAAACCCCGGTGGCCGAACATGCCGCGCAGGCGGGCGCGCAACCGCAGGGCCTGCCCGCCAACGAAGCGATCGAATTCGTCCTCGACGGTGAGCAGAAGGCCGTGATCGCCTCCGCCGCAGCGGCATTCGCGCAATTCGCGGCCGACGCCGCCACCACCACGGTGTCCTTCGACTTCGGCACCAGGCGGGCCAAGGCCCTGCGCATCTCGCCGGACTCACTCGCGCAGATGAGCTATCAGCTGGCCCACCAGCGCAGCAAGGGAATGATCGGGGCCACCTACGAATCCATCGCCACCCGGCAATTCCGCAATGGCCGCACCGAGGCCATGCGGGTGGTCACGCCCGAGGTGCTGGAATTCATTGCGGTCATGCAGGATCCGGCCGCCGATACCGGGCGCAAACGGGCCGCCATGCGGACCGCCGCCGATGCGCATGTGCGCCGGGCGCAGGAATGTCAGCGTGGTGAAGCGCCCGAACAACACCTGTGGGAGCTGCAACTCATCCAGCGTCGCCGCGGTGAGAAGCTCGGTGCGACAGCGCCTATGGCGTTCTACGACAGCCCCGGCTGGCGCATCGCGCGTGACGACTATCTCAGCACCAGCTCGGCGCCGTCGGTCAATATTCAGTTCTTCGGATTCGGGTCCACCAGCCCCACGTGCATCGGCATCGCCTATGTGTTGCTGCCGGATCGCTGGAACCTCTACCTGGCCACTCCGAGATCGGTTGCACAGCAAATGCACGACTTCGCCGGGCACCTGCGGGATGCGGTCGCGGAGTTGACGGAGCTGCTGCAAGAGTGAGGTAGATCATGCCGGGATGCCGCTGCGCGCCACCACGTTCCGTAATCGTCGGTAGGGTGAAACCGTGATTACGCTTCGGAAAGAAGACGGCGCAGCGGATCTCGGCGGCATCTCCAAGATGAGCGTTGGAGTGAGCTGGGATCCCTCGGCCGGTACCAGTGGTGGACTGCTCGGCATCGCACGCCGCAAGAAGGGTGTCGATCTGGACCTGATAGCCATTCTCATGCAGGGCGCCGAACCGGTGCGGTTCGCGGGCCTGGATTCCCTCGACCCGCTCGGCAATGGCTCGGTGCTGCACACCGGTGACGAGCAGACCGGCGCGGCCTCGGGCGACGATGAGACCGTGCACGTCACCTTCGCCAATGTGCCGACGCCGATCACCTCGATCGTGTTCGTGGCGGCCGCGTTCAAGAAGGGCACCTCCTTCGAGAAGGCCAATAACGTGTCGTTCAAGATCTACGACGCCAGCGGCGGCAGCACCCAGCAGGTGGCCGACGTCTGGCCGTCGCTGCTCGGCGCGGAGAACGCCAATGCCATCGCGCGCGCCTTCCGCGACGGGCAGGTGTGGAAGCTCGAGGTGCTCGACCGCAAGGGCAAGATCAAACAGGGTGATATGCAGGCGCTTCTGCGCTTCGCACTGGCGTAGCGCCGGATCCGGGGACGCCCGGTTGGTGCGGCGCGCACCGCACAGACCGGGCGTATTGCGGGAGGTGTGCGCGGGTCTGCGACAATGACTCCCTGTGAAATCTTTCGAAGCCCTGTTCACCGAGCTACAGGATCGTGCTGTCAACCGCCCCGAGGGGTCCGGAACCGTCGCCGCTCTGGACGCCGGTGTGCATGCGCAGGGCAAGAAGGTACTCGAGGAGGCCGGTGAGGTATGGCTGGCCGCCGAGCATGAGAGCGACGAATCCCTGGCTGAGGAGATCTCCCAGCTGTTGTATTGGGTGCAGGTGCTGATGGTGGGCCGCGGCTTGCGGCTCGAGGACGTTTACCGACATCTGTGAAGCGCCGATTCGCCGTACACGCGGTACGGCCGACCTCCACAAGGCCCATGTCGTCACGTCCCCCCACCATCCGGAAAGGACATCCCTATGCTTCGCGTCGCCGTCCCCAATAAGGGCTCACTCTCCGAATCCGCCGTCGCCATCCTCGCCGAGGCCGGTTACCGCGGCCGCAAGGACGCCCGTGATCTGAGCGTCCTCGACAATGCCAACCAGGTCGAGTTCTTCTTCCTGCGCCCCAAGGACATTGCCATCTACGTCGGGTCCGGCGAGCTGGATCTCGGCATCACCGGCCGCGACCTCGCGCTGGATTCCGGTGCGTCCGTGCAGGAACGCCTCTCGCTCGGCTTCGGCCGCTCCTCCTTCCGTTACGCCGCCCCCGCGGGCCGCGAATGGAAGATCGAGGACCTTTACGACAAGCGCATCGCCACCTCCTACCCCAACCTGGTGTTGTCGGACCTGGCCGCCCACGGCATCGAGGCCGAGGTCATCCGCCTCGACGGCGCGGTCGAGATCTCCATCCAGCTGGGCGTGGCCGACGCCATCGCCGACGTCGTCGGCTCCGGCCGCACCCTGCGCCAGCACAACCTGGTCGCCTTCGGCGATTCGCTGTGCGACTCGGAAGGCGTCCTCATCGAGGCCAAGGGTGCGGACCAGCAGAACAAGGCCCGCAACCAACTGGTGGCCCGCATCCAGGGCGTCGTCTTCGCCCAGCAGTACCTGATGCTCGACTACGACTGCCCCAAGTCCCTCCTGGACGCCGCGGTCGAAATCACCCCGGGCCTGGAGTCCCCCACGGTCTCCCCGCTCACCGACCCGGACTGGGTCGCCGTCCGCGCCCTGGTCCCGCGCAGCAGCGGCAACGAACTCATGGACAAGCTCGCGGACTTGGGTGCCAAGGCGATCCTCGCCACCGACATCCGCTCCTGCCGCGCCTTCTGAGTTCGGTTCTCTCCCAACCCCACCCACGAAGCCCGGCCCCCCAAGGGCCGGGCTTTCGTGCACCGTGAGGGAGCACTGGTGGTGGAATTTGTCCGAATTCCCCACCACCACAGCTCCCTCGGCGATTTGTGACCGCTGAGCGAGATGATCCGGGGGCGCGTGACGCACTCGGATGGGCTACAGGTCGGTCGTTCCCGGGATGGGGGTCACTGTGGGGTAAGGCGGTGGGGTGCCGCCGAATTCGGGGCAGAGGGGCTTGAATTCGCAGTACTGGCACATCCAGCTGCGGCTGGGTGGGAAGTCGCCGGTTTGGGTGGCGGTGGTGATGGCTTGCCAGAGGGCGGAGACGATGCGTTCGAAGCGGAGCAATTCTTCGGCGTCCGGTTCGTAGGTGAGGGTTTGGCCGTCGGTGAGGTACATGAGGCGGAGTTCGGCGGGGGCCGTGCCTAGGGTGCGCATGAGGACCAAGGCGTAGAACTTTAGTTGGAAGAGGGCTCGGGTTTCGTGGTCGACGCCTGGTGCTCGGCCGGTCTTGTAGTCGATGACGTGCAGTGCGCCGACGGGAGTGCGGTCTATGCGGTCCACGAAGCCGCGCAGGGGAGTGCCGTCGGGGAGTTCGGCCTCGATGAAGGCCTCGCAGGATTCGGGATCGAAACCGGTGGGGTCCTCGAGTTGGAAGTAGACACGAACGAGGTCGTGCGCCTCGGCGAGGAAGCCGCCCAGCTCATCCTCGGCTATCAAGTCGGCGGTTTCGGGGCGGCGCTCGAGGAGGCGCTGCCAGGCCGGTTGGATCAGACCGGCCGCGTGATCGAGATCTCGCTCAGGGGCGGGCAAGCCGAACAGGGCCTCGAGTATGGCGTGTACGAGGGTGCCGCGGACGGCCGCGCGGGAGGGGGCTTCGGGGATCTTGTCGATGGCGCGCAGCCGGTACTTGAGGGGGCACTGTTTGAAATCTATTGCCCGCGAAGGGGAGAGGGCCGGTCTGCGCGGCGCCTCACCCTCGGAGTCCGGGGTAGTGATCGCGGGAACCGACATACCTGGCAGGCTAAACCCCGGCACCGACAAGGTGTGAATGACATCCAGACAGCACAGTCGCAGCAAACAGCGCAGGAACGGAGATTCATGACGGCCAGACGGACCGGGCCTTTCCAGATCGGTGACCGGGTACAGCTGACCGATGCCAAGGGCCGGAAGTTCACGGTGATCCTGGAGGAGGGCAAGGAGTTCCACACCCACGCCGGGCACATCAAGCACGACGACCTCATCGGCGCGGATGAGGGCTGCGTGGTGACCTCCGCCAAGAACACCACGTACCTGGCGCTGCGCCCCCTGCTGACCGACTACGTGCTGTCCATGCCGCGCGGCGCCGCGGTCATCTACCCCAAGGACGCCGCCCAGATCGTGCACGAGGGCGACATGTTCCCCGGCGCGCGTGTCCTGGAGGCCGGTGCCGGCTCCGGCGCGCTGACCTGCTCGCTGCTGCGCGCGGTCGGCCCCGAGGGCAAGGTCATCTCCTGGGAGATCCGCGAAGACCACGCCGAGCACGCCGTCCGCAATGTCGAGCGCTTCTTCGGCGAACGCCCCGACAACTGGGAACTCACCCTCGGTGATGTCGCGGACTACACCGGCGAACAGGTCGACCGCGCGGTCCTCGACATGCTCAAGCCGTGGGACGCCCTGGAAGCCATCTCCAAGGCGCTCGTCCCCGGCGGCGTCCTGCTGGTCTACGTGGCCACCACCACCCAGCTCTCCGAGGTAGTCGAACACCTCCGCCGCCAGGAATGCTGGACCGAACCCCACGCCTGGGAATCCATGGTCCGCCCCTGGCACGTGGTCGGCCTGGCCGTCCGCCCCGAGCACCGCATGCAGGGCCACACCGCCTTCCTGGTGAGCGCCCGCCGCCTCGCCGAGGGCGTCACGGCCCCCAAGCCCCAGCGCCGCTCCGGCAAGGGCTGACCCACCGACGGCGCAAACCATATGCGCCCCTTCCGAATACAGCGAACCCCTGCCACCCATGTGGCAGGGGTTCGCCGCTTCTCGCGCTGCGTCCGTCAACCGCGAGTGTGCCTTGATGCAGGTGACGCGCCGACAGATCCCTGCACCAGCGCTCCCTCACCGCGCGGCTTCGGCGGGCCCAGCCCCACCATCAACCGCGACACACCGGGAATCGCTTGCGCCATTGGGCACTCGGCGGGCGCGGGTCAGTTGCGGATGAGCAGGACCAGGGCTGCGGAGATGAGGGCCAGGGCGAGGGCGGCGAGGGCGTAGGTCAGGCGGTGGGTGCGCAGGGCGGGGATGAAGCGGTCGGCGGCCAGGCGGCCGGGGCCGGTGAGGGCCAGGGTGGCGGACGCGAAGGTCAGGAGGAGTTCGTATTCGACGCCCTTGGGGGCGAAGAAGCCGTGGCCCCACTTCACGGCCAGGGCGTTCAGGAGGGTGCCGACCAGGGCTGCGGCGGCGAGAGGGGTGAGTAGGCCGACGGTCAGGGCCAGGCCGCCCAGGGTTTCGGTGAGCCCGGCGATCACAGCCATGGTCTTGCCCGCCGGGTAGCCGCTCATGGTGAAGAAGGCGGCGGTGCCGTCCAATCCGCCGCCGCTGAACCAGCCGAAGAGTTTCTGGGCCCCGTGCGCGGCCATGGTGAGGCCGACGGCCATCCGCAGCACCAGCAAGCCGAGATCGGAGGTCAGCGTGGACGCGGGCGCATCGAGACGGGGTGCGGGAGCTGTGACGGTGGTGGTCATGGGAAGCCTTTCGGTGGGGTGCGTCGGCCGATTCGATGGCGCGGTCAGCCAATTCGGGTGGGGGAGTGGACAGAGAGGGCGGTCAGCCGAGTTGGAGGGAGCGGCGGGACAGGCCCAGCCAGTAGCCGTCGATGACCGTGCGCTGGTTCGCCAGGTCGGCTTCGCCCGCGCCGAGCGTGACGAACAGGGGAGCGAAGTGCTCGGTGCGCGGATGCGCGAGATGTGCTGCCGGAGCCTTGTTCTCGAAGTCGAGGAGGGCATCCAGATCGAGCCCGGCCAGGGCCTCGCGACCCCAGTGGTCGAATTCGGTCATGAAGCCGTGGACGTGCTCGTCATCGGGGGTGATGGCGCGCAGGTTGTGGGTGAAGAAGCCGCTTCCGACGATCAGGACGCCCTCCTCGCGCAGTGGGGCGAGCTTGCGGCCGATATCCATGAGTGCGCGCGGGTCGAGGGTCGGCATGGACAGTTGCAGCACCGGCACGTCGGCGTCCGGGTACATCTCCTTCAAGGGCACGTAAGCGCCGTGGTCCAGTCCGCGAGCCGGGTCCTCGGCCACGTTCGGTCCGAGCAGCTTGCGAACCTTGTCCGCGAGTTCCGGCGCGCCGGGCGCGGCATATCGAACCTGGTAGTACCGCTCGGGGAAGCCACCGAAGTCGTAGGTCAGCGGGACGGTCGTGGTCGCGCCGAAGGCGATGGGTGCGGCCTCCCAGTGTGCGGAGATCATCAGAATCGCTGTCGGCCGGGGCAATTCCCGCGACCACGCGGCGAGTTCGCCGGGCCAGCGGGGGTGGTCGGCCAGCGGCGGCGCGCCGTGCGAGAGATAGAGCACCGGCATGGATCCGGTCATCGGGTTCCTCCGATCGGGTTGTTCAAATTTGAACCCGAAACGAGCGTAGCTTGTTGTTCAAATTTGAACAACCCGGGTAGGGTGCGGGGGTGGCTGATGCGAAATGGCTGAACCGGCGCGAAATGGCGACCTGGCAGGGATTCCTGGCGGCCGGGGCGCTGGTCGGGCGCGAGGTCGAGCAGCAGCTCAAGCGGGAGGGCCTATCGCACGCCCAGTACGAGGTGCTGGTGCGCCTGGCGGCGGCCCCGCAGGGCCGGGTGCGCATGACCGAACTGGCGGACGCGCTCTTCACCTCGAAAAGCGGCCTGAGCTACCAGATCACCCAATTGGAGAAGTCGGATCTCGTTCGGCGGGAAGCGGTTCCGGACGACGTACGCGGCGTGATCGCCATCCTCACCGACGCGGGCCGCAAGCGACTCGAGCAGATCGCGCCCGGCCACGTGGACATCGTCCGCCGCGTCCTCATCGATGTGCTCACCCCCGAACAACAGCGTGTGATCGCGGACGGACTCGGGGAAGTCGCCCGGCGGCTGCGCTGACGGATCGGGCTCCGGCACGCGGCGGCTCGCTCGAACCGCCATGGGCCCAGTGATTTCCGGTGCCGTTGTCAAGTCAGCGCTGGCGCGCCGTAGCGAGAAAGTCGAGGGCCAGCGGGCTCGCAATGGCGCGGAACTCCTCGAAATAGGCATGCCGCGCGCCGGGAATCAGATGCATGGAGGCGAAGGGGATGCGCTGTGCGAGCAGCGGCGCATTGGCGGCGGGATTGAAGCGATCGTCGGTGCCGTGCAGGACGAGCGTGGGCGCGGCGATATCGGGCAGGATGTCCCACGCGTCGTGCTGATTGCTCGCGGCCAGATGCCGGCGCTTGGCGTAAGCGGGCATGTCCGGGTCGCCGAGGGTGTTGTACGGGCCCTGGTGGGTCGCCAGCCAGGCCGGGGTGTACATCAACTCCAGTAGCGCCTGCCGCGCCGCTGGTTGCGGCTGGGCCAGTGACTTACGCACCTCGTTGTCGCGTTCGATGCCATGCGTGCCCCCGGGCGAGGTGCAGCCGAGCACGAGAGCGCCCACCCGGTCCGGATAGCGGGCCGCGAGGTGTTGCGCCACGCGCCCGCCCATGGAGGTGCCATAGATATCGGCACGGTCGATACCGAGTTCATCCAGCACCGCGATCACATCCTGCGCGAATCCCGCCGTGCTGTAAGGCTGATCGGGTTTGTCGCTCTCGCCCGTACCGCGGTAGTCGAGAGTGAGGGTGCTGTGCGCGCTGTGGAAGTCGTTGCGCACTCCGTCCCACCAGTGATGATCGTTCGCCTGGCCGGACAGCAGCACGAGCGGCGGTCCCTGCCCTTCGATCTGGTAGGCGATCCGCACGCCGTCGGACGTGGTCGCGTGCCGCATCGAAACCCTCACTCTCGCCGCAGGATCCGGTCTCGGGAGTCGGGACCTAGCAGGGCGCCTTGCCCATGGAGAGGATGGTGCACGCGGTGTTCTCGGAGATCTGCCAGCCCGCATCGGTGTGCTGCCAGGCCATCGGAATGCCGGGGACGGTGCCATGCGGCGACACGATCGCCACGGACGCGTTCGCGGTGTCTCCGCTCGCCGACACGCCCGACACGTTGAACCCGATCTTGCCGTAGTTGGCCAGCCCCTGATTCATCTTGTCGATATTGCTCTCCCGGCGGTCGCCGCCGACCATGAGCTTCTCCTTGTCCGCGGTCGGCACGCTCGGATCGGTGAAGCGATCCAGCGTCGACTGCAACTCGCTCTCCGACGGCGCGGGCGCGGCGGCGGCCCAACCGGCCCCCGAGCTGAGCAGGGCGGCCGCGCCGAGAGCGGTCAGGGAGAGGCGAATGGTGCGAGCGAGCATGAACGGTCGAGCCTTTCGTGAGAGCGGGGTGAAAAGTGGTGCGGGATTACGGCTGGCAGTTGGCGCGCGCCATGCCGAGGATGGTGCACGCCCCGGCGTCGGAGAGCTTCCACGCACCATCGGCGTAGGTGAAGCTCATCGGGACATCGGGCATGGTGCCATGCGGGGAGGTGACCGAAACCTTGGCATCGGCCTTGTTTCCGTCGGTCTTGATTTCGCCTACGGCGAAGCTGACCTGGTAGTTGGCCAGGCCCTGGTTCATGGTCTCGATATTGGTCAGCCGCTTATCCCCGCCGACCACCAATTTTGCCTTGTCAGCAGCGGGTTTCGCCGGATCGGCGAAGGTGGTCAGGAGTGCCTGGAGGGCTTCCGCGGAGGGTGCGGGAGCGGCCGCGGCGGCGCTGGAACTCACCGTGCTGCTCGCCTTGGAATCCGTGGAAGTCTTGTCGTCGGAGCCGCAGCCCGCCAGAGTGGCGGTTACGGCAAGTGCCGCCGCGGCGATAGCCACGGAAACACGAAGCGTCCGCGTGACGTTGCGCATACCAGGAACACGACTGGTGGGAAGGAGCATCAACGGCACCCTTTCGGCTCTGGCGAGAGTTAACTCGCCGGTAATAGGTTAGGGCAGGCTAACATGTCCGACTGGCTAGTGAGCCGCAGCCTAGATGTGATCACGACGAAACCATGTCGGAAAGCGAGAACGGTTATCGCCCGGTAGCGTTGATAGACCGGGATTGGGAGGAGCAGCATCATGAGCCCCATAGAACATTCGGATTCGGCAGCCTGGAGGGAACTCGAGGCGGTACGTGCCGAGGCGGCTGCACTCCGGAGGCAACTCGCCGACTCGCCGGATCGCTCACGGGAATTGGAAGCGCGCGTTGATTCGCTGACAATTCGCAACACCAAGTTGATGGACACGCTCAAGGAAGCTCGGCAGCAACTTGTCGCGCTCCGTGAGGAAGTGGACCGTCTCGGTCAGCCACCGAGCGGCTACGGCGTCCTGATCGGCGTGTACGAGGATCAGACGGTTGACGTGTTCACCTCAGGACGCAAGATGCGGCTGACGTGCTCGCCGAATATCGATACGACCACCCTCACCTACGGCCAGACAGTGCGACTCAATGAAGCGCTGACCGTGGTCGAGGCGGGTCTGTTCGATCAGATCGGCGAAATCGGAACGCTGCGAGAGATTCTCGACGATGGACGTCGTGCTCTGGTGGTCGGCCATGCCGACGAAGAGCGCGTGGTCTGGCTGGCCGGCCCACTGGCCAACCTCGTCGATGTCGACGATCTGGAAGATCCGGATCGGCCGATTCGTAAACTGCGGCCGGGCGATTCGCTTCTGGTCGACACCAAGGCGGGCTTCGCCTTCGAGCGGGTTCCCAAGGCCGAGGTCGAGGATCTCGTGCTCGAGGAAGTGCCCGATGTCGACTACGAGGACATCGGCGGCCTGACTCGCCAGATCGAGCAGATTCGCGATGCGGTGGAACTGCCGTTCCTGCACAAGGATCTGTTCCGCGAGTACGCGCTGCGGCCGCCCAAGGGCGTGCTGCTCTATGGCCCTCCCGGTTGCGGTAAGACGCTGATCGCCAAGGCTGTCGCCAACTCCCTCGCGAAGAAGATCGCCGAGGCGCGTGGTGAGGATGCCAAGGAAGCCAAGTCGTTCTTCCTGAACATCAAGGGTCCCGAGCTGCTCAACAAGTTCGTGGGCGAGACCGAGCGCCACATTCGGATCATCTTCCAGCGGGCTCGTGAGAAGGCGTCCGAGGGCACTCCGGTGATCGTGTTCTTCGATGAGATGGACTCGATCTTCCGTACCCGCGGTTCGGGCGTGTCGTCCGATGTGGAGACCACGGTCGTGCCCCAGCTGCTGTCGGAGATCGACGGCGTCGAGGGCCTCGAGAACGTGATCGTCATCGGCGCCTCCAACCGCGAGGACATGATCGACCCGGCCATCCTGCGGCCCGGCCGCCTGGACGTGAAGATCAAGATCGAGCGCCCGGATGCCGAAGCGGCACAGGACATCTTCTCCAAGTACTTGCAGGAGACGCTGCCGCTGCACGCCGAGGACGTCGCCGAGTTCGACGGTGACCGCGCCAAGTGCGTACAGGCCACCATCGAGCGCGTGGTCGAGCGCATGTACGCCGAGAGCGAGGACAACCGCTTCCTGGAGGTCACCTACGCCAATGGTGACAAGGAAGTCCTGTACTTCAAGGACTTCAACTCCGGCGCCATGATCCAGAACATCGTGGACCGGGCCAAGAAGTACGCCATCAAGTCCGTCCTGGAAACCGGCACCCCGGGCCTGCGCATCCAGCATCTCTACGATTCGATCGTGGACGAGTTCTCCGAGAACGAGGACCTGCCCAACACCACGAATCCCGATGACTGGGCTCGCATCTCGGGTAAGAAGGGCGAGCGGATCGTGTACATCCGCACGCTGGTCACCGGCAAGAATGCCAGCGCCAGCCGCGCCATCGACACCGAGTCGAACACCGGCCAGTACCTGTAAGCCGGACTGCTCCTCTCGCAAGAACGCAAAGGGGCGCGCTTCCTTCGGGAAGCGCGCCCCTTTCGCATGCTCGGAAGAGGTTGCGGTACTGCCTGTTTCCGCGGCCGATCAGCCGATGCCGGGCAGGTAGCCCGGGTACACCCAGTTGCTCGCGCCGCCACCGGGGGCGGAGGAGCCGGTGAAGGACGGGAAGTTGAACGGCAGGGCGGTGAGCTTGTGCGGGTTGCCGTCCAGGTCGGCCTGGTAGCAGGACAGGGCCACGCCGTGGAAGCCGGTGCAGACGACGCGGGTGCTGTTGCCGAACGGCGAGGTGAGGCGCGAGCTCGTGTCGAGCGGATTCCAGTAGGCCGGGTCGGTCGGGGTGAGGAAGTGCGCTTCGAACACGTAGACGGCGCTATTGGGGTCCTGGACGGGCCACTCGTCGGCGCTGGCGATACCGGTGCCTGCCGCGATGATCGCGCCGGATGCGGCGGCGGTCGCGGCGAGGCGGGTGACTCGGCGGGTGATCGGGTTCATTTTCGCCTCCAGAGGTTGTCGATCGATTGTGGTCATCGATAAGGCATCGCTCGCTGATCAGTGGCCTGTTACGGCGGGCGGGGTGCCGTGGGGGCCGAGTGAGGGCATGCCGCGGGAGGCCGGAATCCTGCTCCGAGCAGGGTGCCAAGTGTTTGCTGAAGCTCCGGCGGGCTGCATGCTCCGGTGACGTGGATCACGCTGAAGATGCTCGCGCACCCGCTGATCGCCGGAGCCATCGCTCTCGTGGGCGATGACCGGCGTCCGCCGCGGCCGAGATGCCCGGGCAGGGTGTCTCGGCCGCGTGCGGCGTGCGATGCGGGATCAGCCCTGAGCGGCCGAGACCGAGCTGAGAATGATGTCGGTGGCGGGTGCGCCGTCGCCGGAGCCGTCCTTGGTGCCTCCGGCGGCGATATTGCTCAGCACGCTCATTCCGCTGGTGACCTTGCCGAACGGGGTGTAGTTCGGCGGCAGCTGGCTGGCGGCGTAGACCAGGAAGAACTGGCTGCCATTGGTATTCGGACCGGCATTCGCCATGGCCAGGGTGCCGGCCGGATAGGTTGCGCCGCTGAGGTTCTCATCGGCGAACTTATAGCCGGGCCCGCCGGTGCCGGTGCCGGTCGGATCGCCGCACTGCAATACGTAGATGCCCTCGGTGGTGATCCGGTGGCAGCGCGTGTGGTCGAAATACTGTTCGCCGGACAGGAACACGAACGAGTTCACGGTGTGCGGTGCCTTGGCGGCGTCGAGCGAGAGCCCGATGGACCCGCAATTGGTGTCCAGCGTCGCGGAGTAACCGGCATTGGTATCGATGAACATCCCCGGTTCCGCGGGCCACTGCTTCCCGTTCGCCTGCCCATCCGCCGCCGTCATGCACCCGGCGGTCTTGGCAGGCAGCGGACTCGGTGCCGCGACGGCGGGCCCGGCCGCGGCCGCCACCAACGCCACCCCGGCCGCCGCGGACGCTATCCGTCGTAGCGCCCTGCGCCCTCCGGTAATTCGAGCCTCGGGCATGTCGACGTTCGGGCGCAGGGCGTGCGGGGCGTTGTTCACCGGTGGTGGCCTCCGTGATCTGGTCGGTCGGGTCGATGTTGCCGCGCATCCTGCCACGTCCGCCCGGGGCGGGTACGACGAACCCGAAGATGAGGGTGAATAGCCCTCGTTCCAGTCAGTGAGCAGACGTTTCGCCGCGAGGCGGTCCGATAACTGGACGCGCGGTATAGTCCGGACCGCACCTGTTGCGGGACAAGTTGTTTCGGTCCGTCGGGTGGAGCTGGATCGGGAGGGGCCCGTTGGAAATCGCTGCTGGTACGACATTCGCGGGCTATCGGATCGAGCGTGAGCTGGGCAGCGGCGGGATGGGGACCGTGTATCTGGCCCAGCATCCGCGGCTGCCGCGCAAGGATGCGGTGAAGGTGCTCTCCGCTACGCGCTCGCGGGGTGAACAGTTCCGGACGAGCTTCCTGCGCGAGGCGGAACTGGCGGCGCGGCTGCGGCATCCGAATCTGGTGGCCATTCGGGATCGGGGCGAGTACGACGGGCGGCTGTGGATCGCCATGCAGTATGTGGCGGGATCGGATCTGTCCGGGCTGATCCGCAATCGGCGTGCCGCGCTGAATCTCGAACGCGTGGTGCACATTCTGAGCGAGACGGCGCTGGGGCTCGACGAGATCCATCGGGCCGGATTGCTGCACCGCGATGTGAAGCCCGCCAATATTCTCATTGCCGAGGAGCCGGGGCGGCCCGACCAGGTGCTCGTGACGGACTTCGGGATCGCCCGCGCGGTCGACACCGAGGCGGGGGCCGTCGGGGGCGGGGACTTCGCGGGCACGCTCGCCTATGCCGCGCCCGAACAGTTCGACGACGGCCCGATCGATCGTCGCGCCGATGTGTATGCCTTGGGCTGCACGCTGTTCCAGTTGCTCACCGGGTCGCTGCCGTTTCCTCGTGAGACGCCCGGGTCGGTCATGTACGCGCACATGCACGAGGACGCGGCCGCGCCGTCGAGTATCGATCCGGGCGTGCCGTCGAGCTTCGACGCCGTGGTGGCCAAGGCGATGGCCAAGTGGCCGGACGACCGATACGCCACCTGCGGTGAGCTGGCAGCGGCCGCGAGGGAGGCGCTCAGTGGCGGTTCACCGCCGGTGGCCCGCGCCCGGCCGCGCCGGTTCGGCAGGACTACGCCCGGAGTGCTTGCGGCCGTGGTGGTTTCGATACTCGCGGCGGCGGCCGTCGCGGTGGTGGCCGGGCGCGGCTCGGGCGCACCCGAGGCGAAGGCGGTGTCGAATCGGCCGATCACCGGAACGATCGAACCGGCGCAGTGGGGCGCGGCGGCCTTCATCGCGCAGACCTTCCCGGATCTGGTGCCGCCCACCCCATTCGGGGGCGGATATCAAGAACTGTCCGGATGCATCCAGATGAACGAGGCCTTCACCATGCAGTCCTTCACCAAGGTGCTGGACGTGCCGAGGTTGTACTGCATAGGCAATTCCGATCCGGTCTACTCGGTGATGTTCACCTGCAATGCCGATCGAACGCCGATCTCGCCGGACTTCGCCGTCGCCACGGCGGAAGGAGACGAGCGTTGGACTCGTGGCACGGCGTCGGGTCGGATCTATTGGGGTACAGGTGGATTGCTCGATACGGGCACGGTGCTCGACGATCGCCCGCTAGGCGTCCTGGACATTCTCTTCGATGATCCCGCGCGCAATTTCTGCCGAATCCTGGTGTACGGCAATACGGAGACCGGTGCCGAACTGCGAACCACATGGTGGACCGATGCGCCACTCTGATCGCAGACGCGTCATCCGCGTGCTGTCCGCGGTCCTGGTCGCTCTCGCCCTGGTGCTCGTGACCGGATGCACGGTGCCGGGCCGCCCGATCGGGCAATACCCCGATCCGACCGCACTGGATGTGGGCGCGTACAGCATCCATCCGCTCGACGAGCCGACCGGCAATGAGCGGTACGGCCGGGTCGTGGAGGCCGCGCGCATGGCCGAGGCCTTGATCGACCCCGTCGAGGCCGATCCCACCCTGACCCTCGCGGTCGGTGGCGACGGCGTCATGCTGATGCCCACCACGGCGAAGGCGACCATCTTGCTCGCCGCGCCGGTGCGTGCCGTGCTCGAACGCAATGGCATGGTGACCGGCTGCGCGGTCGGCGGTACGGACAAGGACCCCCCGCAGCACGGCCCGGTGGTGGGGCAGGCCCGGGTGCTGATGGTGATCACGTTGCGATTCCCGGATGCGCCCGCGGCCCAGCGAGCCGCACGCGAAATCGATGATGTCGATAAGGCGATGAGCCCGGAGAACGTCTCGGTGCCGATTCCGGGATACCCTGCCGCGGCGGCACATTGGCGGCCGACCGTACCGAGCATGGCGGCGACCATCGCGGAGGGGCCGTATGTGGTCAGCCTCATCGCCGGGCATACCGCGACCGACTCGGAGGCGCTGACCGGGTTGGCCCGCAAGGCTTTCGACGCGCAGCTACCCCGGCTGCGCGAGTTCGTGCCCACGCCCGCCGACCAGCTCGCGACGCTGTCACTGGACCATGAGGGCATGCTGCGCCGGATCGCGCCCGAAGCGCCGGGCCGCTGGCCCTATCCGAAGGTGATCGTGACCAACCCACAGCGAGTGGCCAATTGGAATCAGGTGATCCGCGGCGAGGGGATCGTCTATGGGCCGCGTGGCACCCGCTTGTGGAACGGTCGCATCCATCAGGAGCGGCCGATCGAATGGGAGGCCGTCAATGGCATGACGCAGCTGCAGCGGTACTCGACCGCGGTGGCGGCCCGCCGTGCTTTCGAGGAGATGAAAAGCAGTATGACGCAGGGGTTCGGCATAGTCGAGGGACCGCAGGGCGTCCCGGAGGTCTTCTGCGTCGAGACCCCCGGATCGGTCAGCGATGGGCGCTCCGCATTCACCTGCCGGATGGTGTACGGACGCTATCTGGGGATGCTGATCGGCAATGATCTGAAGAACCTGCGACAGCGGACCGCGCTGCAGTTGGCCTTGCTGGTGAATGCCGGAGACTAGATGACGGAATCACTGTCTCCCGGTGAGGTCTTCGCCGGATATCGGATCGAACGCGTCCTCGGCCACGGCGACCGGGGCACCGTATATCTGGCGGCGCATCCCCGGCTGCCGCGCTACGACGCGTTGAAGGTGCTCTCGCCCACCGGCAGTGGTGATTTCGAGTTTCGCACCCGATTCATTCGCGAGGCCGAACTCGTTGCCCGGCTGGAGCATCCGAATATCGTGCCGGTCTACGATCGCGGCCTGGAGCGCGGCTGCCTCTGGATCGCTATGGGATTCGTCGACGGCATCGATGCCGCGGAGTTGATCCGTCGGCACCCGGCGGGGGTGCCGACGGAAACGGCGCTGCGCATTGTGGCCGAGACCGCGCGCGGCCTGGACGAGGCGCATCGGCTCGGACTGCTGCACCGGGACGTCAAACCCGCCGAGATCCTGCTCGAATCGCTGCCCGGGCTGCCGGATCGGGTATACATCTCGGATTTCGGGGTGGCCCGGCCCACCGCCGATACCGAGGGGCTGACCGAGGCCGGTTCGGTGGTGTCGGCGCTGGCGTATGCCGCACCGGAGCTGCTGGCGGGCACCGCGGTCGATCATCGGGTCGATGTGTACGCGCTCGGCTGCACCCTGTTCGAATTGCTCACGGGTGTCACGCCATTCGCGCAGTCGAGCCCTGCCGCCGTGATCCGCGCGCACCTGTCCGAATCTCCTCCCCGTCCCACCGCCGCCAATCCGGAGCTCCCGGCGGCCATGGACGAGGTGATCGCCCGTGCGCTGGCGAAGAATCCGGAGCGACGCTACGACTCCTGCGCGGCATTGGCGGAGGCCGCGGCGGCCGCACTGGGGCAGGGCGCACCACGTCCTCGCCGCCGCGTGGCCGTCCTTGCCACGGTGGCCGTCGGCGTGATTGCCGCATTGGTGGCAGCGAGTGCCGTGGCGCTACACGAACATTCACGGGGTCAGCCGTCGTCACAGGACGTGGTGTCGGCTGTCCCCGTCACGGTCACCACCACGACGGCCGACGCGCGCTCCTCCTGGGGTGCGTACGAGTACATGATTCAGGCCTTTCCGGCCCTGCTGCCGCCCACGCCCCTGGACAGCGGCCATCAGTCGATCCACTGTCTACCAGTGGATTCCGAAGGCAGTCGGGTGGATATCCGCGCGGCGACGGGAACCGTCACCGGCCTGCTCTGCAATGGCAACGGCAATCCCTTGGACTTCCTCTTCGTGTACTGCAATGTCGACCGCACCCCCATATCCCTCCGCTCCGACAGCGACGTGAGCTTCACCGCCATTCAGCCCTGGCAACGTCCCGGCGGCTCCGGCAGCCTGCGCTGGGGAAACGGCACCGGCGTCTTCAGGAAGCCGTCAGGTCTGCTGGAAGCTGTATTCGATGATCCCGCACGAAGTTTCTGCACCATGAACGCCTGGGGCGGCACCGTGGGTTCGGATCTGTTCGATCGTTGGTGGCCCACCGTCCCACTGTGAGTCGCGGGCGGTCAGGCGCGGCGGATGCGGCGGTAGGTGGGGACCGCGACGGCTGCGGTGGCGAGATGGGTTGCCAGTTCCGGGATTTCGGTGGGGTGCAGGGTGGCGATGGTGAGGCGGAGGTGGTCGGTGTGGGGGTGGTCGGTGAGTTCGAAGGGGCCGCCGGGGGCGGCCTTGATGCCTGCCGCGGCCAGGGAGATCATGGCGGCGTTCTCGTCGGTGACGGGGAGCCACAGGTTGATGCCGTCCCGGCGGGGGATGTGGATGCGGTGGCGGGAGAGGGATTTTCGGAGGAGTTCGGAGCGGGTGCGGTAGGTGGTGCGGGCCGTCGCGACCGTGGTGCGGGCGGCCGGGTCGGCGAGCATGTGCAGGAGGACTCGTTGCAGGAGGCGGCTGGACCAGCCGGGGCCCAGCATGCGGCGTTCGATGACCGGATCGAGGAATTGGGCCGGGCCGCCCGCTACCGCGAGGCGGAGGTCCGCGCCGTGGGATTTGGAGTAGGAGCGAATGTGGACGGTGTGGGTGGGGCGGCGGGTGCCCAGGGAGCGCAGGGGGGAGTGGGCTATGCCGTCGGAGTGGTCGTCTTCGATGACGAGGAGGTCGGTATTCGCGAGGATCTCGTCCAGCTCGCGGACTCGGCTCGCGGAAAGGGATGCGCCGGTGGGGTTTTGGGCTCGGGGCTGGTAGAGCAGGGCCGTGGGGGAGTAGGTGGCGAGGGCGTCGGCCAGTTCGGGCGGGAGCAGGCCTGATTCGTCCATGCCGACCGGGATCGGGCGTGCGCCTATGCGCGAGAGCAAGTCGAGGAAGGGCGGAAAGCAGGGGTTCTCGACGAGGACGGCGTCCCCGAGGCGGATGTGCGCGGCGAAGAGGCGGTCCACCGCGTCGAGAGCGCCGTCGAGGACCGTGAAGCGTTCCGCGCGCAGGGGCCAGTCGACTCGGACCATGGCCTCGAGTTCGGGGAGCATGGCGTCGCCGAGGTAGGTGGCCGAGAGATCGTCGATCGCGCCGTCGTCGGCCAGGACGCGCAGGGCCGAGGTGAGGTCGGGGAGTAGGGCGGGGTCGGGGACGCCTCTGGAGAGATCGATGCGGAAGCTGCTGTCGGATTGGGAGTGCAGGCGCTGATAGCGCCCGGCGGGGGTCGAGCGGACCGGCTGCGGCATGGTGTCGACGAAGGTTCCGGCGCGGCCGCGCGCCACGATGGCACCGGTGGCGGCGAGGGCGCGCCAGGCCTGATTGACGGTGGCGGGGGAGACCTTCAGTTCGCGTGCCATATCGCGCACGGTGGGCAGCCGGGTGCCGGGTGGCAGCGCGCCGGAGCGGATTCGGCGGCTCAGGGCGGCCGCTATGCCCGCCGCGGTGCGGTCGTGGACGTGCGCGGTGACCTCGGCTGCCACCACACCGGCCGAGGTTGCGTCGGGGGGTCCGAGTTCGGTTGTCACAGTTCGATTCTGCGATGGACACCGGGTCGCAACCAGCATCACCCCCAGGATTTACGATTGCGAAACTGTTTCCGCCGATTTGTAACACAAGGTGATGCGTATCGGGTGCAGTATTACAAAGCATGGCAATCGTTCGAGCTGCGCTGGTCCAGACGAACTGGACCGGCGACAAAGAGTCCATGATCAAAGCCCACGAGGACTACGCCCGGCAGGCCGCCGCGGCAGGCGCCAAAGTGATCTGCTTCCAGGAGCTGTTCTACGGGCCGTACTTCTGCCAGGTGCAGGACGCCAAGTTCTATGAGTACGCCGAAACGGTGCCCGGGCCTACCGTGGACCGGTTCGCCGCACTGGCAAAGGAACTCGGCATGGTGATGGTGCTGCCGGTGTACGAGCAGGAACAGAGTGGCCTGCTGTACAACACCGCCGCCGTCATCGACGCCGACGGCAGTTACCTGGGCAAGTACCGCAAGCATCACATTCCGCAGGTCAAGGGGTTCTGGGAGAAGTTCTACTTCCGGCCCGGCAATCTGGGCTGGCCGGTGTTCGATACCGCGGTCGGCAAGGTCGGCGTGTACATCTGTTACGACCGGCATTTCCCGGAAGGCTGGCGGGCGCTGGGGCTGGCGGGGGCGGAGATCGTGTTCAATCCGTCGGCGACCTCGCGGGGACTGTCGAGTTATCTGTGGAAGCTCGAGCAGCCCGCTTCGGCCGTGGCCAATGAGTACTACATCGGCGCGATCAACCGGGTCGGTATCGAGGAGCTCGGTGACGATGACTTCTACGGCACCAGCTATTTCGTCGATCCCGAGGGCAAGTTCGTCGGTGAGGTGGCCTCCGATACGAGCCCGGAACTCGTTGTGCGCGACCTGGATATGGATTTGATCAAGGTGGTGCGGGATCGCTGGGCGTTCTATCGCGACCGGCGTCCGGATGCCTATGGCCCGCTGGTGAATCCGTGAGGGCGGTGACTTTCCGATGACTCGCGTATTCATTCACGGCGGAACCGTGGTGTCCGCCACGGGTTCTCAGCTGCTCGACGTGCTGATCGACGGCGAAACCATTGCCGCCGTCGTGCAACCCGGCACCACCGCGCTGGGCACGGATCTCGCCGCCGCCTCCGATGTCGTCATCGACGCCACCGGCAAGTATGTGATCCCGGGCGGCGTGGACCCGCACACGCATATGCAGCTGCCCTTCGGCGGGACCGAGGCCTCGGACACCTTCGAAACCGGTACTCGTGCGGCGGCGTGGGGCGGCACGACCACGATCGTCGACTTCGCCGTGCAGAAGCCGGGGGAGCGGGTGCAGGACACCCTCGCCCTCTGGCATGGCAAGGCGGACGGCAAGTGCGCCATCGACTACGGCTTCCACCAGATCGTCGGCGATGTGAATGCCGAATCCCTCAAGGGCATGTCGGAATTGGTGTCCGAGGGTGTCACCAGCTTCAAACTGTTCATGGCCTATCCGGGCGTCTTCTACTCCGACGACGGCCAGATCCTGCGCGCCATGCAGACCGCGGGCGACCTCGGCGCACTGCTGATGATGCACGCGGAGAACGGCATTGCCATCGACGTGCTCGTCGAGCAGGCGCTGCAACGCGGCGACACCAGCCCCTACTTCCACGGCACCTCACGGCCCTGGCAGATGGAGGAGGAGGCCACCCACCGCGCCATCATGCTGGCGCAGCTGACCGGCGCACCGTTGTACATCGTGCACGTATCGGCCAAACAGGCCCTCGAGCAGATCGCCATGGCACGCGGTAAGGGCCAGAACGTTTTCGGCGAAACCTGCCCGCAGTACCTGTACCTGTCGCTCGAAGAGCAGTTGGGCGCACCGGGTTTCGAGGGCGCGAAGTGGGTGTGCTCGACGCCGCTGCGGTCGCGGGAGGAAGGCCATCAGGACGAGCTGTGGCGCTATATCCGCACCGGCGACGTCACCAGCGTGGCCACCGACCACTGCCCGTTCTGCATGAAGGGCCAGAAGGATCTGGGCCTGGGTGATTTCAGCAAGATCCCCAATGGCATCGGCGGCGTGGAACACCGCATCGATCTGATGTTCCAGGGTGTGAAGGACGGCCGCATCTCCCTGGAGAAGTGGGTGGAGGTGTGCTGCACGGCCCCGGCCCGCATGTTCGGGATGTACCCGCGCAAGGGCATCATCAGCCCCGGCGCGGATGCCGACGTGGTGATCTACGACCCCAACGGGCACACCAGCATCGGCCTCGGCAAGACCCACCACATGAACATGGATCACTCGGCCTACGAGGGCTTCGAGATCGACGGGCATGTGGACACGGTGCTCTCGCGCGGCCGCGTGCTCATCGACGGCGGCGAATATCTGGGCAGCGCCGGGCACGGCCGATTCGTGAAACGCGCCCTGGCGCAGAACCTGATCTGACCCCTGACTCGAAACGGAGAGTGCCGCATGGATATCGGTGTGGTGCTGCAATGCACCCCTCCCGCGTCACGGGTGGTCGAACTCGCGAGACTGGCCGAGACGCACGGGTTCTCGCATGTGTGGACCTTCGATTCGCACCTGCTGTGGCAGGAGCCGTATGTCATCTACAGCCAGATCCTCGCCGCTACCCGGAAAGTCGTGGTCGGGCCGATGGTCACCAACCCGTCCACGCGTGATTGGACGGTGACGGCCTCGACCTTCGCCACGCTCAATGACATGTTCGGCAATCGCACGGTCTGCGGAATCGGCCGGGGCGACTCGGCCGTCCGCACCCTCGGTTGGCGGCCCGCCAATCTGGCGACGCTGCGCGAATCCATCGGCGTCATACGGGAACTCGGCAATGGGCGCAGTGCCCAGGTCGGGGACACGGTGGTGCGATTCCCGTGGGCCTCGGCGTCGCGGCTGCCGGTGTGGGTGGCCGGATACGGCCCCCGCGCATTGGATCTCACCGGTGAGGTGGCCGACGGCTTCATCCTGCAACTCGCAGACCCGGACATCACCGCGTGGACCATCGCCCGCGTGCGGGCCGCCGCCGAGCGCGCCGGACGCGACCCGAAGGAGGTGAGCATCTGCGTGGCCGCGCCCGCCTACATTACGGACGGCACGGTCGCGGGCCTGAAACACGCACGAGAACAATGCCGTTGGTTCGGCGGCATGGTCGGCAATCACGTGGCGGACATCGTCGCGAAATACGGTGCCGACAGTGAGGTCCCCGCGGCCCTGACCGAATACATCGCCGGACGTCAGGGCTACGACTACAACCAGCATGGCCGGGCCGGAAACACCCACGCCGACTTCGTCCCCGACGCCATCGTGGACCGCTTCTGCCTACTCGGCACCCCGGACGAGCACCTCGCCCGCCTCGGCGAACTGGAAGCCCTCGGCGTGGACCAGTTCGCCGTCTACCTCCAGCACGACGCCAAAACCTCAACCCTCGAGGCCTACGGCGAATCCGTCCTCCCCCGCCTGGGCCGCCCCGTCACAGCCACGGAGAGTGCGTCGTGACAACGCGATTCGCGAAGCCCGGGAGTCTGCCCAGGATTCGACGCGATCTGCACGTCGGAGAGTCCTCGCCAGGCTGCGGCCACGGCGCGGGAATCAAGATCAGGGAGCACTGGTGGCAGTTTCGGGGCTCGATTCCCGCTACCACAGCTCCCTCAGGGCGGAACCACCTCGGCATGCTGTCGGGATCTAGATCGGGGATCAGGGCGCGATGACTACAGATTTAGCTCGCGCGGCTTCGCTTCTGGAGCCGGGTGTGGATCCTCTTGCGGTGGTCGAGCCCGTCTCGCCGTTGAGGCGGGCCGTCGGGGTCGGGGCTAAGGCTCGGGCGCTGTTGTATCCGATTGCCGCGTTCGGGTTACTGCTGCTCGCTTGGGAATTGGTGAAGGTGTTCGTGCCTGCCAATGGGGTGAGCATTGGGGAACAGCGGGTTTTGCCGCGTACCTCGGATGGTGCGCTGCCGCATGTGTGGGCGGTCGTGACCGTGCTCGGGGATCAGGACGGGAAGTCGACGGTCGGCGCGACGTTGGTGCGGACCGGTGGATTCACGCTCGGGCTGGCGCTGTCGGCCTTGGTGATGGGGACCGTGGTCGGTGTGCTGCTGGCGGTGCTCATGCAGCGGTTCTCGTGGGTGGAGCGCGGGCTGTTGCCGTATGTGATCGTGTCGCAGACGATTCCGTTGATCGCGCTCGCGCCGCTGGTCGCGGGGTGGGGCGGCAAGATTCATATTGCGGGGCAGCCGTGGAAGCCGTGGATGAGCATTGTCGTGATCGCGGCGTATCTGGTGTTCTTCCCGGTCGCCATCGGGATGCTGCGGGGGCTGCAATCGCCGTCCAAGGCCTCGGTGGAGCTGCTGCACAGTTGTGCCGCCGGATGGTGGGCCACGTTGCTGCATTTGCGATTGCCCGCGGCGGTGCCGCATCTGCTGCCCGCACTGCGGTTGGGGGCGGCGGCCGCGGTGATCGGGTCGGTGGTCGCGGAGATCTCCACCGGGACCGCGGGCGGGATCGGCCGCCAGATCATCGTGTTCTCCCAGCAGTCCACCGGTAATGCCGCGCGCTTGTATGCGGCGGTCGTCGCGGCCGCGCTGCTCGGTGTGCTGCTCACTGCTCTCGTCGGCTTGGCCGAGATCGTTCTGCGCCGGTACAGCCGTCCGGGGCATGCTTCAGGAGGTTCCCGTTGACCGTCGAGACATCGACCGAAGAGCCGGTGGCGACGCCCGATTCGGCGGCCGCCGTGGAACTTCGCGCCGTCGGCAAGATTTACACCGCCGGTGCGGTCACCGCGCTCGAGCACATCTCGCTGAGCGTGGCCGCCGGGGAATTCGTCTCCCTGATCGGACCGTCCGGATGCGGCAAGTCCACGCTGCTGCGGATCGTCGCGGACCTGGAGCAGCCCACATCGGGAACCGTTGTGGTGCACGGGAAGACGGCTCGGCAGGCGCGACGCGATCAGGATTACGGCATCGCCTTCCAGCAGGCCGGTCTCCTGGACTGGCGGACCGTGCGGGAGAACGTGGAGCTGCCACTGCAATTGCATGGCGTCGGCAAGAAGGAACGCCGGGCGCGAAGCGCGGAACTACTCGAGATCACCGGATTGAGCGATTTCGCACAGCGCTATCCGGCGGAACTCTCCGGTGGAATGCAGCAGCGCGTCGCCATCGCCCGCGCGCTGGCCCGCAAACCGCCACTGCTGCTCATGGACGAACCGTTCGGCGCGCTGGACGAGATGACTCGCGAGCGTATGCAGGGGGAACTGCTGCGTATTGCCGAAGAGACGGGGGCGGCAGTCGTTTTCGTGACGCACTCGATCCCGGAAGCGGTATTCCTCTCCGATCGCGTGGTCGTCATGTCGCCGCGACCGGGCCGCATCACCGCCGTGCTGGACACCGGCGGCTGGGGGCGCGACGAGGAGGGCGACGTGCGATCCAGCGAGGCGTTCTTCAGTGCCGTCGCCGCCGTACGCGCGGCCCTGCACGAGGGGCACGAGCCCACGGCGAACGCCACGACCGCGCAGGACAGCACGGCGGGGCGGGACCTGCGATGAAACGTGTGCTCGAGACCTGGCTTCCGCCGGTCCTGTTCGGCGTGACCCTGCTCGGTCTCTGGCAAGTGCTTACGGTGGCGGCCGGTGTCCCATCCTTCCTGCTGCCCTCGCCGAGCTCGATCGCGGACGCGTTCTCCAAGAACTTCGACTCGATCACCAAGGCGGCCACCTCCACCGGGGCCAATGCGCTCATCGGACTGATGTCGGGCGCGATCCTCGGTATTGCCGCCGCCATTCTCGCCGTGCGATTCCGTGTCGTAGACGGACTGCTCGGCTCGCTGGCGGCGGGCGCGGCGGCCGTGCCCATTGTGGCGCTGGCACCGCTGCTCAACTCCATGTACTCCACCACCACCGACCTGCCCCGCCGCCTGGTCGCCACCATCGTGGTCTTCTTCCCCGTATTCGTCAGCACCGCAAAGGGATTGCGCCAAGTCCCGCAGGTGCACGCCGACCTTATGACCGCCTACGCCGCCACCGGCTGGCAGATCACCCGCACCGTCCGCCTGCCCGCCGCGCTCCCACACCTGTTCACCGGCCTGCGGATCGCCGCCCCCGGCGCGGTGATCGCGGCCATCATCGCCGAGTACTTCGGCGGCCTGCAGCACGGCCTGGGCAGCCGGATCACCTCCGCCGCGGCCAATACCGCCTACCCGCGCGCCTGGGCGTACGTCACCGCCGCCATGATCCTCGGCCTGATTTTCCTGGCCGCCGTGCTGTTGCTCGAACAGCTCACTCGCAGACCCCGCACCACCATCTGGAGATCGAAATGAGAAGTACCGCACACAAATTCCGCTTCCGTGCCTGTCTGGCGGCCGCCGCGCTGGGACTGGCCGCGCTGACCGGTTGCAGCACGACCGACAACTCCACCACCGCCGACGGCCTGACCAAGGTGAAACTCCAGCTGCAGTGGTTCAAACAGGGGCAGTTCGCGGGATACCTGGCCGCGGTGAACCAGGGGTTCTATAAGGAACAGGGTCTCGATGTCGAAATCCTCGACGGCGGAACCGATATCGTGCCGCAGACGGTGCTGGCGCAGGGCCAGGCCGACTATGCCATCGCTTGGGTGCCCAAGGCCCTCGCCTCCCGCGAAGCCGGGGCCGGAATCACCGATGTGGCGCAGATCTTCCAGCGCTCGGGCACCAAGCAGGTCGCGTTCAAGACCGCGGGCATCAACGGCCCGGGCGACCTGCGCGGCAAGAAGATCGGAAACTGGGGCTACGGCAATGAATTCGAGCTCTTCGCGGGTATGGGCAAGGCCGGTCTCGACCCCGCCAAGGATGTGAAGCTCGTCCAGCAGCAGTTCGATATGAACGCCTTCCTGGCCCACGATATCGATGCCGCCCAGGCCATGTCCTACAACGAGTACGCGCAACTGCTCGAAACCAAGAACCCGGACACCGGAAAGCTCTACACCGCAGCCGATTTCACCGCCATCGACTGGAACGACCAGAACGTGGCCATGCTCCAGGACGCCATCTGGGCCAATACCTCGAAGCTGAAGGATTCGAAGTACGCCGATCAGACGGTCAAGTTCATTGCCGCCTCGCTCAAGGGCTGGGCGTTCTGCCGCGACAATGTCGACAAGTGCCGCGATATCACCGTGGCGGCCGGGTCCACCCTCGGCGCGAGCCATCAACAATGGCAGATCACCGAGGTCAACAAGCTGATCTGGCCCTCGCCCAAGGGAATCGGCCTGATGGACACCGCCGCCTGGGATCGCACCGTGGCCATTGCCAAGACCACCAAGAACGCCGATGGCGCGACCGTGCTCACCAAGGATCCCGACACCGAGGCCTACACCGTCGAGTACGTCACCAAGGCTCTCGACATCCTGAAGTCCCAAGGCGTGGATGTCACCGGAAGCGGCTATGCGCCAGCACAGGTCACGCTTTCCGAGGGCGGCAAATAGTCGACGGGCCGCGTTCGGCGTGCTCGTCGGCCTGCGCTGTTAGGGTCGCAAACATGAAGGTAGAACTGCGGCACAACCCGTCGTCGACCATTGCCCGCTGCTTTCTGGCCGGGGGTGAACCGATGCGCGTGGAGAGCGGGGCCATGGTCGCGCACTCCGCGGGAGTGACCCTGGCCGCCAAGGCCGAGGGCGGCATCCTCGCCGGGCTGAAGCGCTCGGTCCTGGCGGGGGAGTCGTTCTTCGTCTCCACATTCACCGCGCCGCAGCAAGGCGGCTGGGTGGATGTGGCTCCCGCGCTGCCGGGCGACATGCTGTCTCTCGCAATCACTCCCGATCGGCCGTTCTACATCAGCCGGGGCGGCTGGATCGCCAACTCGCACGATGTGACCGTGGAGGCCAAGTGGGGCGGGTTCGCGAACCTGTTCGGCGGCGAGGGCGGATTCGGCCTGCGCGCCCACGGGAATGGTGAGGTCGTACTCGGCGTCTTCGGTGCCATCGACGTGATCGATCTGGCCCCCGGCGAGCCGGTGACCATCGATACCGGGCATGTGGTGGCCTACGACCTGGCCATGAACTTCACCATTCGGCGGGCCGTGTCCGGGCGGTCGCTGCAATCGCTCAAGTCGGGCGAAGGCTTCGTCTTCGACTTCACCGGCCCCGGGCGGGTGCTGTTGCAGACCCGGAATCCAGGGGCTTTCGCGGCCTGGGCGGGATCGGTAGCATCCTCGGGCTAGTCTTTGTGACCCAGAACACAGTAGCGCTGCGCAAAAAGGCTCCCTCAGGACATGTGAATCGTGCATGCTTCACATGTTCGACGTGTCACCAGATAGATGAGGAGTAGCGCATGTCCGGATCCGCTTCGGATTTCCTGGCCCAGGTACTGATCAAGGCCGTGCAAGGCCTGTTCGCAGGTAGCTCCGGCCAGTAGCCGCCCACACGTGCCACAGCCCATCGAGTCGCGCGGGACTCGATGGGCTGTTTGCGTTTTCGACGGTACGTGCCGGAACAGATAGGTGGACAGCGAATTTCGCTGGAGGCGGGTCGGGTCAGCGGAGGAGGTCGGGGATGAGGACTCGGGTGTCGGGGACGAAGGGCCAGGTGGGGTTTTCCAGGTGGGAGAGGAGTTCCTCGTCGGTCCACCACCAGCCTGCGACGATCTCTTCCGCTTGTAGGCGGATCGGGCCGTCGTAGCGGAGTTCGTAGGCGAAGAGGTGGCAGCGCATGGGGCGGCCTGCCCATTCGCCGTCCCAGGATGCGCCGGTGAGGGGGAGGGGGCGTTCGTCGCGTGGGCCCGTGACTATGCCGAGCTCCTCGCCGAGTTCGCGGATTGCGGCCTCGGCAGGATCTTCGCCCGGGCCGAGTACGCCACCGGCAAGGCAGTCGTGCATACCCGCGAATACCGCCTTGGTGTCGGTGCGTTTGTGGACGAAGACTCGTTTGCCGTCCTCGGAGCGCACCAGGACGCCTGCGCTGGCGTGCCAGAGGCCTTGCGCGTAGACGACGGACCGCTCCTGTGAACCGATCTCTCGGCCGTGCGCGTCGTATACCGCGATCATCTCCGACATGAGCTGCGCTCCTTCCGCCCCCGCCGCGCGATCGAGCGGCCCTTCCTGCACCTTAGCGATGCCGCGCGCCCCGCCCGGCGTCGGCGTAGCCTCTGTGACGCAACCGTTTTCGTCGGAGAGGACGAGACCATGCCGCTGCCGCAATCGCTGGCCAAGATCAATCGGCGGATCAGTAACCCCGTGCTCGGGGTGATGGCCCGGGTCGCACCGGGATTCGGCATCGTGATTCACAAGGGGCGCAAATCCGGCAGGGTCTATCGGTCGCCCGTCATGGTCTTCGGGCGCGACGGCGGCTACCGGATCGCTCTCACCTATGGGCGCGATGTCGACTGGCTGAAGAATATCCGCGCCGCCGGGAAATTCGACTTCGAACACCGCGGCCGCACGGTGACCCTGACCGACCCGGTGGTCGGCCAGGACGCCTCCGCCTCCTGGGCACCGCCGATCGTCCGGCAGGTGCTCGTGGCGGTCGCGGCCGAGTACTACGTGCAGGCCCGCCCGGCGATCTAACCTGGTCCGGTCAGCGCAGAGTCAAGCGGATGACCACGCCGCCTTGCTGCCAGGTTTGGTAGATGTCGGCCTTGTTCGGATTGCCGGCGGCGTCGAAGCCGATGCCATTGAACTTGGCGTTCGCGTGGTTGTCGCGGGCGACGATCTCGAACAGGCGCATAACGGATTCGCTATCGGTGAAGACCTCGCCGTCGGCGGTGCGCTTCGGCCCGCCGAGCGAGACCTGAACGGGGACGTCCTTGCGAATGTTCTTCACCCACGGCCGCAGCGAGGTGCCGATCAGGAGTTCGCCGTCGTGCCGGGTGTAGGCGACGGGGACGTCGTAGACCTTGCCGGACTTGCGGCCGGTCACAGAGATGACGAGCAGTCGCTTGCCGACTTGCCCACCCAGAACGGGGACGCGCAGCAGCGTGCGGATGAGGTTGTTGAGTACGCCCTGGTAGGAGGGGATGGGCCCCGGGCCCGTAGTGGACGGGGTGCCATAGGGATTGGTTTCAGGTGTTTGCTCGGACATGCCGGTCTCCTTCGCTGAATCGCGGTGCACGGCAAGCGCATACGGGTTCGAGTATAGGACCCTGACGGTCGGCCCGTAGGGGCATGCGCGGGTGCGCGGTAGATTTGCTGATGTCCGGACCAGTCCGCTCTGTTGAGGAGCCCGCTTTGACCGAGGTGATGGATCGTTCGGGTCGACCCGGCGGTCGCGGGCGGCATGCCGTGGCGGAGGAGCAGGCGGGGATGGCTTGGCGGGCGGTTTCGGGGGTGGCGGTTCCGGCTGCTGTGGTGTTGCTGCTATCGGCTACTCGGTATGGGTACTTCGGGGATGAGCTGTATTTTCTGGCGGCCGGGCGGCGGCTGTCGGCCGGATACGCCGATCAGGGGCCGGGCTTGCCATTGCTGGCTCGGGTGATGGATACGGTCGCGCCGGGGTCGTTCTTCGTATTGCGGCTGCCCTCGGTGCTGCTGACGGTGGCGGCAATCGTGTTGTGCGCCATGCTGGCTCGCGAGTTCGGAGGCGGACGCTGGGCGCAGGTACTGGCGGCGGTGGGGTACGCGACCTCACCATTTCTGCTCTTGCAGGGCACCATGCTGACCACCAATGCGGTGGATACGGCCCTGTGGGTGATCATCACCTGGCTGGTGGTGCGCTGGGTGCGGGTCCGCGATGACCGGCTGCTGCTGGCGGCCGCACTGGTCACGGCGGTGGATATGCAGGTGAAATGGCTGATCCCATTCTTCTGGATTGCCGTGGTGGTCAGCAGCCTGGTGTTCGGCCCGCGCGAGTTGGTCCGGCGGCCGCTGCTGTGGCTGGGCGGGCTGATCGTGGTGGCGGCGACCGTGCCCGAACTGATCTGGCAGGCGCGCCACGACTGGCCGCAATTCGAGATGGGACGAGTGATCAGCGCCGAACAGGGGATCCTCGGCGGGCGATTGCAGTTCGTGCCCCTCTCGATCAGCCTGGCCGGATTCCTGGGCGCGCTACTGCTCATGTGGGGCCTGTGGGCGCTGCTGGTGTGGGAGTCCATGCGGCTCTACCGATTTCTCGGCGCGACGCTGATCCTGCTGTACGTGGCATTCCTGGCCACCGGCGGCCGGATCTACTACGCGGCGGGCATGTACGCGGTCATGATCGCTGCGGGCGCAGTGGGATTGGTGACCACGGCCGAGCGACTGCGACCCCGCTGGCGGCGCACACTCACCGGCGGGACCGTGGCACTGGCGCTCGCCGCCGGAGTGTTCGTACTCTTCTCGACACCGTGGCGGTCGGCCGAGGACATTCACCCGCCCAAGGACGATGCCCAGGCCGCCATCAATATCGGCGTGTACGGATCCTTCGGCTGGCACGAGCTCACCGACCAGGTCGTCCACGACTACGACCAGCTGCCACCGGAGCAACGGGCGCACGCGGTGATCATTACCGACACCTATTGGCAGGCAAGTGCTTTGGATCAGTTCGGCCGTGATCAGCTGCCGCCGATCTATAGCCCCAGCCGTGGGTTCGGCTACTTTGGCACCCCGCCCGACGACGCCTCGGCCGTGCTCGCCGTGGGCGGCTACGACGCGGTGCTGCGCACCCAGTTCGACCACGTGGAGCCGGTCGGCAAGGTCGACACACGACTCGGCTTCCCGGGCAATACCCAGGACGTCACCATCTGGAAATGCACCGGCCCGAAGAAATCGTGGTCACAGGTCTGGCCGAACTGGATGCACCTCTAGCCCGGCTATTTCGCGAACAGCGGTGTGAGGGAACACGGCGGCGGCGACCAGCCGTGCTCCCTCGTCCCGACCCCCCGGGTCATTGGCGGGAAACCGTCAGTGCGAGAACGATCCCGCTGGTGCCAGCGGCACCACCAGGCTCGACGGCCACACCGAATTCCGCTGAATCTGCTGCGAAGTGCCAAGCAGTCGCGGCAGATCCGTCGGAATCGGAATCGTCGACGGGAAGGTGCCACTGGTGATCCGCACCCGCAGCGCATGTCCCGGCTCGAGCCGGTAGAAGGTGGGCCGCAGCTTGACCGCGATCGGCACCACCTCGCCCGGCGTGAGTAGCTGCTCGGTCTCCTTGGTGACAATATGCTCCGGCGCGTACACGGTGCCGTCCGGTGCGCGCCAGGTCTTGGCCTCGTTCAGCGTGCGCTGACTCGCCAATTGCGAACCGCCGGTGATGTTCACGGCCGAACCGTCCGGCGCGACATCGTCGAGCCACACCTGGAACGCCGCATCGGTGCCGGTGGAGGAGGCGTACAGATTCACGCTGGACGGCCCGGCCAGCACGGTCGGCTCGGTCACCGGATCCATGGTGTACCGGCTGCCCCCGGCCGGTTCCTGCACCCACTCCGTGCACGGGTTGTAGGCATTGAAGACGCGGAACACGAAGTCGAGCAGCCCGGCCGTGTACTGGCCCAGGGTCTGCCGGTTGCAGATATTGTCGATGCCCGAGTAATCCAACCGGTCGGACCCGTCGGTCGCGATCGGCGGCTGTGCCACCAAGCGGTTTCCATCGAACCAGCGCTGTGTGACCGCCGCCTGCTCGAACGGATAGCGCGCGGTATCGGCCGCATTATTATTCGCGTCGATGACATGCAGTGGCCTGTCGGTGTTCTCGACCCCGTTCTGAATGTCCTTGAGCCACCGGTCGAACCACGCCAGGGTGATCTTATCGGTATCGAGCCGCGAGCCCGGGCCCACGCCGATCCCCACGTGATACCAAGGCCCCATGAGCAATTGGTAACGCCCGTCGCCCGGCTGATCGCCCGCCATGGGCGCGAACTCATCCCGCCCCGCCGCCAGGTTCTGCAGCTGCGAGAAATTGCGCAGCGGCCCTTCCTGATACAGATCCCAGAAGCCGCCGATCTGGTACATGGCAATGCCCTTGTCGACCAGATTGTGCATATCGGTCTCGAAGCGGCGCTCCTGCCACCACGAGGTGTCATACGCCAGATTGCCGCCCGCGTATCCCTCCAGTAGCAGCTTGATCGGGCTGTCATTGGCGATCACGGCCTTCAGGTGATCGATCAACGAGGTGAGGAAGGTCTGCGGTGACACCACGGCCGTCAGGAACGGCCCCATCAAGCTCAGGTATGGCACCAGGAAGCAGATGGCGGTGAGCAGCAGCGGGCTCATCATGCCGTCGTGATTGAGCACTTCATTGAAGATATTGTTCGGCATCGCGATCGGCACAATGGCTTTCAGCGGCGAATCCGGCCCGACCGATTCGGCGGTGCGCATGGCGTCCAGGGCCGGGAACGAATACCCGAACATGCCGACCTTGCCATTGGAGCCGGGCAGTTTCGCCGCCCAGTCCACCAGCTCCACGCCGTCCAGGCCGTCCTGCTTGGACGCGGGATTCCATGCGCCCGTGGACCCGCCGGTGCCGCGCACATCCGCGATCACCTCGATGTACCCGTGCCGCACCAGCATGTCCTGCGCGCTGGTGGCCTGATTGATCACGCGGCGCACGTCTTTGAGCTGATCGGGCAGCTGAATGTGCAGATCGTCGATGACGCCGGTAATGGCCGCGGTGAGCGCGCTCGTCACCGCGCCGTAGGTCGTGAAGTTCACGATCACCGGGAAGTCCCCGGCCGCACGCTGACCGGTTGCCGGATCGGTCGGATACCGCACCTCGGCCTGCAATTGGGTGCCGTCCGAGAGTGGAACCACATGCCCCAGTTCATATCCGATGCCGTACTTCTCCGGCGTCGGCTGATAGTCGGCGGGCAGGCCGAAATTCGCGGGCGCGCTCGGCACGGGGCCACTCGTCGGCACCGCGCCGGCGGGGGAGGCGCTGGATATGGCCAGCGCCACCACGGTCAACCCGGCGGTGGCGAGCGGGGCGAGACGGCAGCGGCTCGGCCGGGGCTTGATTCTCAAGGATCTACCTCTGCGGATGGTCGGGAGGCTGCGGCGGGCAGGTGCCGCCCCGAGACCTCGTCGTCGGGATTCAGCACACCGCACAGTTGGGGGGCCGGGGTACCGGCAATCGCCAAGACTCGATCGAGCGGGATTGTGCTCATTGCACAAAGTGGAATTGGTCGTCCGGGATTCTCGGGAATGCTACGGTTGCTTCGGCGATCTGGCTGGTTGCCTTGGGTTTCATCCGGGGAAAGTGTTTCCAAATGGTGCTAATTGCGCCAGGTGTTGTAGGGGGAGAGATCGGCATGGCCGATGGTGTCAGCGTGCGTGTACCGACCGGTTGGTTGGTTGAAGTCAGATCCACCACGCATTCCGCTGTCCCGCAAAGAGTCCGGATCGTCTACGGCGGCAGGGAACTGAGCTACGAAGGCACCGGATCGGGGGAGGTCATCGCCACCGAGCACGTCGTTTTCGATGTCCCCGCGAAAATCATCTGCGAGTACTCGGCCGACGACGGGCAGACGTGGCTGGAAAGTCGCTACCGGATTCACGGTCCCACCAGTTTCCAAGGGCAGTACCAGTTCGCGGTGCGCGCCAATAATGGAGACGGCGAGGACCGGGTGTCGGCGCAGTTCCTATGGCGCGAGTGAAGTAGCGGCCGTCTGCTCGAATTACGGTGCGAAAGCGGCCGATTCGAGCCGACGGGCGATGCGCGCGGCCGACAGCGTCATGGCGTCGGTCGGGCGATGCGGGTCCAAACCCGTGAGCTCATGCACCCGGGCGAGACGGTAGGTGACCGTATTGCGGTGGATATTGAGCAGCCGCGCCGTGGCCAGCTGATTGAAACCGCTGTCCACGAACACTTCCAGGGTCTCGGCCAGCAGCGGCTGCGGATCCAGCGGGGCCAGGACGGCGGCCAGTCCGGTGCGGGCGGTGTCCCCGGCCGCGACGGTGTACTCGAACATGAGGTCCGCGCGGCGGCACACCACCTGCGGGCGATCCAGGCAGCGGCCCAATTCCGCGAGCATGCGGGCCTCGTGGAAGACGTCCGGAATGCGATCGCGGGATGGCGCGGTGGTCACGCCGACCCAGAACGGTGCGGGCTGCGGCGTGCGCTGCGTCGGCGATTTCGCGGGCTGCGCGGCGGGTTGTGCAGACTGCCCGGTCGGCTGCGCGGGCAGGCGGGCGGCGAGGGCGGAGGCGGTCGCGGTGCCATCGTCTCCGGGTTGCAAGGGGAGCAGCGCGGTCCAGCCGCCGCTGTCCAGGCGCAGGAACACACCCGGAATGGCCTCGATGCGGTGCCGCAGCTCGCTGGTGTCCGCGCCCGCCCGGCCGCCGACCGCGCCGAGGCGGAACACCGCGATCAGGAAGGCATCCGGCACCGCGATGGCCGGTTCATCGGCCCATTCGATCGGATCGCGGCCGGTGAGCAGCGCATCGGCAATGGCCCGGCGGCGTTCCAGCAGCTCCCAGCGCGGATCGTGAATGCGCCGCACGCAGGCCGTCGCGATCCGGGTGGTCACCAGCGTCACGTAGCTCAGCAGCGGCAGCGCGGCATCGGCGAGGAGTTCGCGCTCGGTGTCGGAGGCGGCATCGCGAATCTGGGACCAGATGTACTCGGCCCCGATTCGGTAGCGGCCGAGCACTTCCTCCAGGGATTCGCCGTCGCGGACCCGGCCCAGCGCGATCTCCACCACCTCGCGGGTGTCGTCCTCGCTGGGGGTTTTGCCGGAGCGCAGGAAGTCGAAGAACAGGTCGACATTGAGCTTGGAGCCCCGCTCGAAGCCACTGGCCACCATCTGCTGCGGCAGATTGCGGTACGGCGGCAGCGTGGTCGGGAATTCCTCCCGCGCCACCACGGCGCGCCGATACAGCTCTTCCAGCGCACGATCCCGGGTTCGCGGTTGCATAACTCTCCTACTACGCGTACAGCGAGTCGATAGTAGCGGCGTAGTTGGTTGCTATTGGTTTGCGCCTCAGTTTTCCGGTTGCCGTGAGGTTGTCGCTGCCCGGCGCCCACACCTCCGGCAGGACCGCGAACTTCTTGATCTGTTCCACCCGGGAGAGCTTGGTATTCGCCACATCGACGCCGGATTGGATGCTCGCCAGCACGATCGGATCCTGGGCCAGCGCGGCAATACTGCGATCCGGTAGCTGGTGGCGTTCGGCGAATGCGGCGGCCAGATCGGGGTCCAGGCAGATGAGCGCGGTGTTGTAGGAGCGGCCCTCACCGATGGCGACCACCGTGCCCGCGAGGGGAGTGCTCTCGGTGACGGTGTTCTCGATATTCGTCGGCGACATGTTCTTGCCGTGCGCGTTGATGATGAGTTCCTTCTTGCGATCGACGATCCTCAAGAACCCCTCCGCATCGATCTCGCCGACATCGCCGGTGTGCAGCCAGCCGTCGGCGTCGACGGTCTCGGCGGTCTTCGCCGGGTCATTGCGGTAGCCGCGCATGACCATCTTGCCGCGGATCAACACCTCACCGTCCTCGGCGATGCTGACCTCCGCGCCCGGGAACGCGGTGCCGACCGTGCCGATCTTCACGCGATTCGGGCGGCCCATGGTCGCGCCCGCGGTGCACTCGGTCATGCCGTAGCCCTCGACCAGCGGCAGGCCCAGGCCGAGGAAGAACTCGTGGGTGTCCTTCGGGATCGGAGCCGAACCGGTGACGGCGATGCGGACCTTGTCCAGGCCCAGCTTCTCTCGAATGGTGGACAGGACCAAGCGGTCGGCCAGTGCGTACCGCGCGGACTCCAGGAAGTTCTGGGCGCGGCCATCGGAGACGGCGCGGGCGCGGGCGCGGCCGGTGCCGACGGCCCAATCCACCAGCAGGCGACGGGCTCGGCTCGGTTCGGCGGCGAAGCGTTCCTCCAGGGACGCTTTGACTTTCACCCACACGCGGGGGACGCCCAGGAATACCGTCGGATGCACCTCACCGATGGCGGCGGCGACCTGCTTCAGATCCGAGCAGGTGGTGATCTCGCCACCCGTGAGCAGGGACAGATAGTGCGCCAGCCAACGGTTGGCGGCATGGGCGTCCGGCAGGTACGAGATCACCCGATCCTCGGCGGTGCCGCCGCCGAATTCATCGATGACGCGGGCGTTCTCGATGAAGTTCGCGTGCGTGAGCTCGACGCCCTTGGGCGGGCCGGTGGTGCCGGAGGTGTAGACGATGGTGAGCAGATGCTCGGGATCGACCGCGCGCCAGGCGGCTTCGAAGTCGTAGTCGGCATTCGCGGTCGCCTCGACGGCCGCCAGGGCGATTGTTCCGGCCGGGGCGTCGTCGATACAGATCACGTGGTCGACCTTGACGCCCTGCTCGGCGGCCTTTGACACCGCGGCCAGCACCTGTGGCGCGAACTGGCTCTCGCAGATCACGACCTTATTGCCCGCATTGCCGAACTGGTAGGCGAGCAGGTCCACCGGATTGGTGTTGTAGACCGAGAACGGGGTCGCGCCGGTGTGCAGGATCGCGGTGTCGCACAGGTGGAATTCGGGGCGATTGGTCATCATCAGCGCGACGGTGTCACCGGGGGAAACGCCCAGTGCGGCCAGGCCGGTGGCGATGGCGCGCACCCGGTCACCGTATTCGCGCCACGTGATGGCGACACCGCCGCCGAGCGTGCGCACCGCGACCGCGTGCGGATACCGCGCCACATTGGCCTGGAAGGCCTCGCACAGTGTGCGGGGGGCGTCCGCTACCGATGATGAACTCACGACCTACCTCTGGCTAGCACGATATCGAGGCCCCTCGGCCCCGAGTTGTATCCAGCACACCGCACAAAGATGGGTGCTGGCCAGGGGCAATGGACAAGATCTGAGGTGATCGACTTGTGCAATATGCCCAAATGGCGATGAGTCGGAATTGCCGATTCGGCGCGAGGTTTACCATCTCGCGCCCGAGTTCACATGAAAATAACGAATGATCTTGTTGGGCAATCTGATTCGCTTCCACGGGGGTGGCCGTCGGACGTATCGTGTTAGCACTAAGAGGACCGCCGGAGCCCGACCGGGCCGTCCGATCGGGTAGCGGTGAGACTGCACGAGGAGCCAGCGGTGATCACCCCTACTACCCATGGAGTTCAGGACTACATCAGCGCCGAGGAAGTCCAATACGTCGACATCCGATTCTGCGACGTACCCGGCGTACAACAGCACTTCTCGATTCCCGCCAAGATGTTCGGCGAGGATCTGGTCGAGAACGGCATCGCCTTCGACGGGTCGTCGGTGCGCGGCTTCCAGGCGATCCACGAATCCGACATGCTGTTGCTGCCGGATCTGCGCACCGCCCAACTGGATTCGTTCCGCGCCGCCAAGACGCTCAATATCAACTGCTTCGTGCACGACCCGCACACCCGCGAGGCCTACAGCCGTGATCCGCGCAATGTGGCGCGCAAGGCCGAGGAATACCTCAAGAGCACCGGCTACGCCGACACCGCTTACTTCGGGCCCGAAGCCGAGTTCTACATCTTCGACTCGGTCCGCTACGACACCACCATGAACGGGGCCTTCTACGAGGTGGATTCGTCCTCCGCGGACTGGAACACCGGCGCGCGCCTCAATGCCGACGGCACCCCCAACCGCGGCTACAAGGTCCGCCCCAAGGGCGGCTACTTCCCCGTCGCCCCCTACGACGCGGACGTCGACCTCCGCGACCGCATGTGCACCAACCTTCAGAACGTCGGCTTCGAATTGGAGAAGGGCCACCACGAGGTCGGCACGGCGGGTCAAGCCGAAATCAACTACCGCTACAACACTTTGCTCGCCGCCGCCGACGACCTCATGCTCTACAAATACATCATCAAGAACACCGCCTGGGAAAACGGCAAGACCGTCACCTTCATGCCCAAACCCCTCTTCGGCGACAACGGTTCCGGCATGCACGTGCACCAATCCCTCTGGAAAGACGGCTCCCCCCTCTTCTACGACGAGGCAGGCTACGCGGGCCTGTCCGACCTGGCCCGCCACTACATAGGCGGCCTCCTACACCACGCCCCTTCCCTCCTGGCCCTCACCAACCCCACCGTGAACTCCTACAAGCGCCTGGTCCCCGGCTACGAGGCCCCCGTCAACCTCGTCTACAGCCAGCGCAATCGCTCAGCCGCGGTACGCATCCCGGTAACCGGCACCAGCGCCCCCGCCAAACGCCTCGAATTCCGCTGCCCCGACTCCTCCGGCAACCCGTACCTCTCCTTCGCCGCCATGATGATGGCGGGCCTCGACGGCATCATGAACAAAATCGAACCCGCCCTCCCCGTCGACAAGGACCTCTACGAACTAACCCCCGAAGAATCCGCCCAAGTAACCCAAACTCCCCCCAGCCTCGAAGCGGTAATCGACCGCCTCGAATCCGACCACGACTACCTCACCAACGGCGGCGTCTTCACCGAAGACCTCATCGAAACCTGGATCCGCATCAAACGAGAAACCGAAATCGCCGAAATAGCCATCCGCCCCCACCCCTACGAATTCGACCTCTACTTCGACGTATAGGCCTGCCTCGGTGCGACTTCCATTGTCGCCGCGCTCATTTCGACGCACAGGGGGTGAGTGTCGCTAGGATCGCGGCATGGAGAGTCGCATTGTCGATCGGACGTCCGGTGAGAGCGTTCGGCGTTCGGTTGTTCTGGGTGGGGGCGGCATCCCCGGGACGGCGTGGATGACGGGCTTGGCTGCTGAATTGCGCCGCCGTGGAATCGATCTGGGTGCGGCCGACTCGATCGTCGGCACCTCCGCGGGCGCGGTGGTCGGGGCCGCGCTGATAGCGGGACGGGATCTGGACGCGTTCGCCGACGATCCACGTCCCCCCGGCAGCACGCAACCGCCGACAGCGGTGAAGCCCGAACTGGTCGCCACCGTCTTCTCGGTGTTGTCGGACCGGACATTGGATCGCGACACGGCGCGGCGCACAGTCGGTCGACTGGTGATGGCCGAGGAACCGGCGCAACCGGCGCACATCGAACCGATGGAGTGGCTGGTCGGTGGCAACGACTGGACGGATCACAGGCTGCAGATCGTCGTCGTGGACGCGGCCACTGGCCAGCGCCAGGTCTGGGACAGTAGCAGCGGCGTTCCCCTGCCGACCGCCGTCACCGCAAGCCGTTCCTTCCCCGGAGCCTTCCCGCCCGTCGTCGTCGGAGACCGCTACTACATCGACGGCGGAGTCTGGTCGCCCACCAACGCGGACCTCGCCCCGAACTCGGACGCCGCACTGATCATTGAGCCGCTGGCGCACCGGTTCCCGCCCGAACAAGTCCGAGCCGAACTCGCGAAGACCGTAACCGACACCGTCATTCGGTTCGCCCCCGACGCGGCCACGATCGACGTATTCACCAGGTCCGCAACCAATCCGGACGTCCTCGCTGCCTGGCCGGAAGCGTTCCAAGCCGGGATCCGCCAAGCAGACGACCTGGCAAAGCAATTGATCGACGCAGGCTGGTAGCCGCCGAAGCGCTGATCCGCACCCGAGCCGAGCTAGCGGTCCTGAGTCGATACGGCGATAACTGGATTCGTCAACGCGATCACCCGCTACCGCCGCCCGTGGCCTCCCGCCGCACGGTTTCTGCGATTCGGGACAAGGCCGTGCCGAGGTTGCGGCGTTGTCCGGCGGTGAGGGGGTCGAATACGAGGCGGCGGACCTGCGCGACGTGTCCTGGTGCGCTGTCGATCACCTGTTGTCGGCCTGCCTCGGTCAAGGTGGCAAGGGTGTAGCGGCCATCGCTGGGGTCGATTCGGCGTGCGATCCATCCGCGTGCCTCGTAGCGGTCCATCAGCTTCGACAGGCGTGGGAGCGTGCTGTCGCAGTCACGGGCCAGCGCGCTGAGCCGCATGGTGTCCTGATCTGTCATCGACAATCGCGCGAGCACGCTGTACTCGAAGTTCGACATGCCGGCGTCGCGTTGCAGCTGACGATCCAGCGCTGCGGGCAGCGCGATCACGACGGTGAGAAGGTCCTGCCACAGCCGCTGTTGCTCGGCGTCCAGCCATGGTGACGGTTCGTCCATGCCGACCACTTTACTTGCCCAGGAAATAGATTTCTATTGCTCAGGCAAGTAATTGTCGCTAGCGTATGAGTTGCCTAGGCAAGTGAAACCGTGACATCGAGGAGCTTTCCGTGATCAAACTCAGCATCTTCCTGACCCGCCGGGCCGACCTCACCCACGAGGAGTTCGTGGACTACTGGACACAGCAGCACACCCCGCTGATCGCGAGCCTGCCCGGCGGGGAAGTCCCGGTCCGGCGCTACGTCCAGCTCCTGCCCACCGGTGACGAGATCCCCGGCGTCAGCAGCGTCTTCTACGACGGTGTCGCCGAGGTGTGGGTCGACGACATCGCCGACGCCGCACGCTGGTTCACCTCCGACACCTACACCACCACCATCGCCACGGACGAGGAGAAGTTCATCGACCGCTCCCGAACCCGCTTCCTCTACACCACCGAAACCCCGATCTTCGCCTGATCCAACCGGATTCGCCTCGACGGCGATGAGCGGTGCGGAGGCACTGACATCTGGCCCGCCGCCTCGGCGACGGATAACAACCGAACCCGCAGGCTGATCGGTTCAAGTTTGGGCGGGTGCTCGGCGGAGACCGAGGTATTCGAGTTCGGCGAAGGCGGCGACGACGGCCGCGCCGATCAGCATGAAGGCAACTCCCCACGTGGTGAGGGGGAGTGCGCCGGACGCTATCAGGGCGAGCATTGCTGCGGCCGATGTGGCATTTGCGGCGATCACTGTAATGGCGAGGCGGCGTGGGATTTCGGGGTAGCCGGCTATGAGGAGGAGGGCGGCTGCGCCGCCGAGCATGGCGACGCCGAAGGGGATGGACCAGTGGGAGGGGAGGCCGAGGGGGTCGCGGAGGAGGGGGCCTGCGGCCAGTAGTGCAGCTCCGAATGTTCCGGTGCTCCAGCCGTCTACGCGTAGTGCTGTGCGTAGGAAGTTCGAGCCCATTGTGATGGCGGCGGCGGGGGTGGGCAGCGTCGTCGTCATTTCTTCTCCTGTCCGAGCACCCGAACTGTTGGGGTGTCGAGTACGAGGGTGCCGGGGCGCGATCATGGTCTCAATGACCTCGGAGGTTATGGCGGGGCGGATCGGGGTGGATATTCTGCGGAAATGACCGCGAATCAGACAGGGCAACAGTCTCAGGTCGGGCCGTTGCTGCGGGAATGGCGGCAGCGGCGGCGACTGAGCCAATTGGAATTGGCATTGACGGCGGAGACCTCGTCCCGCCATGTGTCGTATGTCGAGACCGGGCGTGCGCTGCCAAGTCGTTCCATGGTGTTGCGCCTGTGCGAAACCATGGATGTTCCACTGCGCGAACGCAATACGCTCCTGCTGGCGGCGGGGTATGCCCCCGCGTACCGCGAAAGCAGCCTGGATCAAGCCGAATTGGCCTCGGTCCGTTCGGCGCTCGACACCATGCTCGCCGCCCATGACCCGTATCCCGCCGTGGTCGTGGACCGGTACTGGAATGTGGTGACCGGCAATCCCGCCATGTCCGTCCTCATGACCGGCATTCCCGACCATCTGCTGACCCCGCAGCCCAATGTCTACCGCCTGGTCCTGCACCCGGAGGGTTTGGCCGCCCATCTCGTCAATCGGGCACAGGTTCGCGCCGTCTTCCTCGAACGCCTGCTCCGCCAGGTCAATGCCACCGGCGACCCCCGCCTGCGCGATCTCTACGACGAAGTCCGCGCCTACCCGCTGCCCATCGACCCCGACGACGCCGAGGAAGCTCCCGGCCCCTTCGAGGTCCCCATCCGAATCCGCACTCCCATGGGCGAACTCCGCATGTTCAGCACCATGGCCACCTTCGGCGCGCCCGCCGACGTCACCCTCTCGGAACTCGCGATCGAATTGTTCTATCCCCTGGACGATTTCACCGCCACGGCGCTGCGCACGCTCGCGGCGGCTCGCTGAGCGGGACGGTCGCGGGCCGCCGCGATCAGACAGCGGCCGCGAGTCGTTCCTCGCGCCGCTGCCGACGACGAATGAGATAACGGCGAATCCGGCTCGCGGCCAGGTACAACACCATCAGCCCGATCACCAGCAGTACGCCCGCGCACACCGCCGCGAGCACCGGGTGGAAGATCGCAAGGGTCACAATGCCCGCGACCGTGACGTCCTCGACCAGGCTCATCACAATATTGCTCGCAGGCTCAGGCGACGTATTGATCGCCATCCGCGTGCCAGCCTTCACCAAATGGCTTGCCAGCGCGGTAGTTCCACCCACCGCTCCCGCCGCCAACTGCGGAAGAGACCCATCCTGCCCGGCGAGCAGCGCAGCCACCACCGCCCCGGCAGCAGGCCGCACCACGGTATGCAACGCATCCCAGAACGAATCCAAATACGGAATCTTGTCCGCCACAGCCTCGATCAAGAACAGCACCGCCGCCGCGATCAACACGTCGGTCCGCTGCAACGCCTCCGGCACCTCATCAGAAATCCCGGTCACGCCGAAAATGCCGAGCAGCAGCACCACCGCATACGCATTGACGCCACTGGCCCAGCCCGCAGTAAAGATCAAGGGCAGTGCAGTCACCGGCCCATCCTAGGCTGACCACCCCACTCCCGCTGCCCTCAAAATCTTGGCCACCGCCCGGTGGGATCCGTGACGTCGGTCCGGAAGGGAGCAGTGTCAGCGATCCAAGCAACGGCTTCACGTTGCCGTGTGAGCAGCTGAACGAGGTCGGGCTCCGTGACATCGCTGATGTCCTCAGGTGGTTCGTCCACAGCCACAATTGTGGCACTGTTTCCTACTTTGATTGATAAACTTGGGAGATGTCGGAGCCTGCGTTCGAAATCGGTGAAGGCCCCGCGACCCGGGTGAGTCTGTCGCTGCCGGAGGGGACGGCGGCGGCGATTCGGCGGCGCGTGGGGAAGCGGGAGTTCTCGTCGTTCATCACGTCCGCCGTCGAGCGGGAACTCCGTGGGCTGCTGCTGGATGAGTACTTGGCCGACTATGAGGAGCGCAATGGGCCACTGTCCGAGGCGGTTCGGCGGCAGGCGGCGGAAAAGTTCGATAGGGCGCTGCTAGGCGAGGCTCCGTGGCAGAGCGCAGGGTGAAGGGGAAGCGGCCGGCGCAACAGGGCACCGTTGTTCTCGATAGTGAGGGTCTGTCGAGACTTGTCGATGATGAGCCGGGCGTCGTCGCGCTGATCGCGGAGGCCCGCATGCGACGAATGGAAGTCGTCATGAGCGCGCTGACGATCATCGAGGCTACGCATCGAAAGACCGATCGAGCACGGCTGACGTGGCTGCTGTCCACTATTCGGGTCGAGCCCGTCGATGACGCGAGCGCGAGATCGGCTTCGGAACTACTGCTGGGCAGCGGATTGCACGGGCACAAGTACGCGATCGACGCGGTGGTGGCGGAACTTGCTGTGCGGCAGCCGCAGCCGGTCCTCCTGATCACCAGCGATCCGGAGGATATGCATGCGCTGTGTGGCGATGCTGTGCGGATCGTCACGGTCTGAGGGTGCCTGGCTTTACCTGACACGTAATCGACTTGGTGCGGGCTGGCGAAGATGCTTGGTACATGAGCGAATACGAGAACGTTGCACAGCGGTACATCGAGATTTGGAATGAGCAGGATGGGGGGAAGCGGCGGGCTTTGATTGATGAGTTGTTCGCTGCGGATGTGGCGTTCACCGATCCGCTGACGCAGATCACGGGGACGGATGCGATCGAGGCGATGGTGGCCGGGGCGCAGGAACAGTTCGCGGGGTTGAGCTTCGGGCTGGGGCCGGTGGATGGGCATCACGATATTGCTCGGTTCACGTGGACGTTGGATGCGCCTGGCGCGGATGAGCCAATCGTGATCGGGTTCGACGTGGTGACCTTGGCGGAGGGGCGGATCAGCCGGGTGACGGGATTCCTGGACAAGGTGCCGGGCTGAGTTCCGATTTGCGGCCGACCACCTATGTGCGATCGAATACGACTGCGGCGCAAGGTGGTCGGCCGTGCGGGGGCTCTGTCATGCGGATGTGTCCAAACTATGACCTTGCCCTCAGTGCGCCCGGGAGTCGTGCGGTGCGCCATACGATCCGGGCTGAATTTTGCGGGAAGGCGAAGAGGCCATGGATCGAAATGCGTTCGTCGAAGTGATGAACGAGGCGAGCGGCATGCTGGAGTCGGGCCAGGCGGATCAAGCCCTGGTCCGGCTATCGGCGTTCGATGATGGGCTGCTGGACGCGCCGGACCCCAAGGACTACGGCTGGATCGTGTCCTACCGCTTCCGGGCCGCCTTCGCCGCGGGCGATTTCGCCCAGGCCCTGCACATCGCCGAACGCGGCCCCGCCCGCTTTCCCGCCGATATCCCGCCCAGCACCCTCGCCACCATGTACTCCATGGGTGTGGAGGCCGCCACCCAGCTCGGCCGCGCCGAAAGCGCCGTCACCATGGCCGACCGCTGCATAGACCTGCGCCGCGCACACGGCGAACACGGTGAAGTGCTGATGGCCGCCATGACCGCCTGCACCCTGCTCGGCGATATCGAAAGACACGATCTGGCGGGCCGATACGCACAACTGCTGGTCGTCGAGGGCGAAGGCTACGACGACTATCGCGGCTACGGCTACTACGCCATGTGCGCAGCCATCGAACACGGCGTCGGCGGCCACCTCATCGACACCCTGCGCGCGGGCCGCGAATGGCTCACCGGCCATGACAATGAATTCGCCCGCGTAGCACTGGAATACCTGGACGAATCCCCGGTCGTGCACGATCCGGCCGCCGCCCCGCCTCTTCCTGCCGCCGGCGCGGCCACCGAACTGCTACGCATCGGCGACGCCGCACCGCCCGTCGTGACCGGCCCGCAGCAGCCGCCCGCCGAACAGATCGCGGGCGGCGAAACCGCCGACGCCCTGATGGACGCGCAACGCTACGCAATCGCGGCCGCCGCCTACCGCGCCCTCGTCGACGATGCCGTCGCCACCGGCAACCCCGATCCGCTGATCATGGGCAAATCCGTGCTCGGCCTGCTCATGGCGCTCATCTTCGACAATCAGGTCGGCGACGCGCATTCGGTCTGGATCGACGAGCAGGGCCCCACCTACCTCGGTATCTGGTCCCTGGAAAACGGCCAGACCTCCGTCCACGACGCCATGGCCTACAACCTGGTCGCCGCCTTCCTGCACTCCCTGAGCACCGGCGACCGCAATGCCTCCAACCACGCCGTCGACTCCCTCATGGGCCGCACCCTGGATTGGGCGTTCGAACACGACCCGCAGGCCGTCCCCCCGATCCTCAATACCTGGCGCCGCCACCTGCACGAAATCCACGAAGGCGATCCGGCTCCCGAATACCTCTGGAACTTCGACCAGGCCGCCCAACGCTGGAACGGCCCGATCCCCGAGGGCGGCCTGTACTGGATGCGCCCCTACCGCTGGGTCGTGGACTGGCTCTGAGCGGCGTCATCGCTGCGTAAGAATGTTCCCGGCCTCGCCCATTCGATGTCGTGATCCACGAGCCCGGGATACCCGGCCAGCCGCGCGGGAGTCATTCCGGTGAACGCCAGCACATCTCGATGCAGATGCGACTGGTCGACATAGCCACCCTCCGCCGCGACGCGGGCCGCGCTGTCGCCCGCGACCAAACGCCGCGTGGCACAGTCGAATCGAACCAGTTTCGCGGCGAGCTTGGGTGGCACTCCGAGCTGTGAGCGGAACCGCGACCACAGACGTTTGCGACTCCACCCGACCTCGACCGCCAACTCCTCGACCCGTATTCCGCCTCGGCTCACCATGATCCGATTCCAGGCCCAGGCCACTTCCGGATCCGGTGCCCGTCCCGCGTCGTGTCGGCGGGCCATCCATTCCTCCGCCAGCGCGAAACGGCCTGTCCACGAGGGTGAATCACACAACTGCTGCCCGATACGCGCCGCGTCCCGCCCCCACACGTCGTCGGCGGCGACCACCGCATGGTCCAATTCCGCTAGGGACGTACCCAATACGGCGTGCGCGACCACCGGAGATATGCGCATCTCCACACACTCGATTCGCTCGCCCCGCATCCGAATCGCCTGGGGTCCAAGCCCTGCGACCAGACTTCCCCGCTGCTCCCGCCCGGCGGCGTCCTCCACGAGGAGATTGCCCTCACCGAATTGCAGAATCACCGTGACGGCCGGATGCGGAAACACCGGCTGCGCGACCGGTCCCGCGCTCAAATCCCGGAATCCGATCATCCCGATACCGGAAATCCGGCCGGGCCGCGACGGCCGCGCGACATCCCACCTGCCCGCGAGATCATGCTCATGCCCGGTGGCTCGCATCGCCCCATGCTACTGACGGCGCACCGGCGCTGATGTTTTAAGCTGCCGATATGGCATCCGAACCGACCGAGATCTGGCATAACCCGAAGTGCTCGAAGAGCCGCAATGCCAAGACCGTGCTCGATGAAAACGGTGCAGATTATGTCGAGCGGCGCTATCTCGACAATCCGCCGTCGGCCGCCGAAATCCGGGCTGCGCTGGGCAAACTCGGCCTGGAACCGTGGGATATCACACGGACCGGTGAGGCCGAGGCCAAGGAATTGGGGGTGTCCGCGTGGGGCCGTACGGCCGCCGATCGGGACCGCTGGATCGAGGCGCTCGCATCGCATCCCCGATTGCTCCAGCGGCCCATCGTATTCACCGCGGATGGTCGTGCGTTCATTGCTCGCAGCGATGAGGCGCTCGACGAACTGCGCTGAGGCGCACTGATCACGCGAGGGCGAAGACCGGGAATCCCGGTGCGATCTCGGCCAACTGAGCATCGGTCGCGTTCTTGTCGACTCCCTCGAAGAAGCGGCCGACCTCCCAGCCCCAGCGATCCAGGTAGGCGCGCAGCACGGGGATCTTGTCCGCGTCGGAAACCTCGGTGGCGGAGAAGACTTCGGCCTTTCGGCCCAGGCGCAGCTCGCCGGTGCCGACGGCGCGCAGGTTCCGCACCCACTGGGTGTGCCCGCGCGGCGCGACCAGGTAGCGGGCGCCGTCGTCGGTGGTGAGGACATTGACCATGGTGGTGCGCCATTCGCCGCTCTTGCGGCCGCGCACCGCCAGAAGCCGGGAACCGGCGACGCTGATGCCGAGCTTCGGCAGCATATTGAAGATGCGGTTCATGATCGGGTCCAGGCCGGAGGGGCCGATGTAGCGGGTGGCGGCGTTCTTGGCGTCCATGACGGTTCCTTTTTGTCTCCGCGAGAGCGGTGCTCTCTGATGTGATCAGTGTGCGCGCAAAGGCGACGCGCTGTCAAGAGCGGTGCTCTCGAAATAGTCCGGTGATCCGAAACGTGGCACACTGGGCGGATGAACGCCCCTCGAACGGCCCGGGAACGGGCCCGCGCCGAGATCACCCGCGAGATCACCGATGCCGCGCGCCGACAGCTCGCCGAATCCGGCGCGCCCGCGCTCTCCCTGCGTGCCATCGCCCGTGAACTCGGCATGGTCTCGTCCGCGCTGTACCGGTACTTCCCGAGCCGCGACGACCTGCTGACCGCCCTGATCATCGAGGCCTACGACGCCATCGGCGCGGCCGTCGAAAAGGCCGCGGGCGCAGCGCAAACGCCGCGCGCGCAATGGCGTGAGGTGTCGAAAGCGGTGCGGGCGTGGGCGATTGCGCATCCGCACGAGTACGCGCTGGTCTACGGCTCACCCGTGCCCGGGTATCAGGCTCCGGAAGCCACCGTCGCGCACGCCGCCCGGGTGCCGATTGTCGCGCTCGGTATCGTGCGCCAGGCATGGGAGAACGGAACTCTCGACGTGACCGCGGAGACCCTCGCGCCCGAACTCGCGGCCCAATCCGGAGGTATCGCAGCACAAGTCGCGCCCGGGGTGCCGGAGGTGGCCGTCGCCCGCACGGTGCTGGCGTGGACGCAGCTCTTCGGTGCGGTGACCTTCGAGCTGTTCGGGCAGCTGAAGAACAGCATGGACCCGGCGGAACCGTTCTTCGACTACTACGTCGAGTCCATGGCCGACTTCATAGGCCTGCGAACTTCATAGGCCTGCGAACCTAATTCGCGAACGGCGGCGCGCCGATACCGACAATCCGCAGGTTGCCCCACGGGTCGCGCTCCTGAAGCTGACCCCGGGCCGGAGTTCTGCCCGGGATCGTCAGGATCACTTGCCCGCGTCCGGGATCGGGCAGTTCGACGCCGTCCGGCGCGGAAATCCGTCCGTACCAATGGAAATGGCCGTCGATCGGATCGAGATAGCCGCTCAGGGCAACCGTGACCGGAAGCTCCGCACCGGGTGCGTCCAGCAGCGCCGGACCCGAATACTCCGGCGCGGGTTCGGGTTCCGCGAGTTCCGGGAAATTCTCGGCGGCGTGCTTCCCGAGCCGCGACAGCCGCATCACATCAGCCCCCGACGCCGCCAGATCCGCTTGCCGATCGGCCCGATCAACCCCTGCTTGTCCAGGAACGCACCGAGATTCGCCGCGCCCACGCCGAGTACCCGCTTGGCATGCGGATTGTTCCGGGCAATGCGGCGCGCACCCCGGCCATCCTCGATCCCGGCGCGAACATACATATGCCAGTTCGTCATCAGATATACGAACAGCGGCGCGGCCACCGCGACGCACAACCGCACGTACGCCAGCTCCGTCCGCGACATGGTCGGCACCCGCCGTGCCAGCGCGTCCCGCGCGAACCCGATGTGCCGCGCTTCCTCGGTGACGTGAATTCGCATGGCGCGCGCCACGATCGGCTGTAGTTCCGGATCTTCGAGGGTCTGTCGCTGGATGGCGTCGAAGATCTCCTCGCCGACCAATGCGCCGACCCACACCATCGGCCCGCGCAGGAAGATCTGCAGCGAGCTGATCACCAGCCGCTCATGGCCTTTGGGCCAGTACGGCCGCGCCTCGATGCGGTCGATGAGCTTGCCGAACATCATCATGTGGCGGCATTCGTCGCCCATCTCGGTGAGCGTGTAATGCGAATGCCGGGAGGTGGGATCCCCGGACATGAGTTCGCGCAACAGCAGTCGATTGAGCAGGTTCTCGAACCAGATGCCGACCGACAGCACGCTGGCCAGTTCCTGGCGGGAGAGTTCGCGGCGCTGCTCATGGCTCATGGCTTCCCAGAGCGCGGTGCCGTAGAGCGAGACGACCTCGGGTGGCAGGAAGAGTTTGTCCGGGTCCAGTGGTGCGTCCCAGTCCATATCGACCACCGGGTCGTAGGACTTCTTCACCGATCCGGTCAGCAAACGTTGCGCGAAGGATTCCCGGGAGGTTTGTGCGGCCGTTGCTGTGTTGGCCACGGCATTCTTTGCTCCATTGGCTACGGCATTGTCGCCCATGGCAGCTCCTGACTCTTTTTAGTGCTACAAGCTGTTACACTCAGATTAGTGGTACATGATGTATCGGTCAATGGTCGGGTGGGTATCGTGAAGCGGGTGACCGGAACCAGCGCAACCCCATCGACCGCGGTCGCCGACGGCCGCAGCACCCGCTGGAACGGCCACAAGGCCCGCCGCCGCGCCGATATGCTCGACGCCGCCCTCGCCGTCATCGAGGAGAACGGCACCGAAATCTCGGTGCGCCAGATCGCGGATCGACTGCACGTCCCGCGCCCGGTCGTCTACCGCCACTTCGAGGGCCGCGCCGATCTCGATGAGCAAATCCGCGGCCACATCCTGGAAACGCTGCTCGCCGAACTGCTTCCGCGCCTGCGCCCCGACGGCACCGTCCGCGATGCCGTGCGCGGTGCGGTCGGCACCTACGTCGGCTGGGTCGAACGCCACCCCAACCTGCACCGCTTCCTCGCCGCCGCCGACCCCCAGGGCGAATCCTCCAGCGCCCTCGCGGGTGCGAAGGACCGCATCGGCGGCCAGCTGGCAAACATCTTCGCCGACACCCTCGCGCGATTCGGCATCGACCGAAATCGGGCCCGCCCCATGGCCTTCGGCATGATCGGCTTCGTCGACGGCGTGGTGAACAGCTGGCGGGCCGATCCCGCCACCACCCTCACCAGCGAGCAGGTCGAAGGCATCCTCGCCGAATCCGTTCTCGCGCTCCTGGAAGGCAATGCCCGCAGCCTCGACGTCCCGCTGACTCGCGACACGGTCGTCTCCGACCTCATCTCCCGAGTCGAAGCGGCCCGCGCGAACTGACCCTTACCGGGTGATGGCCCGATAGCTGTTGTTCCACAGCCATTCCACCGGCCCGCGCTCGAAGCGGCGCAACCAGAAGTGAGCGAAGGTCAGCATGAGGGCGCTGACGAGCAGGTAAATGCCGACGGTGAACGGCACGCGGGCGACGGGGGAGACCAGTTCAGCCAGGCCCAGCCCCCAGCCGTAGCAGATGCTGCCCGCCACCAGGTTTTGCAGGATGTAGCAGCTCAGGGCCATGCGGCCGACCTCGCTGAAGCGGCGGGCCACGAAACCCGATGTGGGGCGGCGGACATAGAGTTCGGCCACGAGGGCCAGGATCCCCAGCGAGACGAACGGGGCGATACCGTAGCGGGTGAAGACGGTGCCGCCGGTCATGCCGATCGCCAGGTCCAGCGGCGCGGCAATGCCGAAGCCGATGATCATGAGCCGCTTACGGATTCGCGCACCCCGCGCCTCGAACACCCCGGCGTGGAACAGTCGCGCGCCGAGCAGGAACAGCGCGATGGACATCGGGAAGATGAGGATCGGCTCCAGCCGGAACAGCAGCATGTGCTCCCAGCGGTAGACCACCAGATCCCAGAAGGAGCCATCCGCATAGGGATTCGGGTCGACCGGCTTCGAAGGCTCCTGTGAATCACCCAGCGCCAGGCCGATCCCGAGCAGCGTGAGCATGGTCACGTGGATACTCGACGCCACGATCAGCCAGCGCCGCCGCGCCTTCGGCCCGGTCGCCAGCACGAACGCCACCACCAGCCCGGTCACGGCATAGCCCATGAGCACGTCGAATTCCGCGACCAGGAAGAAGTTCAGCAGCCCGTCCACGAACAGCAGCCCGGCCCGGACCGGATAGCCGCCCGGCCAGGCCTGTCCGCCGCGCACCGCCGAGGCCTGCTGAATCGCCAGCCCGATCCCGAACATAATGGTCAGCAGTCCCAGGAACTTGCCCTGCGGGAGCTGTTGCAGGAACTTCTCCGCCCAGAGCCAGGCGCCTTCGGGCTCATCCTGCTGCTCGACGTAGCCCATCAGGCCCGCGCCATTGGTGAAGATCCAGATATTGGTGCCCAGCGTCCCCAGAATGGCGATGCCGCGCAGGACATCCAATGCGGGCAGCCGTGCCGGACGGGTTTCTGCGGCAAGCGGATTCGGTTCGGCGGCGACCACGTCAGCCGGGCCTTCCGGGTGCGGCGGGGATACCGATTCGACCATGCGTGACAGTGTGCCGTCGGTCCAGGTCAGCGCGAATCGCCCGGGAGGACGACCCGCGATACGCCGCAGGAATGATGCGACCCGGAGATCGGGCTCACCCCGGGCGCGCCCGATTCGCGGCATCGTCGCCTAGGCTCGACCTATGGAGCGCATCATCGGAATCGAGGTCGAGTACGGCATTTCGACGCCTTCGGAGCCGTCGGCCAACCCGATTCTCACGTCCACTCAGGCGGTGCTCGCCTATGCCGCGGCCGAGGGCGTGCCGCGCGCCAAGCGAACCCGCTGGGACTACGAGGTGGAATCGCCATTGCGCGACGCGCGTGGTTTCGATCTCGGCCGGCTCAATGGGCCCGCGCCGGTGATCGATGCCGACGAGGTCGGCGCGGCGAACATGATCCTCACCAATGGGGCCCGCCTCTACGTCGATCACGCACACCCGGAGTACTCCGCGCCCGAGGTCACCGACCCGCTGGACGCGGTCATCTGGGACAAGGCGGGGGAGCGCGTCATGGAGGCCGCCGCCCGCTACGCCTCCAGCGTGCCCGGCGCACCGCGAATGCAGCTGTACAAGAACAATGTCGACGGCAAGGGCGCTTCCTACGGCACCCACGAGAACTACCTGATGAGCCGCGAGACGCCGTTCAACCAGATCATTGTCGGGCTCACGCCGTTCTTCGCATCCCGGCAGGTCATCTGCGGTTCCGGCCGCGTCGGTATCGGCCAGTCCGGCGACACCCCCGGCTTCCAGCTCTCGCAGCGCTCGGATTACATCGAGGTCGAGGTCGGCCTGGAGACCACGCTCAAGCGCGGCATCATCAATACCCGCGACGAACCGCACGCCGACGCCGACAAGTACCGCCGCCTGCACGTCATCATCGGCGACGCCAACCTCTCCGAATGGTCCACCTACCTCAAGGTCGGCACCACCGCCCTGGTCCTGGACCTGATCGAGGCCGGTGAGGACCTCTCGGATCTGCAGCTGGCCCGCCCGGTCACCGCCGTGCACACCATCAGTCACGACCCGACCCTGCGCGCCACCGTCGCCCTGGCGGACGGCCGCGAGCTGACCGGCCTTGCGCTGCAACGCATCTACCTCGATCGTGTCGAGAAGTTCATGGACCGCGAGGGCATCGACGACGCCCGCGTGCAGGACGTCATCGAGAAGTGGGCGCACGTGCTCGACCTGCTCGAGCGCGACCCCATGGAAACGGCCGATCTGCTCGACTGGACCGCCAAACTGCGCCTGCTGGAAGGCATGCGCACCCGCGAGGGCCTCACCTGGTCCGCGCCCAAGCTGCACCTGGTGGACCTGCAGTACTCCGATGTGCGCCTCGACAAGGGCCTCTACAACCGCCTGGTCGCCCGCGGATCCATGCAGCGCCTGGTCTCCGAACAGCAGGTCATGGACGCCATGACCAACCCGCCCACCGACACCCGCGCCTACTTCCGCGGCGAATGCCTGCGTCGCTTCGGCGCGGATATCGCGGCGGCCAGCTGGGATTCGGTCATCTTCGACCTCGGCGGCGACTCCCTGGTCCGCATCCCGACCCTGGAACCGCGCCGCGGCACCAAATCCCATGTGGGCAAGCTCCTCGACGGTGTTCACACCGCCGCCGAACTGGTGCAACAGCTCACGCACTAAGAAGAGATCGATCGACCCGGTATGCCGGTCCGGCAGGCTGCCGGGAGGTCGCGGGCAGGCGTCATTGCGGTTAATCCGGCATCTTGTCGCCTGCTCTGGGTACTGTTGGTGACACGAGCTTCGGGTTTTGACCGGAGCTCGCCGATGATCACAGAGGAGGTCGGCTGCTATGGCACAAGAGCAGACCAAGCGCACCGGTGGTGGCGACGAGGACGAGGGCCCCGAGGGGGCCGGCGCTGCCGGTCAGGAGCGTCGCGAGAAACTGGCGGAAGAAACCGACGACCTGCTCGACGAGATCGATGACGTCCTGGAGGAGAACGCGGAGGACTTCGTCCGCGCCTACGTGCAGAAGGGCGGCCAGTGACACCAGGTGACCCCCTGCGGCTCCAGACGGGGTTCGCCCTCTCCTCCTTCTCGGAATACCTGCGGATGTACGCCCCGGAACTCTTGCCCGGCAATGGTTTCGGATCCGGCAGCGCACCCTCGCACGGGGGTACGCCGTCGGATATCGCACCGCACGGCACCACCATCGTCGCGGTCAGCTACCGCGGCGGCGTGCTGATCGCGGGCGACCGCCGGGCCACCCAGGGCAACCTGCTGGCCCAGCGCGATATCGAGAAGGTGTACATCACCGACACCTTCTCCGCGGCGGGCATCGCGGGCACCGCGGGTATGGCCATCGAGATGATCCGGCTCTTCGCCGTGGAACTCGAGTACTACGAGAAGATCGAGGGCGTCCCCCTCACCTTCGACGGTAAGTCCAACAAACTCTCGAAGATGGTGCGCGACAACCTCCCCGCGGCCCTGCAGGGCCTCGCGGTGGTGCCGCTGCTGGTCGGTTTCGACCCGGATCAGCAGGACCCGGACAAGTCCGGGCGCATCGTGTCCTACGACGTGGTCGGTGGTCGCTCCGAGGAGCGATTCGGTTACACGGCGGTCGGTTCCGGTTCGCTGTTCGCGAAGTCTTCGCTCAAGAAGACCTACCGTCGCGGCATCGATCAGGCTCGGGCGCTGAGCATTGCGGTGGAGTCGCTGTTCGACGCCGCCGACGATGACACCGCCACCGGTGGCCCCGACACCATGCGGGGCATCTACCCGACGGCGATCATCATCGATGCCGAAGGCTCCGAAGAGGTGCCGGAGGAGCGGCTGGCCGAGATCACTCGCTCGATCGTGAGCGCGCGCGAGGCCGAAGAAGGGGGTGCCTCAGCATGACGTTGCCGTATTACGCGTCCGCCGAACAGATCATGCGCGACAAGACCGAACTTGCGCGCAAGGGCATCGCCCGCGGCCGAAGCGTCGCGGTGCTGGTGTACGACAAGGGTGTGGTGTTCGTGGCCGAGAACCCCTCGGCCACGCTGCACAAGGTGAGTGAGTTGTACGACCGGGTCGGTTTCGCCGCGGTCGGCAAGTACAACGAGTTCGAGAGCCTGCGCCGCGGCGGCATCCTGCAGGCCGATCTACGCGGGTACCAATTCGACCGGCGCGATGTCACCGGCCGGTTCCTGGCCAACCTGTACGCGCAGAGCCTCGGCAGCATCTTCACCGATCAGCTCAAGCCGTTCGAGGTGGAGATCTGCATCGCCGAGGTCGGCTATCCGGATCAGGTGCAGAACTCGGTCCTGTACCGGATCAACTTCGACGGATCCATTGTCGACGAACGGGAATTCGTGGTGATGGGCGGCAATACCGACCCCATCGTCGCGGCGCTCAAGGAGTCCTACCGTCCGGGCATGGACCTGCACACCGCCGTCACCGTGGCGACGGCAGCGCTGGCCAAGGCCACCCCGGAAGGTGCCGACAAGGACAAGCCGCGGACCGTGGGAGTGTCGTCGCTGGAGGTGGCGACCCTCGAACAGTCCCGGCCCCGCCGCGCCTTCCGGCGTCTCGCGGGTTCGGCGCTCCACGAGTTGATCACCGGAAAAGCGCAAAGCGCCAAGGCCGCGGCCGAGTCCGACAAGCCTTCCTCCGGAGACCCCTCCAAGGCATAGAAATACCCGATTCCCCCGGCCGCGCGGACAGCGTTTTCGTCATGAATGCGCGGCCGGGGGTTTCGTCTGCGCGCATAGCCGCGAAATGCCCGGCGGCACTTTGCACTCGGGTAGTCCGAGTGTTTGCACTCGGGACAGCAGAGTGCAAAGGGCACTTACTTTTTGGCAGGTGGCACCGCGTGCGGCGTTGCATCCCGTGCGAAATCGTTGCCAAGACGTTTGCATCGGCTGCCCGCTAGCACCTATATGCGGCACTACATCGCTGTAATGTCGAAAGAGTGCAGCGACGAATCATGGGGATCGAAACCGAATTCGGGGTGACGTGCACGTTTCACGGTCACCGTCGGTTGAGTCCAGACGAGGTGGCCCGGTACCTTTTCCGCCGGGTAGTTTCCTGGGGCCGTAGCTCTAACGTGTTCCTCCGCAACGGTGCCCGGCTCTACCTTGATGTCGGTTCCCATCCGGAGTACGCGACGGCCGAGTGTGACAGCCTGGTGCAGCTTGTCACGCATGACCGGGCCGGTGAGCGGGTCCTCGAGGATCTGCTGATCGATGCCGAGCAGCGGCTGGCCGAAGAGGGGATCGGCGGTGACATCTACCTCTTCAAGAACAACACGGACTCGGCCGGAAACTCCTACGGCTGCCATGAGAACTTCCTCGTGGTGCGCGCCGGAGAGTTCTCCCGGATCTCCGATGTGCTCCTGCCCTTCCTGGTGACGCGGCAGCTCATCTGCGGGGCCGGAAAGGTGCTTCAGACGCCGAAGGCCGCCACCTTCTGCCTGTCCCAGCGTGCCGAGCACATCTGGGAGGGCGTGTCCTCGGCGACCACGCGTTCGCGGCCGATCATCAATACGCGTGACGAGCCGCATGCCGATGCCGAGAAGTACCGGCGCCTGCATGTGATCGTCGGCGACTCGAATATGGCCGAGCCGACCACCATGCTCAAGCTGGGCACCGCCTCGCTGGTCCTGGAAATGATCGAGGCCGGTGTCGCATTCCGAGACTTCGCTCTGGACAACCCGATTCGGGCCATTCGCGAGGTGTCGCACGATCTCACCGGGCGGCGTCCGGTGCGCCTGGCGGGCGGTCGGCAGGCCTCCGCGCTCGATATCCAGCGCGAGTACTACGCCCGCGCCGTCGAGCACCTCAACAACCGCGACCGCGACCCGCAGGTGGACGCCGTGGTGGATCTGTGGGGCCGCACCCTCGATGCCGTCGAGGCGCAGGATTTCGCCAAGGTGGACACCGAGATCGACTGGGTGATCAAGCGCAAGCTCTTCCAGCGCTACCAGGACCGCTACAACATGGAGCTGTCCGATCCCAAGATCGCCCAGCTGGACCTGGCCTACCACGACATCAAGCGCGGACGCGGCGTCTTCGACCTGCTCGCGCGCAAGGGCCTGGCCAAGCGGGTCACCGAGGACGAGGCGGTCGACGCCGCGGTCACCACGCCGCCGCAGACCACCCGCGCCAAGCTGCGCGGTGATTTCATCACCGCCGCGCAGGAGGCAGGCCGCGATTTCACGGTCGACTGGGTGCACCTGAAGCTGAACGACCAAGCCCAGCGCACGGTCCTGTGCAAGGACCCGTTCCGCTCGGTCGACGAGCGCGTGGACCGCTTGATCGCCTCCATGTAGCTGGTCAAACGCGATGCCGGGCCGCGAACCCCACTGAGGGTTCGCGGCCCGTCTCGGTTCTGGACTGAGTGGAGCGGGGGAGCGAAGCGGAGGAGCGGAGGGAGGGAAGAACCGAGACTTCGGGGGCCGCGAACAGCCGGAGCGAAGCGGAGGCAAAACAAACACAGCCCGCCAAACGTCTCGGCGTTGGGCCTACTACTCTCTTGGGGGTGGCGATATCCAAGGTCGAGCGGTTGATGAATCTGGTTATCGCGCTGCTGTCGACCCGCCAATTCCTGACCGCGGAACGCATCCGCGACAGTGTCGCGGGATACGAGGAGTCCGCGAGCGATGAGGCGTTCAGCCGCATGTTCGAGCGGGACAAGAACGAGCTGCGCGATCTGGGCATACCCCTGGAAATCGGCCCGGTGAGCCGACTTTCGGGAGTCGAGGGCTATCGGATCAATCGGGATGCCTACGAGCTACCCGATATTGATCTGTCCAGTGCGGAGGCCGCCGCCGTCGCGGTGGCGGCGCAATTGTGGGAGTCCCCGGAGCTGGCGACCGCCATCGAGGGCGGTCTGCTCAAACTGCGCGCCGCGGGCATTCATGTGGAACCCGATGCGGGCGTGGCCGCCGTACCCGCCGTCCCGGCGCGCACCCGCGGCTCGGAACCGGTGCTGGGCAAGCTCCTGTCGGCCATCGACGCGGGCCGCGCGGTCCGCTTCCAGCACCGCCAATCCCACGGCGAACCCGTTGAACGCGATGTGGACCCGTGGGGCGTGGTGACCCATAACGGCCGCTGGTACCTGGTCGGGCACGACAATGCCCGCGATGCCACGCGCACCTTCCGCATCTCCCGCATCGGCGCGGAGATCACCGAATACGGCCCGGCCACCGTGCACAAGCCCGAAGACCTGGACCTGCGCGAGCTGGTCGCCACGGTCACCGGACAGGCCCCGATCACCGGATCGGCGACGGTCTGGGTGGCGAAGGGGCGCGGTCAGGAGATTCGCCGCCTGGGCGCGACCATGGAGGAGCACGTTCTGGGTGGCCGCCCGGGTTCGATCGTGGAGGTACCGATCCGTTCGCGCGACTGGCTGGCCCGGCTCATTACCGGCCTCGGCGCGGACGCCCTGGTGCTGGCCCCGGAAGATCTGCGGGACAATGTGATTGCCCGGCTCGAATCGGTTCTGAAGCGTACGGAGGTCACGGCGTGAGCGACGGAGCCGGAGGCGAGCGTAACCACGGAGGCGCCCGGGAACGCCGCGGTGGGCAGAGCGTGAACGCGCGCGCATCCGATGGGCGTCGTGGCAATGCCGCAGCGGCGGGCAGCCGATTGTCGGTGCGCATGGCGCGACTGCTGAACATGGTGCCGTACTTCCAGGCCAATCCGGGTATCGGAGCGGCCGAGGCCGCAGCCGAACTGGGCGTCACCACCAAGCAGCTGATGACCGACCTGAATCAGCTGTGGATGTGCGGCCTGCCGGGTTATGGCCCAGGCGATCTCATCGACCTGTCGTTCTCCGAGGAGAGCATCGAGGTCACCTTCTCCGCGGGCATCGACCGCCCGCTGCGCCTCACCTCGCTGGAGGCGACCGCGCTGCTGGTGGCCCTGCGCTCGATCGCGGACCTGCCCGGCATGGTCGATCCGAGCGCCGCGCATTCGGCCATCGCCAAGATCGAATCCGCCATCTCCGGACGGGAATTCACCGGTCCGACCCTGCCGGTGCCGGTGGAGGCGCCGTCCGTGGCGACCGTCCGGTCCGCGCTCGAGCATGACCACGCCCTGCGCCTGGTCTACTACTCCGCCAGCCGCGATGAGGTCTCCGAACGCGTCGTGGACCCGATCCGAATCGTGCTGGTGGACAACAACAGCTACCTGCAGGCCTGGTGCCGCCAGGCCGAGGGCGTGCGCCTGTTCCGCCTCGATCGCATCGAGGAGGCCACCGAACTGGAGGAACCGGCCCGCCCGCCGGTGGACGCCACCGACGAGATCGCCGCCCTGGACCTGTTCGTCGATGATCCGGCGGTTCCCTTGGCGCGCTTGCTGGTTCACCCCGACTACGCCTGGGTGCTCGAGCAGTACCCGATGCACCTGGTCGCCACGCATGCCGACGGCGGCATCGAGGCGACCATGCGCTTCGCCACCCTGGATTGGATGGCGCGGCTGCTCTTGGGCTTCGGCGCCGGTGTCACGGTGCTCGGCCCGCCGGAGTTGGTCACCGCCGTGCGGGAACGCTCGGGTGCGGCCCTGTCCGCGTATTCGGCTCTGGCCGAGGACAATGCGTTCGCCCGGACCGGTTTGGAGGAGGTCGGTCCTTGACCTTTCGAGTAACCGTGCTCGGCGCGGGCAGTATCGGGGTGTATGTCGGCGGCAAGCTGGCGGCGGCGGGCGCGGATGTCACCTTTGTCGGCCGTCCGCGCATGCTCGACGAGATCACCGCCTCCGGGCTGCGACTGACCGATCTGGACGGCAATGACGAGCGGGTCGAGCCGATCGCGTTCCGCACGGCCACCGAGCCGTCGGGTGACGCCGATCTGGTCCTGATCACCGTCAAGTCCGCCGATACCGCGAACGCCGCCCAGCAACTGTCCGGCCTGCTGAAGCCCGGCACGGTCGTGCTGAGCCTGCAGAACGGCATCGGCAATGATGCGGTGATCCGGGAAATCCTCCCCACCTGCGTGGTGCTGGCGGGCATGGTCATGTTCAATGTCGTGCACCATCCGGGTGGTCGTTTCCACCGCGGCACCGCGGGCGGGGTCGATATCGCCGATGATCCGGTGCTCGATCGGTTCGCCCCGGTGTTCCGCCAATCCGGGCTGGGCATCAAGCGTTATGCGGATCTGCTGCCGATCCAGTGGGCGAAACTCCTTCTGAACCTGAACAATCCGATCAATGCCCTTTCCGGCCGCCCGCTGCGCGAGGAACTCGGCACCCGCGACTACCGCCGTTGCCTGGCATTGGCTCAGGCCGAGGCCCTGGCGGCCATGGAGCGGGCCCGAATCCGTCCGGCCCGGCTCACGGTGCTGCCGCCGGAGGTCATGGTGCGGCTGCTAACCGTGCCCGATGGTCTGTTCCGCCGGGTTGCGGGCAAGGTGCTGGCCATCGATCCGGTGGCGCGATCGTCCATGGCCGATGATCTGGCGGCCGGGCGCAAGACCGAAATCGCTTGGCTGTGCGGTGAAATCGTGAGCCTGGGCGCCATGGTCGGACTTCCGACTCCGGTGAACCGAAAGCTCATCGAACTCGTTACCGCGGCAGAGGGTGGTGACCGTCGTACCTGGTCCGGCCCCGAACTGCTGGCGCAATTGAGCGGTGCGGCGCACCGCGGCTCTTGACGACGCAAGCGCTCATATGCATGTCCGGTAGCATTTGAAACACCACAGTCTTTGGAGGTTGGAATTATGGGCAGCATCAGCCCGTGGCATTTGCTGATCGTCGCACTGGTCTTCCTGCTGTTCTTCGGCTCGAAGCGGATGCCCGACGCGGCCCGCAGCCTGGGCCGCTCCATGCGGATCTTCAAGAGCGAAGTCAGCCAGATGCAGACCGAGGCCGCCAAGCCGGCCGAGACCGCCCCCGAGGCGGCCGCCCCGCAGCAGCTCCCCGCCGCGCAGCCGGTGCAATCCACCGCCGCGCAGCCCGTGAATGTCGAGAAGCCCCAGGTCTGACACTTTCCTGACGCCCGGGGTCGAGTGAGGCACTCACCCCGGGTGAAGCGTTGTCCAGGTCCGGGGCGTTCATTCGCAGCGAGGCAGTCACACACACATGCGCATTCCGTTCGATCCGCGCCGCAGTAAGCGCCGGACCAATCCCGAGGGCACCATGTCCCTCGTCGAGCATCTGGCCGAGCTGCGGTATCGCCTGCTCGTCGCGCTGGCGGCCATTTCGGTCACCACGCTGCTCGGGTTCTTCTGGTACTCGCATTCGTTCCTCGGCATCGAGAGCCTCGGCGATCTGCTGACTGGACCGTATTGTGAACTCCCCGCGTCCTCGCGCGCCAATATCAGCCCCGATGGGGCGTGCCGCCTGCTGGCCACCGCACCGTTCGAGCAGTTCATGCTGCGGCTTCAGGTGGGCGCGACCGCGGGTGTGGTGCTGGCCAGCCCGATCTGGCTGTATCAGCTGTGGGCGTTCGTCACGCCCGGGCTGTACTCGAAGGAGCGCAAGTACGCGATCTCCTTCGTCACCGCGGGCGCGACCCTGTTCGTGGCCGGTGCGGTGCTGGCGTACTGGATCGTCGCGCACGCCCTGAGCTTCCTGCTCACCATCGGCAACAACACCCAGATCACCGCGTTGAGTGGTTCGCTGTACTTCGGGTTCATCATCAAGCTGCTGATCATCTTCGGCGTGAGTTTCGAGACCCCGCTCTTGATCGTGGGCCTGAACTTCCTGGGTGTGCTGACCTATGAGCGGCTCACCAAGTGGCGGCGCGGGCTTATTTTCGGCCTGTTCGTGTTCGCCGCCATCGTGACTCCGCAGGACCCGTTCTCCATGCTGGCGCTGGCTCTGGCGCTGACCGTGCTGTTCGAGATCGCGGTGCAGATCGCGCGCATCAATGACAAGCGCAAGGCCCGTGCGGCCGAGAACTGGGCGAACCTGTCCGACGATGAGGCCTCACCGCTCGACGAGAGCAGCGGCGGCATCGACGGCGTGACTCCGGTGGACACCCCCGAACCGGTTCCCGCGGCCACGCCCGAAAAAACAACGCGAGGCGTGTCGGATTACTCGGATACGCTCTGACGCGTGGCATCAAGGTCGCTTACTGGCGAACTCGCGGCATTCGCCGCCGAACTGAAATTCGAGCTCGATCCGTTCCAGCGGGACTCCTGTGTGGCCCTCGAGGGCGGGCACAGTGTGCTCGTCTGCGCGCCCACCGGTGCGGGTAAAACCGTCGTCGGTGAGTTCGCGGTGCATCTGGCGCTGGCCTCGGGCGGCAAATGCTTCTATACGACGCCCATCAAGGCGCTGTCGAACCAGAAGTTCGCCGATCTCACCGCGCGCTACGGTCGCGATACCGTCGGCTTGCTGACCGGTGACCAGTCCATCAATCCGGGCGCCTCGGTCGTGGTCATGACCACCGAGGTGCTGCGGAACATGCTGTACGCGGGTTCCGATGCGCTGCACGGGCTTTCGTATGTGGTCATGGACGAGGTGCACTACCTGGCCGACCGGTTCCGCGGCGCGGTGTGGGAGGAGGTCATCCTGCACCTGCCGCCGGAGGTGAAGCTGGCGAGCCTGTCCGCGACGGTCAGCAATGCCGAGGAGTTCGGCGCGTGGATGGAGACGGTGCGCGGCAATACCACGGTCATCGTGGACGAGGTGCGGCCGATTCCCTTGTGGCAGCACGTCATGGTGGGCAAACGGCTGTTCGATCTGTTCGATCAGCGCTCCAGCGACCAGAAGGTGGTCGTGGACGAGGACCTGGTGCGCTATATCAAGCATCGGGAAGCCACCGACCGCATGGACAATTGGGCGGTTCCGGGCCGGGGGCGGGGTGGGCCGCGGCGCAATTTCCGGCCGCTGCCGCGTCCGGAGATGATCGCGCAACTCGATGCGGCGGGGCTGCTTCCGGCCATTACGTTCATCTTCAGCCGGGCGGGCTGCGATGGCGCGCTCGCGCAGTGCGTGCGCTCGCGGCTGGATCTTTCGCGCGAGGAGGACCGCGAGGAGATCAACGCGATCATCGAGAAGCACACCGGGGATCTGCCGCGCAGCGACCTCGAGGTGCTGGGCTACTACGAGTGGCGTGAGGGCCTGCACCGCGGTTTCGCCGCGCATCACGCGGGGATGTTGCCCGCCTTCCGGCATACGGTCGAGGAACTGTTCGTGCGCGGGCTGGTGAAGGTCGTATTCGCCACGGAGACACTGGCTCTGGGCATCAATATGCCCGCGCGCACGGTGGTGCTGGAACGACTGGTCAAGTTCAATGGCGAGACGCACGCCGAGCTGACCCCGGGTGAATACACGCAGCTCACCGGGCGTGCCGGGCGGCGTGGCATCGATGTCGAGGGTCACGCGGTGGTCATGTGGCAGCCGGAGGTGGACACCAGTGCGGTGGCCGGTCTGGCCTCGACCCGGACCTATCCGCTGCGCAGTTCGTTCCGGCCCGGCTACAACATGTCGATCAATCTGATCGACCGGATGGGTGCGGCGGAATCGCGGGCGCTGCTGGAGCGGTCCTTCGCGCAGTTCCAGGCGGACCGGGCGGTTGTCGGACTGGTGCGCGGCATCGAACGCAATGAGGCGCAACTGCGCAAGCTGCGCTCCCAGCTCGGCGATGACGACTTCTTCGAGTATTTCCAACTGCGCGAACGCATTCGGGAACGGGAGCGGACGATCGAACGGCAGGGCCGCACCGATCGCCGGTCCGAGGCCGTGGCGGCGCTGATCGCGCTGCGGCGCGGTGATGTGGTGGCGATTCCGTCTGGCCGTCGCCAGGGCCTCGCCGTCATTCTGGAACCCGATGCGACACCGGGTGATCCGCGCCCGCTGGTGCTCACCGAGGACAAGTGGGCCGGACGCGTCTCGGCCGCCGACTTCCCGACCCCGGCGCAGGCGCTGGGCCGATTGCGGCTGCCGCGGCACGTCGATCACCGCACCGCGCGGGTGCGCCGGGATCTGGCTTCGTCTTTGCGCAATACCGGCATCATTGCGCCGGGGCGGGGTCGGCGCGGCGGCGGACCGAAGTCGAAGGCCGCCGACGATCGCCAGTTGCAGACCTTGCGCACTGCCCTGCGTAATCACCCGGCGCATCAGCGCCCGGACCGGGAACAGCTGGCGCGCATCGGCGAACGCTACAACCGGGTGGAACGCGAAACCGAGTCCATGCGCCAGCAGGTCGCGGCTACCACGAATTCGCTGGCCCGCACCTTCGATCGGATTCTCGCGCTGCTGGATGAGCGCGGCTATGTCGACGAAGGTGAGGTGACCGCCGACGGTCGTCGCCTGGCCCGCATCTACGGCGAGGCCGATCTGGTGGTGGCCGAAAGCCTGCGCCAGGGTCTGTGGCGGGGTCTCGGCCCGGCCGAGCTGGCGGCCGCGGTGTCCATCCTGGTGTACGAATCCCGCCAGGAGGGCGGCTATCTCGGTGCTTCCGGCCCGACCGAGCCGATTCGCCGGGCGGTGGATGCCACGATCGGCGTGTGGTCGCAATTGCGCACCGATGAGGCCAAGCATCGGCTGCCGCCGACCCGTGAACCGGACGTCGGATTCATTACCGGCATCTATACGTGGGCGCGCGGGGACGATCTCGCCGATGCCCTGCTGGCCAGTGGCGATCGCGGAAACTCGCTGTCTGCGGGCGATTTCGTGCGCTGGTGCCGACAGGTCATCGATCTGTTGGATCAGATCCACAACACCGCCGACGATGTCGAGGTCGCGGGTACCGCGTCCAAGGCGGTGCGGGCAATTCGGCGGGGTGTCGTGGCCGTGGACGCGGCGTAGTAGATATGACTGTGCTTTGATTCTTTGACACCGACCGCAGTGGGTTCACGAGCGTGTACCCGCTCGGGGGGCTAGCGTGTGTAGGACGGATTGCGAGTGGAGGCAAGCAAATGAGCGGCCCGTACGGACCGAACGACGCCCCTGGCACAGGGGAGGGACGCAACGATCCGACGCAGCACTGGGGTGGCGGTCAGCCCGCGCCCGGTGGCGCCGGACCGACTCAGCAGTGGGGTGGGCAACCGCAGCAGCCTGGGCAACCGCAGCAGCCTGGGCAACCGCAGCAGCCGGGGCAACCGCAGCAGCCTGCGCAACCGACCACCCAGTGGGGCAGTGACCCCAACCAGCCGCAGCAGCCGGCTCAGCCGTGGGCGCAGAGCCAGCCGCAGCAACCCCAGCAGCCGCAGCAGAATTGGGGCCAGAGCCAGCCGCAGTGGCCGCAGCAGGGTCAGCCGGGGCAGCCCGGTCAGCCCGGGTGGGATCAGCAGCAGCCGCAGACCGGTCAGCAGCCGTGGGGGCAGCAGTCGCAGCCGCAGTGGCCGCAGCAGGGTCAGCCCGGTCAGCCGGGTCAGCCGGGTTGGGATCAGCAGCAGCCGGGCCAGCCGTGGCAGCCGCAGCCGCCGAAGAAAAAGAAGACCGGTCTCTTCATCCTGCTCGGTCTGGTCGCGGTGATCGTGGTCGGCGCGATCGTCGGTGGCGTGTTCTACCTGACCGCCAAGGATCAACTGGACGACAAGGCCGTCGCGACCGGTGTCCAGAAGGTGCTCAAGGATTCCTACGGCATCGAGGATGTCCAGGATGTGAGCTGCCCGTCCGGCCAGAAGGTCGAGGTCGACAAGACCTTCGACTGCACCCTCAAGGTGGGTGGCGAGGCCAAGAAGGTCACCATCAAGGTCACCAAGGACGACGGCACCTACGAGGTCGGTCGCCCGAGCTAGTTCAGTTTCATCGGCACGGTGTTTCAGTCAGCACAGTGGATGGGCGCTCGCGTGGTGCGGGCGCCCGAGCTGTTTTCCGAGGATTTCTGGGGAAGTGATGTCGAAAAGTTTTGCGCGCCGGGCGAAATGGGGCCTGGCGGTCGCCGCCCTCGCGCTGACTGCGAGCTGCTCCCAGTCCGGTTCCGATGGGGCGGAATCGAATTCGCAGAAGACCGTCACCAGTACGGCCGAGATCGCCTCGTCGCCGTTCGTCAATGACTGCATCGCCAATAATCCGGTGACGCGGCCGGGACGCATGCTGCTCGCCTGCGGGGACGGCGGTTTGAGCGTGCAGAGCATCACCTGGAGCACTTGGGGACCGGACACGGCCGAGGGGGAGGGGACCCAGTACCGGCGCATCTGCGAACCCAATTGCGCTGCCGGGCATGAGGCGACCGCGCCCACGCACATCACGCTGCGGAAGGTGTCGAAGGGTTACTTCACCGAGGCCGTGATCACCGATCTGAACGGTAAGCCCGAAACCTGGCCGATCGCCCCGCTGCGCTGAGCTTCGTTCTCAGCGCAGGGTTCTCGGCGCAGGGCTCTCAGCGGTTCTCGGTGCAGGCTCAGCGCTTGGCCATGGCGGAAAGCAGTCGCTTGACAGGGCTTTCGGCGTTGTAGGCGACCGCGAGGGCATTCAGGCGATCGGGATCGGCCGGGGTGCGGGGGAGTAGATCCGGGCCGGAGAGCTCCACGTCGGCATCGCGGACCACCCGGACCACGGGGGCCGCCGCCTTCAAATAGTCGTCCGCGGCAAGGAGTTTCGCGCGCACGCCCTTGGCGAGATCGGAATCCGGATCGGCCGCCGCGGCGCGCAGGGCCTCGACCGTGCCGTAGCGGGTGATCAGCTGGGCGGCGGATTTGTCGCCGACGCCCGCGACACCGGGCAGGCCGTCGGAGGCATCACCGCGCAGGGTTGCCATATCGGCGTAGGCGGGGCCCGCATTCTCTTCCGGCACACCGTATTTGGCCGATACCTCGGCCGGTCCCCACAGTTCGGCCTTGGACAGGCCACGGCCGACGTAGAACACGCGCACGGGCGGGGTGGGGGTGTCGCGCACCAGTTGCAGGAGGTCGCGGTCGCCGCTCACCACGATGACCTCGCTGTCGGTTTCCGTGGTCGCGAGGGTGCCGATCACATCATCGGCCTCCAGGCCTTCCGCCCCGGCGGTGGCGATTCCCGCGGCCTCGAGCATCTCCATGATCATGTCGACCTGGGGCGTGAGGGTATCGGGCACCTCCTCGGCCTCGACGGCGGCGGCATGGCCGTCCAACGCCGCGACGTCGACGGTCTCGGCGACCCGATGCGCCTTGTAGGACGGAATCAGGTCCACGCGGAACTGCGGTCGCCAATCCAGATCCAGGCACACCACGAGGCGGCTGGGGGAGTGCTGTTTGGTCAACGCCGCGATCATGTCGGTGAAGCCGCGCAGGGCATTGACGGGTCGACCGTCGGGTGCGGTGATCTTCTCCGGAATGCCGTAGAACGCGCGGAACCACAGACTGGCCCCGTCGAGCAGCAGCAGCGGACCGGCGGCAGGAGTGCTCATGGGCTCTGACGCTACCGGGAGGGCGGGCTGAGCGGGTGTATTGGGGGCGGGCGGTGTCTGCGGGTAACTTGGGTGGACATGAGCGATCATGACGAGTCACGGTTCGCGGCGGCGGTCTACGGGGCGCGGTTGGAGCGGGCGGCGGAGTTGGCGCGCAATGCGCACCTCGATGCCCTGCTCATCACTCCCGGTTCGGACCTGCGCTATCTCATCGGTTCCCGGGCGCAGTCCTTCGAACGGCTGACCTGCCTGGTGATTCCGGCAAGCGGGGAGACGCCCTCGGTGGTGATTCCGAAGATGGAACTGGCGGGGCTGAAGGATTCCGCGACCGGGGAACTCGGTCTGCGAGTGCTGGATTGGGTGGATGGCGTCGATCCGTATCGGATCGTGAAATCGGTGCTGAATGCCGGTGCGCGCACCGCGGTCGATGACGCCATGCCCGCACTGCATCTGCTGCCGATCGCCGATTCCTTCGGCACCGTACCGGTTTCGGCCACCCCGGTGCTGCGACAGCTGCGAATGTACAAGGACGCCAGCGAGATCGACGCGTTGCGTCGCGCGGGTGCGGCCATCGATCGGGTGCATGCCCGCATGGGTGAATTCCTGCGCGCCGGGCGCACCGAGGGCGAAGTGGCGGCCGATATCGCCGCCGCCATTCTCGAAGAGGGCCACACCGCAGCGGCTTTCGTCATCGTGGGCAGCGGCCCGCACGGTGCGGACCCGCATCATGAGGTGTCGCAGCGCGTGATCGAGGACGGTGACGTGGTGGTCATCGATATCGGCGGGCCGGTCGAACCCGGCTACTACTCCGACTCCACCCGCACCTATGTGCTCGGTGAGCCGGAGGAGGAAGTGGCCGCGCAGATCGCGGAACTCGAACGCGCGCAGGCGGCTTCGGTCGCCGCGGTGCGGCCGGGCGTGACCGCCGAGTCGGTCGACGCCGCCGGACGCGATGTGCTGACCGCGGCCGGACTCGGCGAGTACTTCGTGCACCGCACCGGCCACGGCATCGGCCTGTCCGTGCACGAGGAGCCCTACATCGTGGCGGGCAATGATCTGGTGCTCGAGGCGGGCATGGCATTCAGTATCGAACCGGGCGTGTACTTCCCGGGCTCGTGGGGTGCGCGCATCGAGGACATCGTGGTGGTGACCGAGGACGGCTGCGAGTCCATGAACAACCGCCCGCACGGCCTCACCCGGCTGTAGGTCCTTCGAGAGTCGTTGGGTAGCTCCAGAAGTCCCGGATCCACGGATCCGGGACGGGGCTGTCCGCGCCGACTTGAGTGAGCAGAATGGCGATCGAACCCGTCGACGGCACGATGTGCGCCGAGGTGCCGGTGCCGCCGACCCAGCCGTAGCGGCCGGGCACATTCCAGGCATCGATCGGGGCGATATCCACAGAGCCGCCGAAACCCCAGCCCTGGCCGTCGAGGAACAGTTCGCCGAACTTCCGGCTGGCGGGGGTGGTGTGATCGGTGGTCATGAGTGCGATCGATTCGGTGGACAGCAGTCTGTGACCGTCCGTGCTGACGCCTTCGGCCAGCAGCATCTCGCCGAATCGCAGCCAGTCCCCGGCGGTTCCGGCCAGGCCGCCCGAGCCGAGCGGGAAGGCGGGCGGGGTGCTCCACTGACCGTTCGGTCCGTCCGCGAGCTTGAGGCCGTCCTCGCCCTGCCGGTAGTAGCTGGTGAAGCGGTGGCGTTCGGACTTCGGCACCGTGAAGCCGGTATCGGTCATGCCGAGCGGCTCGAAGATTCGCTCGGACAGGAAATCGGGCAGCGAATGGCCCGACGCCCGGGCAATGAGCACACCTTGGATCGCCGAACAGGTGTCGTAGAGCCAGGCGGTGCCCGGCTGGCTCAGCAGCGGAATCGCGCCGAGCGCGGCCATCCATTCATCCACCGGCGGGAAGCTCTGCGGCTCGCGGCCGTCCTTTTGCACGGTGAACAGCGCGTGCATGACCGGCAGGTCGAAGTCGGAGGCGAACCCGTATCCGGCGTGGGAGCTGAGCAGGTCGAAGACCGTGATCGGCCGGTCCGCCGGGACCACATCGTCGATCGGGCTCGCGGGCGTGCGCAGCACCTTCGGGTGCGCGAGTTCGGGCAGCCATCGATCCACGGGATCATGCAGCCCGACCTGTCCGTCATCGACGAGCATCAGAAGTGCCGCAGCCGTAATGGGTTTGGTGAGCGAGGCGAGCCGGAAGATCGAATCCGGCGTCATGGGGACCGTGTCGCCCGCATGCGCGAATCCGACCGCGGCTTCCTCCATACCGTTCCGGTCGGCGACGATCGCCACCGCGCCCGGCAGCGCGCCGTTGTCGACATGGGTTTGCAGGACATCGTGCAGCGTGGCCATGATCTACCGTCTTTCCCTGGTGTGAGCTCGGGAATGTAGACGCCGCGGACGGCCGGGAATGATCAGGCGATGCGGCGTAGGCCCGCGAGCATGCGCTTGATATCGGCCGCCGAGACCGAATAGTCCTGGTCGTCCTCGGCGATGCCCTCGTCCACCCAACTGCGGATGAGCGAGGCGAGATCGGTGCCGCGCTTGGCCGCGATCTCCTCCGCGCGCCGGCGCTGGCGCACGGTGAGCCGGACGGTGGTCACCACCAGGGTGTCGTCCGCGGTGTCGCGGACGGCGAGCCGCGAGGGCAGCACCTTGTCGGCGTCCAGGGTGTCGCCGAAGATCAGTTCCCCCGCGGCGGCTGCGGCAGCGAGGTCCTCAGCGTCCGCCAGGCCACGGAAGTCATTGTCTTTCGTGCTCATTGGTTCGCCTCCCATTCTTCGAACGCGGTCACCTGGTCGGCGGTCATCGGCGCGGCGTGCACGATCTGGTGATCGAACCCGCCGAGTGGTCGCAGGACCACCAGGATCGGCATGTCGTCCCAGGTGCGGGTCCATACCGCCAGTCCCGGAGCCCCGGTTTTGGTCGATACCGCCTGTACCCAGCGCCGTCGCGAATCGGAGAGTGCTCCGAGGACCGCTTCGGCTGTGAGACCGCCGCTCAGGTTGGTTGCCGATGACAACCATTCGTAACCCATCCCTAGAGAATACAGGGAGCATCTCCGCATGTCAGCGGCCCGTACCTCGGAAAGTCGCAGGCCCTCTCGATAGCTGCGGGCCTGGCAACCCTGCAGATATCGAGAAGGCCTGCGACTACGGTGCGGTCAGTGGTCGGTGGCGGGAGCGCCGGGCTTCAGGAGGCTGCTGGCCAGGACGCGCTGCACGGTGATGGCGATGACCACGCGGGTCGGGTTCTCGCGCGGCTGGCGGTAGCGCCCGGCATAGCGATTCACGGCGTCGGCTACCGATTCCGGATCCTCCAGAATGGTGGCCGGGCCCTCGAGGGTGATCCACTTCGGCCCCTCGACCTGACTCACGGCCGCATACCCGGACCGCCGCACATTATTGACCTTCACAGACCCGTCATTGGTGATGATCCGCGCGATCCCGGCCTCCGGATCCCAGGTGAAGCCGACCGCGACCACATGCGGGGTGCCGTTGGCGCGCAGGGTGGTCAGCGTGGCGAGGTGGCGCTCGGTGACGAACTCGGCGGCGGCGGGCGTGAGCTCGGGGCGCGTGGTGGTGCTGGTCATGGCTCCGACGCTACAGCGTGCATGTCGGCCGGGCGCGGATCGGGAGACTCGGCGAGGGGATCGGTGGCGGGTGGCACACTGTCTGCCATGGCATTCGGATCGCGGGACGTCGATGCAGGCGTCGTGCTGTTGCTCGGCGGGCGGAGTGAGATCGGACTCGAGGTGGCGCGGCGCCTGTCGCCGGGCCGCGTGGTGATTCTGGCCGCGCGACGCAGTGAGGAACTGCGCGAACAGCGGCGGGAACTGGGGCAGCACGGGGCGGCCGCGGTGCACTGCGTGGAGTTCGACGCGGACGATCTGGACAGCCATGCGCCACTATTGGACAAGATCATCGCCGAGCACGGGCGCATCGGCGTGGCGGTACTGGCTTTCGGCATTCTCGGGGATCAGGCTCGGGCGGAACAGGATCCGGCGCACGCGGTCGCCGTCGTGCACACCGACTACGTCGCACAGGTCAATGTCCTCACCAGCCTTGCGAATCTGCTTCGCGCACAAGGCGATGGCCAGATCGTGGTCTTCAGTTCCATCGCGGGCGTGCGGGTGCGTCGCGCCAACTACGTCTATGGTTCGGCCAAGGCGGGCCTGGATGGTTTCGCCTCCGGCTTGCAGGATGCTTTGCACGGCAGCGGAGTTCACCTCCTGCTGGTCCGCTCCGGCTTCGTCATCGGCCGCATGACCGCGGGCATGGAACCGGCCCCGCTCTCCAGTACTCCCGATCAGGTCGCCGACGGAGTCATCGCGGGGCTCTACCGCCGCGCCGGAGTGGTCGTGGTGCCGCGCCGTCTGCGGCTGGTCTTCACTGCCATGCGCTTCACCCCGCGATCGATCTGGCGGCGGGCTCCGCGGTGACGTCGACTCCCGCTGTGCCGTGGCGAAAGAACCGTCCCCTCGTCGTGGTCGGTATCGGAGCCGACGGCTGGGACGGCCTCGGCGGCCCGGCGCGGCGAGAGATCGCGGCGGCGGCGGTGCTGCTGGGATCCGAGCGTCAACTGGCGCTGGTCCCCGACGGTGAATCCGCCGCACAACGGGTGGCGTGGCCGTCGCCGCTGGTTCCGGCCCTGCCCGGATTGCTGGAACAGTTTGTAGGACAGCGGGTTTGCGTGCTCGCCAGCGGTGACCCCATGTTCTTCGGCATCGGGGTCACGCTGGCCCGCCTGGTGGGGCCCCAGGCCCTTCGTGTCCTACCGCAGCCGTCCTCGGTATCACTGGCCTGCGCGCGCCTTGGTTGGGCGCTGGCAGAAACCCCCGTGGTCAGCGCCGTCGGTCGCCGCCTTGAAACGGTCCTACCCGAACTGGCCGACGGTCGCCGCATTCTCGTCCTGAGCCCCGACGAGCACACCCCCGCGCAACTGGCGGAACTGCTGTCCCGCAATGGTTTCGGAGAATCCACTCTGACGGTCCTGGAACAACTCGGCGGCCCGGCCGAGACTACCGACAGCGCGACGGCCGCGGGCTGGACCCGCCCATCCGGCGATGTTCTGAATATCGTCGCAATTGAATGTGTCGCTGCACCCACCGCACCGCGCCTGACCCGCCTGCCCGGCCTCCCCGACAGCGTCTACAGCGGCGACGGCCAACTCACCAAGTACGAGATCCGCACCCTGACGGTGGCCGCCCTCGCCCCCGCCCCGGGCGAACTGCTCTGGGACATCGGCGGCGGTTCCGGCACCATCGCCATCGAATGGTGCCGAACCCATTCCACCTGCCGCGCCGTCACTTTCGAATGCCTCGAAAGCCGCCGCAAACAAATCACCGAAAACGCCGCAGCCCTAGGCGTCCCCCAAGTAGAGGTCCACCCCGCAGCCCCCGAGTCCTTCGCGGACCTACCCGCCCCGGACGCGATCTTCATAGGCGGCGGCCTAACCCAACCCGACATGTTCGAATCCTGCTGGCAGCGACTCCGCCCCGGCGGCCGCTTGGTCGCAAACGCGGTAACCGCCGAATCAGAAGCCTTCCTCACCAAGCTTTCCGCCACCCACGGCGGCACCCTCCACCGCTTCCAAATCTACCGATCCGAACCCCTCGGCACCTTCACCTCCTGGCGCCCCCAACTCCCAGTAACCCAATGGTCGGTCCAGAAGCCCTGAGGGCCAGGAGGTTTCGTGCGGTCGGACTACGAGGCTATTTGCGGACCACGTACCGCAGATGCAGGACGCCGGGATCCTCGAGGGTGCGCACCAGATCGAGTTCGGTGTGCTCGGGTGGCAGTCCATCGAAGAGCCGTCGACCCTGCCCGAGCAGCACCGGCCGCAACTGGATGTCGATCATGTCCAGCACCCCGGCCTTCAATGCCTCCCGCCCGGTATAGGCACCGTGCATCATCACGTCCCGTTCCCCGGCAGCCTGTTTAGCCTGCCGCACACACGAAACGATGCCATCGGTAATAAATCGCACCCGCTCGAACGGATTGTGCTCCGGCGCCTGATGCGTCGGCACAAAGATCGGCACCCCATTGTGATGATCCCCGCCCCAATACCCGGCAAACTCGCCCGTCCGCTTCCCCGCGATCACCGCACCGGTCGCCAAAGCCTCATCGAACACGAGTTGGCCATGGGAATACTTGGGCCGCATCGCCTCCAGCCCTTCTGCGCCAGGATCCCCGCCGCCAAGCCAATCCATCAGCCGCATCCCATCGGTGCCCGCCGGATTCTCGGCATTGTCATCCGGCCCAGTGATGAACCCATCAAGTGACATGGCCATGGTCAGAAATACCTGAGACATTCCTCTGCCCGCTCCATCGTCGAGTAGTCGATATTCACGTGGTAGCTGTGTGAATCACGCTAACTCACACCACCGGTCCGGGCTGCTGGATACAGGCAAGCGTTCCGGTCTGCCTCAGCTAATGCCGTCCTGCACCGGATAGTCGATGACGACCACACCGCCGGTGGCGTAGTTGACGACATCGGCGGACACCCGCTGACCTTCCGCCGACGACCGCGCCGCGGCCATGGCGGCAGCGTCCGCGAAGTCGGCCTCGAAGACCGCGAAATACGGCGCTTCTCCCTTCGTAGTCGCCACGTCGAAGCTGTAGCGACACGCAAGCAGTCCGGGCCAATTCATAACCAGTGGAAGATGGTTGGCCACGTAGTAGTCGCGGAAGTGGTCAGGATCGACAGGCTTGGGATACAGGACTAGCAACCTGTGCATGACTGCCTCCCGGCGTGTGTGAGCGCGGTCCTCAGTACCGCGGTCAGTTGAATCGTCATATGCGCAGGTTAGGACTTGATATGTGGTCGAGGGAAAGACCGGAACGGAATAGACTCAGAACAGATTGTTATCAATCGACCGTGAGGGCATGTGGCGCCGGATACGGTGACCCTGCGGTATTGCCCACGGCCGCTGCGGCTTTGGCGTGTGGTGTCCGGTTATGCGGGTACTCGTTGGCCTGCGTGGGTGCGGCGCCAGGCGTAGGTGAGGAAGGCGATCAGGCCCAGGAGGGGGAGGGTGCTGATGGCCCAGCTGATTCCCAGTGGGGGGCCGGGTTGTTTGAGGACGGTGAGGTTTTGGAGGTTGCCTTCGCCGTGGCCTTGGGGGCCGTCGATGGCGAAGTGGAAGGTCCAGGTGCCTTCCTTGTCCAGGGATTTCACGTCGAGGCCCCAGACGTCGCGTTTGCGGGGGTGACGGGAGAGGGGTTGGGTGTTGCGGGGTTTTCCGTTGGGTTGGATCGTGTTGCATGGTCTGCGGCGCGTCAGGCGTTCCCCCGCTGTGCCTATCGAGCGGTCTTAACCGAATCGGTTGTCAGGTGTCAACGTTCGGAAGTGTCCCAATGTCGGGGCACCAGGGGGGACGAAATCCGCGTATGGTCTGTGCGCGGGACCAGAGAGGGTGCTTGGGGTGGGGAATGTGTTGCGGCCGGGGGAGTTGTTTGCCGGCTATCGGATCGTAAGGGCGTTGGGTGCGGGCGGGATGGGGGAGGTGTACCTGGCCCGCGATCGCGACCTGCCGCGTCTGGTGGCGTTGAAGTTGCTGACCTGCACCGCCAGCGGCGACCGGGAACTTCGGAGCCGGTTCGAGCGGGAAGCGAATACCATTGCACGCCTGAGTCATCCGAATATCGTCACAATCTATGCCCGTGGCGAGGAGATCGACCAGCTGTGGATCGCGATGGCCTTCATCGAAGGCACCGATGTCGCAAGGGAATTGGACGATGCCCGCGCGATGGACCCGGGGCGCGCCGTCCGAATCATCGCCGAGACCGCCGATGCGATCGATTACGCGAACGACGCGGGCATACTGCATCGTGACGTGAAACCGGCGAATATTCTGCTCGCCGCCGGAACCCGAGAACGGGCCGTGCTCACCGATTTCGGGATCGCCAGCTCCTTCGAAGACGGCGCTCAACTGACGCGAACCGGCGAGGTTCTCGCCAGCTTCCAATACTCCGCGCCGGAGCGATTGGATTCCTCTGTGATTGCGGATCGCCGCGCTGACGTGTATTCGCTGGGTTGCACGCTGTACCAGATGCTTACCGGTTCGCTGCCGTACAACGGAGTCAATGCGGCACAGCTGATGGCCGGTCACCTGAACTCACCGGTCCCTCGCCCCAGCTGGCAAAACCCCTCTGTCCCACCGAGGTTCGACGATGTCATTGCGCGAGCCCTCGCCAAGAACCCAGCCGACCGATTCGCCACCTGCGGCGAACTGGCCGCAGCCGCGGAGCATGCGCTGAACCATCGGGTGACATCACGACCAGGGTGGTCGCCGCTCACCGACTCCGGCCCTCCAGTCGGGTATGCCGCAGCGGGGCCGCAACACACGGGATTGTCGCAATCGGTGCATGATTCTCGACCTCAGCCATGGTCGAATCCACGCCCGACGAGGCGTCCGGTGCGGATCGCCATCGGCATCGTCTTGCTGGTTACGGCGACGATAGCCGCCGGGGGCTACGGTGTCAGCAGGCTTGCTGATAGTTCTTCCGCGACGGCCGCGAGCGACACGTCGACTCCCAGCACACCGGCCACCACAACCGTCAAGAAGGACCTACGGGACGACGCCAAGACGGACATCACCCCGTACACGTCGATCGGCCTGTTGGCCGCGAATTTCACCGACGACCGAGGTGCCAAGTTCACGTTGCAAACCGGCGGTCCGCCGCAGAACGATACCCCGCCCGACTGTAGCCATGCCGGTGGCACCAAAGTGGTGGAAATGCTTGCCGAACATGGCTGTTCGGGCATGATTCTCGGCATCTACCTGGAGCAGACTAGTCCCGACGGACCGCCTCCCGTCATGGTCTCGGTCGAGCTTTTTCCACTCCAGGACGCGGCAACAGCCAAAGCGGCCGCCAACGACCTGACCAGCGACCTTCAGTCGGACCTCGTCATCTGGCATCCCCTGACCGGACCCGGAAACAATGTGAACAACGCCGGCGGGAACAACCCCCACCGCATGGCGGCGTACTCGGTCAACCATCGCTACCTCATCACCGCACTGGCCGCGCGCACCGACTTGAGCCAAGACCCCGCCATCGACCCATGGCTGAAGTCCGCGGCTCGCAGGGCCACCGAGACCTGCGGGCCGCAGTGAATCGACGATTCGCGCCTGCACACAGTGGATTTCGCGATTCAACCCCCGGATTACCTAACAAACGTTGCCCGACACGGCACTAGCGCGGATGGCGGGGCGGGTGCGGCGCCAGGCGTAGGTGAGGAAGGCGATCAGGCCCAGGAGGGGGAGGGTGCTGATGGCCCAGCTGATTCCCAGTGGGGGGCCGGGTTGTTTGAGGACGGTGAGGTTTTGGAGGTTGCCTTCGCCGTGGCCTTGGGGGCCGTCGATGGCGAAGTGGAAGGTCCAGGTGCCTTCCTTGTCCAGGGATTTCACGTCGAGGCCCCAGACGTCGCGTTTGCGGGGGTGACGGGAGAGGGGTTGGGTGTTGCGGGGTTTTCCGTTGGGTTGGATTGTGTTGAAGGTTCCGGATTTGTCGTCTACTCCGCCTTCGGGCATGAAGGTGAAGTCGAGGGATTGCATTGCGCGCAAAGGCCATTCGCTGAAGCCGATGGTGAGGCTGTAGGGGCCCGCTTGGACGTGTTCGGTGTGGACGATATTGACGGGCTGGTAGGCCGCGGCGGTGGCGGCGGTGGCCGTCATGAGGCCGAGGAGGGCCAGAAGTGTTGCGGCGGCGGTCAATAGGCGGTGGATCATGCGCGGGCTCCGGCGGTGGGGGCGGCCAGGCGGAGCATGGCGCCGAAGCCCGAGCCCAGGAAGCCGCCGAGGGTGCCGAGTACGGCTCCGGCGATGGTGGTGGCGATGATGTTCGCGGTGAGCGGTAGGTGCGAGCCGTAGATCATGATGTTCTGCCAGGGGGCGGCGAGGGAGATGATCGCACCGCCGAGGGCGCCTGCCAGGGTGGGGATCAACCAGGTGGGTCCGCCGGAGCGGCGCACCAGCAGGTCGACCACGATCCCGACCGGAATCAGGCAGAACGGAATCAGCGCCGGGGTCGACGGGAGGCCCCGAATATGTTCGCGCATGGGCAATCCCACGAAGTCGGCATAGGCGCGCGCGGCCCACGGCGCGAACCACCAGAACACGCCCTGAATGGCGGACCCGGCTACGGCCACCATGGTCGCGCCCCAGCGCCGGAAGGCCGCACCCGCGACAAGCAGAAGAATCACCATGAACGCGGTCACGGCGGTGGTCCAGCGGATGGTTCCTACGCTGAGCCGCTGCACGGCCAATGCGGTTACCGTGCTCGAAGTCAGCAGGTGCGCGAGGCTGACGAGCGCGCCGATATCGCCCCAGCGCTGTCCGCGCGCGGCCGCGAACACGATCACCGTGCCCACCGAGATGGCCGTGCTGGACAGGAACAACCCGATATGCGGCGGCGAGTCGATGATGGCATCGAAGCCATAAAGGCTGTGCCACCACAGATCCCACAATCCGTACAGCAGGAACGAGGCCGCGCCCAGCGCCGCGACCATGTACCCGAGCGGCGCGGTGAAGGTGCGGCGGAAGACGCCGATGCCCGGCCCGCCGAGTTCACCGTCCACGCTCCGTCCGGCCCGCCCCGCCGCGGTGGTGGCGAGAATGACCGCGAGACTGGTGAATCCGGCGATCGCCGCACTGGCATAGATGAACAGATGCGGCAGCGTGAAGAAGGTGTCCGGGCCGACATCGGAGTGCCACTGGATATCCCAGGTGGAGCCGACCGCGAAGGTCATGCTGGCGGCGAACAGGATGGATGCGGGCAACCAGGGTCGAACGGTGAGCGGGGCAGCCGCGGTGGCGGTCATGCCGCGGGCATTGGCGGTGAGGTCCATTTCCTTTTCTCCCGGATCAATTGGCCTGGATGGCGAAGGTGGCGCGCCCGGATCCCTGCGATCCGGACAGGTTCACGGCGATCTCCCACTGGCCCGGCATGGGCAGGCTCACGGTGGCGCGATAGTGGCCGGGTGCGGCGGAGGTCGCGGGATTGGGCGGCACGGCATGACCCATCTGGGGCATGGCGGGCTCCACCGACACCTTGTCGGGTGCGGCGGGATCGCCCTTCTGGTCGGTGATTTCAAGGTCGACGGTGTTGTCGCCGGTGCGGGGCGTGCCATCGGCGACGGTCAAGGTGACGAGATACGGCCCGGCGCTCATGCGCTGCACCGTTTTCGCGTCGTCGCTGGGCCAAACCCACCACGCCACGAGTGCCGCGACAATCACGACGGCGGCGGCGATGAGCCCCCGGCGCGCGGTCATCGCGGCACTGCCGCGCGGACATCGACCGTGGCGGGCACGGTCAGCACGGAATATCCGCGTTCGGCCTGCGCCCAGACCAGATAGCGGCCGGGCAGCGGAAAAGTGAAGGTGAAGGCGACATTCGGGCCATAGGCGGCGACGGTCTCATCCGGTGCCTGTGCCCCCACCGCGAGCGTCGGCGGCATGGCATGCGCATGCGCCCAGATCGGAGCCGTGCCCGCGGTGGTGCCGGGGGAGGTGCCCTCGGGCAGCGGGCCGACCGCGATGAGATGGCCGACCATACCCAGCCACGGCTGCAGATCGGCCGCCCCGCCGAAACGCGCGGTGAGCGTGCCGGGCTCACCCGCGACCAGATCGGTGGCATTCAATTCGGTGCCGGGAGCGGCCGTATCGCCGGTGCCGGGTGCGGCATCCCCGGAGATCCGTAGTGACGACCGGAGCAATTGCACCCCTCCTCCTCGCCGGGCAATTTCGGCGGCAATGGCGTAATCCCCGGACTCGGTGAAGCCGAGCCGAATCCGATACTCCCCGGGCGCGGTGCGAATGGGATGCCGATGCCACAGCCGCCCGGACGGCCCGACGATCATGAGATGCATGAGCGCGTCATCGGTGACCAGCAGATCGTCGACGGGACGTCCGGTCGCCGAATCGGTCAGCGAGAGCTGCACGTCGGTCGGATGGCCGGTCGAGACCGATTCGGCACGCACGGTCAGATTCGCCGGTGGGCGTGAGTAATTGGTGGTCAGCGGCAATCCGAGTTCCGGATACGGGTCGCCGATATTCCCGGAGGTCGGATCCAGCAGGCTGCCCGCGGGCCGCGGCTGCGGTGCGCTCGACGACAGCAGCGCGGCGGTGACCGCCACGGTCAACGCCGCGATGGTCCCACCCACGGGCACCAGCGCCACCCAGCTCCGCTTGGCGATGAGCGCGGTCCCCAGCGACACCAGCACCAGCGCCCCCGCGGTGAAGAATCCGCCGTAGGCCGCGCGCTCCCACGGCGTCACGACCTGCGCGGCAACGAGAAACGGTATGCGCGAAGTCTGTTCGCCATCGGACACCGTGAGCTCCCACGGCCCGGCATGATCGACTCGCAGTGTCGCCGGATAGGGCCCCACCCGCTCGGTGAGCTGCACGGTCGTCGAGGACCCCGCCCCGCCGCGATCGGTCGGCATCGCCCCGAGCGTGAGCGTCCCCGCCGCCGTCCCGGCATGACTGACCACCTCAACCTGCAGGGGCCCCGGCACCGGTTGCGCCCGATGCACGATGATCGTCAACTCCCGTTCTCCCAGTGACTGCGCCACCATCAACTCCGCCCCACCGGCCGGCCCGTCGGCACGAGCCGGGGGAGCGGTGAGCAGGCCCACGGCGAACAGGCACGCACCGAACACGATCGCCACACGGCACCCACCTCGTAAGCGGGCGGTCCACGGCGGCTGCATGATTCCGAAGCTACCGAAACAATCTCGGAAGCGAATCCCACCTGCGGGGGATATCGGGTCAGGGATCACCTGGGGTATCCACCTCACCCGGCCGAGGGATCCGCCCCCCGACTCGACGGAGGAGGGAGTTCAGTACCCGCGCGCGTGCCGGTATTGTCGGCGCTTGCAGCTGCATTGGAGGAATAGTTGGGTGGGCAACTCCGGACGGGGGTTATCTTCGCCGGGTATCGGATCGAGCGTTTGCTGGGCACCGGCGGGATGGGCGAGGTGTACCTGGCCCGGGATCGGGACCTGCCGCGGTTCATCGCGCTGAAGGTGCTCAATCGTGTAGCGAGTGCCGACGAAGAGGTTCGGCAACGCTTCCGGTGGGAGGCGAATACGATTGCGCGACTATCCCATCCGAATATCGTCACGATCTTCGCGAGCGGCGAGGAAGAGGGCCTGCTCTGGCTCTCCATGGCCTATGTCGACGGGGCCGATCTGGCCGCCGTACTGGATGGCGGCCCGCTCGAGCTGCGCCGTGTAGCCGCCGTCACCGCGCACGTGGCCGCGGCCCTGGACTACGCGAACGACGCGGGAGTGCTGCACCGGGATGTCAAGCCCGCCAATATCCTCTTGACCGCGAACCCGCGAGAATGGGTGCTGCTCACCGATTTCGGCATCGCGAAGTCGGTCCACGAGGGAAACAGCCTCACCGATGTCGGTTCGATCGCGGCGAGCTTCTCCTATGTCGCCCCGGAACGATTCCACCGCGCGGTGCCGGTCGACCGTCGCGCCGACGTCTACTCCCTCGGCTGCACGGTGTTCGAAATGCTCACCGGCGTACCGCCGTTCCCCGACGGGGATCCGCAATATCTGATGTACAGCCATCTCAGCGGGGCGATTCCCGCACCCGATGCCGTGAAACCGGGTCTCCCGGTCGCGCTGCGCCCGGTGATCGCCCGCGCGATGGCGAAGAATCCCGCCGATCGATACGCCACCTGTCTCGAGTTGTCCGCGGACTTGACCGCGGCGATCACCCCGGCGGAAGCGGCCACCCGTCCCGTGCCCACCGTGGCCGCCCGCCCGCGATCGAACACCGGCCCATCGCGAAAGCCCCCCGCCTCAGCGACATTCGCGACGGTCGGCCGTAAACCCGCAACTCCCGTTCCCGGCGGCCGTAAACCCGCAACTTCCGTTCCCGGCGGCCGTAAACCCGCAACTTCCGTTCCTGGCGGCCGCAGACCCGCAACTCCCGTTCCCGGTGGGCGTAGACCCGCGGCCGTTCCCCGTGGCGGTAACTCGCCCCGCTTGCCGCTGCTGGTTGTCGTCGTCACCCTGATCTGCGCGGCCGGTGTGGCCGTCACCGGGCTCATCTACTCGGTCACGGATACCGACTCGTCGTCCGCAGCCGCCACGTCCTCCCCGTCGACAACCTCCACGCGCCCGACCGGATCGGCCGTCACCTCCGCCCTCGCCGCGGGCCCAGCGGTCGATGGATGCCCCTCACGCCGCAATTCAACCGTGGTGGCCGGTACCGATCCGGGCGGAACCGCCAGTGGCCCCGACGCCATCCTGGCCTTCCAATATGCCTACTACGTCCTGCGTTCGGGCACCGCCGCCCGCAAGGTCGTCGCCGACGGTTCCAACATCTCCGAGGCCGCGACCCTCCAACAGGCCATCGACAGCTACGTCCCGTCCGGCACCCGCTACTGCGTGCAGGTCACGCCGGACGTGAGTGCCGCCATCCCGCCCGGTTCGGAGATGTGGACCGTCGAGGTCACACAGCAGCGTCCGGGTGCCTTGCAGGAAAGCTTCAAGCAAACAGTGACGACCCGTCGCGACGCTGACCGCACACTCATCACCGCCATCGAGCAACGCGGGTAGGCGCCGGATACTCGTCGTCGGGAAATTCAGCTTCACCGCCTCGCGGCCGAGGAACCACCTCACTTTTGTGGGCGATCGCGGCCCGTTCCCGGGTGTGATTGGGGCATTCTGATGGTGCGTGCGTGGCTTTTTCGCTACTGCGGCGCAATGAGGACTCGAGGGAATGCGTAACTCGTACTGAAACATTCACGCTTCAGCAGGTATGGTCGGTTCCGTGACCCGATCGTTATCGGGTTCGGTACTAGTTGTCTTGGGAGATTCATGAAGTACAAGAAGTTCGCCGCCATCGCAATGCTTGCTGTCGCTGCCACCGGGATCGCTTCCGGTACCAGTGCTGCCGCGCCCGTCGATCCGGCCCCGGTTGTGCAGGATCAGCAGGTCGCGCCGCAGGTGCAGGGCAAGCAGCAGGGCGTTGATTACATCGTGAAGCTGGCCGAGGTCGGCAATGGTGTGATCACGCAGGTGACGGGTGGGCAGTTCAGCCTGGACAGCACCGGTAAGAAGGTGGTGCTGAAGAACGAGGCCGGTGTGGTGGTCACGCAGGTCGCGCTGGCCGGGGAGCTGCAGGGCAAGCCGGTCGAGCTGGCCGCGGGCATCGACAATGACGGTAAGCAGCTCACGTTGACCCCGGTTACCGCTCCGCTGGTCACCGCGAAGGAGATCGGCTCGCAGGAGTGGTTCTTCTCCGAGTTGCAGCATGCGGCGCTGGGCGGCGTGATCGGCGCGATCATCGGTGCGTTCTTCCTGGGCATCGGCCTGCCGTTCGGTGCGCTCATCGGCCTGCTGGTCGCCGGTGGACAGCCGCTGATCGATTCGGGTTCGGCCTACTTCAGCGGGCAGCCCTGAGAATTCTGATTCTGGGCGGCACCCGGGAAGCCCGGGAACTGGCCGACATCGCCTCCGGCGAGCGAGGATTCGATATCGTCTCCTCGCTCGCCGGTCGTGTGCGCCAACCCATCCTGCCGGCGGGACAGGTGCGCATCGGGGGCTTCGGCGGCGTGGATGGACTGCGAAGCTGGTTGGCCAAGAACGGCATTCAGGCGGTGATCGATGCCACACATCCCTTCGCCGGGGGGATGACCGCCAATGCGGCCGCGGCGGCGACCAGTTTGGGGTTGCCGGTGGTGCACCTGCGCCGCCCGGCGTGGACCGAGCAGGCCGGGGACAATTGGATTCGCGTGCCCTATTTGGTCGTGGCGGCGGAAACCGTTGCCGGACTGGGGGATCGCGTGTTCCTGACCGTCGGCCGCCAGGGTGTGGCGGCCTTCGCGGAGTCGGAGCAGTGGTTCCTGATCCGCGCCATCGATCCGCCCGAATGCGCCGTGCCGAAACGGCATGAGGTGCTGCTGGCGCGCGGCCCGTTCACCGTCGCCGATGAGGTCGAGTTGCTCACGGACCGTCGCATCGATGCCCTGGTCACCAAGGACAGCGGTGGAACGCTCACCGAGGCGAAGCTCACCGCGGCCCGTGAGCTCGGCCTGCCGGTCGTCATGATCGATCGGCCGCGCCTGCCGGAGGGTGCGACGCAGGTGGAAACCGTTGCCGCGGCGTGGGATTGGTTGCTCCGCCAGGCGCGTTAGACCGATCAGGACAGTCGGCTATTGCGGTCGAGTAGTTCGGGCAGCCGGTCGAACCATTCCAGGACGGCCCGCTCGTAGCGAATACCGAAGTCCAGGGTGGCGCGTTCGAAGGGCGACATCTTCTGCTCGTCGTGGCCGGAAAGGTATTTGGCCAGGCGTTGTTCGTGCACGGTGCGATTGGCGGCGATGATGCGGTCGAGCCGGTGTGGGTCGACGAATTCACCGAAGGACAGCGTGAGCAGCAGCGGCACGCGGATGGTTTCCGCGCCCGGATCGCGGGCGATCCATTCGGCGAAGGCCTCGCGGCCGTCCTCGGTGATGCGGTAGGGCGTGCGGTCGCGGGCGCCGGATTCGCCCTTCTCCACCAGGCCGTGCTGATGCATGGCGCCGAGCTCGCGGTAGACCTGGCTCTGGGTGATGGTCCAGAAGTCGCCGATGCGGTCCTGCGCCAGGGCGACCAGGTCCCATCCGGACATATCGCCCCAGTGTAGGAATCCGAGTAGAGACGCGGCCGTCGAATTGAGCTGGCGACGCGATTTCTCTTCTGTCACTGCCACTCCTTCCAGCCTACGTTCCACTATGGAATATTAATCCCCGTAGCGCCGCGAGGTGTACACCCGGGGTCCGCCCGGCGCGTCGAACACCGTGGTGGTGGATGCGCCCACGATCAACAGCGTGCGCATATCCACCTCGGCCGGATCCAGCTCGCCCAGGGTAACCACCCGCACGGTCTCGGTCGGCCCGCCCACATCGCGGCCGATGACCACGGGCGTGTCCGGCTTACGGTGCTCGAGCACCAGCTCCCGCATCGCCGCCACCTGCCACTTGCGCTGCGACGACGCCGGGTTGTACACCGCGAACGCCATATCGGCCCCCGCCACCGCCGAAATCCGCTTGGCCACGGCCTCCCACGGCTTCAGCCGATCCGACAGCGAGATCATGGCGAAGTCATGCCCCAGCGGAGCCCCCATCCGACTGGCCACCGCACTCGCCGCGGTAACCCCCGGCAGCACCCGCACCGGCACCTCCCGCCACTGCGGATCGGCCGACTCCTCGACAACCGCCGCCGCCATGGCGAACACCCCGGGATCCCCGGAGGACACCACAACAACCTTGGCCCCCTGCTTGGCCATATCCAAAGCCATTGCGGCCCGCTCGGATTCGACCTTGTTATCACTCGCATGCCGCCGCTGCCCCGCCCGCACCGGCACCCGATTCACATACGTCGAATACCCGACGATATCGGTGGCCTCGGCCAGCGCCTTCGTCACTTCAGGAGTAGTCCACGCCTCGGCTCCCGGGCCAAGCCCGATAACCACCACTTCGCCCGTTCGATCCAGCTGCGCCGCAGATGAATCCGTAGCCGTGCCCGGAGCGGCGACGTTTGCGGCGACTGACGCGGACCCGGTATCTGTGGCCGAGCTGCCGTCTCGGGTCACAGCTCGATCATCGTGCGGATCACCGTGTGTCACAGTCGATGCCGCGGCGAGCAACTCGGCGGGCGCGGCAGCGGTCGAGTCGACCGAGATTTCGGTGGGAGCCGCATGCGTAGCGGTCGCGCTAGTTACGGTGGTCGCGACACCCGTCATCTCGGCATGCTCCTGGCCGGGATGACCTACTGCGCGCTGGGTTCCGGCCAAGAATGTGCCGGAATCACGGGGCGAAGCTTCCGTCCCGCGCGTGGAGGCGGTGGCAGCGTCGGATGTGGTGTCCGTCAGTGTGATTCGGGTTTCCGGCTTCGGGCCGGGGACGATGGTGATCGCGAAGTACGGGACGCTGGCCTCATCCACGTCGGCGGCGCGCAGGACGCGCTGGCGGGTGCTGCTGGCGCGTTCGACATAGTAGGCGTCGGCGAGGCGGCCGGAATCGGAAAGGGCTTGGCGGACACCGGGATAGGTGCGGCCGAGCTTCATGATGGCGGCGGCGTCGGTTTCGCGCAGGCGGCGGGTGAGCTCCTCGGTGGGCATGGTGCCGGGGAGGATGGTGAGGACCTGTTCGCCTTCGACCAGGGGAGTGGCCAGGGCGGCCGATGCGGCGCTGACCGAGGTGACGCCGGGGATGATCTCGGAGTCGAAGCGGTCGGCCAGGCGGCGGTGCATGTGCTGGAAGGAGCTGTAGAAGAACGGGTCTCCGGCCGCGAGCAGGGCCACCGAGCGGCCCGCCGCGAGATGTTCGGCCAGGCGGGCGGCGGCCGATTCGTAGAATTCGTCGATGGCGCCCTGATAGCCGCCGGGATGATCTGTGGCCTCGGTGGTCACCGGGTAGACGAGATGCTCTTCGAGCTGGCCCTCGCACATATAGGGCGCGGCAATGGCGCGCGAGATGCTGCGGCCGTGCTTGGCGCTGTGGAAGGCGATCACATCGGCCGCGCCGATGACCCGCGCCGCCTTGACCGTCACCAGCTCCGGATCGCCGGGGCCGAGTCCGATGCCCCAGAGCTTGCCGCTCATTCTGTCTCGCTCGCAATCGCATTGAGGGCGGCGGCGGTAATGGCGCTGCCGCCGCGCCGGCCACGCACGGTGAGGAATTCGATATCGCCGTATTCGGCCAAGGCCTGCTTGGATTCGGCCGCGCCGATGAAGCCGACCGGGATGCCGAGCACCGCGGCCGGTCGGGGCGCGCCCGCATCGAGCATGTCGAGCAGATGGAACAGCGCGGTCGGCGCATTGCCGATGGCGACCACCGCGCCCTCCAGTCGATCACGCCAGAGTTCCAGTGCCGCAGCGGATCTCGTATTGCCCATCAGCGCGGCCAGCTCGGGCACGCGCGGATCGCCGAGCAGGCACAGCACGTCATTGTCGGCGGGCAGCCGCTTACGCGTCACCCCGGAGGCGACCATATTGGCGTCGCACAGAATGGGCGCGCCACCCCGCAGCGCGGCCCGCGCCGCGGCCACCACACCGTCGCTGTATTCCACATCGCCCGCGAGATCGACCTGCCCGCAAGCGTGGATCATCCGCACCACCACCTGCGACACATCCGCCGGGAACCGTGCGAGATCCGCCTCGGCCCGAATGGTCGCGAAGGAGCGCCGATAGATCTCGGCCCCGTCGGTGAGGTAGCTGGTGCGCACGTCGGACATGGCGTCCACCCTAGATTTCGCGCTCCCGGCCGCGTGGAGCGGGTAGTGCGCCGGACCACACGGCTGGGATTCGCGGTGCCCGGATCAGGTGCGCGGCCGCTCGATCAGCCGCGACATGACAATGTTGCTGCGGGTGCGCCCAACCCGCGTGTTCTCCCGAATCCGCTCCACGGTGGCCTCGATCTCGGCCATATCGGTGGCCATGACGTGCACGAGCGCGTCGGCCTCCCCGGCAATCGTCCACACGCCCACCACCTGTGGAATGGGTTCGAGACTGCGGCGCAGTTCGCTGGGGGAGATGTTGTCCTGATAGAAGACTTCGACGTACGCCTCGGTGCGCCAGCCCAGTGCGGCCGGATTCACCACCGCCGTGAATCCGGTGATCTGGCCACCGGCCACCATCTTGTCGACCCGCCGCTTCACCGCGGGTGCGGAGAGTCCGACCACGGTGCCGATGTCCTGGAACGAGGCGCGGGCGTGCTTGAGCAGGTGGGCGAGAATCCGCCGGTCGATCTCGTCCACGGTGATCCCTTCGGCGCGCGCAACGATTCGCTGTCAGAATCCATGATCACGCAATGAATCGCTATTTCAGACGCAACGCTACGCCATTTACCTTCGTGTCAACGCTGGAAACCAAACACCTGAATCAGTGTGTTCGAGAGGAGTCTCGTTGACGTCCGTAGCCACCCTCCGCGCACCAGAACCGTCGGGCGCCCGCCGCCCGACGGTGCGCGAGTTCCTGATGTGCCGCCCCGATCACTTCGACGTCAATTACGCCATCAATCCGTGGATGGACCTCAGCGCCCCGGTGGATCAGGCGCTCGCGCTCGCGCAGTGGGAGACCTTGCGGGCGACCTATGAACGGCACGGCCATCGCGTGCATGTGGTGGACGGTGTCGCGGGGCTGCCGGATATGGTGTTCGCGGCCAATGGCGGCCTGGTGATCGGTGATCGCGCGCTGTCGGCGCGATTCGCCAATCCCGAACGGGCGCAAGAGGGTCCGGCCTATCACGACTGGATGTCCGCGCAGCACTACGCCCAGGTCGCGGCTGCGCACGAAATCAATGAGGGTGAAGGCGATTTCGCGATCTCCCGCAATCGCATTCTGGCGGGTACCGGCTTCCGCAGCTCTCGCGACGCGCACCGTGAGGTGGCGGAGTTCTTCGGCCTGCCGGTGGTGTCACTGGAGTTGGTCGACCCGCGCTTCTACCACCTCGACACCGCGCTCATGGTCCTGGACGACACCATTGCCTACTACCCGGCCGCCTTCAGTGGCACCAGTGCGCGCCTGCTGGCCGAGATGTATCCCGATGCCATCATCGCCACCGACGAGGACGCGAATGTGCTGGGCCTCAATGGTGTCTGCGACGGCTTCCACGTCTTCCTCAGTGAGCGCGCCACCGCTCTGTCCGAGCAACTCCGCGCCCGCGGATACGAACCGGTCGGCATCGACTTGTCCGAGCTGCTCAAGGCCGGTGGCAGCGTGAAATGCTGCACTCTCGAATTGCACGGGGTCAGAACGGCAGCGGAGTCCTCCACACACTGACCGTCGGATCGCGCAGCGGGTGGGCGAGAATCAGGAAGCGGAACAACATGATCGCCCCACTGATCTGCAGTGCCGCCAAGGGAATCTCGCCCACAATGGCCGTGCCCGCCGACCACCACACATCACTGGCCTCGGCGGTCACGATGTCGAACCAGGCATCCACCAGCAACAACACCCCCGTAGCCAGCGCGGGCAAAATCAACAACACCCGCCGCCGCCACCCCAGATACGCCGTGGCCGCCATGCTGAGCACCAGCACAATGTCATACCCGATCCAAGCCAGCGACCAATTCTGCGCGTGATACTCCGCAGGCAACGTCAACCCCAGATAAACCATCCAAGGAATCAACGCCAAACACCCACCGACCATGAGCGTCAACCGAACCCGCCGATGCACCCGCACCACCTCGGGCCGCGGCAACACCCGCTCCACCGGCACCTGCAACCGCCGAATCAACTCCCGCCGCTCATCATCCGACATCCCCGCGATCTCACCATCGCTCAACCTCGAAACCGTCACGCCAACCTCCCGCACCCGTTCCAACCCGCGGATACTCCACTCTCCCTCTCCCCGGGCTGTCGAACAAGATTCACAGGGCACAGTCACCCCCACCTGGACCCCGACCCACCACCGCCTCGCAATCCACTGACCCCGGCAGGGCTGGCCGGTGAGGGAGCTGTGGTGGCGGGATTTCCCCGCAATTCCCACCACCACAGCTCCCTCACCGATTTCGATGCCTCCCAGGCCTGGCCATTGAAGACGTCACTGAGAATGCGGCGCTGCGCGTCGGTATCGCGACAGTCGTAGTCGAGCTGGTCGGATGCCCACTCGAAAATCGCTATGGTCTCGGCGTTGTGGCCGCGACCGGAGCTGCTCGCAGGGGACGATGCGGTGGTCGTTCGCGAATCTTGGTGACCGTGCGGCGGCGCGCCTGGATGGGCGATGGAGAGCTGACGGTGGCGATGCCGTCCGTTGACCGCGCTGCGGGAGCGGGCTGCGGCGGTGGGATTCAGGCGGGTGGGTTTATTCGGTAGCCGGTGGTGGTGGCGATGATGTCGGTGGCCGGGCCTCGGGGGCGGCCGCAGCGGCGGTCGCAGCCGGACCAGTGTTGGCGGCCGGAGGCGATGATTTCGTCGGCGTTGAGGGCCTCGTGGGCGGATTGTGGTGTGGCGGAGTGGAGTACGCGGCCGGATTCGACGGCTTCGGCGACGTCGGCGCGGACGTCGGTGAGGGATTTGGCGCAGCCGGGCATGCCCGCGCAGGCGCTGACCAGGAGCCAGGGGGAGTTGGTGTCGAAGAGCAGGCCCATGGGGGCGAGGACGCGGACGACTTGTTCGGCGGTCCATTCGTCGAGGTCGGTGATGACCACGCTGCGCCACGGGGTGAGGAGGATGGGGCGTTCGATGGCGGCGATGAATTCGGCGGTGCGGGCGGGGAGGGTGCCCAGGCGGATGCCTGCGCCGAGTGCCACGTTGTTATCGGACTGGGTGAGCCAGCCGATCGGGATGTCTTGGCGCGCAGCCACTTCGACGGATTCGTCGGAGGTGGTCAGACCGGATCGGGTGGCCAGTAGCTGCTCGGTGACGCGCGCTGACCCCTCGGGGACTTCATGCAACCGCCATTGGCCGTCGCGCACTTCGAGGAACGCGTGCGCGGCCGCGAGCATCAGGTCGACCGCCTCGCCCGCGGGCACCCGCACCCCGGAGTCCTTGCCCGCGAGCAGCAATGCGTAGGTGGTGTCGTCGATCGCGTGCACACCGATATCGCCCCCGAGCCCGCTCACATCCCCGCGCCCGTCATCGAGAGTGAACAGCACCCGCCCCGGCAATTCCGCCAACCGCGGCTCGGCTTGCAATCCGGCATCCAGTGCCGGGACCAGCGGATGCACATCGGTCCACCCACCCAACCGCCCGGATAAGGGCGACGCGACAATATTCCGCACCCGCTCATGTGAAGCAGTGGGCAGCAACCCGGCCGCCCTCAACCGCTCCTCGAGCGCACCCGCGTCCCGCACCCGCCGCAACTGCACATTCCCGCGCGAGGTCAGCTCGATATTCCCCTCGCCCAGCTCAACGGACGCTTCGGCCAACGCCTGCAACTGCTCCGGTGTAAGCCGCCCCCCGGGCACACGAATACGGGCGAGCGGCCCATCGGCTGCCTCATGCAGCCGCAGCACACCAGGGCAAGAGTCGGATTCGGTTCTGCTCATGACCAACCCAGCCTACGGCGACTCCCACCCACCCCGCGATCCACCCGACACCTCCGCCGAGGGAGCTGTGGTGGCGTAATTTTCAGCCGATTCTCGCCACCAGCGCTCCTTGATCTTGGTGCGCCGCACGAGCAGCGCCCATCGGGCCGTGCGCGGGCGACCCCCACCTACACGCGATCCACCCAACTCATCCACCGAGGGAGCTGTGGTGGCGCGATTTCCAGGCGATTCCCGCCGCCAGTGCTCCCTGATCTTGGTGTGCGTCGCATGCAGCGCTTATGGGGGCCGCGCGTGGGCGAGCACTGTCGCGCCGGTCATCCGATTGCGTGGATGAAGACGGTGGAAGTGGCGGGCAGGGTGAAGGCGGGTGCCTGGTGGGGCACCCGCCTTTGGGGGAGGGGTCAGCCTGCGTGGTGGGGTTCTATGGACTTCGGGGCGCCTCGGCGGCGGGCGAAGGCGGGGCTTACTTCCCAGGTGTCGTTGAGGAGGCTGGGGACGTTGTGGTGTTCGGTGTGGTCGCGGTGGATGGTGGTGGTTGCGACCGTGAGCCCGAAGAGGACGGTGGCCGCGCAGATGATGCCCGAGAGCATGGCCCATTGGGTGTGGCCGCTGCCCGCGGCCGTCAATGCCATTGCCAGCGTCGCGAAGGCAACCAGTACGCAAAAGTATCCTGACCAGGCAGCAAAGCGGTTCCGCCTGACCCAACCCGGGGTGTTTGGCATACCGGGAGCGTACGCCTGGAGGGGAGGGCCGAGAAGGCTCACGGAGCAGGCTTTGCCGCACTGTGATGCGGGCGCGATAGCATCGCGGGGCTCGTCGGACCAGAAGAAACCGGTGCAATTCCGGTGCGGTCGCGCCACTGTGACAGTCAGACCTTCCCGGCGGGCGCCGAACCGTGCTGGGCGCGAAACCCTTAGGAAGGCCGAACCCTGTGATTGTGCTGCTGTCCACCTCCGACACCGATCTGCTGAGCGCGCGCGCCAGCGGGGCCGATTTCCGGCTCGCGAACCCGGCGCGCCTGCTGCCGGAGGATCTGCCGGGCCTGCTGGAGGGCGCGGATCTGGCGATCGTGCGCATCCTCGGCGGCAAGCGTGCCTGGGAAGAGGGGCTGGAGGCGGTGCGCGCCAGCGGGATTCCCATGGTCGCGCTCGGCGGTGAGATCGCTCCCGATGCCGAGCTCATGGAGTGCTCCACCGTCCCCGGCGGTGTGGCCGCCGATGCGCACAACTACCTGGCCGCGGGCGGTCCCGGAAACCTCTTGCAGCTGCACAACTTCCTGTCCGACACGGTGCTGCTCACCGGCCATGGCTTCGAGCCGCCGGTGGAGATGCCGAGCTGGGGTGAGCTGGAACGGATTTCCCGCGAGCTCGCCGAAGACGCTGCGACGGTCGCGGTGGTCTACTACCGCGCGCAGCACCTGGCCGGAAACACCACCTACATCGACGCGCTGTGCTCGGCCATCGAGGACAAGGGCGCGCGGGCGCTGCCGATCTACTGCGCCTCGCTGCGTACCGCCGAACCGGCCCTGCTCGCCCGGTTGCGCACGGCCGATGCCCTGGTGGTGACGGTGCTGGCCGCGGGCGGCACCAAACCGGCTACCGCCTCGGCGGGCGGCGATGATGAAGCGTGGGATGTGGGCGCGCTCGCCGACCTGGATGTGCCCATACTGCAAGGACTCTGCCTGACCAGTGGGCGCGAGCAGTGGGAGGCAAATGACGACGGCCTCTCGCCCATGGATGTCGCCACCCAGGTGGCGGTGCCGGAGTTCGACGGCCGCATCATCACGGTGCCGTTCTCGTTCAAGGAGTTCGACGCCGACGGACTGTCGAGCTATGTGCCCGATGCCGAGCGCGCGGCACGCGTGGCGGGCATCGCGACCAGGTATGCGCGGCTGCGGCACATTCCCGCCGAGCAGAAGCGGGTCGCCATCGTGCTGTCCGCGTATCCGACCAAGCATGCCCGCATCGGCAATGCCGTCGGTCTCGACACTCCTGCCAGCGCCATCAAGATCCTGAATGAAATGCGTTCCGCCGGATACGATCTCGGCGAGCCGGGGGAGATCCCCGGCCTGGAGCAGGGTGACGGCGACGCGCTCATTCACGCCCTCATCGCCGCCGGTGGCCAGGATCCGGACTGGCTGACCGCGGAACAGTTGGAGGGCAACCCGATTCGCATCGGCGCGGCCGCCTACACCGTCTGGTTCGAGACCCTCCCCGACGATCTGCGCGCGGGCGTCATCGAGGCGTGGGGCCCGCCGCCGGGGGAGCTGTACGTCGACCGCTCCGCCGATCCCAAGGGCGAAATCGTCATTGCCGCACTGCGTTTCGGCAATGTGGTGTTGATCGTGCAGCCGCCGCGCGGTTTCGGTGAGAACCCGGTCGCCATCTACCACGACCCGGATCTGCCGCCCTCGCACCACTATCTGGCCGCCTACCGCTGGCTCGCCGCCCCCGACGGTTTCGCCGCCGACGCCATGGTGCACCTGGGCAAGCACGGCAACCTGGAGTGGCTGCCCGGCAAGACCCTCGGCATGTCCGCCTCCTGTGGCACCGATGCCGCGCTCGGCGATCTCCCACTCATCTACCCGTTCCTGGTGAACGATCCGGGCGAGGGCACCCAGGCGAAGCGCCGCGCCCACGCCACCCTGGTTGACCACCTCATCCCGCCCATGGCGCGCGCCGAAACCTACGGCGATATCTCGCGTCTGGAGCAATTGCTCGACGAGCATGCCAATATCTCCACCCTCGACCCGGCCAAGCTCCCCGCCATCCGCCAGCAGATCTGGACGCTCATGCGCGCGGCCAAAATGGACCACGACCTCGGCCTGGCGGAGCGCCCCGACGAGGAAGTCTTCGACGATATGCTCCTGCACGTCGACGGCTGGCTGTGCGAGATCAAGGACGTCCAGATCCGCGACGGCCTCCACATCCTCGGCCAAGCCCCTACCGGCGAAGCCGAAGTAGACCTGGTCCTGGCCATGCTCCGCGCCCGCCAGCTCTGGGGCGGCGAATCCAATGTCCCCGGCCTGCGAGAAGCCCTGGGCCTCAGCGAAGCCGGTGACGAATCCCGCAACCGCGTGGACGCCTTCGAAACCCGTGCCCGCGAACTGGTCGCCGCCATGCAAGAGGTCGACTGGGACGTGGATTCCATCGACGCGATCACCGAAGACCTCGTCGGTGGATGGCGCGCAGCCGCGGAAGCCGGTGTGGGAGCGGCGGAGTCCGACTCCGAGGTTGCGGGGCGGCTGGACGCGGTGCGGAAGGTGCTGGGGTTTGCGGCTACCGAGGTGGTGCCGCGGTTGCGGCAGACCGGGGTGGAGATTTCGCGGATTCTGCATGCGTTGAATGGTGGGTTCATTCCGGCGGGGCCGAGTGGGTCGCCGCTGCGTGGGCTGATCAATGTGTTGCCGACCGGTCGGAATTTTTACTCGGTGGATCCTAAGGCGGTGCCTTCGCGGCTGGCGTGGGAAACCGGTCAGGCCATGGCGGATTCGCTGCTGGAGCGGTACCTGGCCGATCACGGGGAGTACCCGCGTTCGGTGGGGCTTTCGGTGTGGGGCACCTCGGCCATGCGGACCTCCGGCGACGATATCGCCGAGGTGCTGGCCTTGCTGGGTGTGCGGCCGGTGTGGGATGAGGCGAGCCGCCGTGTCACCACCCTGGAGGCGATTTCGCTGGAGGAGCTGGGGCGGCCGCGCATCGACGTGACCGTGCGGATCAGCGGGTTCTTCCGCGATGCCTTCCCGCACGTGCTTGCGTTGCTCGATGACGCCGTGCGGCTGGTGGCGGAGCTGGAGGAGCCCGCCGAGTCGAATTACGTGCGCGCGCATGCGCAGTCGGATCTGGCCGAGCATGGCGATGAGCGCCGCGCGACCACCCGGATCTTCGGGTCGAAGCCGGGCACCTACGGTGCGGGCCTGTTGCAGCTCATCGATTCAAAGAGCTGGCGCACCGATGATGATCTGGCGCAGGTCTACACCGCGTGGGGCGGTTTCGCCTACGGCCGCGACCTGGACGGCGCTCCCGCCGCCGACGACATGCGCACCGCATACCGGCGAATCGCGGTGGCCGCCAAGAACACCGACACCCGCGAGCACGATATCGCCGACTCCGATGACTACTTCCAGTACCACGGCGGCATGGTCGCCGCCGTGCGCGCGCTCACCGGCAAGAATCCGGAGGCGTACATCGGCGACAGCACCCGCCCGGACGCCGTGCGCACCCGCACCCTGTCCGAGGAGACGACCCGCGTGTTCCGCGCCCGCGTGGTGAATCCGCGCTGGCTCGATGCCATGCGTCGGCACGGGTACAAGGGCGCATTCGAAATGGCCGCCACGGTCGACTATCTGTTCGGCTATGACGCCACCACCAATGTGGTCGCCGACTGGATGTACGAAAAGCTTGCCGAGAGCTATGTCTTCGACGATGTGAATCGCAAGTTCATGGAGCAGTCGAATCCCTGGGCGCTGCACGGCATTGCGGAACGTTTGCTGGAAGCGGCGGAACGGAAGCTCTGGGAGCATCCGGAGAGCGACACGCTCGACCGTTTGCGTCAGGTCTATCTGGAGACCGAAGGCGAACTGGAATAGGCGAATTCCAGGTTAGCGAGGCGTAATGCTGTGGCGGGCCGGGGTGTCCGGCCGATCTTCCGGCGCCGGATAAGCGCAGGACATTGGCGGACAACCCCGGCACCGGGGCTGCCCTACCAGGCTTTCTGAGAGGATCATAAGAATCGTTCGGCCGCCAGACTCGGGGAGGCACCGGACAACCCAATCCCCATATTGGGCCGAACAATTGGAAGTGGATTCCCCGATTCGCCGCGTCGCAAGAGTACGCGCAATCGAATCGTAGTGTGTCGACGTTTCCTCCCCGGATTACGTCTACTCCGTACTGCGGTGAATCGGCTCATCGATTGCAGGGAACCATCATGAGAATCGCCAGAATTGCCGCTACAGCCTTACTTTCCGTCGCCGCGCTGTGTATGGCGACCGTTACCGCGCACGGTGAACCGGCCGTCGCCATTCCGGGTGTGAGTGGTGTCGATCGAGGGGTCGAATACACCACCAGCCTGGCCACCGATCGCTCCACGGTGAGTACCACACTCGTCGGCGGGCATTTCGAAATCGCCGGTGGCATAGTCAATGTGATCGGCGCGAATGGCGAGGTCATGAGCTCGCTACCGCTGGTCTATCAGGTCGCCGATCGGTCGGTGAGCGTGGTCCCCGAAGTCGACGCCGCCGGAACCACATTGACGGTCCGGCCCGCCAGCATGGCGGATATCGTCGCGCCCACCACCGACGTGGCCGCGCTACAGAACATCTCCAATACGGGTTCGATCGTCGCGGGCGCGGTGATCGGCTGCATTGTCGGTATCGCGATCGGTATCTGGTTCTTCATCGTCGGAGCCATTGTCGGCTGTGGCGTCGGCGGACTGCTCGGCGCGCTCATCGCCGCCGATCAACCATGACGCGGTAGATACGGCACATCTCGTAGGCCGCCGGGCCGCAGGGTCCGGCGGTCGGGCCGCGCCCGGTTCCGGCGTGAGCGCGTACGACTACCCGTCCCGAGTACGACTCCAGGCGTAGGCGAATGCGCGCTCGTGCGCGGATGTGACCCTGCCGGGCGCGGCAATACCGTTGGCGTATGACATGGAATGACCTGGCCCAGGCCAAATACGCACGACTCACCACCTTCAAGAAGGACGGCACCCCGGTCGGTTCTCCGGTGTGGGTGGCTCCCGACGGCGACCGCATCGTCATCTGGACCAGTGTCGGTACCTGGAAGGTGAAGCGCATCAGCCGGACTCCGCTGGTGAAGCTTCAGATTTCCGATAATCGCGGCCGGGTGCGCGGCGTCGAGGAGATCTCGGGTACCGCCGTCGTGCTCGACGCCGCCGAAACCGAACATGTTCGTGAGGTCGTATACGGCAAGTACGGCCTGATCGGCAAGCTATTGATCAAGGGGCACAAGCTGTTTCGCGGTCGGGACGCGTCCGTCGGTCTCGCCGTCACCCAACTGCTCGACTAGCCCGCCGGGAAATTCGGGCGGCAGCCCGCAGCGTGCCGCCCGAGCCGATCGCCTACGCGGCGGCGATCTCGATGCCGATGGTGCCGGACTTGCCGCGGCGCAGCTGACTGCCCAGCACGGTGACCAAGCCCGCAATGCCATAGCGGCGCTTGATCAAACCCCGCACCCGGTCGGAGCCCGCGGCATCGAGCACCGCCGCGGTGCCCTCGACCACGTCACCGTGCACCTTGCCGCGCAGATCGCACGGCTGCACGGTGACCTGCGGATTGCGCCGGATGCGCTTGACCTTCCAGCTGTCGGTGACGGTCCAGACATAGAGGCGGCCACCGTCCAGCGCGGCCCACACGGGGGTGCCGACCGGCGTGCCGTCCTTCTTGAACGAGGTCAGCTGCACGTAGTTCGCGGTGCCCGCAGGCCCGAAGGGGTTGTCCACGCTGGCAGCCTATCCGGTGGTGATCAGGTGCCGCAGATAGCGCGACTCGACGGGACGCAAGCCTGGTCGGGGCGGGATTGATCACCCCATGAGTTATGTGCGTGTAGGCCTCCCGCCTTCGTACGGTGGATTGGACGACGATCACCGCGAGGAGGCATTCATTGGCTGCCATATCGGTTCCCATGCTCTGGGCGGGCAACCTGCCCGAGACACTCGACTTCTACCGCACCCTCGGCTACAAGGTCACCTACGAGATGACCCGCCCGTATCCCTACGGCGCGGTGGAGCGCGACGGCTTCCAACTGCATTTCGGCCCCACGCCCAAGGACATCGACGCCCAACAGGCGCACATCGGCTGCCTCGTCTTCGTCGATGACGTCGAACCGTGGCATATCGAATTCACCGCGGCCCTGCGCGCCCGCTACGGCCGGATCCCGGCTCGGGGAACCCCGCGCATCACCCGCTTCCGTCCCGGTCAAACCCGCTTCAGCGTCGTGGACCCGGTCGGCAACACCATCCTCTACGTGGAGCGCGACGAACCCGACCCCGAATACGGCGGCTCCAAGAAACTGAAGGGCCTGGCCAAGGTCCTCGATAATGCCCGCATCCTCCGAGACGAGAAGATGGACGACCCCACCGCCGTCCGGATAATCGAAGTCGGTCTCCGCCGCCACGCCGCCACGGCGTCCCCGCTGGACCGTGGCCGCGCCCTGGCCATGCTTGCCGAAATAGCCACCGCCGCAGGCAATCCCGCTCGGGTAGCCGAACTGATCGCCGAAATCGAAGCCCTCGACCTCACCGCCCTCGACCGCGCCGCCGTCGCGGCCGAACTCCAAACGGTCACCGCCCTCCAGCATTGGCTCAACGCCACAGACTGACCGGGCGAGTTCCGGGCGACTTCGCACACCTTTCCTCCTCTTCACCCCTGTAATCGCACTCGATTTCGGGGGCGAAGAGCCGAAGGCGGATGGCCTGTGGCGGCGCTACTCGGCGCGGGCGGCGACCATGCGGAGGGCGGTGGCGGCGTAGTCGGCGGCTATTTCGTCGGGGGAGCGGCGGTAGTCGGGGTGATACCAGCGGGCCGTGTCCACACAGAGCGAGAGCAGGGCAATGGCGGTCGCGCCGGGGTCGGCTACCGTGAAGTCGCCGCAGGTAATGCCTTCGGCGACCAGGTCGCGGACCACCTTGTGAATACTGCGCTGAAGTTCCAGGACCTCGGCGCGGTGCTCGGGCGTGAGGTCGGTCAGATGGTGCAGGACCACCCGCACCGACGCGCCGTGCTCGGCGTGCCAGGCGGTGAGTTCGCTGATGGCGGCGGCAAGGCGGGCCGAGACCGTGCCCGGCGCGGTGACGGCCGTAATGGCCACCTGTTCGGTCAGCCGCATGGCCGAGACGGAGATGCGGTGTAGCACTTCCTCTTTGGAGCCGAAGTGGACGTATAGCCCGGCGGGGCTGAGGCCCGCGCGGGCGGCGATATCGCGGGTGGTGGTGGCGTGGAACCCGCGTTCGGCGAAGGCGTCGATGGCGGCGAGGAAGATGCGGCGCCGGCCTTCCGGGAAGCGGCGCTGGTCGCGTTCGAGGCCCGCCATGGCGGTTGCCAGGGGGCCGCTGCCTGCGTTCGGCGGTGTGGCGTCGTCGTTACCCATCGAAACAGTATCGCGCAGCGACGCTTTGGAGTGGGGAGTGATCTCTCGCGGTCAGCCGATGCGAGTGAGGACCTGCGGTCCGGCCTCGGTGATCGCCACGGTGTGCTCGGAGTGCGCGGTGCGGGAGCCGTCGGCGGAGCGAATGGTCCAGCCGTCCTCGGCGGTGACCACGCGATCGGTGCCGCGCGCGAACCACGGTTCGATGGCGATGGTCAGGCCCGGCTGCAGGCGATAGCCGCGCCCGGCCCGCCCGGCATTGGCGATATGGGGATCCTCGTGCATGGTGCGGCCCAGTCCGTGGCCGCCGAATTCGAGGTTCACCGGGTATCCGGCGGCGTGCGCCACGCCCGCGATGGCCGCGGAGATATCGCCGATTCGATTGCCGGGCAGGCATACCGCGATGGCGGCCTCGAGGGCTTCCTCGGTGGCGCGCACCAGCCGCGCGTCCTCGGCATCGGGTGTGCCGACAATGACGGTGGTGGCCGAATCGGCGACCCAGCCGTCGATGCTCACGGCCAGGTCCATGCTCAGCACATCGCCGTCGCGCAGGGTGTAGTCGAAGGGAAGGCCGTGCAGGACCGCGTCGTTCACCGACAGGCAGATGGTGTTCCGGAACGGCCCGCGCCCGAAGGAGGGTGCGTAATCCCAATAGCAGGAGACCGCGCCGCGCTGCCGGATGCGCTCGCGCACAATCGCTTCCAGCTCGAGCAGATTCACCCCGATCTGTGCCTTGGTGCGCAGTTCCGCGAGCACCTCGGCGACGAAACCGCCGGTGACCCGCATGCGGGCCAGCTCGTTCGCGGTCTTGAGTTCCACCATGACAACCTCCGTATCGGTATTTTAATACCGACGATAGCGGTTGCGGTATTTTTATACCAACCGTATGGTGGCAGCCATGGTCCGACTCCCATTGACTCCCGCGCAGCTCGAGGCCGGTCGCCGACTCGGCACCGCACTGCGCACGGCCCGCGCCGGGCGCGACCAGGCCGCGATCGCCGAGAGTGCGGGCATTTCCCCGGAGACGCTGCGCAAGATCGAATCAGGCCGCATGCCCACCCCGGCCTTCGGCACCGTGGTCGCGCTGAGCCGCGCGCTGGGTATCGACCTCAGCGAACTCGCCGAGGTCTGGCAGCCCAGCGTGGAGACGGCTCGCCGCTCGGCTTCCTGAAGGTCGAACCGGTGGTTACGGGCTTCCTCGGCATGGGAAGCTCGCCCGCCGACCGGCCCCCGCGTCAGTCGATACTGAGCTCGATCGGAACGGCGATGACGTCCACCATCGCCCCATTGCGCAGCACCGTCACAGGCAGTGAGCGCCCGATGGCATCGGCGAACAGCTGGCTCTGAATACCCTGCGCGTCCCGCACTTCCTTGCGCGCGATGCTCAACACCAGATCCCCGCGCCGCAGTCCCGCGCGTTCGGCCGGGCCGCCGCGCACGATCTCGACAATCCGTAGCCCGGCATCCTGGCCTGTGCGTTCGGCGACCGGCGCCGGTAGGGGAGCGGGCACCCCGACAATGCCGAGGTAGGCCCGCCGCACCCGACCCTCGTGCAGCAGGGTGGTGATGATTCGGCGCGTGGTGATATTGATCGGAATCGCCAGCCCCAGCCCGATCCCCGCGACCGCGGTATTGATCCCGACCACTCTTCCGGCCGAATCCGCCAGCGCACCACCGGAATTGCCCGGATTGAGCGCGGCATCGGTCTGGATCACATCCTCGATGACGCGTGCGGCGCGGCGATTGCCCACCGGCACCGAACGGCCCAGCGCGCTCACCACGCCCGCCGTCACCGACCCGGCCAGCCCCAGTGGGCTGCCCACCGCCACCACCAGCTGACCGACGACCAGGTGATCGGCGTCTCCGAGCGTCGCCGCCCGGGGCGCGCCGCCGCGCGCTCGCAGCACGGCCAGATCCGAGAGCGGATCCACGCCGATCACATCGAATCTCGACTCCAGCCCGTCGGCGAAGACCACGACCCCGTTCTCCGCCGACCCCACCACATGGGCATTGGTCAGCAGGAACCCGTCATCGGTGAAGACCACCCCGGATCCGCCGCCGCGCCGCGTCTGCACGCTGGCGACATGCGGGGTGACCGAGGCGGCCACCGAGATCACCGAGCGCGAATAGGCGTCCAGCGCAGCGGAATCCGACTCGTCCGGCGGGCCTTTGCGCGCCGGTGCCAGCGGATCCATGGCCGTGGATTCGGCGCTATGATCCGAATACTCGCTATGACCATCGCCGTCCGGATTCGGCCGTGCGGTCGGCGAAAAGGCAGCTTCGTCGTCCACGACGACCACCATCCCGATTACATGATTACGCTCTTGCTCTGCTCCCAGGATGCACCCGATCGGGCAATGGCGCACTGTGTTCGCTTGTGGCGCAACAAACGTGGCGTGGTGAGACGGTCTTTATCACAACCTCTCAACAATCGGGTACATGACCAGTCGAACGACTTGCCACCCCCGAAGTGCCGGGCATACCGTCGAACTACCTCGAATTTCCCGCAGCGCAGCGGAGGTGCTCGGCATGACCGGCAGCAGTGATATGGCCACCGTCCACGACTTCACCCGTCGCGCAGCGCGACCCACGCCCGGCGAGGCCCTCGCCGAGGATGTCCGGTGGTTCACCGGATCACTCATCGCGGGCCTGTTCGGGCGGCTCGCCTTCGATCAGGTGGCGTATCGGGAGATTGCCGCCAGCGTGGATCGCACCGGACGATTCGCCCGCAATTTCACCGATCGGGGCGTGCGCAGCTTCGCCCACGTAGAGCTCATGACCTTCGGCGATCGCGCGGACATTCAGGAGGAGATCGAAAGTCTCAAGCAGAAGCATCGCGCGGTCCGCGGCACCGGCAAGGATGGCTTCGCCGACACCCGGTACAGCGCGCTGAGCCCCGACACCTGGAAATGGGTGGCGGTCAGCGGAATCAACGCCATCTATCAGGCCTACGTGCATACCGCCGGGCGCACACTCGACCCCGATGAGCACGAGATCGTCTATCAGACGATCCGCGTGGCCATCGAGCCGCTGGAACTGCCCGGCCAGGCAACCAAGCTGCCCGCCACCCTCATCGAGATGAACGAGTACTACGACGGCGTCGCCCGCACCAAGCTCGCCGACAATGAGTTCCTGCGCTTCGCCGATCGTCACTTCGGTGAGCTGCCCTTGCCCGCGCTGATCGTGCCCGCCGCATTACGTCCACTGCTGCAACCGATCTGGCAACTGGTCCTCCCCTTCGCCACCCGGCCGCCTCTGATCTGCGCGGCCGGTGCGGCGCACCCGCGCATGCGGGAACTGCTCGGCCCGCCGCAAAGACCCTGGCATCGCTACGAATTCGCGCTCTACACAGGTCTCGCGGGCCTGGCCTGGCGTCACCTACCGCGCCGCCTGACGCTCTCGCCGATGGCGTACAACAGATTCCGCTATGAGAAGCTGCGCGACCTGTACCGCAGCATTCAGCTGGAATCCTTCGCCGCGAGCTAGCGCGCCCGCATCTGGCGTCCGGCTCAACCGCGTTGCAGCAGTGGAAGCACGGTGTCCGCGATGGTGGCGGCGGCGGGCAGTCCCGAGGCCGCTTCGGGCGGGCTGAGGTGGCGTTGCAGCGCGCGCTGGTGCGCCGCGCCGGTGAGCAGGAGGGCGACCGGGCGCAGGTCGGCGTCGGTCGTGGCGGGGAATCGGCCGGACAGATGGGCGACCACCGCATCGACCGCGCGGTGTGGGCCGAGGTCGAGATCGCGGCTGCGCTCACGGTAGATCGCGCCCAGTTCGGCGTCGGATTGGACCGCGGCCATGACCGGGATGGCGGCGTGGAAGAAGTCCTCGAGAATGCCGAGCAGGGTGAGCAGGTCCGTGCGCAGATCGCGCTCGGCGGTGGTGTCGCCCTCGGTGAGTAGGTTCTTCAATGGGCGCAGCTGCTGTTGAATGACCGCCTGTAGCAGTCCCATTCGGTCGCCGAAGTGGTAGAAGATGCTGGATTCCGCGACTCCGGCGCGCGCCGCGACCGCCTTGGTGGACAGCCGGGCGACTCCGGATTCGGTGAGCACTCGCTGTGCGCTGTCGATGACGGCCTCGCGCACCCCGGTGCTCGGGCGGCCGCGGGTGCGGCGCACGCGCTCGGATTCCACATCGCCTCCTGCCTTTTCGCTCTCGTGCCCTTGCAGTATGCCGCATCTCGTCGTATTTTCTGAGTAAGGACTCAGTAATTATGTGCCGCGGAGGTACTCACCATGTCCAGTCCCGCGAAACCCGCAACCACCCCCCAATCGGGCCGAACTCAGCGCTCGTTCAACGCGATCATGCGCGCTCTCCTGCGCTCACCACTGCACGGCCTGGCCAGCACCAAACTGCTGATCATCACCGTGACGGGCCGCAAAACCGGCCACCGCTACGAGAACCCGGTCGGCTACGTCGAACACGAGGGCCACATCCTCATCGGCACCGCCGCCCGCTGGCCCCGCAACCTGCGCCCCGGCGAACCCGCCCACCTCGAGCTCCGCCGACGCACCCTCACCGCCGACTGGGAGATCATCACCGACGAGGACCGGATGGCCGACCTCTACCGAATCATCCTCACCCACAACCCCACCCACGGCCGCTTCGCGGGCATCTCCCTCGAGCCCGACGGCACCGTCAACCGCGACGAACTACGCGCGGCCCGCGAAAAAGGCACCGCCGTCGTCCGCCTGCGTGTGCATCCCGCTCCCTGACAGTCACATCGGATCAGCTGATCCGACTGGAGTGGAACGCAATCGAATATCGACGCACAACGGCCCGCCTCGGTGGGGATCGAGGCGGGCCGCAGTGGATTCGAGAACTGTGCGCCGGGAATGGCGGTCGGTCGCGCGCTAGGTCGCCTTGCTGACCGAGGACATGTGGAAGTCGGGAATCCGCAAGGCGGGCATGGCGGTGCGGGTGAACCAGTCTTTCCACTCGCGGGGGAGGGTGATTTCGGTGCGGCCCGCCTCCGAGACTCGGCGCAGGAGGTCGAGGGGGCTCTCGTTGAAGCGGAAGTTATTGACGGCCGCGGTGACTTCGCCGTTCTCCACGAGGTAGACGCCATCGCGGGTGAGGCCGGTGAGCAGCAGCGTGGCCGGGTCGACCTCGCGGATGTACCAGAGGCAGGTGAGCAGTAGGCCGCGTTCGGTATTCGCGATCATTTCCGGGAGGGTGGCTTCGGAACCGCCGGTCATGAGCATGTTTTCGCCGGGAACCGTGGTGGGCGCGCCGAATTCGGCGGCGGTGGCGCGCGGGTAGATCAGGGATTCGATCACGCCTTCGCGCACCCAATCGGTGCGCTGCGCGCTGAGGCCATTGTCGAACACCGAAAGCTGTTCCGAGGAGGACGAAGTGGCCACGAACGGCCGATATTCCAGCCCGGCCGCGCTCGGATCCGAGTAGAGGGTGAGCGGAATCTCGGTGAGCCGCTCGCCGATTCGGGTGCCGCCCTTGCGGGAGAACGCGGTGTGCCCTTCGTGCGCGCCGCGACCCGCCATGGACCAGGCCAGATAGATCATCAGATCGGCGACCGCGGACGGCGGCAGCAGCGTTTCGTACCGCCCGGCCGGGAGATCGACGCGCCGCTTGCTCCAATCCAGTCGCCGCGACAGTTCCGCCAGCAGCCCGGGAGTATCGATATCGGTGAAATCGAGTGTGCCCGCACCCACCCACGCGCTGGCCAGATCCGCTCCGGCACCGCGCTTGCCATTGATCTCCACCGATCCGGTCGGCTGCACCCAGCGCCGCCGCAGCCCGGTGGAAGTCCCCAGCCAGGTGGAATGCACCTGATGATGCGCGAACCCGTAGAGCGCATCGGCCTCGTCGAAGCCGACGGCGAGATCGCGGGCCAGATCCGAGAAGACGGTGATGTCGGTGGTGCCGGGTGCGTCGTCCCACGGCAACCGCTGATCGGGCGCGCTCGCATCGACCGCCGCCGAATCCAGCAGCGGCATGGCGTCCTTGGCGGGTTCGGCGGTGCGCGCGGCCTCCTCGCTGGCCCGCACCACGGCGTCGATATCGGCGGCCTGCACGCTGGTGGAACTCACGCTGCCCACTCGCGCGGCATTCGGCCCGTCGCGGAATACCGACACCACGACCCAGTTCCTCGATACCGAGGACCCATTGGTGGTCATGGAATTACCGGCCCAGCGCAGCGACGCCTCATGCGCGTCGGTCACGATCACAATGGCCTCATCGGCGCGCGAGGACCGCAGCGCGGCCTCGACGACCTCGGGGGCGGGGAGCACGCTCACTTGTGGTTCCTTCCTCACTGCCCGGCTTCGGCACGGGTATTGAGAACATTGATGCCGCGCACCAGGATCGACGGGCAGCCGTGCGATACGGCCGCCACCTGGCCGGGCTGAGCCTTACCGCAGTTGAACGCGCCGCCCAGCACCCAGGTGGACGGACCGCCGACCGCTTCCATCGAACCCCAGAAGTCGGTGGTGGTGGCCTGGTAGGCGACATCACGCACCTGCCCGGCCAGTTCACCATTGCGAATGCGGAAGAACCGCTGGCCGGTGAACTGGAAGTTATAGCGCTGCATATCGATCGACCAGGATTTGTCGCCGACGATGTACAGGCCGTTCTCGACGCGGGAGATGAGTTCCGCGGTGGAGGTGTCGCGCTCGGGATCGGGCTGCAGCGACACATTGGCCATGCGCTGGATCGGTACGTGATGCGCGGAGTCGGCGTAGGAGCAGCCATTGGAACGTTCCAGGCCGAGCCGCGGGGCGAAGACCCGGTCCAGTTGATAGCCGACCAGAGTGCCGTCGCGCACCAGGTCCCAGCGCTGCCCGGCCACGCCCTCGTCGTCCCAGCCGACCGAGGCGAGCCCGTGCTGCTGGGTGCGGTCACCGGTGACATGCATGATCGGCGTGCCGTACTTCAGCGTGCCCAATTGATCGGGGGTGGCGAAGGAGGTTCCGGCGTAGGCGGATTCATAGCCGATGGCCCGGTCGTATTCGGTGGCGTGGCCGATCGACTCGTGAATGGTCAGCCACAGATTGGTGGGGTCGATGACCAGGTCGGTGGCTCCGGCCTGGACGGTCGGGGCCTTGACCTTCTCGGCCAGCCACTCCGGGATCTGCGCGAGTTCGCCCGCCCAGTCCCAGGTTCCGTCCGCGCCGCTCACGTACTCCCAGCCGCGCCCGGCGGGGGCCGCGAGGGTGCGCATGGTTTCGAACACGCCCGCCGCCGGATCGACGGTGATGGCCTCGATCTCGGGATGCAGCCGCACCCGCTGCTGGGTGATGCGCGAGCCGAAGGTGTCGGCGTAGTAGGTCTGCTCCTTGACCTGCAAGACCGAAGCCGTCACATGGTCCACGCCATCGGCGGCCTTCAACCGCTCCGAATAGTCCAGCAGCAGCGCCACTTTGTCATTGGCGGGCAACGCGAAGGGGTCGATCTCGTAGGCCGACACGTATTCCGCACCGTCGTAGCGCGGCTCGTCGGCCAGCTCCACACGCTCCCGATTGAGTGACCGCAATGTCTTGGCTACCGTGACGGCGCGCCGCGCCACCTCCACCGCGGAGTCCGCGGACAGCTCGGCATGTGACGCGAAACCCCAGGTGCCGTCTACGATCACCCGGACGGCGAAGCCGAGATCGGTGCTGTCGCTGACCGATTCGACCCGGCCGTCACGTAATCGGATGGACTGCTGTAACAGTCGATGCACCCGCAGATCGGCATAGTCGGCCCCGGCCGCGCGTGCCGCCGACAGCGCGGCGTCGGCCAGCGCGGCCAGGGGCAGTGCGCGGAACTCCTCGTCCACGACCTTGATTGCGATGCTCACCCGCACCACGCTAGAGGTCGGCACGCCGCGGGTTCAACAATCCACGCAGGCGGAGTGAAATACGCAGCATGCAAACATGCACACGCTGCAAGAATGCATGAAGTGCGAAGAAGCACACCATGAAACGCGCGCGACAAGTCCTGGACATGCCACGTTTTGCTGTCGGGATGCCGTAGGGTCTGCCCGCGTGCCGCCATCCGCACTCCGCGATCGCAAACGGGAACGTACCCGCCGAGCCCTACTCGAAGCAGCTGTCGAACAGTTCGAGTCCAGAGGTTACGAGGCGACCACCGTCGCCGATATCGCCGCCGCCGCCGAAGTAGGCACGAGAACATTCTTCAACTACTTCGCCAGTAAAGAGGAACTGCTCTTCCCCGAACCCGACGAACGGGTCACCGCGGCAGTGCAAGCCATCGCCACCCGCCGCCCCGATGAGCGGCCCGTGGAGGTACTGCTGCGCGCGCTGCGCGCCGCCGGGGACAATCCCGGTGATCACCTCGGCGACAACCTCGCCGCGCGCATCGCGGTGCTCCGCGCGCAAATATCCCGCACCGTGCCCGCGGTGAGTGGCCGAGCCGCCTACGCCCAGTTGGCTTCCCAGCAGGAGATCGCCCGCCAGCTACGGGCCGCCTTCCCCGAAGAACTGGACGAAGTCGGCGCGGCCGCCTTGGTCGGCGCGGTCATCGGCGCGGTGACCGGAGCGCTGACCGCCCTCTTCCAGAACCGTCAGGCCGTGGAAGACGGTGACCGCCTGCACCGCCAGATCCGAGAAACCACCTCGAAAGTCCTGGCCCCCTGGCTGAATCCACCCTGCACGCACTCGCACCGCCAGTCGGTGGAGGACACGCAGGCCCCCGCGCAATCGACCCGGGCCGAGCTACCCACTTCCGAGCCCACCGACGCCGCGGCCCTGCAAACCGCACGGGCGGTGCTGACCCAGACCGATACCGCGGCCGTGCAAGCAGCGCACGCGGCGGCACGGACCGAGGCGTCCGTCGCCCCGCGAACCGAAGCGCCGGAGGCGATCACCACACTCGCCGATCGGATCGAAACGCAGTTGGCGGCCCCCGAGGCCGCGTCGGTCGCGAAGTCCGGGCCCGAGCGGTTCGACACCCCGGTACCCGAACGGATGGTGACATTCGGCGCGGAGCGAGCCGACACGCCCGCCGCCGACCAGCCGAATCCGTCGGTGCCGCACATGCGTCCGACCGTCCTGGAGCAGCCGAGCTGGCGAGCGCGGGTGCATCCGGGCTCACCGGTCATGCTCACCGACCGCCGCATGGGGATCGCGCCGGAACTGCGCCGCAGTGTCGAACCGCCCGCACCCCCGGCTCCGGAGGGCGAGTCCGACCTGGAGTCCGACAGTCGCGCCATAGCGGAGGCCGTCCGCCGCGCGAGCACCGAAGTCCTGGTCTGACGAACGCCGCAGGGCTGATCCCCGCCGAATTCGGTGGGGGTCAGCCGAACTGCTGCCAGCCCAGTCGAATCACCATGCCCACCACCACAACCAGCAGCACGATTCGGACGAATCCGGCTCCGCGCGCCAGCGCCATGCGCGAACCCACAATGGATCCGGCCACATTCCCCACCGCCATCGACAGGCCGAGCGCCCACAGCACATGGCCCGTCGAGGCCAGGAAGATCAGCGATCCCAGATTGGATCCGCAGTTGACCACCTTGGCCATGGCGGCGGCCCGCACGAATTCGGTGCCGAGCAGCGTGGCGAAGGTAATGATGAGGAACGTTCCGGTGCCCGGCCCGAGAATGCCGTCGTAGAGCCCGATCAGCCCCGCCGCCAGCGCCACCACCAGAATCGTCTTGCGCCGGGTCGGCGGATGCGTGGCCATGGTGACCCCGATGGACGGCCGCATGGTCACGAAGATCGCCACCCCGACCAGCACCACCATCACGATCGGCACGAAGAACTTCCGATCGATCAATGCCACGGCCGCCGAGCCGCCCGCCGCCGCCACCGCGGCGATCCCAGCCGCGGGCACCAATAACCGCCACCGCATCGGCACCTTGCGCGAAAAGGTGATCACCGCCGCGCTGGTCCCGGAGAACGCCGCAATCTTGTTGGTGCCCAACGCCGTCTGGGGAGCCAGCCCCGGCATCACCACGAACAGTGTCGGCAGCACAATCAGCCCACCCCCGCCCACCACCGCATCAACCCACCCGGCCGCCACCGCCGCCGTCAGCAAGACCGCCCAGTCCGCAACACTCACCCCCAGACCCAAGCACCCGCGCCACCCTCGGGCAAACCCGCCCAAGTCCCAGCGCGCCCGATCAACCAAGATCAGGGAGCGCTGACGTCGCTCTCACCCCCGAATTCCCGCCACCACAGCTCCCTCGGCGACTGCTCCCCTCGAGGGAGGGCGTTCAGTGGTGTCTGCTCGCAGGATTCGCGTCGTCCGGGCTTCCTGATCTTGGCCGACTGAGTGGACAAGCGAGTCCGGGGAGATGCGGCGGCTCGTCGGCATCGCTGGTGGGAGGGCGTGTGGGAGGGAACCTTTAGGGTGGGGTAATGCGCAGATTCAGTTTGTGGCTGCGTGGGAAGCCGCTGATCACCGATTCGATGCTGGCCCTGGGGCTGCTGATCCTCGATGTGCTTGCCGTGGGCGAGAGCACGAATAAGTCGGCCTACCTCGTCATCAGCGTGTTGCTGCCACTGCCGGTGGTGTTCCGGCGCACCCATCCGCGGGCGGCGGCTGTGGCGATGGTGGTCGCGTCTCTCATGACGAGTTTCGTGCACGGGGCCGGTCATGACACCTCGGTGCATCCGGCGCTGCTGGGGCTGGGGATCCTGCTGTACACGCTGGTCGCGTATGTGGGCCGCCGCGAAGGACTTTGGTACCTGGGGGTGCTGGTGCTCGACAGCCTGCTGTCGGCCGCGCTGATCGGGAAGCCCGCGGGCGGGGACATCCCCTTCACCGCTCTCTACTACGCCCTGTGCTGGACGCTGGCCGAATTCGTCGGCGCGCGACACGCGTACGACGCCGAGGTGGCCGCGCGACTCGCCGTCGCCGATTACGACCGGGAGCGCCGAGCCCACGATGCGGTGGCCTTCGAACGCACTCGCATCGCACGCGAGCTGCACGATGTGGTCGCGCACGCGGTGAGCGTCATGATCGTGCAGGCCGACGGCGCGCGGTACGCGCTGCGCCACGACCCGGATGTCGCCGAAAAGGCGCTCACCACCATCGCGGGCACCGGCCGCGAAGCCCTGCGGGAACTCCGCCGCACCGTCGAACTGCTGCGCACCGAACACGCGCCCGAGGAACTGCCGCAGCACGGCACGGCGGGGATCGCCAAGGTCGTCGCGATGATGAGGGACACCGGCCTGTCGGTATCGCTCGAATTGAGCGGCGAACTCGACACCGTCAGCCCGGAAGTCAGCCTCGGCGTGCATCGCATCGTGCAGGAATCGCTCACCAATACCCTGCGCCACGCCGGGCCCGACCCCCGCGCCCAAGTCAAGGTGTTGCGCGGCGAGACCGACGTGGTCATCGAGGTGGTCGACTCCGGTGGTATCCCGGCCGCGAGCCCGGCGCCGCGCCGCGCCCTGGTCACGGCTCCCGGCGTAGCGCCCGCGGGTGCGGCGAACGGAACCGGCGGCCTCCCACACGAACTCGCCGCACCGTCACCGGCCCGCGCGCCGGGCAGCCGCATCCCCGGCAGCGGGCTCGGCCTGGTCGGTATGCGCGAGCGCATCGCGGTGCTCGGCGGCACCCTTTCCGCAGGCCGGAACCCCAATGGCGGCTGGACCGTCCGCGCCACCATCCCGCTGACTAGGGACCTGCTCGAGTAATTCGCTGTGGTCGGCCGATAGATTGATGGGTGTGCCGATCACCGTTCTAGTAGTCGATGACCAGGAGCTCATGCGCGCGGGGTTGCGGATGGTGCTCGGTGCCCACCCCGATATCGAAGTGGTGGGGGAGGCCGACAATGGGGCCACCGCCGTCACTCGTGCCCTGGAGCTATGCCCCGATGTGGTGCTCATGGATGTGCGCATGCCGATCACCGACGGCGTGGCCGCCACCGGCCGCATCATCGAATCCGGTTGTGGCAGCCGGGTACTCGTCATGACCACCTTCGACCTCGATGAACACGCCCTGGGCGCGTTGCGCGCCGGGGCCAGCGGGTTCCTGCTCAAGGACACCCCGCCCGAGGACCTCATCTCCGCGATTCGCAGTGTCGCGGGCGGTGACGCGGTCGTCTCCCCGAAGGTCACCAAGCGACTACTCGACCGCCTCATCGCCGAGGATCCGGCCGCCGGTCGTGACCCCGGGATTCTGGAAGTGCTCACCGCCCGCGAGCGCGAAGTCCTCGAGCACATTGCCGCCGGGCGCTCCAATGCCGAGATCGCGGGCCAGCTCTTCCTCTCCGAAGCCACGGTCAAGACCCACGTGGGCCGAGTCCTCACCAAACTCGGCCTCCGCGACCGCGTCCAAGCCGTGGTCCTCGCCTACGAAACCGGGCTGGTCCGCCCCGGCAGCGCCTGACCGAAGGCTGCCGCGTGATCCGCGGCCCATTGCGCGAAAGTGCGTGGGGCGCTTCCGGTGACGTCTTGCACGGTGGGATACACGACCGAGGTGAACGACTCCAGCGCGGTTGCCCGCAGCGCCATGATCGCATCGGCCAGTTCGGCGGGGACGCCGTGGTCGAGGATCGCCGAGCGGGCCTGCTCGGGGGAGACCTCGACGTAGTGCAGCGGACGGCCGAGGACCTCGGCGAGGATTTCGGTCTGCTCGCCGGGGGACAGGGGCTGTGATCCGCTCAGCGTGTAGGTTCGCCCGTCATGGCCCTCGCCGAGTAGCGCGACGGCCGCGACGGCCGCGATATCGCGCGGGTCCACCACCGCGATCCGGCCCTGACCGAATGCGGCGTACACGGTGTCGTGATCGCGAATGCTGCCCGCCCAGTGCAGGGCATTGGACATGAAACCCAAGGGCCGCACGATCGTCCATGGCACACCCGACGCTTCCACGGCCTGCTCACCCGCGCGATGCCACGTGGGAATGGGGTCGGTCGCGGCATCATCGCCCGTGCGACCGGAGGACAATTTCACCAACCGGGTGACTCCGGCCGTGGCGGCGGCCTTCGCGAGGATCCCGTCGTGCTCGGGAATCTCCGGTCCGCTCGACAGCAGAAATACCCGCTCGATACCCTGCATCGCCCCGGCGACGGCGACGGGATCACCGAGATCCGCCCCGACCACCTCGACTCCTGCGGGAAGGCCCGCTTCGGCGGGCCGACGGCTCACCGCCCGCACCCGGGCTCCCGCCTCGACCAGCTGATCCACCAGTGCGCGGCCCACGGTTCCGGTGGCTCCGGTGACAAGAATCATTGCGCTACTTCCTCTTTCGCTGTGCGCCTTCCGATCGAACGCGCCCTGCGATCCACCTTCGGTGGCGAATGCCCTCCGATCCAGCAGCAGCCACCAGACTGCGGAAATCTTCCATATGATCTTCGAATATGAACGAAGCGACCACCCTCGACGAGGTGGACCGCGGCCTGATCCACGCCCTGCATATCGACGGTCGCGCCCCCTTCGGCCGCATTGCCGCGGTGCTCGGCGTCTCCACCCAAACCGTCACCCGCCGCTACCGCCGCCTGCGCGAAACCGGCCTGCGCGTCATCGGCCTCCCCGACACCACCCACACCGGCCACTCCCAATGGCTGGTCCGCCTGACCACGACCACCACCGCCGCCCAGAACCTCGCCCACGCCCTCACCCGCCGCCCCGACACCTCCTGGGTCAAGCTCCTGTCCGGCGGCACCGAAATCCTCTTCATGGCAGACATCCCCTCCCACGCCGACCCCACCAAATCCCTACTCCTGCACGACCTCCCACGCGCCACCGGCATAACCGGCGTCTCCGCCCACCTTGTGCTGCACACGTACCACGGCGGCCCCACCGCCTGGCAAGGCCACCTCACCGCCCTCGACTCGACTCAGCGCCACACCCTCGAATCCGCACTGCCGCAACAGCAGACCCACCAATCGGATTCGCCCACCGATCCGGCCGCGCCCGAGGTCGCTTCAAGATCAGGGAGCAGTGGTGGCGCGATCAGCCCCGAATTCACACCACCACAGCTCCCTCGGAGATCGGGACCGGAGGCGGCGCTGCTTGGAGTGCTCGGGCGGGACGGTCGCGCGACGATCGGTGAGCTTGCGGCGGCTACCGGATGGTCGCAGGCCACGGTCACCCGGCGATTGGCGGAGCTGCGCACATCCGGTGTGCTGTTCTTCGACGTCGAATTCGACGACACCCTGCTCGGGGGCACCACCCAGGCACTGCTGTGGATGACCGTGCACCCCGCGCGCCTGAACGAGGTCGCGACCGCCCTGGCCGCCCATGCCGAACCCGCCTTCGTCGCGGCCACCACCGGTTCGACAAACCTTGTCGCCCAAGCCCTGTGCCAGAGTCCCGCCGCCCTGCATCGCTACCTCACCGGCCCGGTCGGTGCGCTCGAGGCGATCCAAACCCTGGAGACGACCCCGGTCCTCCAAACGCTGAAAGCGGGCGGTCGTGCCGTCTCCGACCTTCGTGCGGCCGTCCCGGTCCATGGCCGACGTGGACGTTCGGCACGGTGAATTCGTGGGTGGCTCAGGGCTCTTCGCACTCGGTGCCTCCTGGATCCCGCTGTGATCGCTGCGGCCGCGCACATTGGTGGCAGCCGGAGAGCATGGATCAGGACTGCGCGGCGGCATGGCGAGTGCCGTTGAACAGGTCGATCAATCCGAAGGGTGCGCGGTCGTCGAGGCAGATCTCCAGGATCTTGTGTGCGTGCCCGGCGGTCGATTCGCTGCGCGGGAACATCGCTGTCTCGTAGGCGGTGAGGGCGGCTTCGATATCGCCGGGGTGCGCGGCGATTGCCTGCCCGAGCTCCGCACCATCGAGCATTGCCAGGTTCGCGCCATCGCCGGAGGGCGGCATGAGGTGCGCGGCGTCGCCGAGGAGCGTGACCCCGGGTACCCGTTCCCAGCGGTGCCGGTTCGGGAGCGTGTAGATCGGGCGCGGGGTCGGCGCGGTTTCGCCATCGGTGATCAGTGCGGTGAGTTCTGGTGTCCACCCGTCGAATTCGGCTGCGATGGCCGCGGTCGCCGCGGCGGCGTCGGTGAAATCGATACCGGCGATCCATGCCTCGGAGCGGTTCAGCTGGACGTAGGTGTGCAGAACGTTTCCCGCCTCGCGGTGCGCGGCAATGCCTTTGCCGGGGGTGGCCGCGAACATCGAACCGCCGCCGACCGCTTCGGCTGCCGCGGCATGCCGTTCGTCGGCGTCGTACAGGTAGGTCTCGATGAACGTGGTGCCGACGTACTCGGGTTGGGCGGCCGAGAGCAGCGGCCGGACCTTCGACCAGGCCCCGTCCGCGCCGACGAGCAGTTCGGTGGTGACCGTGGATCCGTCCGCGAAGGTCAGGGCGTGCCGACCGTCGCCGAGTGCCCTGACGTCGGTGAGTTTCTTCCCCCACTGAATCGTGTTCGCGGGCAAGGAGTCCAGGAGAATGCGCCGCAGGTCGCCGCGGAGCACCTCGGGTCGGCCGCGGTTTCCGTCATCGGCCTGGTCCAGGAGCACCTCCCCGTCCTGGGCGAGCACGCGCGTCGCCTCGCCGCCCACGTGAATGATCGCGCGGAACTCCTCGGTGAGACCGGCTGCCTCGAGGGCGAGCTGGCCGTCTTGTTCGTGAATGTCGAGTTGGCCGCCCTGCGTGCGGGTTTCGGCCGAGGGGTCCGCCTCATAGATGGTCGCGGGGATTCCGTTCAGGTGCAGAACGCGGGCGAGGACGAGGCCGCCGAGGCCTGCGCCGACGATCGTTACTGGTGTCTTCATTGGGTGCTCCTTCCGAGCGTGATGTTGGAACGCTGTTCCATAGAGAGTTTGGAACAACGTTCCATTCGTGTCAAGATGGTGTCCATGGCGAGCAAGACGCGGCGGAACGAACGACGCACGGACGCGCTCTCGAAGGAGCGGATCGTCGAGACCGCGGTCGAGATCCTCGATACCGAGGGGGAGGGCGCACTGACCTTTCGCGCGCTCGCGGCCCGCCTGGCCACGGGTCCCGGAGCGATCTACTGGCATGTCGCGAACAAGAACGACCTGCTCGCGGCGGCCACCGACGAGGTCATCGGCCGCGTCATGACCGAGGTGGTCGGTAGTGCGGAGCCACAGCGGGCGATCCGTGCCGTCGCCCTCGGCGTTTTCGACGCGATCGACGCACACCCCTGGGTGGGTGCGCAGCTCTCCGGCCCAGCGGGGCAATCCGCGATATTGGAGATCTTCGAAGGTCTCGGCAAACAGCTTCGCGCGCTGGACGTCCCGCAGCGGGCGCACTTCGGCGCGGCCTCCGCCCTGCTGAACTACATTCTCGGCGTCGCCGGGCAGAATGCCGCGAACGCTCGCATGAACCCGCACTTGACGGATCGATCGGACTTTCTCGACAGCGTGGCCACGCGGTGGGAACAGCTCGACCCGGCGCGGTATCCGTTCGTGAATCAGGTCGCGGCCCAGTTGCGTGATCACGACGACCGCGAGCAATTCCTCGCGGGAATCGACCTCATCCTGGCCGGGATCGGCACCCTCCACTAGCCGCGGTTCCGGTGATCGCGAAGCCGAGAGTGATGTGAGGATCACCGCAGCCGGGAGAAAAACGCCGGGGTGGGGCGTTGAGCGAGTAGATCGATCGAAAGGATCGGGATATGCCTGCCCTGTTGTTTGCCGCCTACTTCATTGCCGAGATCGCCACCTTGGTGCTGTTCGGGCACCTCATCGGGGTGTTCCCGACGATTCTGCTGCTCATCGCGGGATCGGCGGCCGGGTTGATTCTGGTGCGGTCGCAGGGGCGGCGGGTGATCGAGGGCTTCCGGCGCGCTTCGCGCGGTGAGGTCGAGCCGAGTACCGCTGTCGCGGATGGCGCGCTGGTGACCGTGGGCGCGGTGCTCATGTTCGTGCCCGGCCTGCTGACCTCGCTGCTCGGCCTGCTGGCGCTCATGCCGTTTACCCGGTTCGTGATTCGCCCGGTGGTGGCGGCCTTCGCTGCCCGGCGGTTGAGTCGAGTGGCCACCGCGGTCGGTCCGTACGGATACCGCAATGTGGTCATCGACCCCGATGGCGAGGTCATCGACGCCACCGTCGTGACCGAGTACTACGACGACGGCCAGGGCAACGGGTACCGCGCGATCGATCCGCGCTGATCTTGTCGGCGCTGTCCGGCGGCGTCGACGGTAATGAGGGCTGGGCACCGATTCGGTGCCCAGCCCTCACTCGTCTGCGGGACGCCGGGAGCGAATGCGGTTGTGGGTCCGGCGCGCGGGTGGGGCAGACTTGAGCCCCGTGAGTACCCAGTTGCTTGTCGGCGGCCGCATCTACAGTTCGACCAATCCTGACGCTACGGCGATGGCCGTGACCGACGGCACCGTGGTGTGGGTGGGGCTGGAACGGGCCGGGCGGGCGCTGCACCCGGATGCGGAAATCATCGAGCTGGACGGGGCATTCGTCGCGCCCGCGTTCGTGGATCCGCATGTGCATGTGACCGCGCTGGGGTTGAAGCTCACGGGACTCGATCTGACACAGGCGCGTTCGCTGAGCGAATGCCTGGAGTTGCTGCGGGCGCATGCCGTGGCGCAGCCGCAGGGCGCGATCCTGGGCGAGGGGTGGGACGAGACCGGCTGGGCCGAGGGACGTCCGCCCACCCTCGAGGAAATCGACGCCGTCGCACCGGGCCGACCGGTGTATCTGGCTCGGGTGGACGCACATTCGGCCGTGGCGTCGACGCCGCTGCTGGACGCGGTCCCCGGCATTACCGAGGCGACCGGCTTCACCCGTGGCGAACCGCTGCGCGCCGACGCCCACCACCGGGTGCGGGGCGCGGCGCTGGGTGCGCTGGACCGGTTGCAGCGCGACAGCGCCCGCCGGGCCGCCCTGAATGCCGCCGCCGCCAATGGCATTGCGGCCGTGCACGAATGCGCTGGACCCGACATCTCGGGCGAAGCGGATGTGCGTGAGTTGCTGGAGTTTTCGCACGGGGTCGAGGTGCGCGCCTACTGGGGCCAGGCCGTGCGCACCACCGATGAGGCCAGCGCCTTGGTGAAGGATCTCGGCGTGCACGCCCTCGGCGGCGACCTGTTCGTGGATGGTTCGATCGGCTCGCACACCGCCTGGCTGCGCGCGCCCTACGCCGACCGCGACACCACCGGCACCAGCTACATCGACACCGACGCCATTGCCGCCCACGTGCTGGCCTGCACCGAGGCCGGAATCCAGACCGGCTTCCATGTCATCGGCGATGCCGCGATGGACGCGGTGGTCGAGGGCTTCGAGCGTGTGGTCGCCGAACTCGGCGGACCGGCCGTGGCCTCGCGCGGGCACCGCCTCGAACACGCCGAGATGATCGACGCCGACCAGATCGCCAAACTCGCCCAGTGGGGCGTAATCGCCAGCATCCAACCGGTATTCGACGCCACCTGGGGTGGCCCCGACGGCATGTACGCCGCCCGCCTGGGTGCGGACCGGGCCGCGACCCTGAACCCCTTCTCCGCCATGGCTTCCGCGGGCATCTCCCTCGCCATCGGCTCCGACGCCCCGGTGACCGTCCTCAACCAGTGGGAAGCCATCCGCGCCGCGGTCAACCACCGCACCCCCGGCCACCAGATCTCCCCCCGCGCCGCCTTCGCCGCCGCCACCCGCGGAGCCTGGCGCGCAGGCGGCATCCGCGATGGCGTGGCAGGCACGTTGGTCCCCGGAGCCCCCGCCTCCTACGCGGTCTGGGAAGCCTCCGACCTGGTAGTCGCGGCCGCCGCCGACACCGTCCAGCGCTGGTCCACCGACCCCCGCTCCCGAGTCCCCGGCCTCCCGCCCCTCACCCCCGACGCAACCCTGCCCCGCTGCCTGCGCACCGTGCACCGTGGAACCACCATCCATGAGGCCTGACCCCGCCCCCGAAACCACCCCCGCCTCAATACCTTCCGGGCCGCACGACAGCGGCTCCACGCACGATGGAGCCTCGATGCCTCGCGAAGAGACCGCCAGCGCAGCGCCCGCACCGGAACCCGGTGCAACGGCAGAAGCGGACGATCGGGGCCACTCGGATACCAGCAACTCGGGCCGCCAGGATGACACCGCCATGGTGGCCGCTCCCTCGGACAGTGTGGCGCCCAACGAGAGTGTGGCGCGCACCGAAAGTGCCGCTGCCTCGGACGGTGCGGCGCGGACCGAGAGTCCGGTGCGCGCCGAAAATGGTGGTGTCGCAACCTCATCGGACGCCGCAAGCGGTTCCGGAGCTGGGCGAGGGAGCTCTCATGGCGGGGATTCGGGCGAAAATCTACCGCCAGTGCTCCCTGATCTTGGTTTGGGGCTGACGGCGCGGGTGAGCTTGTCGCTGGGGCGGCATCCGGTGGCATGGCGGATGGTTGCGGCTGTGGTCGCGGGGTTGTTGCTGTTTGCCAGCTTTCCGCCGCGGACGTTGTGGTTTCTTGCGCCGGTGGGGATTGCGCTGTTGACCGTTACCGTGCGCGGGAGTGGGCGGCTGCGTGGGGGATTCGGTTACGGAATGCTGGCGGGGCTGGGGTTTTTCTTGCCTTTGTTGCCGTGGACCGGAATTTATGTTGGGCCGGTGCCTTGGTTGGCATTGTCGACGGTGTTGTCGGTGTATGTCGGGTTGTTCGGGATGTTCACCCGGTTGATCGGCGGGCTGCGGGGGTGGCCGCTGTGGGTTGCGGCGGGGTGGTCGTTGACCGAGTGGGTGCGGGCTAGTTTTCCGTTCGGTGGATTTCCTTGGGGGAAGCTGGCTTTCGGGCAGGCTGATGGGTGGTATCTGCCGTATGCCATGGTCGGTGGCGCGCCGTTGGTGAGTTTCGCGGTGGCGCTCACGGGTACGGGACTGGCTGCGATCGCGGTGTGGTGGTGGCGGTCTCGGGGTGGTTCCGAGGGTTCGAAGGGCGCGCAGCATAGTTCCAGATGGGGGGCTTTGCATCTCACATCGTGGAACCGGATTGTTGCTGCGGCAATGCTTGTGGCTATTATTCCGATCACCGGAGTGATCCTCCGGACCGCGCTGCCCGGCCCGGAGGACGGCAATCGGCTGATCACGGTCGCCGCCATCCAGGGCAGCGTGCCGCGGTTGGGTCTGGACTTCAATTCTCAGCGCCGCGCGGTTCTCGACAATCATGTCAAGCGCACCGAGGAACTCGCCAAGGCCGTCGCGGCCGGGCAGGCCGAACAGCCGGATGTGGTGATCTGGCCGGAGAATTCGTCCGATATCGACCCGCTGCGCAATGCCGATGCGGCCGCGCTCATCTCGCAGGCCTCGCGAGACATCAAGGCGCCCATCCTGGTCGGCGCGGTGCTGGTGAACAATGATCGCACCACCACCAATTCGGTAATCGTGTGGAACGGTGACGCCGGTCCGGGGGAGCGGCACGACAAGAAGATCATTCAGCCCTTCGGCGAGTATCTGCCCTATCGCAGCTTCTTCCGGCACTTCTCCGAGTACGCGGACCGTGCAGGCTATTTCGTGCCCGGCAGCGGCGACGGCGTGGTGCACGTGCAGCCCGATACCGGTGGCGCGCCGGTCGCGATCGGCGTGGCGACTTGCTACGAGGTGGCCTTCGATCGCGCCTTCGAGGAAGCGGTCCGCGCGGGCGCGCAGCTTCTGACGGTCCCGTCCAATAACGCCACCTTCGGCGATAGCGAGATGACCTTCCAGCAGCTGGCCATGTCGCGGGTGCGCGCGGTGGAACACGGCCGGGCCGTGGTGGTCTCGGTGACCACCGGTGTGAGCGCCATGATCACCGCCGATGGCACGATCCAGCAGCAGACTCCGCAGTTCGTTCCGGCGGCCCTGGTAGCGAAGCTTCCGCTACGGACAGACACGACACTCGCGACCCGTTTGGGCCCCCTGCCCGAAGGGATCTTGTGTATCCTTGCCGCGGCTGCCGCTGTGGTGGCGGGAATTCGGCGGCGGACGCGCACCCCTGCGAAACCGACCGACCAGGATGCCGGGTAACCTTCCGGCGCGATAACAGTGAGCACGTGCGACGAGGGCCGTGCCGCTGGGCGATCTCGATATTCGCCAACATGTAGCTAGAGCCTTTTGCTCGCCCGGTATGTCTGAATCTGTGCTGTTCCTTATGCGAATTCAATGACAATCGCGAGGTTTGCCTTGTAGTAACTGGCCTAAAACTGCGCTCCGCCAACGCTGTTCGTTGCGGGCAACTCGAGATCACCACCGATCCGCTCGGCGGGATGCTCCGAATCATAGGGCGTGGATCACGTCCTAAGGCTCGCGCGTGCGCGCGTCAGCCGGGTTGGGTGCAGCACGTGATCGGTATTTGGGGCTCGGGGAGTTGCGTCGTCAGCGGAGAACGGAGTGATTTGATGAGTTCATTGGCCACCGATCGTGTCGACCAATGTTCTTCTGGTGAATTCTCGGCACAACCTTTCGCGCTTTCTCCCGCGCAATCGGCCCTGTGGTACGCCCAGCGGATTCGGCCCGACATCCCGCTCACCATCGCGCAGTACGTGGAGATCCACGGCGATCTGGATGTCGGCCGCCTGCTCTACGCCATCGAGCGGTTCGGCGCGGAGACCGAGGTCGGCCATGTGCGATTGCTGGAGATCGACGGGGTGCCGCACCAGGTGGTGGATCCGACCTGGCGGCCCGGCTGGGCGCGCATAGACCTGCGCGAGGAGCCTGATCCGCGCGCCGCGGCGCTGGCCTGGATGAATGATCACGCCAATTCGGCCATCGATATCGAGCACGATCCGCTCACCATCAATGTGGTTCTGCGGATCGGTGATTCGGACTACCTGTGGTACACCCGCGGCCATCACATCGTGATCGACGGCTACGGCGCCATGAACGCCACCACCCGCGCAGCCGAGATCTATACGGCGCTGGAGGAACAGGCCGAACCGGTGGTCAGTCGCGCCACCCCGCTGGCCACCATCTACGGCGATGAGAACCGCTACCGCGAGACCACCCGCTTCCGCTCCGACGGTGACTACTGGCGTGAGCAGCTGGCCGACGCGGGTGAGCCGATCACCCTCTCCAGCACCGGGATTACCGCCGCCCCCTCCGATGCGGGCCGCCGCTGCGCCACCGCGGTGCTCGGCGAACAGGTCGAGGCCGCCGTGCAGGACGCGGCAACCGCGTTCGGCTCCAATAGTTCCGCGCTCTTCGTGGCCGCCCTGGCCTGCTATGTGCGTGCGGTCACCGGCACCCAGGACGTGGTGCTGAGCCTGCCGGTCTCGGCGCGCACCACGGTCGCGCTGCGCCGCTCGGGCGGCGTGGTCTCCAATGTGGTGCCGATTCGCGTGCAGTTCAGCGGATCCGACACCGTTGCCGACACCGTGCGCGCGGTCGAACTCCAGATCACCGGCGCACTGCGCCACCAGCGCTACCGCAGCGACGATATTCGCCGCGACTGCGGCTACTCCCGCGATGCCCGCGGCTTCTTCGGGCCGATGGTCAATCTCATGCTCTTCCACAGCGAATTGAAGTTCGGCAGCCTGGTCGGCTCGCTGAACGTGCTCTCCACCGGTCCCGTGGAAGACCTGTCGATCAACCTCTACAACGGTGTCGGCAATCGCATTCACATCGACTTCGAGGCCAACCCCCGGCTCTACGGCGATGCCGAACTGACCATGCACCACGGCCGGTTCCTCGATTTCCTGGAGCGCTTCCTGCGCGCCGCACCCCAGTCCGTGGTCGGCGACCTGCCGGTCCTCACCGATCTGGAACGCGAACGCGTACTGCACGAGTGGAATTCGACTCAGGTCGCCCGACAGGAAGGCACCCTGGCCGGTCTGTTCGCCGAACGCGCCGCCATGTGCCCGAGCCGGGTGGCACTCGATTTCGAGGGCGAGACCCTCACCTACGCAGCCTTCGACGAGCGCGCCAATCGCCTGGCCCGTGAACTCATCTCCCGTGGCGCGGGCCCCGATACGGTGATCGGCCTGGCCATTCGCCGCAGCCTGGACCTGCTGATCGGCATGTACGCCATCGTGAAGGCGGGCGCGGCCTACCTGCCCATCGACCCGGACCATCCGGCCGATCGCATCGAGGCGATTCTGGAGCAGGCGCACCCGCTGTGCGTGCTCACCGCCGCCCGCGATGCCCTCGAACTGCCCCGCGCCGCACCCAGATTCGATATCGACAATGCCACGCTGCCGGAGCATTCGATCCGTCCGGTCACCGACGCGGACCGGCGCGCCCCCTTGCGCGCCGATCATCTGGCCTACGTCATCTTCACCTCCGGCTCCACCGGTAAGCCCAAGGGCGTGGGTGTCAGCCACGCCGCCATCGTGAACCGGTTGCGCTGGATGCAGCACGCCTACCCCCTGGTCAGCACCGATGTGGTGTTGCAGAAGACCCCCGCCACCTTCGACGTCTCGGTGTGGGAGTTCTTCTGGCCATTGCAGATCGGCGCGCGCCTGGTCATCGCCGCCCCCGACGGGCATCGCGACCCGGGCTATCTCGCCAAGGTGATCGCCGAGAAGCGGGTCACCACGGCGCATTTCGTGCCATCCATGCTGTCGGTCTTCCTCACCGACACCGATGTGCGCGGCTGCACCGGCCTGCGGCGGGTGTTCTGTAGCGGTGAGGCACTGCCCGCCGCCACCGTCACCGAATTCCATGCCGCCCTGGGCACCGGCGCGGACGCGCCCCAGCTGGACAATCTCTACGGTCCCACCGAGGCCGCCGTGGACGTCACGGCCTGGCATTGCGCGCCCGGCGCGACGGATGTGCCCATCGGCGCGCCGATTTGGAACACCCGCACCTATGTCCTGGATGCCCGGTTGCAGCCGGTGGCGCCCGGCGTGGTCGGCGAGCTGTATCTGGCGGGCGTGCAGCTGGCGCGCGGCTACCTCGGCCGTCCCGGCCTGTCCGCGGACCGGTTCGTGGCGAATCCCTTCACCCCCGGCACCCGCATGTATCGCACCGGTGATCTGGTGCGCTGGCGTGGCGGCCGTTCCGGAGTGCTGGAGTACCTGGGCCGCAGCGACTTCCAGGTGAAGGTGCGCGGGCTGCGGATCGAACTCGGGGAGATCGAGAACGCCCTGCTGGCCGATGAGCGGGTCACCCGTGCGGTCTGCGTCGCCCGGCGCGGTCGCGGCGGCGACGAGCTGGTCGGCTACGTGGTGGCCGCACCCGGTGCGGCACCGCTGGATCCGGCCGATCTCGCGACCGGCCTGCGCCGCATCCTGCCCGGCTATATGGTGCCGTCCCTGCTCATGGTGCTCGACGAACTACCGCTCAGCGCCAATGGCAAGGTGGATCGCAAGGCCCTGCCCGAGCCGACCGCGTACCCGAGGCGGATCGGCGCGCCCAGCGCCGAACCCGCCACCGAGGTGGAACGGCAGCTGACGGCAATCTTCGCCGAGGTACTCGGCGCCGATGAGATCGGCGTGGGGGACAACTTCTTCGACCTCGGCGGCAATTCGCTGACCGCCGCCCGCGCGGTGGCGCGCGTCAATACCGCCCTCGGCGCGGCGCTCACCATTCGCGACCTGTTCGAATCCTCGACCGTCACGGCCCTGGCCGCACGCCTGGCCACCCCGCAGGCCGAAAACGCCCAGCCCACCCTGGGCGCGGCCGAACGGCCGCAGCACATTCCGCTGTCGCTGGCCCAGCAGCGGCTCTGGATTCTCAATCGCTTCGCCGAGCACGCGGCCGCCTACAATATGCCCCTCGCCGTGGAACTGACCGGGCCCCTGGATATTCCGGCCCTGCGCGCGGGCCTGATCGATGTGCTGGAACGGCACGAGAGTCTGCGCACCACCTTCCCCGATACGCCCCAGGGGCCGTGCCAGGTGGTGCATCCGGCGTCGGAGATCCCGCTCACCCTCGAACCGATCGACGCCACCGAGGCCGATGTGCTCGAGCTGGCGGGCGAATTCGCGGGGTACGGCTTCGATCTGCGCAGCCAGGCCCCGATCCGGGTAGCGCTGTGGTCGACCGCCCCGGACCGGCATGTGTTCCTGGTCGTGTTGCATCACATCAGCGGCGACGGCTGGTCCATCGCCCCGCTGACCCGCGACATCATGGTCGCGGTGGCCGCTCGCGCGCAGGGACACGCCCCGGAGGCAGCACCGCTGCCGGTGCAGTACGCCGATTTCGCACTGTGGCAACGGGAATTGCTGGGCGATGAGGCCGATCCGGCCAGCGCCCTGTCCCGCCAGCTGGCCTACTGGCGTGCCGCCCTGGCGGATCTCCCCGATCAGTTGGACCTGCCCCTGGATCGCCCGCGCCCGCGTCAGCGATCCACCGATGGCGGCCGGGTGGAGTTCACGATTGCCGCCGAGACTCGCCGCGCCCTGGCCGCGCTGGCCGCCGATCGCGGCGTGAGCACCTTCATGGTGTTGCACGCGGCGCTGGCGGCCTTGCTTGCGCGACTGTGCAATACGGCCGATATCGCGATCGGCACGCCCATCGCGGGCCGCAGCGATCCGGCATTGGACGATCTCGTCGGCATGTTCGTCAATACCCTCGTACTGCGCACCCTGGTCGATCCGGCCGCGGGTTTCGACCGCATGCTCGCCGAGGTCCGCGATACCGACCTCAATGCCTTCGCCAATGCCGACGTCCCGTTCGAGCGGCTGGTCGAGGTCGTCAATCCGGAGCGGTCCGCCGCCCGGCATCCGCTGTTCCAGGTCATGCTGTCCTACGACAGCACCCCGGAACTGAAGATCACCCTGCCCGGCGTGCAGGCGGCCGTGCTGCCCATGGCGGTGGATATCGCCAAATTCGATCTGCAACTGACGGTGCACGAACCGGTCGGCTCGACCGCGGATAGCGGTTTCACCGCCGAATTCGAGTACGCGGCAGATGTTTTCGACCACGCCACCGTCGAGGCCATCGCCCGCCGCTTCGGTGCGATCCTGGCCGCCGCCGTGGCCGACCCGTCCGTACCGGTCGGCGATCTGCCGATCCTGGACACCCGGGAAACCGCCAAACTGGTGCCCATCATGGGCTCGCCCGGCGAGCCCGGCACCACCCTCGCCCGCCTGCTCAGCGATACCGCCGAACGCGTACCGGATGCGGTCGCGGTGCGCTACCAGGGTGCGGATACCACCTACCGCGAGCTCGACGAACGCTCGAATCGCCTGGCGCGCGTGCTCATCGAGCACGGTGCGGGCCCCGAGGTGGTCGTCGCCATCGCACTGCCGCGCAGCCTGGACTGCGTCCTCGCGGTGTGGTCGGTGGCGAAAACCGGTGCGGCGTATGTGCCGATCGATCCCGACTACCCGTCGGACCGCATCGCGCACATGCTCTCCGATTCCGGAGCCATGCTCGGCATCACCAGCCCGGACCGCCGCGCCGAAATGCCGGACTGGCCGGGTAGCCGTGGGCGGCACCGAAAGTCGTATGTGGACTGGCTGCTGCTCGGCTCCGAGCAACTGGCCGCCGAATGCGAGCACTTCACCGATGCCGCCGTCACCGATGCGGACCGGCATCACCCGCTGCGCACCTCCGGCCCGGCCTATCTCATCTACACCTCCGGCTCCACGGGCAAGCCCAAGGCCGTGGTGGTCACCAATGCCGGTCTGGCCTCCCTGGCGCATGAGCAGATGCATCTGTTCCGCGTCACGGATTCCGCACGCACCCTGCACTTCTCCTCGCCCAGCTTCGACGCCTCGGTGCTGGAGTTGCTGCTCGGCTTCGCGGCCGGGGCCACCATCGTGGTCGCGCCCGCCGGAATCTACGGCGGCGCGGAACTCGCGACGCTGCTGCGCGAGGAGCGGGTGACCCATGCCTTCGTCACCCCGGCCGCGTTGGCCACCGTGCCTTCCGAGGATCTGCCCGATCTCGAGGCCGTGATCGTCGGCGGCGAAGCCTGTCCCGAGGATCTCGTTCGCGTGTGGACCGAGGCATCCGATTCCCGGCCCGGCGGGGCGGTCCGTCGCATGCACAATATGTACGGCCCCTCCGAGGCGACCGTGGCCGCCACCGCCACCGGACCGATGGTGGCGGGTCAGCCCGTGCCCATCGGTCTTCCGGTGCGCGGTATGCGACTGTTCGTCCTGGACCGCCGCCTGCACCCGGTGCCGCCGGGCGTGGCGGGGGAGCTGTACCTGTCCGGACCGGGTCTGGCCCGCGGCTATCTGGACAGGCACGGCCTCACCGCGCAGGCGTTCCCGGCGAATCCGCACGGGCGCCGGGGCGAACGCATGTACCGCACCGGTGATCTGGTGATCGCCGACGGCCACGGGCAGTTGCGCTTCCTGGGTCGCGCCGATGATCAGATCAAGATCCGCGGCTTCCGTATCGAATTGCGCGAGATCGATCATGTGCTGCTCGCCCATCCGGGAGTCACCTTCGCGCTCACCGTCGTTCACAATGACGAGCGCGGAATCCCGCGTCTGGTGGCCTATCTCACCGCCGACACCGAACTCGAGATCGGCGAGGTACTCGACACCGCACGTGGCCGCTTGCCCGGCTATATGGTGCCGTCGGCGATCACGGTGCTCGATACCCTTCCCGTCACCCCGTCCGGGAAACTGGACCGCAAGGCCCTGCCCGCACCGGATTTCGTGGCCGCGGCCCCCTCGCGCGCCCCGGAAACCGAACTGGAGCAACAGGTCGCGCACGTCTTCGGCACGGTGCTCGGCACGCCGGTGCACGGTGCGGAGGACAACTTCTTCGAGATCGGCGGCAATTCCCTGCTGGCCACCCGCCTGACCGCGGCCCTGCACGGTGAATTCGGCGTCGAGCTGCCGGTGCGCGCGATCTTCGAAGCCCCGACGGTGGCCGGTGTGGCCGCACGTCTGGCGGAAGCGCCCCGGACGCACAGGGCGGCGCTGGCGGTGCATACCCCGCGTCCGGAGCGCATCCCACTGTCGCTGCCGCAGCAGCGACTGTGGTTCCTCAACAGATATTCCCCCGAATCAAGTGCCTACAACATCGCTTTCGTGCTGCGGATCGATGGAGATCCGGATATCGATGCGATAAAGGCCGCGCTCGCCGATGTGGTGGAGCGGCACGAGGTCTTGCGCACCGTCTTCCCCGAGGACGAGCAGGGCGCCTACCAGGTGGTGCTGGACACCGCCCGCTGCCTGCCGGTGCTGGAGCCGGTCGAGACCGATGATGTCGGCGCGCGCACCACCCTGCGCTCGCTGGCCCGGCGCGGCTTCGATCTCGCCCATGAGATCCCGCTGCGAATGGCCTTGCTGCGCACCGGGAATCGCCGTCACCTGCTCGGCATCGTGCTGCATCACATCGCGGCCGACGGCTGGTCGCTGGGCCCGCTGACCCGGGATCTGGCCGTGGCCTACACCGCACGGCACGGCGGGGTCGCCCCCGCCTGGACGCCACTTCCGGTGCAGTACGCGGACTTCAGTCTCTGGCAGCGCGAGGGCCTGGGCCAAGAGGCCGATCCGGAGAGCATGGCCGCCACCCAGCTGGCCTACTGGCGCGGCGCGCTGGCGGAGCTGCCCGAGGAACTGCCGCTGCCGTATGACCGCACCCGCCCGGCCGCGCCCACCCAGCGTGCGGGCGCGGTCCGGTTCGAGGTGCCGGAGGACTTGCAGCGCAGGCTCTCCGATGTCTCGCGCGCCCACGGCGTGAGCCTGTTCATGATGCTGCGCTCCACCCTCGCGGTGGTCTTGCGCGTGGTCACCGGTGGCCGCGACATTGTCATCGGCACTCCGGTGGCGGGCCGTACCGACACTCGTCTCGATGAGCTCGTCGGCATGTTCGTCAATACCTTGGTGCTGCGCTCGGATGTGGACCCCGACCGCAGTTTCGCCGAACTGCTGCAAGCGGACCGCGATACCGAACTCGCCGCCATGGCGAATGCCGAGGTGCCGTTCGAACGCGTGGTGGAGGAGATCGGCGGCGCTGCGGGCGGTATGCGGCCCTTGTTGCAGGTGGCCTTGACCGTGCAGGACACCCCGCTGCCCGCGCTGCAATTGCCCGGACTCGCCCTGCAGGCCGAGGAGCTCGATATCGCCCTGGCGAAATTCGATCTCGAACTGCGGGTGCTGCCCGGCGTCGACGCCGAGGACCGCGTCTTCGAATTCGTCTACGCCGCGGAGCTTTTCGATCAGCAGACCATCGAAACCCTGGCCGAGCGCCTGGTCCGGGTCTTTGCCGCGGTCACCGCCGATCCGCGCATGCGCGTGCGGGACATCGACGCGCGCACCGATTCCGAGCGGGAACTGTTCACCCCCGCCTGGGGTCCTGCCCCGGAACCGCAGTGCAGCCTGGCGGCCTACTTCGCCGCCACCGCGCACCTGAATTCCGATCGTGATTTCCTGTGCTTCGGGGAGACCGCGCTCACCTATCTCGAGGCCGATGTCTACTCGAACCGATTGGCGCGGGCGCTGATCCGGCGCGGCCTCGGCCCGGGTGACCGGGTCGCGCTCGGCCTCACCCGGTCGATCGAATCCGTGCTGGCCGTCCTGGCGGTGGCCAAGTCGGGTGCTGCCTTCGTCCCCGTCGATCCGGGTTATCCGGCGGATCGGGTGCGGCATATGCTCATCGACTCCGGCTGTGTGGTCGGCATCAGCATGACCGCGTCCGCCGACCGGCTGCACGAGGCCGCGGGCGACCACCCCATCGAATGGCTGCTGCTCGACAATGCCGAACTGCTCGAGGAATTGGAGGTCCTCGAGGACGGCCCGGTCACCGATCAGGAACGGATCGACACCCTCTGGACCGCCGATCTGGCCTATGTCATCTACACCTCGGGTTCCACCGGCAAGCCCAAGGGCGTCGCCGTCACGCACGGTGGCCTGTCCAATTTCGCCGATGACATCCGGGACCGCATGCGCGTGGACCGGGACGCCCGGACCATGCACTTCTCCTCGCCGAGCTTCGATGCCGCCATTTTCGATCTGCTGCTGGCGGTCGGCTCCGGCGCGACCATGGTCATCGTCCCGCCGGATGTCTATGGCGGCGATGAACTGGCCGCACTCATGGAACGCGAGGAGATCACCCACACCTTCCTGACTCCGGCCGCGCTGGCCACCATCGATCGCGACCGCTGGGCGCTGCCGCACCTGCGGGCCGTGACGGTCGGCGGCGAGGCCTGCGGCCCGGAACTGGTGGCGCGGTGGGCGCCCGGCCGCATGATGTACAACGGCTACGGCCCGACCGAGGCCACCGTGGTGTGCACCATCTCCGGACCCATGCAGCCGGGGGAGCCCGTCACCATAGGGACTCTGGTGCGCGGTGCCCGGGCGCTCGTCCTGGACGAACGCCTGCGTCCGGTGCCGGTGGGCGTGCCCGGTGAGCTGTATGTGGGCGGACAGGGTTCGGCGCGCGGCTACCTGGATCGCTTCGCGCTCACCGCATCCCGCTTCGTGGCCGATCCATTCGGTCCCGAGGGCGGGCGGCTCTACCGCACCGGCGATGTGGTGCGCTGGACCGCCACTGGCGAACTGTTCTATCTGGGCCGCAGTGACCATCAGGTCAAGGTGCGCGGCTTCCGCATCGAGCTCGGCGAGATCGACGCGGTCCTCACAGCGAATCCGGATATCCGGTTCGCGCATACCGAGGTCCGTGAGATCGCGGGCACCGAGCGCATCGTGTCCTTCGCGCTGCCCGTCGACGCCGCCGTCATCGACACCGAGGAGCTGCGGGCGCACTGCGCGAAAAATCTGCCCGCCCATATGGTTCCGAGCAGCATTACGCTGCTCGACCACATTCCGATGACCCCGGTCGGCAAGCTCGATCGCGAGGCGCTGCCGCAACCCCAGGTCGCCGTCGCCGTGGTCTCCCGTGATCCGGAGACCGATACCGAGCGCCTGGTGGCCGAGGTCATGGGCGAGCTGGTCGGCGCCACTGAAACATCTCAAAGAACCCTCGGCGCGGACGACAGTTTCTTCGAGGTGGGCGGAAATTCGCTGCTCGCGACGCAATTGGTGGCTCGGCTCGCCGCGCCCACGGGAGTGCGCCTCGAGGTTCGCGCCGTCTTCGCCAACCCGACCGTGGCCGGACTGGCCGCGGCGCTGGATGCCGGATCGGCCTCCGCGGACCTGCGGCCCGAACCGCGCAAGCGCACCCGGCCCAAGCAGATTCCGCTGTCGGCGGCACAGCGTCGGCTGTGGTTCCTGGAGAAGTTCAATGCTTCGGGCGAGCCCGGAGAAGCACTGGGCGCGTACAACATCCCGGTCGCATTGCGCCTGCAAGGCAAGCTGAATATCGCCGCGCTGCGTGCCGCCCTGCACGAGCTCCAACGACGCCACGAAACCCTGCGCACCGTCTTCCCGGAGATCGACGACGCACCCTGCCAGCGCATCCTGGATGCCGATCAGGCCGCCGTCGCCCTGCCGGTGCGCACCGTGCGTGCCGCCGACGTGCCCACCGAGATTCGGCGCGTCACCGCGGCCGGATTCGACCTCGGCACCATGGTTCCGCTGCGGGCGGCACTGCTGCGCATTACCGGGGTCGAGACCGAGGAGCACGTGCTGGTGCTGGTGGTGCATCACATCGCCATGGACGGCTGGTCGCTGCAGCCGCTCGCGGCCGATGTGGCCGCCGCCTACAGCGCGCACGCCGGTGGCAAGACCCCCGAATGGCCCGAATTGCCGATTCAGTACGCCGATTACACGCTGTGGCAGCAGGATGTCCTCGGCCGCGAGGACGATCCGGAATCGGTGATCAGCCGCCAGCTCGACTACTGGCGACGCGCGCTCGACGGTATTCCGGAGCTCCTCGCGGTACCCGCCGACCGGCCCCGCCCGCCGGTGCCGAGCTATCGCGGCGGCACCGTCGAATGCAAGATCGATGCCTTCACGCACCGCGAATTGCAGTCTCTCGCGGCCGAACACGGCGTCACCATGTTCATGGTGCTGCACGCCGCGCTGGTCGCCCTGTTGCATCGCCTCACCGCCGGTGACGACATCACCGTCGGCACGCCGATCGCCGGGCGCGGCCACCCCGCGCTCGACCGCATGATCGGCATGTTCGTCGGAACGCTGGTACTGCGCACCCAGATCGACGGCGGAGCCGCCTTCGGCGATCTGCTGCGCGCGGTCCGCGATACCGACCTGGAGGCCTTCGCCCACGCCGACGTGCCGTTCGAGCGCCTGGTCGAGGTGCTCAATCCGGTGCGCTCGCAGGCACATCACCCCATGTTCCAGGTCATGCTCTCGGTGCAGAACCAGCCGGTGCGGGTCCTGGAACTGCCCGGCCTGCGCATCGAGAACGACGAGGCCGATCCGGGCATCGCCAAATTCGATCTGCAATTCACCCTCACCGAATCCTGGACGCACCGCCGCGAACCCGACGGCATCACGGTGTCGGTCAACTACGCCTCCGACCTGTTCGAGGAGCCGACCGCACAGCGACTGGCCAATCGATTCGTGCGGCTGCTCGGCGCGGCCGCCGCGAGCCCGGCCACCGCCGTCGGCGATCTGGAACTCCTGGATTCCGGCGAATGGTCGGCGCTGGCACCGGTGCGCGGGGCGGAACCCGGTCTGCCCATTACCTTCCCGGAGGTATTCGAGGCCGCCGCCAACCTCAACCGCTCGGCCATCGCCGTGCGGGCGGCGGGCACCCAGATCTCCTACGACGCCCTCGACCGCTGGACCAACCGGCTTGCCCGGGTGCTCATCGGCTATGGCGTCGGCCCGGAAACTCTTGTCGCCATGGGCATTCCGCGTTCGGCGGAATCGGTGGCGGTCACCCTGGCCATTGCCAAGGCGGGCGCGGCCTTCGTACCCGTCGATCCCGGCTACCCGGAACAGCGCATCAGCCATATGCTGCTGGATTCCGGTGCCGCCGTGGGTATTACGCTCGCCGCGCACCGTGAGCGGATGCCCGACGGGGCCAACTGGACAGTCCTGGACGCGCCGTCGTTCCGTCGTCGCGTACTCGGCACCTCGGACGCTCCGATCTCCGATGACGAGCGCACCACGCCACTGCGCATGGACAACCCGGCCTATGTCATCTACACGTCGGGTTCCACCGGCATCCCCAAGGGCGTCGTCGTCACCCACGGCGGCCTGTCCAACTTCGCCGCCGAGACCGCGCAGCGCTTCGACGTCGGCCCCGGCTGCCGCGTCCTGCACTTCGCCACACCGAGTTTCGACGCCGCCATGCTTGATCTGCTGCTCGCGCTCGGCGGGGCGGCCACCCTGGTGATCACGCCTCCCGGCGTGGTCGGCGGCGAGGAACTGGGCCGGGTGTTCATCGACGAGGGCATCACCCACGCGTTCATCACCACCTCGGCGCTGGGCACCGTCGACCCGACCGGCGTCACCGCGCTGCGGCACGTGCTGGTCGGCGGTGAGGCGCTGCCGCCGGACCTGGTGACCAGGTGGGCCCCCGGCCGCAGGCTCTACAACGTCTACGGACCCACCGAAACCACCATTGTCACGGTGATTTCGCAGCCCATGACGCCCGGCGGGCAGATCACCATCGGCGGGCCCATTCGCGGTGTCGGCGCGAGCGTCCTGGACGGCCGCCTGCATCCGGCCCCCGCGGGCGTCACCGGCGAACTGCACCTGGGCGGCGCCGCCCTGGCCCGTGGCTACCTGCGGCGTCCGGGCATGACCGCACAGCGCTTCGTGGCCAACCCCTTCGGCAAGCCGGGCGAGCGCATGTACCGCACTGGTGACCTGGTCCGCTGGCTCTCCCGTGGCAGTCGCACACCGGATCTCGAATACGTCGGCCGCACCGACCACCAGGTCAAGATTCGCGGCTTCCGCATCGAACTCGGCGAGATCGACGCGGCCCTGGCCCGGCATTCGGCGGTGGAGTTCGCCACCACGATCGGCCACCGCACCCCGGCCGGTTCCACCGCGCTGGTCTCCTATGTGAAGCCGCGCAATGGCACCGCGCCCAGCGTGGCCGAACTGACCGCGCACGTGGCGGAGCTGGTACCCAATTACATGGTCCCGCAGTCGATCATGCTGCTGGACCGGGTGCCGCTCTCGCCGGTCGGCAAGCTCGATCGAAAGGCGTTGCCGGAACCGGTATTCGCCGCCCGCGAGGGCTATCGGGCCCCGTCCACCCCCACCGAGGAGGCGCTGTGCGCCGCCTTCGCGGAGGTGCTCGGCATCGACCGCTCCGCCTCCCCGCGCTTGGTCGGCGCGGACGACGGCTTCTTCGAACTCGGCGGCAACTCGCTGCTCGCCACCAAGGTGGTCGCACACGTGCGCGCCGCCGGTATCGAGCTGCCGGTGCAGGCCATGTTCGGCGAATCCACCCCGGCCGCCATCGCCCGTCGCCTCGACGATGCCAAGGGTGATGCGGGTGCGGCGCTGGCGGTGGCGCTGCAAGCGGTGCTCCCGCTGCGTCCGTCCGCCGATTCCGCTGTGCCGCCGCTGTTCTGCGTGCACCCCGCCATCGGTTTGTCGTGGTGCTTCGCGGGCCTGGCGGCGCATCTGCCCCACGAGCGTCCGGTATACGGCCTGCAAGCACCGCACGTGGTCGGCGAGGAAAGTCATGCCTCCATGTCCGAGGCCGCGAAATACTATGTGGCGCATATCAAGTCGGTGCAACCGGAAGGCCCGTACCATGTGCTGGGCTGGTCGCTCGGCGGGCTCATCGCCCATGAGGTGGCCGTGCAGTTGCAGGACGGCGGTGACGAGGTGGCGCTGCTGGCCATGATGGACAGCTATCAGCTCACCGATCGCTGGCTCGAGCACGCCATCCCGTCGGTGTCGGACATCATCGGCGAATTCGGCAGCGATCTGCTCGGCGGCGATACCGGCGTCGACCCGCGGCTGAACCTGCACGAAGCAGCCGAATTGCTGCGCAGTCGGCCGGGCCCGTTCGCGGCGCTCACCGTCGAGCATATGGAACGGCTCTACACCGGCTACACCAATGGGGCCATGCAGGCGCACGGTTTCCGCCCCCGCGTCTTCGACGGCGATGTGCTGTTCTTCACCGCCGCCGACGATGAGATCAATCGCGCGGATCCGGATCGCTGTGCCGCGGCGTGGGAACCGTTCGTCACCGGCGTCGTGCACGACCAGCTGGTGCGCTGCCGTCACTCGGGCATGACGACGCCCGAATCGCTTGCCGTCATCGGGCCGGTGCTGCGGGATCACTTGGCCGAGCTGGATTCCCGCACCGAACGGGAGGGGACTCGATGAGCTTGGCGGTAGAGGTATCCGGACTGATCAAGTACTACGGCAAGATTCGGGTGCTGGACGGCATCGATCTCGAGATCCCGTCCGGCACCGTGATGGGGCTGCTCGGTCCCAATGGTGCGGGCAAGACCACCACCGTCCGCATTGTCACCACCTTGCTACGCCCGAGCTCCGGCACCGTGCGCGTGGCCGGGGTGGATGTGCTGAAGAATCCGGCGCGCGCCCGCACCCGGCTCGGCCTGTCCGGGCAGTACGCGGCGGTGGACGCCAATCTGACCGGATTCGAGAACCTGCGCATGGTGGCGCGGCTCTACGGCATGGACCATAAGCGGGCCGCCGAGCGGGCGGGGGAACTGCTTGCGGCGCTTGGCCTCGAGCATGCCGCGGGCCGCCGGGCGGGCACCTACTCCGGCGGTATGGCGCGGCGGCTCGACCTGGCGGGCGCGCTGGTGTGCCGCCCGCCCGTGGTGGTCCTGGACGAGCCGACCACCGGTCTCGACCCGCGCGGGCGGCTCGATATGTGGCGGGTCATCGGGGAACTCGTGGACGATGGCACCACGGTCCTGCTCACTACGCAGTACCTCGAGGAGGCCGATCTCCTGGCCGACCGCATCACCGTCATCGATCGGGGCCGGGTCATCGCGCGCGGTTCCGCGGACGAACTCAAGACATCCATCGGCGGTGACAAGCTGACCGTCACCCTGGCCGCCGGGCAGGACCCCAAACCGGCCCTGCAAGTGTTGTCCCAGATCGGCATCGGCGATCCCGACCACGATTCCGGCGAGGACGCGGCCACCGTCGTGGTGGCCGACGGCACCCGCACCATGGTCGAAGCCCTGCGCCGCCTCGATGACGCGGGCGTGTGCGTGGTCGATGCCGCCGTGCACCGCCCCAGCCTCGACGACGTATTCCTGTCGCTCACCGGCAAATCCGCGGAGCGCAAGTTACCGGCACCCGCCACCGACCCCGTGCAAGAGGAGATTCTGTCGTGACGACCGTTCCCGCCGGCATCACGGTCCGGCCGGATGCCTCCAGACCCAAGAGCGCCTCCGGCCCGATGATGTTGTTGCCCCGCGTCTTCCGGGACAGCGCCATCGTCGCCTACCGGAACCTGCTGACCATTCTGCGGGTGCCGACCCTGCTGGTGACGGCCACCATCCAGCCGCTCATGTTCGTCTTCTTGTTCGCCTACATCTTCGGTGCGTCCCTGGGCGGCAGTCAGTACCGGGAATTCCTGCTCGCCGGAATCTTCACGCAGACAGTGGCTTTCAATGCCGCCTTCACCACCGTCGGCCTGGCCAATGACCTGCACAAGGGCATTATCGACCGGATGCGCACGCTGCCCATGTCGCGGCTGGCGGTCCTCATGGGCCGCACGCTGTCCGACACCGTGGTGAACATCCTGGCCCTGACCGTCATGGTGGCCTGCGGTTATGCGGTCGGCTGGCGCATCAACGGCGGAATCCTCGATGCCGTACTGGCTTTCGGGGTGATCCTGCTGTTCGCCTTCGCCATGTCCTGGGTCGGGGCGATCACCGGGCTCATGTCACCGAGCGTCGAGGTGGCCCAGAGCGCGGGCCTGATCTGGCTGTTCCCACTGACATTCATCTCCTCGGCCTTCATCTCGGGGGAGACCCTGCCCGGCCCGCTGCGCACCGTCGCCGCCTGGAATCCGATCACCGCCGTCTCCGCCGCGGGTCGCAAGCTCTTCGACAATGGCTCGCCGCCCACCTTCGTCCCCGCCAAGGGCTGGCCCGCCGATCACTGCGTCGAATACGCGATCATCTGCTCGGTCGTCATCCTCGCCATCGCCGTCCCGCTGGCCCTGCTGCAGTACCGCAAGGTCGCCAGCCACTGACCGGGTAAAAGGAGTCCGAATACGCGCGAACCCCCTCACATCAGTGAGGGGGTTCGCGCGTGAGGTATCGACCTCTAGCCGCGGCGGCGGCTCTTGATCAGATCCATCCGCTCCTGAAGCAGCTCCTCGAGCTCCTCCTTGCTGCGGCGCTCGAGCAGCATGTCCCAGTGGGTACGCGGCGGCTTCACCTTCTTGGGCTCCTGAGTGGTGCCCTCCATCAAGGTGCCTTCCTGGCCATTGCGGCACAGCCAGGTCGCGGGGATCTCGGCGTCGTCGGCGAACGGAACATCGAATTCCTCGCCGTTATCCGTCTTGTACCGCGCCATCCGACGCGGCGCCAGGTCGTGGTCGCGGTCGGTCTCGTAGCTCACCGCTCCGAGTCGACTTCCCCGGAGTACGCGATCTGCCATGAGTGCGGTCCCTTCTCGCCTGTCGGCAACGTCTAGATGCAGTGTTAACGCTTATGTGCACGCTGTGGTTCCCGTGGGAGAACCCTGCCATTCTACTCGTTGCCCAGACTGCGTTCGTTTCGCTCCGGTTGTAGCGGTGAATTCGGCGTGCCCACCGCACGACCGGGGCGGGTTCTGACTACTGTGTCGATTCATGCAGCGTCGCCTGCTCCCCTGCCAGTGGTGCGGAAGGGAGATTGCCGAATCCGAGATCGGACGCCGCCGTCGCTACTGTCGGCAATCGTGCCGTCAGCGTGCGTACGAGCATCGAAACAGCGTGAAGGGCACCGGTATTCCCGAGGATTCGGTGGTACTCAGTGCCCAGGAGGTCGCCGATCTGTCCGATCGCTGGTTCGCGGCCCGCTGCGCGGCCGAGGATGTGGCGACGGCCGTCGCGGAGGGCGCGAACCAGATCGAACTGGCCGATCTCACCGCCGCGCTGGTGGCGCTGACACGGGACGCTGAGCGCCTGCGCTGAGCGCGGGCAGGGGTTCGGTCACGTCGAACATCGAGGCGGGGGCTTCGAGGACCGTCGGAGAGGTGTCGGCGGTCCGTCCGCGCACGGCGTAGACCAGACCCAGCCCGGCGGCGGTCACCGCGACCACGGCTCCCAGTGCCGCGAGGGTCTTGCCGTCCGGGTGGGTGACCGGCTGGCCGCGCAGCGCCTGCCACAGCAGCGTCCCGAGCAGTCCGGCGTACCCGACCGCCAGCACCCGGATGAGGTCGGCGCGGGCCCGCTCCGAGCGCAGCCACGGCACCTGCGGTGCGAGGCGGGCCAGCACCAGGGCGGCCAGGATCAGGATCTGGATCCCGTGCAAACCGACGAAGTGCGGAATCCGCATATCCCCGCCGACCGTGCTCCAGTGACTCACCGGCATTTCACCCAGGCCGTCACGCACCACCGGCTGACCGTTGATGATGGTGTGCCCGGAGATCAGCGTGACCGGCTTTCCATAGGCGTCGGTCACCTCCTGCTTCCCGCCGTACCCCATGAAGTAGGCCAGCGCCATGCCCACCACGGCGATCCCCAGCCCGTAGTGAATCGCGCGGGTGGTGGGCAGATCGGTGATCTTCTGCCAGGAAAGCATCAGCGCGATCACCAGATTCGCGAGGAACAACCCCGGCACACCGTACTGGAACACATGCTGCCCAATGACATTGACGGTATCGGTGTCGTAATTGTTGAAGTGGCTGAATGTCCCCCGAGCCGCCTGCACCGCGATGAACCCGACATCGGCCGTGGCCGTGACCGCGAAGGCGGTCCCCATCCACCAGGTCAGCCGCTGGCCCCGATGCGGAAAGGACAGCAGCCAAGCCAGCGTGCCCGTGTACAACGCGAACGCGAACGCGAACTTGAGGGACTTCAGCCACACCGACTCGTTCAGCAGCATTCGATCGTCGAATGCCATGGCGCACAAGGAGACAACGGCCAGCACAGTCATTCCGGCGGTGGTGGCGAGCAACGGCCGATGCAGGCGGCGAGTGGTGGAAGCGAGAGGCGCGGTGGTCATGTCGGTGACGTTATGGTCGTCCGTCCGGACCGCAGATCCCCCGAAGGTGGGGTCCGCACGTAGTACTCGGGTATGACGGCGGCCATGACACGCGGGCCCCGGTCCGGGGTTACCCGAATGTTGCCGTCCGGTGCGCGAATTCTGGAAGGATATCCGCCAGGATGTTCTCTCGGCCGGTTCTTCGCCTAGCTGGAGGTGTCTATGGATGTCGGGCAGACTGCGCAAGACCCTCTCACCCTGATGGATATCCTCTCGACCAGAGTCGTGGAAACACCCGAAAGTGTCGCTTATACGTTCTCGAATTACCGGGAAGACTCAATAGTCGTCGATCATCTCGAATTGTGGGGGCGCGTAGCGGGTTTGGCGGCGCGGGTGCGGGAAGCGACCGCGCTCGGGGATCGGGTGGTGCTGTTATGCCCGCCCGGACCGGAATTCGTGTACGCGTTCTTCGCTTGTCTGTCGGCTCGGCGAATCGCGGTTCCGGCGGCGCTGCCGTCGTCGGCGCATCAGATGGCGACCTTGGCCTCGATCCTGCGGGACAGTGGCGCGCGGGCGGTTATCGCCCCGCTGTCCATGGTGCCGATCACCAGCGAAATGGTCGGCGCGGATATTCGGATAATCGACTGCGATGCGGCGGGTGACGGTGCGGACTTCGCCGGAGATATGGAATGGGATTACTCCCCGGACGACATCGCGTTCCTGCAATACACCTCGGGTTCGACCGGAGCTCCCAAGGGTGTGGCGGTCTTGCACCGGAATCTGATGCACAACCTGGGGCTCATGCGAGAGAGGTTCGAGCTCACGGCGAACAGCTCGATCGTTTCCTGGCTGCCGCCCTATCATGATATGGGTTTGATTCAAGGCATTCTGCTACCGATGTTCGTGGGATTTCCGGCGATTGTCATGTCGCCCATGACATTTCTGCGCGATCCGCTCGCCTGGCTGCGGGCGATTTCCGCCGGTGAGAATGTCATGGCGGGTGGGCCGAACCTCGCTTACGGGCTGTGCGTGAAGCGGGTATCGCGCGCCGACGCGGAGCAATTGGACCTGAGCGGCTGGCAGGCCGCCTTTGTCGGGGCGGAGCCGGTCGACCCGAATACCCTGCGGCAATTCGCCGACCTGTTCGAGGTGAGCGGCTTTCGCCGGGAGAGCTTCATGCCCTGTTATGGGCTGGCCGAGTCGACGCTGTATGTCAGCGGTGGGCCCCGCGGTACGGGTGCGCGCTCGCGCTACTTCGTGGCGGAGGACCTGGAGCGGGGGAGCGCCACGCCGACACCGCAGGGGCGGGAGCTACTGAGCATGGGGCCGGTCGAGACCGGGCCGGTCGCCGTGGTCGACCGGGAGTCGGGAGCGCGCTGCGGAGAGAACCGGGTCGGCGAGATCTGGTTGCGTGGACCCAGCATTGCCGCAGGTTATTGGAACAAACCCGCCGAGAACGAGCGCGCCTTCAACGCCCGGATCGCCGGGGAGGGGGAGGTCGCGTATCTGCGGACAGGTGATCTCGGATTCGTCTCCGACGGCGAGTTGTACGTGTCCGGCCGCATCAAAGAGCTGATGATCGTGCACGGACGCAATATTTTCCCGCAGGACATCGAGCAGACCATCGTGTCCACTCACCCGGACTTGCGCCCGGGAGGCTGCGCGGTGTTCTCGGCGAATATCGGCAATGAGGACCGTGTGCTGGTCGTGCAGGAGCTCAATGACACGTTGGAGAAGGACGGCGCGGCCGAGTTGGAGGGATCGATTCGCGACATTGTGAGTCGCGTGCATGCGATCAGCTTGTATCGAGTTGTGTTCGTCGGGAAGGGCGAGGTACCGAAAACGACCAGCGGGAAGATTCAGCGGCAGCGTCTGAGCAAGGACTATTCATCCGCAGCGCCACTCGAGGAGAGTTCGATATGACGACGACGGAGAGCTCGGCCGTACTGGAATTCTTCGTGGATTGGGCTGCTTCGAGATTGGACCGGGAATCGGTCGACCCGCACCTGCCGCTGACCTCGCTGGGTCTCGATTCCGTGAAAGCGGCGGAATTGATGACACTGCTGGAGGAACGGTACGAAACGGAGATCACCGCCGAGGAGATTTTCGACGGCCTGACGCTGGCCGATGTCGCGGAATTGGCGACCGGCCGAACCGCTGACGAGTCTCACACCGGCACGATGGATTTCAGCCTGCTCTTCTTTTCCAGCGACGCGCAGCAGCATGCCGACGGCCGCTACCGCCTGCTTCTGGAAAGCGCTCGTTTCGCCGATACCCATGATTTCCAGGCGATCTGGATGCCGGAACGGCATTTTCACAAGTTCGGTGGTCTGTACCCGAACCCGGCGGTGCTCGGTGCGGCGCTGGCCGCCGGTACCGAACGAGTGCGCATTCGGGCGGGCAGTGTGGTGCTCCCGCTGCACAATCCGGTGCGCGTGGCCGAGGACTGGTCGGTGGTCGACAACCTGTCCAATGGCCGCGTCGACCTGGCGTTCGCCACCGGGTGGAATGTCGACGACTTCGTGCTCGCGGGGGACAACTACGCCGATCGGGTCGAAATCACCCGAGCCGGAATGGATACCGTGCGGCGGCTGTGGCGCGGGGAGTCGATTCCCCTGCGCAATGGCGTCGGCGAGGAGCGCTCGGTGCGGATCTTCCCGGCCCCGGTGCAACCGGAGCTGCCGATGTGGCTGACGTGCAGCGGCGGTATCGAACGCTTCGAGATGGCCGGTGCGCTGGGCGCGAATGTGCTTACCGCACTGCTGTTTCAAGAGGTGGACGAGCTGGCGGAGAAGCTGGCGGCCTATCGCAAGGCCCGGGCGGAGCACGGCCACGGCATCGATACGGGCACCGTCACCGTCATGCTGCACACCTTTGTCGGGAAAGACGATGCGCTGGTGCGTAAGACGGTCGAGGGCCCGTTCAAGCGGTACCTCGAGGATTCGGTCGACCTGTGGCGGCGCGGTTCCGACGCTCTGGACAGCCTGGATCAGAAATCGCGAACCAAGGTGCTGGACTTCGCATTCGAGCGCTATTACCGAAACAATGGCCTGTTCGGCACGCCCGAATCCGCCCTGTCGACGACCACGCGGCTGCGTGCGATCGGCGTCGATGAGATCGCCTGCCTGATCGACTTCGGAATCCCGGATTCCGAGGTGCTGGCGGGGCTGGAATCGCTTGCCACGCTGAAGAATCGGATGTCGTCCGTCCACTAACGATCCAGTAGCGTCGAGATGCGGGAGCATAATTGACCGAGGCATGCCCACGCCCTTTTCCGTTGTCGGCTGCTCAGCAAGGAATCTGGTTCGCGCAACAATTGGCCGGCGCGACACCGGTGACGAATGCATTGTGCGTCGATCTGCGCGGTGACCTCGATGTCGAGTTGTTGTGCACGGCATTCTGGCGCGTGGCCGGGGAATTCGAGGCCGCGCGACTGCGCCTGCTCGAGGTCGACGGCAAGGTGATGCAGGTGGTCGACCGGGCCCTGGACGAGCCGGTCAAGTGCCTGGACCTGCGCTCGGAGCCGGATCCGACGGCCGCCGCGCACGACTGGATGCGCTCGGAGTACGGCAAACCGGTTGACCTGCAACGAGATCGGCTGATCACGACCGCGGTGCTGCGGGTCGATGACGACCGCTGGTTCTGGTATGTGCGTGCCCACCACATCGCCATCGACGGCGTTGCCGCCATGACCCTGCTGACCCGGGTCGGCGACGTGTACACCGCCGCGGTGGAAGGACGGGAACCGGCCGCCGCCAAGAGTCAGGGTCTCGCCGACCTGGTCGCCGCCGACGAACAGTACCGGGCCTCGGAACGCTTCGAGACCGACCGGGAGTTCTGGCTGCGGCAGCTGCAGGACCTGCCCGCCCCGGTCAGTCTGGCCGGACAGAGCGGCCCCGCCGACGCGCATCCGATCTCGGTGAGCGGCGTATTCCCCGCCGAGACAAGCGAATTGCTGGCGTCGGTGGTCAAGGCGACCTCGACGACCCCCGCGGTCCCCATCCTGGCGGCGTTCGGACTGTTCCTGGCCCGCATGACCGACAGCGCCGATATCGTGCTCAGCCTGCCGGTGTCGGCTCGCGTCACCACCGCGGCGCTGCGCTCGGGCGGCATGTTGGTCAATACCCTGCCCTTCCGGATCGGCACCGGGCCGGACGCCACCGTCGGAACGTTGATCGAGGCCACCCAGAAGCATTTGATCGAGGTGCTCCGCAGGCAGCGCTACCGCCAGGAGGACATGTTCCGCGATATCGGGCGGCTGACACCGCAATCGCAGGTGTTCGGGCCGTACGTGGACCTGATGATGTTCGATACCAAGATCTCCCTGGGCCCGATCGCCGGACAGCTCCAGGTGCTGACGCCGGGTCTGGTCGGGGACCTGTCGGTGACTTTCTATACCGTCGCGGGTTCCGGTGCGACCCAGGTCGACTTCGTGGCGAACCACAATCTGTACACGCCTGAGGATCTCGCCGGTCACCATCGCCGATTCCTCGGCTTCTTCCATGAGTTCCTGCGCGCGCTGAGCATGGATCCGGCGACGCCCGTCCGCGATATCGATGTGCTTGAAACTGCTGAGCGGCAACGAATCCTGACCGAGTGGAACGACACCGCGGCACCGATCGATGCGGCCGCCACGCTCGCCGAGGTGTTTCATCGGCAGGCCACCCGCACACCCGAGGCGATCGCCGTCGTTTCCGGTGCGCGGCACCTCACCTATGAGCAGCTCGACACCCGCGCCGATCGGCTGGCGGCGACCCTCGCTGAGCGCGGGTCCGGCCCGGAAAGCATTATCGCCGTGGCACTTCCGCGCGGCCTCGACCTGATCACGGCACTACTCGCGGTATTGAAGACCGGGGCCGCCTACCTGCCTCTCGATCCCGCCTCGCCGTCGGAGCGGCTCGCCTTCATCCTGGCCGACGCCGCCCCGAGGCTGGTCCTGGTCGATGACGGCACCGCCGATCTGGTCCTGCACAGCCATGTACCCGCGCTGCGTGTCGACCGACTGCCGAGCGAGACCGGCGAGCACGCCGTCACCGCGCATCCGCTGCGCCCGGACAATGCCGCCTATCTCATCTACACCTCCGGCACGACGGGAAAACCCAAGGGCGTGGCCATTACCCACGCGAATGCGATGTCCCTGTTCTCGGGCACCCAGCCATGGTGCGAATTCGGCGCTGACGATGTGTGGGCGTGGTGCCATTCGCAGGCCTTCGACTTCTCGGTGTGGGAGATCTGGGGTGCGCTGCTGCACGGCGGCCGCGTGGTGGTGGTGCCGCGCGAGGTGGCGTACTCGCCCGCCGAATTGTGGGATCTGGTCATCGAACACGGGGTGACGATCCTCAACCAGACGCCGTCGGCCTTCTATGCGCTCATCGAATCCCGTGCCGCCATCGCCGACCAGCGGTCCGCGCTGCGCATGGTGATATTCGGTGGAGAAGCGCTGGACCCCAGTCGTTTACAGCGCTGGCAACCCGTCGATCAGGTGGGTGGTCCGGCACTGGTGAACATGTACGGCATTACCGAAACCACCGTACATGTGACCAAACAGGCTCTCACGGAACAGCATCGGCGTGGAGACCTCGGCGTCAGCCCGATCGGCGCGCCGCTGGCCAACCTGCGCACCTATGTGCTGGATTCCTGGTTGCGGCCGGTCCCGGTCGGTGTGGCCGGGGAGCTGTATGTGGCCGGAAATCAGGTCGGGCGCGGCTATTACGCACGGCCTGGATTGACCGCGTCCCGATTCATCGCCGACCCGTTCGACCCGTCCGGCGGACGGTTGTATCGCAGTGGTGACATTGTCCGATGGACGGCGGACGGCACGCTGGAATACCTGGGCCGCGTCGATGAGCAGGTGAAGATCCGCGGCTACCGTATCGAACTCGGGGAGATCGAAACCGCTCTCGCGGCACATGATTCGGTCGCTCGCGCCGTCGTCACGACCCACACCGCCGCGGCGGCCGGGCCCGGTGACGTGCCGTCCCAACAGCTGATCGCCTACCTGGTCCCGGACCCCGGATTCGCTCCGGTGGCGCTGAAATGCCTGGAGCTGCAACGCGCGGGCGTGATCGCGCCGGACGAGTTGCACGAGCTCCCCAATGGCATGCCGATCGTCGGCCGCAATCCCTCGAATATCAAGTTCCTCTACGAGGAGATCTTCGAGCGCGAAGAGTATTGCTACGGCAATCTGACCATCCCCGACACGGGCTGCATTGTCGATATCGGTTCGCACGTCGGCATGTTCTCCATGTACGCGAAGAGCAAATCGCCCGGCGTCAAGATATTCGCCGTCGAGGCCATGCCCGAGCTGCGCCGGATGTTCGAGGCCAATTCGGCTCTGCACCATATGGATGCGACCATGGTGCCGTACGCGATCGGCGCGGAGACCGCGACCGATACCTTCACCTACTACCCGGAAATGTCGGTGCTGTCCGGGCGCGGTACCGACAGTCACGTGCAGCGCGACATCCTCGAATCGTTCATCCACAACGAATACCAAGCCGAGAGCCGCGATATAGGGGACAGCCTTGTCGATCAGCTGATCGATGAACGACTCGAATTCGTGCAGGTCGAGGTGCCGATTCGGACCCTGTCTCACATTATCGGCGAATACGAGATTCCTCGAATCGATCTGCTCAAGCTCGACGTGGAAGGCAGTGAGCTCGATGCCTTGCGCGGCATCGAGCCTCGGCACTGGCCGCTCATCGATCGCATGGTCATCGAGGTACATGACGTCGACGATCGGCTCGCCTGCATCGAGAATCTATTGCGCGAGCACGGATTCCAGGCCGAAGCGCGAGTCTCGCCGAATGTCACCGGGACGGATCTGCACATCGTCTACGCGGTGCATGAGCGGGTCGAATCGAACCCGGCACTGGACGGGGATCAGGTCGATCTGCTCGCGCCGAACGAGAAGTGGAGCGCCCCGGCCTCTTTGGGCACTCTGATGCGTCAACATCTCGGCGCGTGCCTGCCCGGCTACATGGTGCCGGATGTGGTGATGGTGCTCGACGGATTGCCGCTGACGGTGAACGGCAAGGTCGACAAGGCGGCGCTGCCCGAACCGGTGCTGGCGCGCGCGTTCTATCGGGCCCCGTCCACAGTGGTCGAGGAGATCGCGGCGGGGGTGTTCGCCGAAGTCCTCGGCATCGAGGAGGTGGGCCTCGACGACGACTTCTTCGAACTGGGCGGCAATTCGCTCTCGGCCACGCGATTGGTGGCACGGCTGGCCCAGGGCGTGGGCGTCGCGGTCGCGGTGCGCGATGTGTTCGAGTGCGCGGTGGTGGAGCGCCTGGCGGCCCTGCTCGCAACCCGGGTGGCGGCGGCGCCACCGGAGGACACGGGACCGCGCCTGGCCCCGTGGGCGCGTCCGGAGCGGGTGCCCTTGTCCTTCGCGCAGCAGCGCATGTGGTTCGTGAACCAGTTCGCGCCGGAGTCGGCGGCCTACAATATTCCGCTGGTCCTGCGGCTGACCGGTGAGCTGGATGTGGCGGCATTGTCGGGCGCGGTGCTGGATGTGCTTGCGCGGCACGAGGTATTGCGGACCTCGTATCCGGACGCGGACGGCGTGCCATTCCAGCAGGTCGTCCCGGTGGCCGATATCGCCACGCGAGTGGATGTGGATCTGACGCCGATCCGGGTGAGCGCGACCGATATGCCGGGCGCGATTTCCGGTGTGGCGTCCATGGGTTTCGATGTGGTGCAGCAGGTTCCGCTGCGAGTCCGATTGTTCACGGTACCGGGGGCGCAAGATTTCGCCTTGGTGATGGTGATGCACCACATCGGTGCCGATGGATTCTCCATGGCCCCGCTGGGCCGCGATCTCGCCACCGCGTATGCCGCCAGGTGCGCTGGGCGGCAGGCGGATTGGACGCCATTGCCGGTGCAGTACGCGGACTATGCGCTGTGGCAGCGGGACCTCCTGGGCGCGCCGGGCGATCCGGAGTCGATGCTCTCCCGGCAGCTGCACTACTGGACCGAGCAACTCCGCGGGCTGCCCGAGGTGCTGGAGCTGCCCGCCGATCGTCCCCGCCCGCCGGTGGCCTCGCATCGCGGAGCCCGGCACGGCTTCGTCGTGGAGCCGGATGTGGTTGCCGGGCTGCGGGAGCTGGCACATTCGCACGGCGTGACGGTGTTCATGGCATTCCATGCGGCCTTGGCGATCGTCCTGTCACGGCTGTCGGCCAGTAGCGATATCGCCGTTGGCTCGCCGGTGGCCGGGCGCGGCGCGGCGGAGCTGGACGATCTCGTCGGCATGTTCGTCAATACAGTCGTGTTGCGCACCCGCGTGGACGAGTCGGTGCCGTTCACCGAGCTGCTCGCCGATATTCGCGGCATCGATCTGGATGCGTTCGCGCATGCGGAGGTTCCATTCGAGCAGGTGGTGGAGGTCCTCGATCCGCCGCGCAGTCAGGCGCAACACCCGTTGTTCCAGGTGATGCTGGCATTCCATAATCTCGGCGACGCCAGCTTCGCGCTGCCGGGCGTCGAGGTGCACGCCTCGGGTGCCGATACCGGGATCGAGCGGTTCGATCTGACCCTGACATTGACCGACGCGGCCGACGAGACGGGCGCGATCCCGGTCGACATCAGCTACGCCACAGACCTTTTCGATCCGGCGACGGTCGCGGAATTCGCGGAACGCCTGCAACTGGTGTTGCGGACCATCGCACGCAATCCCGCTGTGCCGGTGCGTGATATCGACGTGCTGTCGGCACGTGAGCGAGAGCAACTGCGGCACTGGGGTCACGGCGGTTCGGTCGTGCGTGATGTGACCCTGCCTGATCTGCTGGCTGCCGCGGTGGCGGGCAATCCGGATGGCGATGCGGTGGTGGACGGGGATCGGCGGATCTCGTACCGCGAGCTCGATGAGCGTTCGAACCGATTGGCGCGACACCTGGTCAGACTCGGAGTGGGTCCGGAATCGGTGGTCGCGGTCGGGGTTCCGCGATCGCTGGAGTGGGTGCTGACCGTCTGGGCGATCGCCAAGACCGGGGCGGCATTCCTGTCCTTGGATCCCTCGCATCCGGTGGAACGCAATGAGTTCGTCTGCTCGGATTCCGGTGTGCTGATCGGGATTACGACGGACACCTATGTCCCGGAACTGCCGTCCGAGGACATGTCGTGGCTGATTCTCGACGAGCTCGACCTGTCGGGACTCGACTCCGCCGCGGTGACGGATGCGGATCGGTGTCGGCCGCTACGGGCGGCCGATGTGGCCTACGTCGTCTACACCTCGGGGTCGACCGGGCGTCCGAAGGGTGTCGAGGTCACGCATGCGGGACTGGCGGCAGCGGTGTCCGATCACCGGGATCGCTGTGCGATCGATGCCGATTCCCGGGTGCTGGGTGTGGCCGCGCGGACCTTCGATGCGGCGATTCTGGAGCTCCTGCTGGCGGTGTCCGGTGGTGTGACGCTGGTGATCGCGCCCGCGGATGCGTATGGCGGGCAACCATTGTCGGAGCTGCTACGTGCTCAGCAAGTCACCCATGCGTTCCTGACGCCGTCCGTGGCCTTGTCGGTGGATCCGGCCGGTCTCGATGCGCTGCGGATGGTGCTGACCGGTGGCGATCGGTGCCCGCAAGAACTGGCATCACGGTGGTCGGGCACCGATGCGGCGGGTGCTCGCACGGTGCACAACCTGTACGGCCCGGCCGAGGCGACCATCTGGGTGACAGGTGCGGAACTGACACCGGGAGACCTGCCGCGGATCGGTGGTCCGATCGCGGGTGTCGATGTGGCGGTGCTGGATTCGTGGCTGCGTCCGGTGCCCGCGGGTGTGCTCGGTGAGCTGTATGTGTCGGGTCCCGGTGTGGCGCGGGGCTATCGGGGCCGCCCCGGATTGACTGCCTCGCGATTCGTGGCGAATCCGTATGGGTCGCAAGGTGATCGGCTCTACCGCACGGGCGACCTGGCCCGCTGGGTCACCGATGACTCGGGCGTCGGGCAACTGGTGTTCGTGGGCCGCGCCGATGCCCAGGTGAAGGTGCGCGGACAGCGCCTGGAACTGGGCGAGGTCGAGGCGGCCCTGGCGGATCTGGCGGGGATCGAACAGGCCGTGGTGGTCGTGCATTCCGCCGGTGCCACGGTGCGCCTGGTCGGCTACGTGGTGGCCGAACCGGACTGCGCACTGGATCCGGAGCAGGTCAGGCGCTCGATTGGTGAGCGGCTGCCCGGATACATGGTGCCGGATGCGGTACTCGTCCTGGACGCCATGCCTTTGACGGTGAACGGCAAGGTGGACAAGGCCGCTCTGCCGGAGCCGGTATTCGCGCGTGCGGGCTATCGTGCGCCCGCCGCCGGGGTCGAGCAGCTCGTGGCGAGCGTGTTCGCGGAGGTCCTCGGGGTGGAGCGGGTCGGAGCCGATGACGACTTCTTCGGATTGGGCGGAGATTCGATCGTCTCGATCCAGGTGGTCGCCAAGGCACGGGCGCGAGGCGTGGTGTTCGGTCCGCGCGATGTCTTCGAGCAGCGCACGCCCGCCCGGCTCGCACTGATCGCCCGGACCGGTGCCGACGGCGCGGCCGAGCCCGCGGGAGCCGGAGTGGGCGAGCTGCCGCTGCTGCCGGTGGCCCAGTGGATGGTGGAGTGGGGCAAGGGATTCGATCGCTTCGCCCAGCATATGGCCGTGCGACTCCCGGCCGGTCTGGATGCGGCCGGTCTGATCGCCGGTGTGCGTGCGGTACTGGACCGTCACGACATGCTGCGGTCCCGGCTGGAACGTAGCGAGTTCGGGCACTGGCACCTGGTGGTCGCACCCCCGGGCGCGGTCGACGCTGCCGCGGTGCTGCATCGCCGGGTTCTCGATGCCGATATCGACTCCGCACAGACGCTGCCGTCGGATATCGCTGCCGCGGAACTCGACTCGGCCCTGGATCGATTGAATCCGGCCGAGGGCGTGATGGTGCAGTTCGTGTGGCTGGATCCGGGCTGGCTCCTGGTGGTGGCGCACCACCTCGTGGTCGACGGCGTCTCGTGGCGAGTGCTGGTGCCGGATCTCCAATCCGCATTCGAGCGTGCGAATTCGGGTGCCACTCCGGTCCTGGAACCGGTGGGAACGTCCATGCGGCGATGGGCACGCGAGCTGGTCACCGCGGCGCGCGAGCCCGGTCGGGTGGACGAGCTGGGGCTATGGCAGTCGATGGTGTCGGGACCCGATCCGCTCTGGGGCGGAAGGGAATTGGACCCGTCCATCGATACGGCCGAGATGCTCGAGGAGATCGAGGTCGAGCTGCCCGAATCGGTGACGCGGGCGCTGCTGTCGCGGGTTCCGGCGGTCTTCTACGGCGGCGTCAACGATGGACTGCTGGCCGGTTTGGCCGTGGCAGTGCGAATGTGGCGGTCGCAGCGGGGGATCGACGAGTCGTCGGTGCTGGTGCGCCTGGAAGGTCACGGGCGCGAGGAGCAGGTGGTCGCGGGCGCGGATCTGTCGCGCACAGTTGGCTGGTTCACGTCGATGTTCCCCGTCCGTTTCGAGCTGGCCGGAATCGATCTCGACGAGGTGGCCGCCGGGGGTGCCGCGGTCGCGGCGGTGGTGCGGGCGGTGAAGGAAACGCTGCGATCACTCCCCGACAAGGGGATCGGCTACGGACTGCTGCGGTACTCGAATGCCGAGACCGCCACCGAACTGCCCGATCGGATGCCGGGGCGGATCGGCTTCAACTATCTGGGGCAGGTCGGTGCCACGGATATCGCCGGAGTATTCGGTGAGCTGCGGGCCGCGCCGGATCCGGATATGCCGGTGACCCTCGCGGTGGATGTGAATGCCCTCGTGATCGAGGACCGGCTGCGCGCCGGATTCCGTTTCCCGCGCACCCTGCTCGATCGTGCGGACGTCGAGGCGCTCGCCGCACTGTGGTGCCGGGTATTGACCGCGATCGCCGCGCATTCCGCGGCTCCGGACGCCGGTGGGTATTCACCGTCGGATTTCGGCTTGGTGGAATTGACCCAATCCGAGGTCACCGCACTCGAACTCGCGTACCCGTCGCTGACCGACGTGTGGCCGCTGACGCCTCTGCAGGCCGGGTTGCTGTTCCACACCCGGCTCGCCGATACCGGGACCGATGTCGATGCCTATACCGCGCAGCTGACCCTGCGGCTCTCGGGCGCACCGGATGTGGAGCGCCTGCACCGATCCGCGCTCATGCTCGTGGACCGGCACGAGAGTCTGCGGACCGCGTTCACCACCACCGGTAGCGGTGCGAGCGTGGCCGTCGTGAGCGATGACGTCGAATTGCCGTGGCAGGTCGTTGATCTCAGCGACCGATCCGATCCGGAGAGCGCACTCGCCGAGCTGGCCGCCGCCGAGAAGGAGCGCAGGTTCGATCCGGCCGAGCCCGCGCTACTGCGGATCACGGTCGCCGAGTTGGGCTCCGGGCAATGGGCATTGGTGCTGACCAATCACCACGTGATCCTCGATGGCTGGTCGCTGCCGCTGCTGATCACCGAACTGTTCACCCACTACTGTGGCGAGGACGGCATCGCGGCGCCCGGCTCGTATCGGGACTTCCTGGCGTGGTTGGCCTCTCGTGATCGCGACGCCGCCTCGATCGCCTGGGGAACGGCCCTGCGCGGCGTCGAACCGACACTGATCGCTCCCGTTGGCTCCGACGCGGGTTCCGGTGCGGTGGTGGATTATTCGCTCACCCTCGACGCTGCCGACACCCGTGATCTGGTGGCCGCCGCGGCTGCTGCCGGGGTGACACTCAATACGGTGCTGCAATCGGCGTGGGCAATCATGTTGGCGCAGTGCGGCGGTCGCACCGATATCGTGTTCGGTTCGACAGTGTCCGGTCGTCCCGCCGAACTGTCCGCCGCCGGGCGCACCGTCGGCCTGTTCGTCAACACCATCCCGACCCGGGTCCGCTTCGAACCGTCCGAGCGCATCGGCGAACTGTGGACTCGGATCCACGGTGAACAAGCCGCCCTGCTTGAGCATCATCATCTCGGGCTGAGCGATATCCACACGCTCACCGGTCATGACAGCCTGTTCGACACCGTCATGGTGCTCGAGTCGTATCCCCTTGACATGCACAACATTCGGCAGGTCACCGACCGAGGCGACCTGGCGATCACCAGTGTCACGGCGGCCGATTCGACGCACTACCCCTTGACCTGTAGCGCCGTCCTGCACGACAGCCTGCGGCTGCGGCTGCAATATCAGCCCGGGGTCTTCGACGCGGCAACCATCGCGACATTCGCCGAGCGACTGCGGCAGGTCCTGCGTGCGATCACGGTCGACCCGGCACTGCCCGTGCGCGATATCGAGGTGCTGTCGGAGGTCGAGCGGCAACGACTGCTGGACCGGGGCCGGGGCCACACGGTGGAGACCGCCGCGACCCTGCCGGGTCTGCTCGCCGCCGCCGTGGCGGCCGATCCCGACGGTGATGCGGTGGTGGACGGGGATCGATGCCTGTCCTACCGCGAGCTCGACGAAAACTCGAATCGCTTGGCGTGGCACCTGATCGGGCTCGGGATCGGACCCGAGTCGGTGGTCGCGATCGGCGTTCCGAGGTCCCTGGAATGGGTATCGGCGGTGTGGGCGATTGCCAAGACCGGTGCCGCGTTCCTCTCGCTGGATCCCGGGCATCCGCTGGACCGCAATCGCTTCATGTGCACCGATTCCGGTGTGCTGGTGGGGATCACGGCCGATCGGTACTCCACGGTCTTGCCGCACGAGGATATGTCGTGGCTGAGCCTCGATGATCCCGCCGTGGCGGCAGCGGTCGCGCACTGCTCGAATGCCCCTGTGGCCGAGGCGGATCGGCGTGGTTCGGTGCGGTCGGACAGCGCCGCCTATGTCGTCTACACCTCGGGTTCGACCGGGCGTCCGAAGGGCGTCGAGGTCACCCACGCGGGGTTGGCGGGCGTTTGCGCCGGACAGCGCGAGCGTTTCGAGGTGGACCCCGAATCGCAGGTGCTGAGTGTGGCCGCCAGGACCTTCGATGCGGCCGTCTTCGAGCTCCTGCTGGCCGTCTGCGGTGCCGCCGTCCTGGTGATCGCGCCCCCCGATGTGTATGGCGGGCAACCACTGACCGAGCTCATGCGCGCCCGGCGGATCAGCCATGCCGTGCTCACCCCGAGCGTGGCGGCCATGATGGACACCGCGAGCCTCGACGACCTGCGCGTCCTGACCGTCGCGGGCGAGGCATGCCGACCCGCGCTCGTGACCCGGTGGTCGCGCACCGATGCCGCCGGTGTCCGGCGGGTGCACAACCTGTACGGCCCCGCCGAGGCGACGATCTGGGTGACCGGCAGTGCGGAGCTGTGCCCGGGCGACCCGATCACCATGGGTTCGGTAATCGGCGGAATGACCGCAGTGGTATTGGATTCGTGGTTGCGCCCGGTGCCCGCGGGCGTCGTGGGCGAGTTGTATGTGTCGGGTCCCGGTGTGGCGCGCGGGTATCGCGGCCGGGCCGCGCTGACAGCCTCGCGATTCGTGGCGAATCCCTTCGGCACGTCCGGGGATCGGCTGTACCGGACCGGTGACTTGGTCCGCTGGGTGACGGACGGCGAATCCGGTTCCGGCACCGGGGTTCTGGAGTTCATCGGCCGGGCCGACTTCCAGGTGAAGGTACGCGGGCAGCGGCTGGAACCGGGCGAGGTCGAGACCGCACTCACCGATCTGGACGGCATCGAGCAGGCGGCCGTCCTCGTGCACGCTCCGGAGACCGGTGGTGCCCGTCTGGTCGGGTATGTGGTGGCCGGTGCGGGGCAGGTCGTGGATCCGGTGCGGGTCCGGCGATCGCTCGGCGAGCGTTTGCCCGGATACATGGTGCCGGATGTGGTGATGGTGCTCGACGCACTGCCATTGACGGTGAACGGCAAGCTGGACACGGCCGCTCTGCCGGAGCCGATGGCGGCACGTGCGGGCTACCGCGCGCCCTCCTCGGTCATGGAGCACCTGGTGGCGGAGGTGTTCGCGGAGGTCCTGGGCGTCGAACGCATCGGGCTCGAGGACGACTTCTTCGTGCTGGGCGGGAACTCCCTGTCCGCCACCCGGCTGGCGGCACGATTGGCCGACGCCGCCGGTGCCGGGGTGGGTGTGCGTGATGTGTTCGAAGCGCCGGTGGCGGGGGAGCTCGCGGCCTTGCTCGCCGGTCGCGCCGCGAGTTCGGCTGCGCGGGAAGACGACTCGGCGGATGCGCCGCGCCTGCGGGCCCGGCCGCGCCCCGCGCGGGTGCCGCTGTCGTTCGCGCAGCAGCGCATGTGGTTCGTGAACCGCTTCGCACCGGACTCGGCGGCGTACAGCATCCCGCTCGTCCTGCGCCTGTCCGGTGCCTTGGATTCGGCGGCCTTGGCGTCGGCGGTGCTGGATGTGCTTGCGCGGCACGAGGTCTTGCGGACACGGTACCCGGATATCGATGGCGTGCCATTCCAGGAGATCGTCCCGGTGGCCGAGCTGGCCGCCCTGGTGGATATGGATCTGAGTCCGCTGTCGGTGAGCGAGGCCGAGGTGGCGGGCGGGGTCGCCGCCATGGTGTCGGCGGGATTCGATGTCGCCGAACGGATTCCCTTGCGGGCGCGGCTGTTCTCGGTGGCGCGGGATGAGTTCGTCCTGGTGATGGTGGTTCATCACATCAATGCCGACGGGTTCTCCATCACGCCCCTGGCACGCGATCTGGCCACCGCGTATGCGGCGAGGTGCGCTGGGCGGCAACTGGATTGGTCACCACTGCCGGTGCAGTACGCGGACTACGCGCTGTGGCAGCGGGACCTGCTGGGCTCGGCGAGCGACCCGGCTTCGATGCAGTCCCGGCAGCTGGGGTATTGGCTCGGGCAATTGCGGGATGTGCCCGAACTGCTGGAGCTGCCGACCGATCGCCCGCGCCCTCCAGTGGCCTCCCACCGTGGGGCGACGCACCACTTCACCCTGGACCCGGAAGTGGTCGCCGGATTGCACGGCCTCGCCCGGTCGCAGGGCGTGACAGTGTTCATGGCGTTCCACGCCGCGCTGTCGATCGTGCTGTCCCGATGGTCGGGCAGCAGCGATATCGCGGTGGGCACCCCGATCGCGGGGCGCGGTTCGGCAGCGCTGGACGACCTGGTCGGAATGTTCGTCAACACCGTGGTTCTGCGCACCCGGATCGATGAGTCGCGGCCGTTCACCGCGCTGCTGGCCGATATTCGCGGCACCGATCTGGACGCGTTCGCGCATGCGGAGATCCCATTCGAGCAGGTGGTGGATGCACTGGATCCGCCGCGCAGTCAGGCGCATCACCCGCTGTTCCAGGTGCTTCTGGCCTTCCACAACCTCGACCGCTCCGCCGTCACATTCCCCGGCCTCACCGTGCGCGCCTCCGGGGCCGAGACCGGTATCGAGCGATTCGATCTGACGCTGACCCTGGCCGACATTCCTGATTCCGAGGGCGCGATACCGGTCGACTTGAGCTATGCCACCGACCTTTTCGACGCCGAGACGATCGCACTGTTCGCCGAGCGCTTGCACCGGGTGTTGCACGCCATCGGCATCGATCCCACCGTGCCGGTGCGCGATATCGAGATCCTGTCGGCGTCGGAGCGGGAGCGCCTGCGCGAATGGGGCGGGGACCACCGGATCGACGCCTTCGATGACGTCGAAAGCACCCTGCCGGGCGTGCTTTCGGCGGCGGTGGCGGCCAATCCGGAGGGTGACGCCGTCCTGGACGGGCAGCGGCGGACCTCGTACCGGGAACTCGACGAACGTTCGAATCGATTGGCGCGCTGCCTGATCGGGCGCGGCATCGGCCCGGAATCGGTGGTCGCCGTCGCGATGTCGCGATCGCTGGAATGGGTTGCGGCGGTGTGGGCGATCACCAAGACCGGCGCGGGCTTCCTCTCGCTGGATCCGGCGCATCCGCTCGACCGCAATCGGTTCATGTGCGCCGATTCCGGTGTGCTGGTGGGAATTACGCTGGATCGGTACGCGTCGGTATTGCCGGAGGACGGGCTGTCCTGGCTGGTCATGGATGAACCCGCGCTGGCCGCGGAGATCGAACGTGTCGCAAGCACTCCGGTGACCGATGCGGACCGGTGTGGGCCATTGCGGCCGGAAAATACGGCCTACGTCGTCTACACCTCGGGCTCGACCGGCCGCCCGAAGGGCGTCGAGGTCACCCATGCCGGAGTGCTCGCGGTGGCGGCGGCACACCGCAGTCACTATGCGGTGGAAGCGGATTCACGAGTGCTTGGCGTCTCCGCACGCACCTTCGATGCCGCGGTGCTCGAACTCCTGCTGGTCGCTCCCGCCGGTGCAGCGCTGGTCCTCACCCCCGAGGATGTGTACGGCGGGGAGCCCTTGACCGAGTTCATGCGCACCGAGCGCATCAGTCACGCCTTCCTGACTCCGTCGGTCGCGGCCTCGGTCGATCCGGAGGGGTTCGACGCGCTGCGAGTCGCGGCAATCGGCGGTGAGCGCTATTCGCCCACCCTGGTGGAACGCTGGTGTCCGCCCGGAACCGAAGGCGCGCGACGGTTCTTCAATACCTACGGGCCGACCGAGACCACGATCATCATGATGATCAGCCCCGAACTGCGCGCCGGTGATCCGATCGTGCTGGGCTCGGCCATCGACGGCATGTCCGTGCAGGTGCTTGATGCGTGGATGCGACCGGTGCCCGCCGGTGTGGTGGGTGAGATGTATGTGTCGGGCGCCGGTGTGGCACGGGGATATCGGGGTCGATCCGGGCTCACGGCCGCGCGGTTCGTGGCGAATCCGTCCGGGGCGCACGGTGATCGGCTGTATCGCACCGGCGACCTGGTCCGGTGGACCATCGATGAATCCGGGGCCGGGACGCTGGTCTTCGTGGGCCGCGCCGACTTCCAGGTGAAGGTGCGCGGGCAGCGCCTGGAGCTGGGTGAGGTCGAGGCCGCGTTGACCGATGTATCCGGCATCGAGCAGGCCGTCGTGATCGTGCACACGCCGGACACCGGCAGCACGCGGCTGGTGGCCTATGTCCGGTCCGCGCGCGCACTGGATCCGGAGCAGATCAGGCAGACGGTGGGCGAGCGCCTGCCCGGCTACATGGTGCCGGATGTGGTGATGGTGCTCGAGGAATTCCCCTTGACCAGTAGCGGAAAGGTCGATCGCCGCGCGCTGCCGGAGCCCGTGCTGACCGTGCGCGAGTTCCGGGCTCCGATCTCCGCGACCGAGCGGATCGTGGCCGAGGTGTTCGCCGAGGTGCTCGGAATCGAGCGCGTCGGAACCGATGACGACTTCTTCGCCCTGGGCGGCGACTCCATCGTGTCGATCCAGGTGGTGGCCAAGGCACGCGCCAGGGGAGTGCTGTTCGGTCCGCGCGATGTGTTCGAGCAACGCACGGCGGGGCGTCTGGCGCTGTGCGCGCAGGTCACCGAGGGCGAATCCGGTGAGACGGGTGAACCTGCCGGTGGTGGGGTCGGCGAGTTGCCCCTCTTGCCCGTGGCTCAGTGGATGGTGGAGTGGGGCAAGGGATTCCGTCGACTCGATCAGCATGTGATGCTGCGTATTCCGGCCGGTGTGGATGAGGCGGGCTTGCTGGCGAGTGTGGGTTCGGTGCTGGACCGGCACGACATGCTGCGTTCCCGGCTCGAGGAAAGCGATTCCGGCGGTTGGTCGTTGATGGTCTCTGCGCCGGGCACCATCGATGCCGCCACGGTCTTCCACCGGCACGTGCTCGACGCCGGAATCGATATCGATTCCGAGCAGGGCCGAAAAGTGGTGGCGGGCATTGCCTCCGAGCAGTTGGATGCCGCGCTGGATCGAGTGGATCCGGCCACCGGGGCGATGGTGCGGTTCGTCTGGCTGGATCCGGGTTGGCTGCTGGTGGTGGCGCACCATCTGGTCGTCGACGGGGTGTCGTGGCGAGTGCTGGTGCCGGACTTAATGTCCGCGTTCGAGCAGGTGAGCTCGGGCGGCACACCGGTGCTCGAGCCGGTGCGGACATCCATGCGGCGGTGGGCACACGGACTGATGGCCGAGGCGGCCAACCCGCAGCGGGTCGCCGAACTCGGAATGTGGCAGCAGCTCGCGATCGGACCCGATCCGCTCTGGGGCGGGCGGGAATTGGACCCGGCCCTGGACACGGCCGACGTCATCGAACAGGTCGAGGTTCAGCTGCCGGAATCGGTGACCCGGGCACTGCTGTCGCGGGTTCCGGCGGTATTCCACGGTGGCGTCAATGACGGGCTGCTGGCCGCCTTGGCCGTGGCCGTGCGGATTTGGCGTGGACGCCGAGGCATTGACGAGTCGTCGGTGCTGGTGCGTCTGGAAGGTCATGGGCGCGAGGAGCAGGTGGTCGCAGGCGCGGATCTGTCGCGCACCGTGGGTTGGTTCACGTCGATGTTCCCGGTGCGGTTCGAGCTCGCCGATATCGATCTCGATGAGGTTCTCGCCGGGGGTGCCGAAGTCGCGTCGGTGGTGCGGGCGGTGAAGGAGACGCTGCGATCCATCCCGGACAAGGGAATCGGGTATGGGTTGCTGCGCTACCTCAACGCCGAGACGGCTGCCGAGCTGCCTGATCGGATGCCGGGACGCATCGGCTTCAACTACCTCGGCCGGTTCTCGACGGCCGACACCGGCGCGAATGGCGTGCACGGCGGGCTGGGCGAACTGACCTCGACGCCGGACCCGCAGACACCGGTGACCGTGGCCGTGGATGTGAACGCAATCGTTCTGGAAGACCGGCTCCGGGCGAGCTTCCGCTTCCCGTACACCCTCTTGCGCCGTGAGGACATGGACGAGCTGGCGGGACTGTGGTCCCAGGTGCTGACCGTCATCGCCGCACACGCCGAAACCCCCCGCTGCGGCGGCCACTCCCCATCGGACTTCGGATTGGTGCGGCTGCCGCAATCCGATATCACCGCACTCGAACGCGAATACCCCGCGCTGAGCGATGTCTGGCCGCTGACACCATTGCAGACCGGCCTGCTGTTCCATTCCCGGCTGGTCGACGCCGACCTCGACGCCTACACCGTGCAGATGGTGCTGCACCTGACCGGTGAGCTGGACGTGCGACGCCTGCGTGAGGCCGCGACCACGCTGCTGCGGCGACACCAGGGTCTGCGCACGGCCTACACAACCACCGACAGCGGTGTGAGTGTGGCGGTACTCCGGGACGACATCGAAGTGCCCTGGCGTGTAGTGGATCTGGCTGATCATCCAGATCCCGACACCGAACTCCGAGAGCTGGCCGCAGCGGAGAAGGCGCGCGGTTTCGATCCCGCTGTCGCTCCCTTGCTGCGGTTCACCATCGCGCGACTGGGCACCGGTCGCTGGGCATTGATCCTGACCAACCACCACCTGATCCTCGACGGCTGGTCCTGGCCGCTACTGCTCACCGACCTGTTCCGTCACTACACCGGCGATAACTCGCTTCCCGCGGCCGGTTCCTATCGAGACTTCTTGGCGTGGTTGGCGACTCGTGATCGGAACGCGTCACTCGCGGCATGGGATTCGGCCCTGGACGGTGCCGAACCGACCCTCCTGGCTGCCGGATCCGGTGCCGGGGCGGTCGCGGATCGGTCGATCACCATCGAGAGTTCGGTGACCCGGAATCTGGTGGAGGCGGCGGCCACCGCCGGTGTGACGGCCAATACCGTCTTGCAGTCGGCGTGGGCAATCATGCTGGCGCAGTTGACCGGCCGAACCGATGTCGTCTTCGGCGGCACCGTATCCGGGCGTCCCGGTGACCTCCCGGGTGCCGATCGCACCATCGGCTTGTTCATCAACACCATTGCGACCCGAGTCCGATTGGCGCCGGGGGAGAGCGTCGCCCAGCTGTGGACGCGAATCCACGGCGAGCAGGCCGCCCTGCTCGAGCATCACCATGTGGGCCTGCCGGATATTCACGCGCTGACCGGCAATGACAGCCTCTTCGACACGCTCATGGTGCTCGAATCCTATCCCGTCGACATCCATGACATCGAGCACGCCATCGGTCACGGCGAGCTGGCGATCGGCGAGGTCGGTGCCACCGATTCCACGCATTACCCGCTGGCCTGCACCATGGTGCTCGGGGACACGCTGCGGATTCGGCTCCAGTACCAACCCGATGTAATCGACTCGGCGCGGATCGACCTGATCGCCGATCGCCTGCGGCGGGTATTGCAGTCGCTCACAGTCGATCCCACCATCGCGGTGCGCGAGATCGATGCCTTGTCGATGCCCGAACGGCAGCGGCTGCTGCACGACTGGAGTCATGGCGACACCCTCGCGGGGCTCGAGGAGGTGACACTGCCCAGCGTGCTCGCTGCAGCGGTGGCAGCCGATCCGGATGGCGTCGCGGTGGTGGACGGTGAGCGGCGGATGTGGTATCGCGAGCTTGACGAATACTCGAATCGCTTGGCGCGGTGCCTGATCGGGATCGGTGCGGGGCCGGAGTCGGTGGTGGCCATAGCGGTGCCACGGTCGCTGGAATGGGTGACGGCGGTTTGGGCGATCGCCAAGACGGGGGCCGCGTTCCTGTCGGTGGATCCGGCGCATCCGCTGGAGCGGAATCGGTTCGTGTGTGCCGATTCCGGTGTGCGGGTGGGAATTACATTGAACAGGCAGGGCGAGACCCTGCCGCGCGAGGGTATGTCGTGGCTGATTCTCGACGACCTGGACCTTTCCCCGTACAGCGTCGACGCGGTGACCGACGCGGATCGGCATGGGCCGGTGCGGACGGGCAATACGGCCTACGTCGTCTACACCTCGGGTTCGACCGGTCAGCCGAAGGGCGTCGATGTCTCGCATACGGGGTTGGCGGCGGCGGTCGCCGATCACCGGCGGCGCTGCGCGGTCGATGCGGGCTCCCGGGTGCTGGGTGTGGCCGCGCGGACCTTCGATGCGGCGATTCTGGAATTCCTGCTGGCGGTGTCCGGCGGTGCGGCGCTGGTAATGGCCCCCGCGGATGTGTATGGCGGGCAACCGCTCTCGGAGCTTCTGCGTGATCAGCGGGTCAGTCATGCGTTCCTGACGCCATCGGTGGCTCTGTCGGTGGATCCGGCCGGGCTCGATGCGTTGCGCGTGGTGCTCACGGGTGGCGATCGGTGTTCGCCGCAATTGGCCCAGCGGTGGGCTGGCACCGATGCTGCGGGTTCGCGCAGGATGCACAACCTGTATGGACCGGCCGAGGCAACCATCTGGGTGACGGGTGCGGAACTGCATCCGGGTGCCCCGGCGGGAATCGGTGGCCCGATCCCGGAGGCGTTGGTGCTGGTGCTCGACGCCTGGTTGCGCCCGGTACCGGCCGGGGTCGCGGGTGAGCTGTATGTGTCGGGTCCCGGTGTCGCACGCGGATATCGAGGTCGCTCCGGGCTGACGGCCTCGCGGTTCGTGGCGAATCCGTATGGCGCGCCCGGTGATCGGCTGTATCGGACGGGAGACCTCGTCCGCTGGACGACGGAGGACGAGTCCGATTGCGGGGCCGGAGAGCTCATGTTCGTCGGCCGATCCGACTTCCAGATCAAGGTGCGCGGGCAACGCATCGAGCCGGGTGAGATCGAGAACGCCCTGACCGCCCTGACCGGGATCGAGCAGGCCGTGGTTGTCGTGCACTCCGAGACCACCGGGGCCGCAGTGCGATTGGTGGCCTATGTCGCGGGGACCGGAGTGGATCCGGAGCACATCAGGCGGTCCGTGGGCGAGCGGTTGCCGGGCTACCTGGTGCCGGATGTGGTGATGGTGCTCGATGAGTTGCCATTGACAAGCAGCGGAAAGATCGATCGCCGTGCCCTGCCCGAACCGGTGCTTGCACCGCGCTCGTTCCGGGCACCGGCCACCGCGATGGAGGAAGTGGTCGCGGGCGTCTTCGCGGATGTGCTCGGTGTCGACCGGGTCGGCGTCGACGACGACTTCTTCGTCTTGGGCGGCGATTCGATCGTGTCGATTCAGGTCGTGGCCAAGGCGCGGGCCAAGGGCGTGGTATTCGGTCCGCGCGATGTGTTCGAGCAGCGCACCGCGGCACGGCTGGCCCTCATCGCGCGGGACCTCGACGCCGAGGACGGCGTGGCGGAGCTCGCGGGTGGCGGTGTCGGGGAGATGCCGCTGCTGCCGATCGCCCGGTGGATGGTGGACGGGGGCAAGGGATTCGATCGATTCGATCAGCACGTGGTGGTGCATGTCCCGGCCGGTGTGGACGAGGCGGGCCTGCTGGCCTGTGTGAGTGCGCTGCTGGACCGGCACGACATGCTGCGGTCCCGACTGCGGCACAGCGACTCCGAGGGCTGGTCGCTCATGGTCGCCCCACAGGGGAGCGTCGATGCCGCGTCGGTGCTGCACTCGTGCGCGGACGCCGCGGGTCAATTGGATGCGGCGCTCGACCGTTTGGATCCGATCGCCGGGGTAATGGTGCAGTTCGTATGGCTGGGCTCCGATCGCCTCGTGGTGGTCGCGCACCATCTGGTGGTCGATGGCGTGTCGTGGCGAGTGCTGGTGCCGGACCTGACGTCCGCTTTCGAGCAGGTGCTTGCCGGTGAGATGCCGGTACTGGCTCCCGTCGGCACCTCCGTGCGGCGCTGGGCGCACGGATTGGCAGCCGAAGCCGTCACCGCTAACCGAGCCGCAGAGCTCGGACTGTGGCGGTCGATGGTGGCCGGTCCCGATCCGCTGTGGGGCGGGCGCGAATTGGATCCCACCATCGATACGGCCGCGGAGCTCGAGGCGGTGCAGGTGGCATTGCCGGAGTCGGTGACTCGGGCATTGCTGTCGCGGGTTCCGGCCGTGTTCCACGGTGGCGTCAATGACGGGCTCCTGGCCGGTCTGGCCGTGGCCGTGCGGACGTGGCGGTCGCGGCGGGGCATCGACGAGTCGTCGGTTCTGGTGCGCCTGGAAGGTCATGGGCGCGAGGAGCAGGTGGTCCCGGGCGCGGATCTGTCGCGCACCGTGGGTTGGTTCACGTCGATGTTCCCGGTGCGGTTCGAGCTGGCCGGTATCGATGTCGATGATGTGGTCGCCGGTGGTGCCGGGGTGGCGGCGGTGGTGCGTTCTGTGAAGGAAACGCTGCGATCCATCCCGGACAAGGGAATCGGCTACGGGCTGCTGCGCTACCTGAATGCCGAGACTGCCGCCGAGCTGCCCGATCGGATGCCGGGCCGGATCGGCTTCAACTACCTCGGCCAGATGTCGAGTGCCGATATCGGTGGATTCGATGGCGGGCTGGCTGATTCGACGCCGGATGTCGAGACACCGGTGACGGTCGCCCTGGACGTGAGCGCGATCGTCATCGACGGTCGGCTCGAGGCGACCTTCCGATTCCCCCGGACCCTGCTGGCGCGCGCGGAGATCGAGGAGTTCGCGGGATTGTGGACCGCGGCGCTGACCGCGATCACCGAGCATGCCGAGATGCCCGGTGCCGGTGGACATTCCCCATCGGACTTCGAATTGGTGCGAGTGACCCAATCCGATATCGCCGCACTCGAATTCGCGTATCCGTCGCTGACCGATGTGTGGCCGCTGACGCCCTTGCAGGCGGGCCTATTGTTCCACGCTCAATTGACCGGTGCCGTCGATGTCGACGTCTATGCGGCGCAGCTGGTGCTGCATCTCAGTGGGGAGCTGGATCCGGACCGTTTGCATCGGGCCGCGTCGGCTCTGGTGGATCGGCACGAGAGTGTGCGGACCGCGTTCACCACGACCGGTAGTGGCGTGAGTGTGGCGGTGGTGTGCGAGAGCGTCGAATTGCCCTGGGAGGTTGTGGATCTCACCGCGCATCCGGATCGAGAGGCCGGGCTCGCCGAGTTGGCCGCGGCCGAGAAGGCGCGCCGATTCGATCCGGCCAAGCCGCCGCTGCTGCGGTTCACGGTGGTCCGGCTGGGGGCCGATCAATGGTCGTTGATCCTCACCAACCACCACGTCATCCTCGATGGCTGGTCGCTGCCATTGCTGGTCACCGAATTGTTCTCGCACTACTCGGGTGACATTGCGATCGCACCGGCGGGCTCGTACCGGGATTTCCTGTCCTGGTTGGCCTCTCGCGATCGGGACGCCGCGCTGACCGCGTGGACCGAGGCCCTCGACGGTGCCGAACCCACCCTGATCGCGGGGACCGCCCCGACCGGCGTCGGTGCGGTCGTGGATCACTCACTCACGGTGGACGAGGCCGACACCCGGCATCTGGTGGCCGCCGCGTCCGCCGCCGGGGTGACACTCAATACGGTGCTGCAATCGGCATGGGCAATCATGTTGGCGCAGTACAGCGGTCGCATCGATGTCGTCTTCGGCGCGACGGTGTCCGGCCGTCCCGCCGAGCTGCCCGCCGCCGGGCGCACCGTCGGATTGTTCATCAATACGATTCCGACCCGCGTCCGATTGGCGCCGCGGGAGTCCATGGCGCAGCTGTGGACCCGAATCCAAGGCGAGCAGGCAGCCCTGCTCGAGCATCATCACCTCGGCCTGACCGATATCCACACCGTGGCCGGCAGCGAGTCCCTGTTCGACACGCTCATGGTGTTCGAGTCATATCCGATCGACGTACAGAACCTGCGGCACGTCACCGGTTCCGGGGATCTGGAGCTCACCGGAGTCACCGGCGCGGACTCCACGCACTACCCCCTGACCGGCACCATGATCCTGCAAGACAACCTGTGGATCAGGCTGCAATACCGGCCGGACATGTTCGACGCCGACACGATCACGGCGCTCGCGCAACGCCTTCGGCTCGTGCTGAGTGCGATCGCCCAGGATCCGACCGTGCTGGTGCGCGATATCGACCCGCTGCCGCCGCTGGAACGAGAACGGCTCCTGCGTGACTGGGGTCGTGGCGATACTCGCGACCTCGGCACACCCGTCGATGCGATGACATTGCCGGGCTTGCTCGCCGGGGCGGTGGCCCGCAATTCGGCAGGCGCTGCGGTGGTGGAGGGGGAGCGGCAGCTCTCCTACCGTGAGCTCGATGAGCGCTCGAATCGCCTGGCGCGGTGTCTGATCGGGCTCGGGGCGGGGCCGGAGTCGGTGGTGGCGATCGGAGTGCCGAGGTCGCTGGAGTGGGTGCTCGCGGTGTGGGCGATCGCCAAGACGGGTGCGGGATTCCTCTCGGTGGATCCGGGGCATCCGGTGGACCGGAACGGGTTCATGTGCGCCGATTCCGGTGTGCGAGTGGGTATCACGATGGATCAGTATGCCCCGGCGCTGCCGCGCGAGGGCATGTCGTGGCAGGTCCTCGAGGAGCTCGACCTGTCGCAGTTCAGTGCCGACGCCGTGACCGATGCCGACCGGCGCGGGGCATTGCGGTCGGGCAATGCGGCGTATGTCGTCTACACGTCGGGGTCGACCGGCCGTCCGAAGGGCGTCGAGGTCTCGCACGCCGGTTTGGCGGCGGTGGCCGCCACTCAAGTGCGTGCCTACGGGGTCGATGCCGATTCGCGAGTGCTGGCCGTATCGGCGCGGACCTTCGATGTGGCGATTCTGGAGTTGCTGCTGGCCGTGTCCGCCGGTGCGGTGCTGGTGGTCGCGCCCGCGGAGGTGTATGGCGGGCAACAGCTGTCGGCATTGCTGCGTGATCAGCGCATCAGCCACGCCAACCTGACGCCGACCGTGGCGGCCACGCTGGATTCGGCCGCACACGACTATCCGAAGGTCTTGATCACCGCGGGCGAGGCGTGTCCCGCCGCACTGGTGTCGCGCTGGTCGCGTACCGATACCGCGGAATCTCGCCGGTTCTTCGATGCCTACGGGCCGACCGAGATCACCATTATCGCGCTGATCAGTCCTGAACTGACGGCCGAGGATCCGCTCGGGCTGGGTTCGGTCATCGACGGCATGTCGGTGGCGGTGCTGGATCCCTGGCTGCGTCCGGTGCCCATCGGTGCGGTGGGCGAGCTGTGTGTGTCGGGTCCCGGTGTGGCGCGCGGCTATCGGGGTCGGCCGGGGTTGACCGCGTCCCGATTCGTGGCGAATCCGTTTGGGACACAGGGGAATGACCGGATGTACCGGACGGGAGACCTGGTTCGCTGGGTGGCCGATACGTCCGGCTCCGGGCGGCTGGTCTACGTGGGCCGGGCCGACTTCCAGGTGAAGGTGCGCGGGCAGCGGCTCGAGCTGGGTGAGGTTGAAGCCGCGCTGACCGGCGTGGACGGCATCGAACAGGCCGTGGTGGTCGTGCATACTCCCGACACAGGCGATGCGCGGTTGGTGGGATACGTGGTCGCCGGTCCCGGATACGCGGTGGACCCGGTACAGGTGCGGCGGTCGGTAAGCGCGCACCTGCCGGGCTACATGGTGCCGGACGTGGTGCTCGTCCTCGACGAGTTGCCCCTGACGATGAACGGCAAGGTGGACAAATCCGCACTGCCGGAACCGGTGATCGTGCGCGCGGGCTATCGCGCTCCGACCACCGCGATCGAGGAAATCGTGGCGGGAGTATTCGCCGAAGTCCTCGGGGTGGAGCGGGTCGGGCTCGAGGACGATTTCTTTGTACTGGGCGGGAATTCGCTGTCGGCGACCCGGTTGGTGGCGCGCGCGGCCGAGGGTGTGGGCGTCGCGGTGAGTGTGCGCGATGTATTCGAAGCACCGACGGTGCAGGGGTTGGCCGGATTGCTCGCGGCTCGGGTGGCGAGTACGGGACAGGATTCGGCCGCTGTTCTGCGCCTGGGTTCCGGGGTGCGGCCCGAGCGGGTGCCCCTGTCGTTCGCGCAGCAGCGGATGTGGTTCGTGAATCGGTTCGCGCCCGAGTCGGCGGCATACAGCCTTCCCCTCGTACTGCGCCTGTCCGGTGTGCTGGATTTGGACGCGTTGTCGGCGGCCATGCTGGATGTTCTTGCCCGGCATGAGGTTTTGCGGACGCGGTATCCCGATGTGGATGGCGTGCCGTTCCAGGAAGTGATCCCGGTAGCCGAGCTGTCCGGCTGTGTGGACGTGGATCTGACTCCGCTCCCGGTTACCGAGGCCGAGTTGGCGGGTGCGATCGCATCCCTCGTGTCCATGGGCTTCGATGTGGCACACCGTGTTCCGGTGCGTGCGCGGCTATTGGCCCTGGGCGTCGATGAATGCGTCCTGGTGCTGGTGCTGCATCACATCAGTGCGGACGGCTTCTCCATGGGGCCGCTGGCACGCGATCTGGCCACCGCCTACACGGCCAGGTGTGCTGGACGGCACGCGGATTGGGCTGCCTTGCCGGTGCAATACGCCGACTACGCGCTGTGGCAGCGCGAGCTGCTCGGCTCCGCAACAGATTCGGAATCGACACTGGCACGGCAACTTCAGTACTGGACCGAGCAACTTCGCGAGCTGCCCGAGGCCCTCGAACTGCCCGCCGATCGCCCTCGCCCGCCGGTGGCGTCCCATCGCGGGGCGACGCATTTCTTCACCGTGAACCCCGAAATCGTCTCCGGCGTGCGCGATCTGGCGCGGGCGCAGGGCGTGACGGTATTCATGGTGTTCCATGCGGCGCTGGCGATCGTCCTGTCACGGCTCTCGGGCAGCGGCGATATCGCGATCGGCTCACCCGTGGCGGGTCGTGGCGCGGCGGAGCTGGATGATCTGGTCGGCATGTTCGTCAATACCGTGGTGCTGCGCACCCGGGTGGATGAATCGGTGCCGGTCACCGAGCTGCTCGCGCAGGTCCGGGGTGTGGATCTGGACGGATTCGCCCACGCCGAAGTGCCTTTCGAGCAGATCGTCGAGGCGCTGGATCCGCCGCGCAGTCAGGCGCATCACCCGCTGTTCCAGGTCATGCTGGCATTCCACAATCTCGATCAGGCGGACTTCACGCTCCCGGGCCTCGAGGTCACCGCGTCGAGCGCCGATACCGCCATCGAACGGTTCGACCTGACGCTCACCCTGACCGATGCTCCGGACGCGGAGGGTGCGATCCCCGTCAATCTGAGCTACGCCACCGACCTGTTCGACCCGGCGACGATCGATGTGTTCGCACAACGCTTGCACCAGGTGCTGCGCGCGATCACGGTCGATCCCGCTGTGCTGGTACGGGATATCGACCTGCTCTCGGAACCGGAGCGAGGGCAGCTACGGCACTGGGGTCGGGGCAGCAGCATCGACGGTGCCTCGACCCTGCCCGGGTTGCTGGCCTCGGCGGTAGCGGCGAACCCGGACGGCGAGGCGGTCCTGGACGGGGATCGGCGGCACACGTACCGCGCGCTCGATGAGCGCTCGAATCAGTTGGCGCGGTATCTGATCGGGCTCGGCATCGGACCGGAGTCGGTGGTGGCCATCGGGGTGCCGCGATCGCTGGAATGGGTGCTGGCGGTCTGGGCGATCGCCAAGACCGGGGCCGGATTCGTCTCTGTCGATCCCGCGCATCCGCTGGAGCGCAATCAGTTCGTGTGCGCGGATTCCGGTGCACGGGTGGGTATTACGGCGCATCGGGCTGCGGCGGCAATGCTGCCCGAGGATACTTCGTGGCTGGTTCTCGACGAGCTCGACGTGTCGGGCCTCGGCACCGCCGCGCTCACCGACTCGGAGCGCGAGCCGGTGCGGTCGGCGAATACGGCGTACGTCATCTACACCTCGGGTTCGACCGGTCGCCCGAAGGGCGTCGAGGTCACCCACGCCGGGCTGGCGGGGCTGATGGCCGATCAACTGAATCGCTCTGCGGTGGAGTCGGGTTCGCGGGTGCTGAGCGTGGCCGCGCGGACCTTCGACGCGGCGATCCTGGAATTACTGCTGGCGGTGTCCGGTGCCGCGGCATTGGTGATCGCGCCGCCTGAGGTGTTCGGTGGGCAACCGCTGGCGGAGTTGCTGCGCGATCGGCGCATCACCCATGCGTTCCTGACTCCGGCGGTGGCATTGTCGGTGGATCCGGCCGGGCTCGACGAGCTGCGGGAGGTGCTGACCGGCGGTGACCGGTGTTCGCCGGACATGGTGTCGCGCTGGTCGCGCACCGATGCGTCGGGCTCGCGCCGGGTGCACAACCTGTACGGCCCGGCGGAGGCCTCCATCTGGGTGACGGGTACCGAGCTGGTGCCCGGGCGGCCGGTGGGGATCGGTGGCCCCATTGCGGGAATGACTGTGGCGGTATTGGATTCATCCCTGCGACCGGTGCCCGCCGGTGTGGTGGGGGAGCTCTACGTCGCGGGTGCGGGTGTGGGGCGCGGGTATCGAGGTCGAGCGGGGACGACCGCGTCGCGGTTCGTGGCCGACCCGTTCGGTGCGCCGGGGGATCGGCTGTATCGGACCGGCGACCTGGTCCGCTGGGTCACCGACCGCGAATCCGGCTCCGGGGCGGGCACTCTGGAGTTCGTCGGCCGCTCCGACTTCCAGGTCAAGGTGCGCGGACAGCGCCTGGAGCTGGGTGAGATCGAGGCCGTGCTGACCGCGTCGGACGGGATCGATCAGGCCGTGGTGGTCGTGCATTCGCCGGACACGGGTGAGGTGCGGCTGGTGGCCTACGTGCTGGCCGCCGCGGGCCGTGTGCCCGATCCGATCCGGGTGCGGCGGTCGGTCGGTGAGCGGCTGCCCGGATACATGGTCCCGGACGTGGTGATGGTGCTCGACGATATGCCATTGACCAGCAGCGGCAAGGTGGACCGCCGGGCCCTGCCCGAACCGGTGTTCGCGGCCCGTGAATTCCGGGTCCCGGCAACCGGCACCGAACAGCTGGTGGCGGAGGTGTTCGCCCAGGTGCTCGGGGTGGATCGGGTCGGGGCCGATGACGACTTCTTCGCACTGGGTGGAAACTCGCTCACCGCGGTGCAAGTCGTGTCGCTGGTGCATTCCCGTACCGGGCGGCAGATGCAGTACAGCCGCCTGTTCTCCGATGCGACACCCGCGGCGCTGGCGCAATCCCTCGACGGCGGCCAGGATCTCATGAATATCTCCCTGGGCGTGCTGACCCCGCTGCGCTCCTCGGGCACGCGCGCACCGCTGTTCTGCGTCCATCCCGGTGGCGGGCTCGCCTGGGTGTACGGGGCGCTCGTGAGTCACCTCGACCCCGATCGCCCGGTCTACGGCTTGCAGGACCCGTATATCGTCGCGGGCGAGTCGCGCCTGGAATCGGTTGGCGCATATGCCGATCGCTACGTTCGAGAACTCCTCGAGCGGTTCCCGGACACCACCTACAACCTGCTCGGCTGGTCCCTCGGCGGCCAGATCGCGCACGCCATGGCGGTGCGACTGCAAGAGCTGGGCCATGAGGTCGGCCTGCTGGCCGTGGTGGACGCCAGCCCGGAAACCGGTGTCGAGGAACCGTCCGATCCGGATCCCCAGGACGTGGTCGAGGCCGTGACCCGCATACTCGGCGGCTGGCGAGAAGTCTTGGGCCTGGACGATATTCCGCCCATCGAACGCCTCGACGACTTCTACGCCCTGCTCTCGGATCGCCTGAGCAGGGCCGGAATCCTCACCCCGCAACAGGTCGAGCGAGTCCTCGAAAGCTTCTCGAAGCCACTGCCTTTCACGCCCGGCCGCTACACCGGCGACGCCCTCCTGTTCACCTCCACCCGCGAGCCCGGCCGCGACCACCTCGCCGAAACCTGGCGTCCCCACATCTCCAACCGCATCGACCGCATTCCGATCGACGAATGGCACACCGGAATGCTCAGCGCCGACAAGGCCGCCGAGATCGCCCCGATCCTGGAGTCCCGCTTGACCCCCGATCCCGAAAGTCATCCCACCGGAGGACGGTCATGATCGACGTCATCGAGCAGATCGACCTACACCGCCACATCACCCTCATCACCTTCCGCCGCGACGGCCGCACCGTCCCCACCCCCCTCTGGTTCGCCGTGGACGACGGCGAACTCCTACTCCTCACCGAATCGAACAGCGGCAAGGTCAAACGAATCCGCAACAACAGCCAAGTCCTCATCGCCCCCTGCGACGACACCGGCCACATCCCCGAAGGCACCCCCACCATGCCCGCCGCCGCCCGCCTCCTCGACGAAGCAGGCACCCGACGAGCCCACCACCTCATCTCCCTCAGATACATAGCCGAACAATCCGACCGCCTCCGCCGCCGCGACCGCCAATGGATAGGCATAGCCGTCACCCTGTATTGATCGAAGCGACCCGTGGCCGGTGTGAACTGTGCCTTTGGCGGTCCTGATGGACCGGACCCGTTGCTGCTCGATCTCAGTGTGATTGCTTATGCGGGGTGGGGCCGCGGAGTTTTTCGGTGGTGCGTTGGGGGCGTTTGTGTCCGGCGCGCTGCCACCACGTGCTGGCTTCGTTGAGTTGGCCGCGGTAGCGCAGGCGGATGGCCAGGTTGTGCATGGCGTTGGTGTTGCCGGCCTCGGCGGCGTGCCGGTACCAGGTGAGGGCTTCGTCGTAGCGGCGGGATTTGTCGAGCATGAGGGCGAGGTTGTGCATGGCATCGGTGTCGCCGGCCTCGGCGGCACACTGACACCAGTACTCGGCCTCGGTGTCTTCGTGGGCTCGGCGCAGTAGATCCGCGAGATTGCCCATGGCTGCGGTGTTGCCACGGTGGGCGGCTTCGAGGTAGAGCGAGTGTGCTGCGCGGAGTTTTCCCTGGCTGTACAGCAGGTTGGCAAGGTTGTTCATTGCGCCGGGGTGTCCTTGCGATGCTGCAGTGCGCCAGGCCTTTTCGGCTTCGGTGGGGTCACCTTGTTCGGCCGCACACTGGCCGTCGGTGAAGATCTGCTGGGTGGTGCTGTCCGGGGTGGCGAGCGGGTCGATGACCAGCGGCGTCACGGCGTTGTCGGATATGGGCCGGTGGCGGGGCGGGGTGAACAGGCGCAGGTTACCGGTGATGTTGACGCTTCGTCGCACGGGGCGCGGATGGCCGTTGCGGTGCAGGATCTGGTCGATGTTGTCGTAGAGCTGGTCGAGTGTGAGTCCGGTTCTACTGGTTGCCGCGGTGAGCAGGGCGTCGGTGAATGCCGTGTGCCGGTGGCCCTCTGGGGCGAGAGAGGGCTCGTTGCGAGGAGAGGAGGCGATGGTGTAAGTGCCGGTGATGTCGATCTGACCGTCGACGACGGCGGCTGGGCTGCTCATGGCTTCGAAAGCTCGTCCGGAGAAGCAGCAATCCAGGATCAGAATGCGAGCACGGGCGCGGGCGGCGGCAAGCTCGTCGCGCAGCGTGGCGAACGGTATCGAGCTCCACTCGGGATGGTCGGGATCGCTGCTGGTCAAGGCAAGATGCAGTCGTCCGCGCCGGTCCAGCAAGCCGTGTCCGGTGTAGTACACCAGCAAAACCTCTTCGGCGTGGTCGGCGGCATCGGCAAGGAGTTCACCGACCTGTGGAGGCGCGTCGGGGTCGATGAGGGTGGCACAGTCCTCGCCCGGGAGCGCTGCACCGGTGGGTGCGGTCAACAGCCGCGTGAGATCGTGAATATTGGTGGCGGCGGCGGGGATATCGGTGATGTCGGGGTGAGTGTATCGGCTCACCCCGATCAGGGCGGCGCGCCAGCCGGAGCGGTTCCGTGCCGAGGTCACTGGGGTTTGTTCGCCTGGTCGAGCAGTGCCTGTAGCGCCTGGGTGATCTCGGGAGTTTTGACGCGTTTGGCGTCGAGTGTCAGCTCGGTGTGCTCGAGGGTGAGGGTGACCGCAATGTCGGAGCGCCGGTGAGTGAACCATGTGCTCAGCGACTGAATCAGTGCGGGCGCGATTCCCCTCGCACCAAGAGCAACGACGATCACCTCGGCCAGCCCGCCCATCTGGCCGGGACGAATCTGCCTCGCCGGCATGCTGACCCGGCCGCGCAGCTCATCGTCGTCGTTGAACCACTCGAGCAGACCGAACAGCTCATCGGCGCTGCCGTCGGTGCGGATTGTCAACTGGCTCTGATGTTCTGGCATGCCCTCGTCCTCGTCCTCGTCTCGTTACTCATTGCTGGTTCGTGCGCCGCGCCGCCTCGAGGCTGCGACGGTAGTCCTCGGCCTCGGGGAATTCGGTGAACACCAGCAGTTCTCCGGCGAGTTCCTGCATGGGTTCACGCACCTCTGCGGGGGTGACGCGGAAGAACTCGCGGCGGGAGTTGACCAGGTTGACGCGCTTGTGCGCTAGGCGGCGATGCAGTTCTTCTTCGATACCAGCGGCATCGAGATCGAAGTGCATAGCGTGCACGTCGTACTTGAACGGCACGGACGAGTTGTTCAGATCGCTGATGCGGTCATCAGGGTCGAGGCGACGGGTCATGCCGATCTGAACCATATTCTCGCCGAACGCACCGATATTGGACACGACGTACACGTGGCCGACGCGCAGATTGCCCGCCCGGTTCGCGAGCGCGGTGCGTTTCTGTTCCAAGTCGGCAAGCTTGTCCTGCAGATCGCGCCCCCTCGCTGAGTCGGTGTTGCCGGCCGCTTCCAGCGCGGCGAGCGCAGACGCGTACTGCTGATGCTGTTTCTCGAGTCTCTGTTGCTCGCGTTCGATCTCCTGCTGCGCCTTGCGCTCCTCGCGCAGGCGGTCACGCTCGTCGCGTTCGGCCTCTTTCTGACGGGCGAGCTTCTCCAGGTAGTCGGAAGTCAATTCCAGCTCACGGCGCCGCAACTGGTGATACCAGGGCGTCACGCGCAACTTCATAGTCTCGCCAAGTCGTTCGATCGTGGTTGCCAACCGGTCGAGGCGTTCCAGCGCGGTGTCGATCTTGTACGGTTTGAGACTTCGGACGAGGTTGTCGGCCTCGGCGTTGTAGGCGCGCAGCATCAGCTTCGAATACTCACGAATCATCTTGCGGCCCTGGGCGGCCGAGCCGTTGACCTGCCAGCTCTGCGACGCCTCGATCGCGCCACCGTCACGCGCCGCGGCGGACTTGATGTCACCCTGGAGCTGATCGAGCCTGGCGCGGTAGGCGACCACGTCCGACAACGGATGACGGTATCGATAGATACCGATCTCCTGGAGCACCTGTTCCTCTTGGGTGTTGATCACCTGCGTGCGTACGCTGTCCAGGTGCGCCTGCTCCGCAGTGATCTGCGCGGCGAGTTGCTCACGATAGCGTTGAAGTTCGGCGACCTCGAGTCCGCCGAAGCTGGCCAAAGCAGCTCGAAGCCGTTGAATCTCGGCCAAAGCCTCGGTCAGATCCTGAGATTGGCGTTTCGCATAGGCGCGAGTGCCAAATATCGGCACCTTAGCGGGCGGGGGCACGCGCGGCGGGGGTTGTGCAGGGATGTGTGCCGCTGGGTCGGGTACCGAGTCGCCGGTCCACTCATTGCCGTTCCAGTATCTGAGATAGCCTGGATTCTGCGGGTCGGGATACCAATTCGCGGGCGCGGTGCTCATGATCTACCCCCTTTACGGCAGTCGCACCTTCGAGAATGACATCTCCGACCGACCACCGTACGGCCAAACGCACAATTGCGGACTTGTCCACGCAGTCGTCCTGCGAGTCGCGGCGTCCGACACCGTGAGGGGATCGCCAAGTCAGGCGCCGGTGTAGGCCGCTCTGGAATTCGAGTCGTCGAGCCGCAATCATTCGGCTAAGTACGGATGCCTACTCGTTGGCTCAGTTCGCGGACATCGCTGCGCATGCCGGTCGGTGGTTTCTTCAACAGGTCGCGGAGCATGTCTCGGGCGAACCCGTTGTAGCGGATCGTCTCGGGGGCAGTCTGTTCCGACTTCACGAGCATCGTGAGTGCTGCGGTGTCTTCGTCGCGCTGCATGTAGGCGCGGGCAACCTCGATGAGGTGTCGGCCGCGGCGGGGCACGGACACGATGTTGTCGGCGTCGATGGAGCGGGCCGCACGCAACGCCTCGCCGGGCTGGCGCAGTTCCACGCCGAGAGTTGTTGCGTGCGCGGCCATTACCGGTTGGGAGAAGCTGGTCTGCACGTGCCGATAGGTGGGGCCGAGTTGCTGGGCGATGCGGTCGGCCTGTTCGAGGCCGCGCCAGGCGTCGCCGGAGCGGCCGCGTCGGCCGTGGACGTAGGCGATCTCGAATTCCAGGGCTCCGGCGATGCCGTGCCAATCGTCGGGGGTTTCGGCGCGGTCGAGGTAGGGGGTGATTTGGTCGATCGCGTTGCGGGCCAGTGCGATTGCTTCTTCCCACCGTCCGGAATCGCGCAGTGCTTGCACCATCGCCCAGGCACTGCACGCGATGACGTAGGGGTCGTCGGCCTCGTAGCCTTCGCTCATGGCGCGGTCGGCGACCATCCAGACGAGTTCGGGCGCGGGCTGATAGGCGACATAGAAATCGGCGAGCTGATAGACACCGGCGAGGGTCCGGCGCGCGGTGCGGCGGTCGTCGGCGGTGCGGGCTGCGGTTTGGGCGTCTCGGATCAGGCCCGGCAGTAGCGCGCCCAGTTGCGAGCGGTGGTCGGGGCTGGAGTGGCGAATACGCCATGCCTTGCGGAGTCGTTCGGCGAGATGGTCGATGCTGACCGGCTGATCGCTGGGCGTGATGCGGTAATCGGTCAGGGCGGCTTGTACATCGGAGAGAGCGGCGTGACGTTCGCCCGCGAAGACGGTCACCGGCACGGCGTACTCGTCACCAGTGAGCGTGGCAAGGTCGTCCAGATCCAGGACACGAGCGATCCGTAACAACAACTCGAGGCTCGGTGTTCGCTGAATCCTGCCGTTCTCCAAGGCTTTCAGCCATTCGGCGGACCGGCCGATCTGGGCGGCCAGCACGGGCCGCGCCATGCCGACGCGTTCTCGGTACAGCCGAACTCGCTGCCCGATCTCTGAGGGATTCGCTGCACCGCTCACCGGGACCGCCTCCTCGTGCTGTGACGACAATCGCCAGCGTAACGGCATTGGGGGGTACGTTCGTACCCCTTCGCGGCGTCGGCCGGGCATACGTTCCACACTGCCCCGACGTCGGTTCGATCACCAGTCCCCGACGTCGGGTGCACTCCAACACCGTTCCAGGGACATGGAGAACACCCGACATGGAAATCATCGTTGCCGCCACCACCATCGCGCTAGTGCTGTTTTTCCTCGCGGCCCACGCACTGCCGGACACCGAACGCACCCAGCGGCAGAAACAGCTGACCGTCGCTGGCATCCAGGCGCGGTTAGCGGCCGAACCGCCGCGCACCTACGTTCCGATCAGCCGAAGGCGGTGAGCGATGGCGTTCACAGAACCCGAAGCGAAAGTGCTTGGCGCACTGTCAAACCAGGTCCCTCCGCATGCGCTGACCGTGCGGCAACTCTGCCGCGCGACCCGGCTGCCCGAGACCTCGGTCCATCGGGCGCTGCTTCGACTGTCGCGCACCGGGCTCGCGACGGGCACCCTGCACGGCCCAGCGCAGTGGCGCTGCACCCATCGCGGCCGCCTTGCGATAACCAGGCCATCTACCGTGACTACGCAGGGACACGACCATGACCAACTACGTGATCGGATTTCTGCGACCGGACGTGTCGGGGGAGGCGTGGACGGAAGACGAGGCGCGGATCCATGCGATTGCTGCTGAGCGCGGGTGGTCGGTGATCCTGGTGTACTACGGTGATCCGGACCGGCCGGGAGGCGCTGTGATCAACCGCCTGATGAACCTCGCCCACGGCCAGTATGTCAACGAGGTGATCGCCCCGAGCTCAGACCATTTCGAGCCTGGTGACCTCCTGGCGCTGGTCAAGATCGCCGACGTGATCTGCGCGGATACCGGCACCAGGTACACGATTCCCACCGGCGACGGGCAAGACCAAACCGGTCTGGTCAATCAGCGATAGGTGCCAGGTCGCCATCACCGGAACCGACCGGCTCCTCCCTACTCTCCGCATCCCACAACTCGGAGACGACATTGAGGCTGGTATCGCTCCGGCGGTACCAGCCCCAATGGAGTCGGTTCGTGCAATGCCACGTTTAGTAGGCGTACAGCGGTTGTTGAGTCGAATGACCGATGGTTTGCGGGGTGCGGAGAGGCCGCATGTCCGTGAATGAAGGGGCACGTCTTCGATGTCGGGGTCAGCGGGTGCTGCGGGACAGCTGTTTCAGGTTGGCGGTGAGGATGCCGTGCAGGTCGGTGATCTGCTCGGGGCGGTGGAAGCGGTCGGAGTATTCGAGCTCGACGGTGAGCTCGCCTCGGAACGTGTACACGAAATAGCCGACCCACGAGACGGGCTCGGAGGTGGCGAAACCTCGGAAACCGGTGATCTGCATGCCTTGTGGGCACTCGAGGTCGGGGACCACGCCCCAGTTCGTGAGGAAGTTTCCGGTCGAATTCCGGGTGCGGCGCTCGGCGGCGAGGGTGGCCGCGGCGCGCATCACCGCGAGCGCGGACCCGGTGTCGATGCCGCGGACGATCTGCTCCTTGGTCTCTTTGGCGAGGACTTGCAGGTCGGAGCCGGATCCGCACGGGGTGATCGTGGGCGCGAATCCTAGGGCATTGGTGGCGTCGGAGGGCCGAGCCGGAGGGTCCAGGTGCGGGCGCAGATCCACGAGGTGGTACATGATCATGGGGAGTTCGGTTGCGGAGTCGGCTGATTCGGCGATCATTGCGCGTTCGGCTCGGATGATCGCGGCACTGACCAGCGCGTGGATGGTCGTTCCCCACGCGCGAGCATTGCCGAGTAATGCGCGAGTATCGCTGGCAGACAGGGTGATCCGATCACCCGGGGACAGGCGGAACATGCTTTCGCCGGGCACTTCCGACGAAGGGACGCTGTACACCGGACCCGGAGCCGAACCGCTCAGCTCCGGCAGTGGCAATCCTCGTTCCAGGTACAGCTCCTCGAGCCTGCGCGGGTGCACCGGGGTCGGATCGAGAACTGCCGCCGTTCCACTGAGCGCGGCGGCCATGTGCCAGAAGTCTTCGAGGAGTGCGAATCCCATCTGCGCGTCGTTGATCGCGTGCGCTACGCGAAGGGCGACGGCCGTCACGCCGTCATCGAGCACGATCTCGAGCCTGGCCACTGAGGCAGCGGGATCGAGGGGTTCGGTTCGAGCGAGCCAGTCGGCAATTGTGCTATCGATGATTTCCACCGAGGCGGCACCCGATCCGGTGTCGGGGGTATGCAAATAGCCTCGGCCGCCGTCGATTTCGATCGTCCCGCCGAGCATCGGATACTTGCGGCACAGCATCTCGAATGCCTGTCGCAATAGTTCGGTATCGATATCACCGGTACACATTGTCGCGTAGTCCACGGTGAGCTTGCGGGGCACGAATCCGTGATCGATGGTGCCCAATTCGTACTTCATATCAGTTCCCCTGTCCGGCTGGATGATTCAGTCCAAGCCGAGCAGCTCGGGGTTTGTGGCGCGCGAGCGGAACTGCGCAGCGGGGTCGGTGACCATTCGCCGAGTCCGCATATCGAGCAGTCCGCTGAGGCTGCTCACCTCGGCCACGAGCGTTCCATCTGGTTTACGAAAGGTGTGTTCGACGCGATGGGTTTTACCCTCTCCCCAGAGGAAGGTGCACGACACGTCGACCTGATCCTCGCCACGCAGTTCGCCCAGGTGGCGCACGGTGGTTTCGAGATTGATCGGGCCGAGGCCGTCCGCCAGCAGCCGGTCGGGCGACAGGCCCGCGGCCTGCCCGCAGGCGAAACGCGAATGTTCGGCGTACTGCAGGTAGACCGTGCTCGCCACATGGTGATTGGTGTCGAGCTCATAGCTGCGGACGGTGAATCGAATGGTGAACGGCTGCGCGCTCATCGTTCCTCCTACGAACTGTCGATTGTCGATGTTGTCGAATCAACAGCCTGCGCAAGCCCTTTCACTGCTACCAAGACGGTGCCGACACTGGTGTTGCTGACACCTGGCAGCGAATCCCTGGCATACCGACCATGGGGAGCGTGACCATGACCCGCTCCGCCCGCCGGACCGAACTCGCCGCGTTCCTGCGCAGTCGCAGGGCTCGCGTGACGCCTGCCGACGTCGGTATCCCTCCCGGGTTGCGGCGTCGGCTTCCGGGGTTGCGCCGCGAGGAGGTCGCCCACCTCGCCGGTGTCAGCATCACCTGGTACACCTGGCTCGAACAGGGCCGCCCGATCAATGTCGGCAGCCAGATCCTCGACGCCATCGCCCGCACCCTGCGCCTCGACGACGCCGAACGAGACCACCTGTACCGCTTGGCCGAGGTCCCGCTCATCCCGGTGACGGCCGACGCCGACCGAATCACCCCCACGGTGCAGTCGATCCTCGACAGCATCACCGGATTCCCCGCCGCCGCACTCAACAGCCGCTGGGACCTCCTGGGCTGGAACGCATCCTGCGCCGCCCTCTGGCCGAGACTCACCGCATCCGACAGCTCGGGCAACGTCCTCCGCGAAATGTTCGAAACCCCCGAGTGCTGCCGCTCCTTCGTCAACCGCGACACCGGCCTACCCCACATGGTCGCCTCATTCCGGGCAGCCTTCGCCCACCACCTCCAAGACCCCGCCTGGACCACCCTGATCCACGAACTCTCCTCCACCAGCCCCGAATTCGCCCACCTATGGTCCACCCACGACGTAGCCGCCCCACCCACCCAAACCATGACCTACCGCCACCCCGCCACCGGCGACCTCTCCTTCACCTTGACCAGACTCGACCTGTCCGCCATCCCCGAAACCTTCATCACGATATGGACCCCGGTCGACGACGAAAGCCGTGCCCGCATGACCCGCCTACTGACCCACCCCGAAGCCCCCTCTCCCGACCACACCCACCACCCCCATCCCACCGATGTTGTGGCCGAGAATTGGTGACGGTGAGGGGTGAGGGAGCTGTGGTGGTGGGAATTCGGACGCGATTCCACCGTGAGTGCTCCCTGATCATGATTGCGAAGCCGCGGTTGGGAAGCCGGTCGGCGAGGCCGTCGCCGACCACCCGCACGAGGGCCTTACCCACAACGGCTAGGGTCGTTTTCGACTTCAGCAGCACGGCTCGAAAGGCATAACGCGATGAGCGCAACCACCGAACGCATCGAGGTCTCGCGGCTCATCCCCGCGTCCGCCAACGCCATCTTCGCGGTCTTGACCGACCCGAAGGGGCATGTGGATATCGACGCGTCGGGGATGCTCATGGATGCCGACGGGGATCCGGTCGAGCGGGCCGGGGATCGATTCGTCGTGCACATGGACCGAGAAGCCCTGGGCGACTTCCCCCTCGGCAAATACGACGTCGAGGTCATCATCACCACCCTGATCCCCGACCAGGAGATCGCCTGGACAGTCGAGGGCCGGATGCGGCCGCACGTCCGCCACATCTACGGCTACCGACTCGAGCCGACCGAAGGCGGCACCCGCGTCACCTCCTACTACGACTGGTCCGAACTCGAGGAGACCTGGAAGCAACGCCTCACCTTCCCCGTCGTCCCCGAATCCGCCCTCAAAGCCACCCTCGGAATCCTCGAGCGCACCGTCCGCCGCCGCGCCGAAACCCACCGGACGGAGTGAAGGATCAGTCATGCCCGGGGCTGGTGGATGATCCAGATCGGATATTCTTCGCCGAGTCGAAGGCTGGGTTTCAAGGGGGGTTCATGACGGAGTCGACTGCGCGCGGACACGATCCGGAGGTATTGCGGCGGATCTCGGCGGCGGCGGAAGGGGCCGGCATCGGGCGGCATCAGTCGATTTATCCGGCCGCGCCGGCGAATTGGCTCGGTCTGGGGAAGATGGCATTGGTGATGCTCGGCGGCGTGGCGCTGACCGCGCTCGGAGTCGTCGCGGACCAGGAGTGGTTGCAGGGGCTGGCCGGATTCGCTTCGGTGGTACTGATTCTCGGCGTGCTCATCACCACCGTGCGAACGCTGGCGTATCAGGCGCGGAAGGCGGGAGCGCGGCGCACAGGTCACCGTCGACCAGTCGTTCGCGAATGTCGAGCGATGGGGCGCGGAGATTCAGGAGTCCGTGACGCGCACCCAGTTGCCGATCGCGGCCGCCCGCGTCCGCGCCGGTGAGCTAGTCGAGTTCGGGGATCTGTGGATCACCGCGAACGAGGTCGGATCCCGCCGGAAATCCGCATCATGGTCGACGGTGGGAACGCTCGATCTCACGCGCGGGTATGTCGCGGTCGGTATCGAAGGCAAACTGTTCGACCTGACCGTCACACCGGTCAGCAAGATCCCGAATTTCTTTGTCTTCCAAGCACTGTTCGACCACCTCCGCTCGCACTCACAAGGGCGGATCAGCACCGTGGAGTGACCTTTAGTCTTATTGGCATGGGCACGTCCGATGTTCTGACGCTCGACCGGATCCGGCGAGATCTCCAGGAATTCGCTCGCCTCGCCGAGGCACCCTACGACGCGGCGGCCCTGGACCCGGTACTCGAAGCACTCGAGAACCTATGGACCACATCCGTCCTCGGCGTCCGCACAACCACTCATCCTGTGCCGCAGCGACGACTGAACGTGCGGTTGATGAACTCCGGCAGCGGTGTCGACCCGGTCACGACACTGCGCGAAGCCGGACTACTCGAGTTCACCGGCCACCCGATGGAACAGCTACTCACCGACATCCCGGCGACCGTGCCCGTGCTCTTCGGTGTAGACGTCGGCGTAGCTCACGGCGTCGAGAAAATCTGGATGCTCTTCCCCGAACTGATCAGTGTGGAACGCGCCCTGGCATTCCCCGGCATCCCCGACTCCGCCCGCGCCCACGCCCCCCACCTGAACCGCTACGGCGGCGAAATCGCCATCATGGCCCTGGATTTCGCCAACCGCACCATCAACCTCTATTCCCAAGTCTTCGCCCCTGGCCACCTGACCCCCACCGACATCACCACAATCCTGACCGATCTCGAGTTCGTCCCCGCCACCACCGAAGAGCTCTCCATACTCGCCCCAACCTTCAACATCTACCGCACCTTCTCCTGGACCTCCCCCCAAATCCAACGCATCTGCTTCCCCGTACGCCACCAAGCCACAACCTTCCCCACCCACCTAGCCCCCGAACTAGCCCGCTTCGTCTCCAACGCCCCCTACGCAGGAACCGCCCCCCGAGCCTTCACCTTCTACACCGCCTACGGCCCCACCACCCGCTACTACAAAGTCCAAGCCGAATACACCTCAGCCCAACACGCCCCCTTCCCCGGCGGCAAAGCCCCCCAAATCAACTAACCGAGTGCAGGGGGCTGGCCGTTCAGTAGGCGGCGGATCTCCTCGTCTGGGTATGGGGTGCTGCGGCTGTCCTGTTGGAAGGCATGCGTGAATGTGGACATCGCCGCGGCGAGCGGTGCGTGCCGGGTGAGGGCCGCGGCGGCTTGCTCGGGGATGTCCTGTGGCGGTTTGCCGTCGGCGATGGCGCGCACCATCGCGGTCCGGTCCTCCCCGCGGAGACCGTAGAGGGCGGTGAGTAGCCAGATCACCAGATAATTGGCGGTGAAGGCGCGGTCGTAGCTCTGGTTCTGGTGGAAGAACGCGGATTCCTGTGGGGAGAGGTCGAACCCGGAGGAGAGGGCGAGGCCGTAATCGGCGAAGTAGAGGCGGTGGCCGTCGGTCAGGATGTTCTGGAAGTGTGCGTCGATGTGCAGCAGCCCATGGTTGTTCATGAATGTGGTGCCGGTGGCGAGTTCTCGTTCCACCATGGCGCAGGCCCGGTTGGCGGCCTCGTCGCCCGCCGCGATCTGGGCGTTGAGCCACTGGTGCAGGGTCTGCGGGATGTATTCCAGGAACAGGGCGATGCTCGCCGAAGAGTCTCGGAGGGCCTCGATCCGGTGGCGTATCTGGGGTCGGTCGTCCCAGTAGGCGACGGTGCGATCGATGTCGGCGAGCTCGTCTGGCAGCAGCGTCGTGTCGGGCAGCGCCCGCCAGTGGTACATCAGCGGGAAGCTCTCGGCTTCGGTCGCGAGCACCCAGTTCGTCGTCATGGTGTGCACGGCGAGCTCGCGCCAAGCCCCGAAACCCGCCCCGCCGATGAGGCCGATGCCGTAGTGGTGGAACTGCGGCAGGTCGAACAGATTCGCCGTGGAGCGGACGTGCTCGGGCTGTCGTTCCAGGTCGGTGAGGGGTATTCGCTTCACGAAGACCGGGGTTCCGGCGATCTCCAGCAGCGCCGACCTCCCACCGATACCGGCGCCGAGCGGTGTGGCCGCGTCCACGATCTCGCGCAACGCGTGATCGCTGTGCAACGCCAGGGCCGTGGAGACGGCGCTGTGGACGTGCAGGCGCGCCGGACGCGACATGTCGCGGATCGTCACCGCGTCAGGTGACGAAGACGTCACTGCGTCAAGGGAATTCGCTGCGGCCTTCATATGGGCGCCGACCTCGATTCAGTCATGGCCACGCGGCCGGTGGCTCGTTCTCGCTCCATCATGGCGCGGTCAGCCGTGACAGAGCGTTTCGAAAATCCGACATATGGTGGTTCGCCCACGCATCGATACCGGCCGCCTGTGCGAGGCCGCGAGGACAGACTCTTCGGCCGGAGCCCCGACTACTACGGGCATGTGGTTCGCGCGGGTAACTATTAGAGTGACCCAGATCATGATCGGCAGTCCGAAGAGATCGACAAGCGAGAGGTCCGGTATGCCCGTGCGTTCGTTGTCACGTGTTCTGTCCTGCTGTTTCGCCAGTGCCGCAGCACTATTCGCGCTCGCGCCTGTCGCACTTGCGGACCCGCCCGAATGGGAGGTCGCCAAATCCTGCTCCGGGGTCTACCTCACCAGTGATGGTTCGGCGGAGGTCGAATCCTGCATCTACCTCTACGAGGGCGCGCTGCGCTCCTACGGCAGCCTCACCTCCAAGACGGGCTCGTCGCCGATTCCCAACTGCACCATGGTCGTCACGATCATCGACAAGGACGCCTACTCCAGTGGCTTGCCCGATGAAGTGATTGGCTCCAGCGGCTCCATGCCCTGCTTCGACGGCAGTTACCCGTCGCCGCCGTTGACCATCGACAAGTCGAAAGTTATGGCGGGACATCGGTATGTCAGCTTCGCGGAGGTGACCAAGGACGGCAAGGGCATCATTCGCATGTATAGCCCGGAACTGCAGCCGTAACCGAGGGGCACCACCGACATCAGAGCCCGGCACCGTGCAGGTGCCGGGCTCGTCTGCGTCAACTCCCCGGCAGCCGTGTGGAATTCGTGAAGATCGCTGCGCCGCCCATGCTGGACAGAATTGAGCACCGATGTAATGATGATCAACATCGAGCCTAAGTTACTGGTCGGTAACGTTACCTTGTTGCTGCTCAGTGCGTTTCAGCGGACCGGGGGAGGTCAGCACCGTGAGCATCGCGACGGTCATATTGGGGATCATCGGCAGCATCGTCACCCTGATTTGCTGGGGGACACTCGCCGTCGGATCGACTCGGATGATTCGAATCTTCCGCGCGGGGCAGGCGGATCGGTCACGGTTACGCCCGGTATTGCTGCGTGCGAAAAATGTTGTCGTCGAGGTCGGCGCGCACACCCGGATGAACAAGTTCCGGACCGTCGGGTGGGCGCACTGGCTGATAATGATCGGCTTCCTGCTGGGCATGGTCTTCTACTTCGAGTCCTACGGCCAGACCTTCGATCCTGAATTCGGCTGGCCGATCGTGGGCGATACTGTCGGCTATCACCTGATGGAGGAAACCCTCAGTCTCGCAACGATCATCGGGATCCTGGCGCTGATCACCATCCGCCAGGTGAACCACCCCCGCCGACCCGAGCGGCTCTCTCGATTCAGTGGATCGAACTTCCGAGCCGCGTACACCATCGAATTGATCGTGGTCATCCACGGTTTCAGTGATGTCCTGGTCAAGTCCGGCAAGATCGCCACCTACGGCGGCGGGCACGCCTGGACCGATCCGATCACCATGCGGATCGCCACGCTGCTACCGGTCAGCCCGCTACTGATCTCGATCTCCGCGTTCATCAAAATGCTTGCGGGCGCGGCATTCCTCTACCTCATCGGCCGCAAACTGACCTGGGGCGTTGCCTGGCACCGGATTTCGGCCTTCTTCAATATCTACTTCAAGCGCGAGAACGACGGCGGCGTCGCGCTCGGCGCACTGAAGCCCATGATGTCCGGCGGCAAGGTGCTGCAACTGGAGTCCGCCGACCCCGACGTGGACACGTTCGGAGTCGGCAAGGTCGAGGACTTCACCTGGAAGGGTCTGCTCGACTTCACCACCTGCACCGAATGCGGCCGCTGCCAAAGCCAATGCCCCGCGTGGAACACCGGAAAACCGTTGTCCCCCAAGCTGCTCATCATGTCGCTGCGCGACCACACGTATGCGAAAGCGCCCTACCTGCTCGCTAGCGGTGACGACGGCAAGCTGGCCAAGCTCTCCGAATCCGAACGCGCAGAAGGCGAACGGGCACTCGTCGCACCCGCCGGGAGCGACTCCGGCGGCATTATCGATCCCGAGGTGTTGTGGTCGTGCACCACTTGTGGTGCGTGTGTGGAGCAGTGCCCGGTCGATATCGAGCATGTGGATCACATCATCGATATGCGCCGCTATCAGGTGTTGATCGAGTCGGAGTTCCCGTCCGAGCTCGCGGGTCTGTTCAAGAACCTGGAGAACAAGGGCAACCCGTGGGGGCAGAACGCCAAGGATCGCCTGAACTGGATCTCCGAGGTGGACTTCGAGATCCCGGTCTACGGCCGCGATGCGGACTCCTTCGACGGCTATGAGTACCTGTTCTGGGTCGGTTGTGCCGGTGCGTATGAGGACCGCGCGAAGAAGACCACCAAGGCCGTGGCCGAGCTCCTGGCGACCGCGGGGGTGAAGTTCATGGTCTTGGGTCAGGAAGAGACCTGCACCGGTGATTCCGCGCGGCGTGCGGGTAATGAGTTCTTGTTCCAGCAGTTGGCGATGCAGAACATCGAACTGCTCAACACCGTGTTCGAGGGTGTGGAGCAGGCCAAGAAGAAGATCGTCGTCACCTGTGCGCACTGCTTCAACGCGTTGAACAACGAGTACCCGCAGGTCGGTGGCAGCTACGAAGTCGTGCATCACACCCAGTTGCTGAACCGGCTGGTGCGCGCCAAGACCCTGGTGCCGGTGTCCCCGGTCGCGCAGAACGTCACCTACCACGACCCGTGCTATCTGGGCCGCCACAACAAGATCTATAACGCGCCGCGTGAGTTGATGGAGGCCTCGGGCTCCACCCTGATCGAGATGCCGCGTCACGGTGAGCGGTCGATGTGCTGTGGTGCCGGTGGCGCGCGCATGTGGATGGAAGAGCAGCTCGGCAGGCGCATCAACGTCGACCGTGTCGATGAGGCCTTGGAGACGCTCAAGGGCGGCAATGAGCCGTCGATGATCGCGACGGGTTGCCCGTTCTGTCGCGTCATGCTGACCGATGGTGTCACCGCCCGCAAGGACGGCGGCGAGGTCGGCCAAGGCGTGGAGGTCGTGGATGTGTCGCAGTTGATGCTGCAGTCGATCGATCGCATCGATGCCGCGCAGCTGACCGAGAACCTCAAGGTCATCCAGACTCCGAAGGTCGAAGAGCCCGAACCGGTTTCCGAGCCGGAGCCGGTGAAGGCCGAGGCGGCTGTCGCCGAGGCCCCGGCCGAGCCGAAGACCGCTCCGGCCGGTGGCGGCCTGGGCATGAAGCGCGGCTTGAAGCCTCCAGGCGGCGGCAAGGGTCTGGCCATGAAGAGCCCGAACTGATTACTCGCCGATGCGGGCGATGGTCTCGGCCACTCGTTCCAGGTGATCGGTCATGGCGAGCCGTGCGCCGTCCGGGGTTTGGGCTTCGATGGCGCGCACGATCGCCTCGTGTTCTCGGTCGGAGTCGGCGCGGCGGTCCTGGGTCAGGTTGAGGAACTCCGACTGTACGTCCAGGGCGCGGCGGGTGTCGGCGACCATCGAGGTGAGCATGGTGTTTCCGGTGGCCGCGGCGATGGCCGTGTGGAGTTCGCCGTCGTAGCGGACCCATTCGTGGGCGTCGGTGGCGGCGGCCAGCTTGTCGAGGATGGAGAACAGGTGTCGCAGCTGGTCGGGGGTGCGGCGTTCGGCGGCGAATCCGGCGGCGGGAATCTCGACCAGACGGCGCGCCTCGATGAGGTCGCGGGCGTCGACGCCCGCGAACGTCAGCTGGTTTCCCTCTTTATTGGAGACGACGAAAGTGCCACGGCCGGTTCGTGTTTCGGTGAGTCCGAGGATGGCGCAGGCGTGTAATGCCTCGCGCACCACGGGGCGGCTCACGCCGAACTCCTTGGCCAGGGCGATCTCTCCGGGAAGACGGTCGCCGACCGCGTACTCCCCGCTGTGGATGAGGCTCTTGAGTCGTCGAAAGACCGCTTCCGTAGCGCCGATGCGCTGCACTTGTCCCTCTTCGACCGTCACGCGATCAGTATGGTGACTCGCCTTATCCCACGCAAAACGCTCGGGCCGGGTGTTTCGGTGCGTGAGCGAGGGCGGCGTTGACAGTGGGTGTGACGCCGATTACCTTAAGCCTGTCTTACAGCCTGACAGCCTTACTGCCGAGTGTGTGAATCGCCGCTCGCGGGGCTGAGCTCGGCCCGAGGAAGGTCTCCATGCAGCACGATCAACCGCCGCTCGCGGCAGCCACTCAGTCGTCGCCCCCGATCGATATCGGCGACCTCGGCTACCAGAAGCGGCTGAGCAAACGCCATATGCAGATGATCGCCCTCGGCGGATCCATCGGCACCGGCCTGTTCCTCGGCGCGAGCGGCCGCATGGCACTGGCCGGACCATCGCTGGCCATCGTCTACATCGTGTGCGGCATCTTCACCTTCATGGTGGTGCGGGCACTGGGCGAGCTGGTCATGTACCGGCCCTCGTCCGGGGCCTTCGTCTCCTACGCCCGCGAATTCCTCGGCGAGCGCGGCGCGTACTCGGTGGGCTGGCTCTACTTCCTGAACTGGTCGACGACCCTGGTCGCCGACATCACCGCCGTCGCGCTGTACGTGCACTACTGGTCGTTCTTCGTGCCCGTACCCCAGTGGGTGCTCGCCTTGATCGCGCTGACGATCGTGGTCGGGCTGAATATCGTGTCGGTCCGGCTCTTCGGCGAAATGGAGTTCTGGTTCGCGCTGATCAAGATCGGCACCATTGTGGTGTTCATGCTGGTGGCCGTGGCGTTCATCGTCACCGGGACCTCCATCGACGGCAATGTGCCGGGCCTGTCGACCATTACCGACAATGGCGGCCTGTTCCCGCGCGGCCTCGCCCCCATGCTGACCATCGCGCTGGGCGTGGTGTTCGCCTTCGGCGGCACCGAGATGATCGGCGTCGCCGCCGGAGAATCCGACAACCCGCGAGCCGTGGTGCCCAAGGCCGTCAACTCCATCATGTGGCGGATCGTGCTGTTCTACGCGGGCTCGGTCGTGCTGTTCACCCTGCTGCTGCCCTGGACCGCGTACTCCTCGGCCGAAAGCCCGTTCGTCACCGTCATGAGCCGGATCGGCGTCGCGCACGCCGGAGACGTCATGAACCTGGTGGTGCTCACCGCCGCCATGTCGAGCCTGAACGCGGGCCTCTACGCGACCGGCCGCACCCTGCGCTCCATGGCGGTCGCCGGTGCCGCACCGCGTTTCGCCACTCGGATGAATCGCCACGGCGTCCCGTACGGCGGCATTCTGATCACCAGTTCGGTCGGCATCGCCGGTGTGGTGCTGAATCTGCTGGTGCCGCACAAGGCATTCGAGATCGTGCTGAATCTGGCCGGGCTCGGCATTGTCGGCACCTGGGCTTCGATCATGATCTGCCACTGGGTATTCGTGCGCAAGGCCCGACGCGGCGAGTACGAGCGCCCCGAGTTCCGGCTGCCCTACGCGCCGGTGCTGAATGTGCTCACCCTCGGATTCCTGGTCGCGGTGGTGGCGCTCATGTTCTTCGACGACGAGGTCGGACGGATCACGCTCGTAGCGTTCCTGGGTGTGATCGCGGCCATGGTGGCGGGCTGGTTCCGGGTGCGCGGGCGACTCCACACGGACATGTTCACGGCCACGGATCGGGCGGAATCCGGCGATTCGGCGGAAAGCCGATGAGCCTCCCGACGACGGTACCTGCCGCGCAACAGGTTTCGACTCTGCGCGTCGACGTGCTGTACACCGGTGGCACCTTCGGCATGGTCGATCGGGGCGATGGGCTGGGCCCGCGCACCGGCATCGGCACCGAAATCGAGGCGCTCCTGGACGAATTCGTGCGCGAGACCGGAATCGCGGCCGACTTCCGGTACGCCGAATTCGATCAGGTGATCGACAGCGCCAACGCCGATCCCGACACCGCCCGCCGGATCGCCGCCCACGTGCGATCCGGCCTGGGCACGACGCCGCCGGACGGAGTGATCGTCGTGCACGGGACCGACACCATGGCCTACGTCGGCGCGCGCATGGCCTTCGAATTGCGGGATGTTCCGATGCCCATCGTGCTGACCGGAGCACAAGTGCCGCTGGGCGATCCGGGCAGCGACGCACGCGGCAATCTGCACCTGGCATTGAATTCGATTGCCGCCCAGCCGGGTCCGGGAACCTTCCTGGCGTTCGGTGCGTCCCTGCACCCGGCGGTGCGAGCCAGCAAACGCCACTGTGAGGACCCCGACGGGTTCAGCACGCTCGGCGACTTCACTCCGCCGCCGACACCGCCCGCCCTGCCCGCCGCCCGAGGTAATGGAACAGCCTCCCCGGTGGGACTTTTCACCGTTTTCCCCGGAATGGATTCGGACCTACTCGATGCGGCGCTCCGCATCTACCACGGCGGGGTCGTGCTCGAATGCTACGGCGCCGGAACCATGCCGATGTTCGGCTCCACGACGATCGAGGCCGTCCGCCGGGCGACCGGGCGCGGAACGCCGGTCGTCGTGATCACCCAATGCGACGGCGGCGCGGTCGATCTCGGCCTCTACCAGCCCGGCCGAGCCCTGCTCGACGCGGGCGCCATCGGCGGCGGCGATATGACCCGCGAGGCAGCCCTGGCCAAACTCGCCTACCTCGACGGACTCGGTCTCTCCCACACCGAGATGTGCCGGTGGATGGCGACCAATCTGCTCGGCGAACTCTCGAATTCCCCTTCCACCTCCTGGAGCCGATGATGTCCGAAGACCCTCGCACAGAACACGATTCCCTCGGCACCCTGCCCGTGCCCGGTGACGCCTACTGGGGCATCCACACCGCCCGCGCACTGAGCAACTTCGTGATCTCAGGCGACAACATCGGGCGATACCCCGCGCTGATCGTGGCCCTGGCCGCCGTCAAACAGGCGGCGTGCCAGGCCAATCGGGAACTCGGCCTGCTCGACGCGCGCCGAGCCGACGCGATCGAGGCCGCGTGCACCGCGATCCGGGGTGGTGCGTTGCATGATCAGTTCCCTATCGACCCGATCCAGGGCGGCGCGGGCACCTCGACCAATATGAACGCCAATGAGGTCATCGCCAACCGAGCCCTCGAACTGCTCGGCCACGAGCGCGGAACCTACACCGAACTCGATCCGCTCGATCACGTGAATCTCGGCCAATCCACCAATGACGTCTATCCGACCGCCGTCAGACTCGCTGTCATCACACATCTTCGGCAGCTCGTCGCCGCCCTCGGCCGCCTCGCCGACGTGTTCTCCGCCAAATCGCTCGAGTTCGCCGACATCATCAAAATGGGCCGCACCCAGCTACAGGACGCCGTCCCCATGACGCTCGGCCAGGAGTTCGGCACCTTCGCGGTCATGCTGCGCGAGGACTGCGCCCGGCTGGTGGAAGGAATCGCGCTGCTGGGGGAGAGCAACCTCGGCGGCACGGCCATCGGTACCGGAATCAACGGCCACCCCGACTATCCGGTCCTGGCCTGCGCCCGGCTGAGCGAACTGACCGGCGAACGGGTCACTCCCGCCGAGAATCTGATCGAGGCCACCCAGGATTGCGGTGCGTTCGTACAGGTCTCGGGCATCCTCAAGCGCGTCGCGGTCAAGCTGTCCAAGACCTGCAACGACCTGCGACTCATGTCCTCCGGCCCGATCGCCGGACTACACGAGATCAATCTCCCACCGGTGCAAGCGGGTTCGTCGATCATGCCCGGCAAGGTGAACCCGGTCATCCCCGAAATCGTCAACCAGGTCGCCTTCGAGGCCATCGGCGCCGATATGACCGTCACCATGGCCGCCGAAGCCGGTCAATTCCAGCTCAATGCCTTCGAACCGATCATGGCCTACAGCCTCCTGCGCACCACGGCCCACCTCACCGCCGCCGTGGACACCCTGGCCACCAAATGCGTCAGCGGCATCACCGCCAACACCGACCACCTGCTCTCCGGCGTAGTCCGCTCCATAGGCATCGTCACCGCCCTGACCCCGCACATCGGCTACGCCGCCAGCGCCCGAATTGCCAAGCACGCCTTGCAAACCGGCCAACCGGTCGCCGACGTCGCCACCGAACTCGGACTCCTGGAACCGGAAACGGTGCAGCTACTCCTCGCCCCCCACCGGCTCGTGGGACTGACCGGAGCCGCCCTGCCCCGATGACGCTGTCTTGATCACAAAAATGCTGACCACCAGCGCCAGCGCGCAGGCGACCACCGCGGCGATCACCGCGGTGGACAGACCGTGCGAGAGGGCGTCACGCCCGGCGTGGCCATGCCGACTCGACTGAGAGATCGTGGTCAGAATGGCCACGCCCAGCGACAGTCCTACCTGCTGTGCGGCCTGCAGCAGGCCTGATGCCGCACCCATATCGCGGGGCTCGAGTCCGCCCAGCACGGTCATGTTCAGGGTGACGAAGGCCAGGCTGAGTCCGGCACCGAGCAGGATGAACGGCCCGACGATTCCGGTCAGGTAATTGCTCGACTCGGTGGTCGTGGTCAGCCAGATCGCCTCGAGCCCCATGAGGATCACACCGGTGATCAGCACGGGTTTGCGGCCGAAACGGGCGATCAACTTGACCGCCCGCCGGGCGGCGAAGAACTGGACGACCGCCATGGGGAGGAACGCCAGCCCGGCCTGCCACGAGCTGAAGCCGAGCGCGTTCTGCACGTAGAGCGACAGCAGGATATAGGTGCCGCCCATGGACACCATGAGCAACACGAAGCTCAGGTACGCCCCGGCCCGCACTCGTTTGCTCAGCAGCCGCAGCGGCATGATCGGCTGCGCGGCATGGCGTTCGATGAACACGAACACCGCCACCAGCACCACACCGGCGACGAACGCGGCCCAGGCGACGGAATCACCCCATCCGGCGGTGGAGGCGCGGGTGAGGCCATACACGATCCCGACCATGCCGAGGGTCGAGACGATCGCGCCCAATACATCGAATTTGGCTGGATGCCTCTGGGTTTCGACGAGGTAGAGCTGAGCGAGCACGATCGTCACAATGCCGATCGGCACATTGATGAAGAACACCAGCCGCCAGCTGAGGGTGGTGAGCACGCCACCCAGGATCAGCCCGAGGGTGATGCCGAATCCGGTGACCATGGAGAACACGCTCAGCGCGCGAGTGCGGTGCGGGCCCTCGGCGAAGGTGGCCGCGATCAGTGACAAGGCCGCGGGTCCCGCGAAGGCGAACCCGACGCCCTGCAGTGCGCGCGCGGCGATGAGCAGCCCCTGATTCGGTGCGATGCCGCCCAGGATCGAGGCGGCGACCACCAGCGACAGCCCCCACACGAACATGCGGCGACGGCCGAGGATATCGCTGGCCCGGCCGCCGAGCAGCAGCAGTCCGCCGTAGGCGAGCGAGTAGGCGCTGAACACCCAGGCCAGGGCCTGCGCGGACATGTTCAGCCCGGATTGGATCTGGGGCAGGGCGATATTGACGACATTGCTGTCCACCGAGACCATCAGCTGACAGGTCACGATCACGCCCAGGGTGATGGCCAGGCGGCGGCTGGAACGGGTTGTCTCGCCGTGGGTTTCGGTCCGGTGGTCACGGTCCGGTGGATCGACGGAGAGCGCGGACGGGGACTGCGTTTCTCGGCTGGTCATGCAATTGTCCGTTCGAAGGATTTCGCCAGGAGTTGGCAGAGGGATGAGCCGCGGCGCGCCACTGCGCCTCTGCTCCACGCTTGTATACTCAGCAGCATAGGTACCGCCGATCATTTCGTCTACAGTTGTTGAGCGAGGCCGCCATGACATTGCAGGAACTGCAGATCACGCCGCAGGAACCGGAACCGGCTGTCCCCGCCGGGAGGGTCGCGCGCCGATTGCAGTCCCGGCAGCAGATTCTCGATGCCGCCCGGGAACTGTTCGCCCAGCGCGGCTATGTCGAGACCACCATTCGGGCCATCGCACAGCACGCCGGAGTTGATCCGGCGCTGGTAATGCAGCATTTCGGGACCAAGAAGGCGCTTTTCGACGAGATCGCGGGTATTCCGGAGACTCTCGACGACGCCCTGCAGGGGCCTCCGGAGGAACTGGGCGAGCGGCTGCTGCGCCACGCGCTGGCCGATGTCGACCGCAAGGAAGATCGGACCATGCCGGTGCTGCGGTCGATGCTGACCCATCCGGAGGCGGCGCACGCGGTGCGCTGCGCGATCGTGAACCCCGAGACCAGTCCGTGGACGCGCGTTCTGGCCGGTCGAGACGCCGAGCTGCGGTCGGTTCTGATCGGCACGCTGGTGCTTGGCGTCCTGGTCGCCCGCTACATGGTGCACATTCCCGGCGTTGCCGATGCCCCCGCCGAGCGCCTTGTGGAACTGCTCGGCCCGTGTCTGCGCCCCCTGGTCACCGAGGGTATGCCCGCCGAGCGCCCCGAGCCGTGCTCGGCACTGGAATCGCTGGCCCAGGCCGACGCCGAACAGCGGGCCGCCGCCGTACGCGTCGACGAACGCGCCCGTGCCGCCTTGGCTGCCGGTGCCTCCTACGGTGACATCGGCCGGGCGCTGGGCATCAGTCGCCAGGCCGCTCGCAAGCGCTGGCCTGCCTGATCACTCTTCCTGCGAGGTGACAACATAGGTTGTCGATCTGGCAAGAGTGATTTCGAGCGACCTTCGCCTCAATGAGTGACAACATTGGTTGTCGTATTGCTCTCCGTAGAGAAAATCAGAGCCCTGCACCGAGTAGGTGCAGGGCTCTGATCATGTGTTTGCTGCTGTTTCGGGAATCCCTCATCGATTCCTGTAACTGCCGCGGAGGGGTCGAATCAATCGACCGGCATGCCCACATCCATGCCGCGGTTCGCGAGCCACGGGATGGGGTCGACGGGGCCGCCCTGGGTGTGGACCTCGTAGTGCAGGTGGGGGCCGGTGGAGTAGCCGCGGCTGCCGACAGTGGCGATATCGTCGCCCGCGCGGACCTGCTGGCCGGGCTGGACCAGGATGTCCTGCATGTGGCCGTAGACGCCGATGGTGCCGTCGTCCTGCTGAATGCGGACCCAGAGGCCGAAGCCGGAGGCGGGACCGGCCTCGATCACGGTGCCGTCGGTGACGGCCTTGATCGGGGTGCCGAGGCCCTCGCCGAAGTCGATGCCGGCGTGCATGGCGCCCCAGCGGACGCCGAAGCCGGAAGTCAGGGGACCGGCGACGGGGCGCACGGTCTTGGGGCGGGCCTGCTCGATGCCGAGATTGCGCAGGAAGTCGACCACCTGGGGTGGGACGGTCTGCGGGATCTGGGCTTCGATCGGAGTGAAGGCAACGGGTGCGGCCACATGGGTCTCAGCGGCTGCGGTGAGCTGACCGACGGCTTCGCCCGAGGCATTCTGGTCGGCTGCTGCGAGTACGCCCAGGGAGGCGCTGACAACGGCGGTAACGGCCACGGCACGAGTTGCGGCCGTTCGATACTTGCCGGCCTTGAGGCTGCGAGATAACGGAACGGTTACGGGCATGCATCGAACGTACGGGAGGCCATGGCGCGTTCCGAAACCCTGTTGTGACCGTCACAGCGGTACAAAACGCCAGTTGATGTGTCACGACTGGATAACGACACAGGGGTAATTCTTGAATGACATTGGCGAACGTGGGTTGCCGGTGTATTGACCCCATTGTTACGCCTCGGGCACACTACTTAAGTGCCCACTAACGGAGTTAAGGTCTTGAGCGCACTCGCCGACCCCACTCGGCGGGCCGTCTTCGAAGCGCTCCCGCAAGGACCCCGCTCGGTCAGCGAACTCGCCGCAACCGTCGGTGTGACCAGCTCGGCCGTCTCCCAGCATCTGCGGGTCTTGCGCGAGGCCCGCCTGGTGATGGTCCAGCCCGAGGGAAACCGTCGCCTGTACTCCCTGGATCCCCGCGGCCTGGCCGACGCCCGCGACTACCTCGAGCAGTTCTGGCCCAGCGCCATCGCCGCCTACTCCGCGGCCATCTCCAGCGCCCGCGCCGATCTCGCCGACCTATGAGTCGATCTTGCAAAAGATATAAGGAGAAGCCCGGAGTAAAGCGGAAGCGTCAGCCGACCCGGCGGTAAGCCTGCTGGGCGCGACGATCCAATCCGGTTCCCGGCCACGGCCGCTTGCGCAGCTGCTTGTCGACCGCATTGAGAACTTCCGGAACCCCGATCTTCAGCAGCCCCGAATCGGTCATCCCCGCATCCGGATCACCGGTCTGCCCGGCCCACAACACGGCATGCCGGCCGAGTAGGTGCGGCGGAGGCCCGCTGCGGCTGGGCGGGGTCGGACCGAACAGCAGCACCGTCCGGGTGCCGAAAGCCGTTGCCAGATGCGCTACTCCGGTATCGCCGCACACCACCAGATCCGCCTCGGCGACGGTGGCGGCGAGTTCGATGAGATTCTGCTGACCCGCCAGGACTCGCGCCGGTGAGAGTCCCGCACGGGCGGCGACGCCGAGCGCTATTTCGCGTTCGGTCTCATCGCCGGTCAGCACGACCTCGCGCCCCTGCACCAGGAGATGACGGACCACCGCGGCGAACCGGTCCGGCGGCCAGCGCCGGGCCTGAGCGCCCGCGCCGATGTGCACCACCACGCAGTCGCGATGACTCGTTGTCGAAACCGGTGGCACCAGACCGAGATTGCGGCGGTCGGCGGTCATGCCATCGGATTCGAGCAGATGACACCAGCGGTCCACATCGTGCATATCGGCCTGCCAGTCCGGTCCCTCCAGGTCCGGGAAGGCCGGATTGCGGTAGGTGAGAATGCGTTCCGGCCGGGCCTTGGTCAGTTGCACGATGCTGTCCGCGCTCGCGCCGTCCAGATTGACCGCGAGCGCCGGAGCCGCGCCGTCCCAGCGCATGCCGATCGGGGCGATAATGGGCACCATCTCGTCGACCGAGGCGATCAGATCCACAATGGGTTTCAAGCGATGGGGCGCGGCGAGCGCGATGTGGTCGTCGGGCCGGGCTCGGCGCAGTGCGCGCAACGCGGGGACCGCGGTGAGCAGATCACCCAGTCCGCGTGCTCGCAGCACGAGTACAACCGCCACCTGAGTTCTCCTAGCCATCAACACTGCCCATGCAGGGAAGGCCCACCACACAGGGGACATGGAGAGCCGCTTGATGTGGACTACCCGTGTGACGGTGCTGTGAAACCCTCGGTGAGTCGATGCCCGAAACGCCGGGACACGGCCGAAACAGCGGCCCATATTGGTACTACCGGCTGTCGTAATCGCGAGTTGATCAACTACGCTGTGCGTTCATGACCTTCGTCTACAACCTTGTGGTCGTGACCCATCTGCTCGGTATGGCGGCGGTGGTCGGCGGGTACGCCGCCTCCCAGCCGCGGGTCTCGGAGCTGATGGTGTGGGGCGCCCGCGCACAGATCATTACCGGCGTCATCCTGGTGGGCATGGCCGAGTCGATCGACTCGCTCGGCAAGGACCCGAATATGCCGAAGATCATCACCAAACTCGTGATCTCCGTGGCGGTGGCGGCCTTCGCCGAAATGGGGCGCGCCGATGCCAAGCGCGGCAAGGCGGTGCCGTGGATGACGCACGCCGCGGGTGGGCTCGCCATCGCGAACGTGCTCGTCGCCGCACTCTGGAAATAGACAGCATCGAAAACCTCTGCTGCACAGCATGCGTCGAGGCATGTAGCGCAGTGCTCACACCAACGACACGGTCACCGCACGAGTTCGTGCGGTGACCGTGTCGTCTTGATAGGGCGTCGTATCAATAGGGTGCGATGCACCCGCGCAGGGCGCGGCGCACTTTCGGAGAGTGCACTGCACCTTCATGGGGTGCAGTGCACCGGCCAACCCGGGTCAGTGCACCAAGCGGCTGGATTGATCGGCGTTCGCGGTTTGGGCGAACGATCTCGCGATCTCGGCGGCGACCACGGCGTGGCCCGCCATGCTCAGGTGAATGAGGTCCGCGCTCAACCAGTCCGGGCGCAGCCGCGCCGGGTGATTCCAGAACTCGGTGAGGATGGCGTCGTGGCGGGTCGCGATCCGGCGCACGCTGTCGGCGAACTGCGCGAACAGCGGCTGCAATGGCGTCATCTTCCCGGTGAAGGCGTCGGCCATGGTGAACAAGGCCAGGCGCGCCCCGGTTTCCGTGGCGGCGGAGCACAATTCGTCCAGCTCGGCCTCCACGGTGGCGAGATCAGCGCCGCGCCGGAAGAGATCGTTGCCGCCGCAGGTGACGTACACCAGGTCCGGGCGGAAGTCGTCGAGGGCGGGCAGCTGCTCGGTGCGCACCTCGGCAATGAGTGCGCCCACGCGGCCGGTATTGAGGTAGCTGGTGTCCGGATGCGCCGTCGAGAGCCAGCGCGCGATGCGGTCCGCCCACGGCAGCGTCTCGTAGCCGGGGACGGGATCGCCGGTGCCCGCGGCGGTGGAGTCGCCGATGACGGCGAAGCGCCGCCATGGCACGTCGTGCAGGAGTGCGGTCCCAGCTGTATCGGACAGTATCCAGGGGTTGTCGGCTTCGACGTGAATATCGGTGTGGCTCATACGTTGACCTCCTCGGAACGAGCGGGCACGGCCGCGATGACAGCGGCGGCGACCGCGATGACGGCGCAGATGGCGAACAGCGAATGGAAGGCGGCGAGCCCGTCACGCGGATGCGCGGCGAAGACGGCCGCCAGCACGGCCACCCCGAGCGCGCCGCCGGACTGCCGGGCGGTCAGGTTCATGCCGACACCGGCGGCGAACCGCTGCGGCGGCAGTGAACGCGCGGCGGCGGTGCCGAGCACGGTGATCACCATTCCGATCCCGCCGCCGCCCAGGATCCCGGCGGGAATCCACGCCTTCCAGAGTTCGGGCGTGGTGCTCCAGGCATCGGTGCTCATATAGAAGGTGGACGCCGCGAACATGAGCGCACCCAGCACGCCCAGCCAGCGCTGCCAGGATTCCGGCGCGCGCCCCGCGGGCACCGCCGTCATCATGGACGCGATCGCCCCCACGGTCATGGCCCCCGCCGACTCCAGCACCGAGTAGTGCCATACCGAATCCAGCCACAGCGGCCCGGCCAGCAGCCACGCGAACATGCTCGCGCCGAATACGAATGCGGTCGCGTTCACCAGCGCGTACCGGTGACTGCGCCACAGCCCGACCGCGATCGCCGGGCGCGGATGGCTGCGCGACCGCCATAGCGCCACGGCCAGCAGTGCCAGCCCGCCGATCCCGCAGACCAGCGTGCGCCATTCCCCCCAGCCCCACTGCTGCCCCTGCGTGACCGCCGCGACCACCGCACCGATCCCGAGTCCCGTTGCGGCCGTACCGAACAGATCGGGCAACCCGTCCCGCTGCCGTGCCTCATTGGCCGCCAGCCGGAACCCGAGCGCGATGAGCACCGCCGCGATCGGCAGATTGATCACGAAAACCGAACGCCACCCGAACCAGTCGACCAGCGCACCACCCACCGCGGGCCCCACGGTCGCGGCGAACCCGCCCGCAGCTGTCCACGCCGCCATGGCAACGCCGATCTTCTCCGGCGCGGTCACCCCCAGCACGACCCCGAGCCCGGCGGGAATCAGGAATGCCGCGGTCGCACCTTGCAAAAACCGCCCGACGATCAACCAATCGGCCCCGGGCGCAACCGCACACAGCAGCGAAGTCAGCGCGAATCCGCCCAGCGCGAACAGGAACACCCGCCCCCGCCCGAGCGCATCAGCCAATCGCCCAGCGGGCGTGAGCAATGCCGCGAACGCCACCGCATATCCGCTGACCACCCAGGTGAGGGTGGTCGGCGCGGTCGAAGGAAAGTCACGTGTGATGGCCGGGAACGCGATATTCACGACCGAGAGATCAAGAAATGCCACAAAGGCCGCGCCACAGGCAACGAGCAGTGCGCGCCGGGCAGCGCGTGCGGCCGCAGTCGTCGCCGACTCCGTTGCCGCCGATTCCGCTGCGGGCGAGTCCGATTCGGAGGAGGCGATTGTGGGCGAGGCCGGTCCGCGGGAGGCGATTGTGGGCGAAGCTGGTCCGGGGGAGTCCGTTGCGAGTGAAGCTGGTCCGGGGGAGGCCGCTGCGAGTGAAGTCGGTCCGGGGGAGGCCGGTTTGGGGGAGGCCGGTTTGGGGGAGTCGGAGGTCGCTTCGTGCGCGTCCGCGGTGGGTGGTGCGACGTGATCGGGGGAGGAGGTGGGGTCGGGGGGAATCCGAGGAGGGGAGGTTTGGGGGTGCGCGGCGTTGTGCCGGGCTGACGCATTGGTCATCGGTTGAGCTTTCGAGCGAGGGATTCGAGCGGAACCTAAACTGTACGAACGATCGTGCGTATTGTTGAAAAGTACGACCGATCGTGTGTTTTCGCAACAGGTAGGTGCGAGGATGGAGAGGTGGCTGAACCCATGGAGAGTGCTGAGCAGGAGATTTCCGATCAAAGATTGCTCAAGGGTGCGCGAGCCCGGGCGGCGATCGCGCGGCACGCGGCCGATGTGGCGTCCGCGGAGGGGCTGACCGGACTGAGTCTCGGGCGGCTCGCGGGCGATCTCGGGGTGAGCAAGAGCGGTGTCGCGACACTGTTCGGCACCAAGGAAAATCTGCAATTGGCCGCGGTGCAGTCCGCGCGCGAGGTGTTCATCGAGCACGTGGTGACCCCGGCCTTCACCGAGGCCCGCGGCATGCCGCGACTGCGCGCCTTCATCGACCACTGGTTCGACTACATCGGCGAACCGGTGTTTCCCGGCGGCTGTTTCCGGGTCGCGGGGGTAGTGGAATTCGACTCCCGCCCCGGCCCGGTCCGCGACGCACTGGCCGCGGACCGCGCAGATTGGTTCGCGGTGCTGGAGAAGGAAATCGGCCGCGCGCAGGAGCAAGGCTTCCTCACCGGGCAGGATCCGCACACCCTCGCATTCCAGCTGGATGCGATCGTGGGGGCGGCGAACACCGCGGTGCGCATGGGCGATCCGGGCGCGATCGCCACCGCCCGCGGCATTGTCTACGCTCTGATCGGGGCGAAAGCCTGAACGCTTCGCGCACTGCAAACCGGCCCGCCGCGCCGCAAGCTCTCAAACTTCGCTGCGCACACTGCAATTGTGCGCGCAATGCATGAATGCACCGAGGTCACAGGTGGTTTCACGTGGATCTTGGCATGTACATGATCAACGTGACACCCACCAAACAGACCACCGCGCCGATCACATCCCACCGATCCGGCCGGAACCCATCCATGGCCATGCCCCACGCCAGCGACCCCGCCACGAACACCCCGCCATACGCCGCGAGGATCCTGCCGAAGTTGGCATCAGGCTGCAAAGTCGCCACAAACCCATAGACCCCGAGCGCAACCACCCCCGCGCCCATCCACCCCCACCCCCGATGCTCCCGAACCCCCTGCCAGATCAGCCACGCCCCACCGATTTCGGCGACGGCCGCCAGCCCAAACAGCACGATCGAACGCAGCACGGTCATGCCTGCCACCCTAAATCCCACCCCACCCACCCCCGCGACAGCACGCGCGATGGCGAGCTCCGGCCGAGACATCCGATACGTCGACGGCACCTGCGGTCGTCAGATCTCACCTGGACCATCCGACATCCGGTAGCGCGCGACGCCGAATCCCTCGGCCCAGATGGGTGAGGGAGCTGTGGTGGTGGGAATTCGGACGTATTCCCACCAACACAACACACAACCCAGTTTTTTTTGGCGGGGGGCCCCCCCCTTTTGGGT
>NZ_JBFBCD010000007.1:42293-535484 GCF_040683015.1 Nocardia sp. NPDC051030 | reverse complement strand
GCCGAGATCAAAGACGCGCAGGGCAGCACACCAGGACCCGTCGAGATCCCCGATGAGTACCGTGGGCTCGTCGAAACGGCGACTCTCGAGTGCCCATCCGGAGCGATCACCACCTCGCCATAAGGACATGGCCGCTGTCCGAGACTGCCCGGAGTCAGTGCAGCAGTACCAGCACCTGGAGTGCGCCGACGATGAAACCGAGCACGGCCCCGACCATCACGATCTTCCGTTCGTCTTGCTTGAAGGCCGGGCGGCGCCGCAGTGTGTACTCCGCCGGCAGATTGTGCCGCCTCGCGGCCGAGCTCGCCGTACCCCCGAAGGCACTCGACTCAGGTGCAGCATCGATAGACGAATAGGGTGGCGGGCAGGTCGGGCGCGGGCACCTGATCACTCACGAAACACTCCGATCGGAAGCTGTGGACAGCCCGTAGCAGAGACTTCGAGGGACTGACTAGTGCGACTCGATGACTCCGTTGCAGACCGTCGTTGCGCTGCTGCCCAAGGAAGGCATTCCGGTGATCTGGAACGGTGTGCCGCCTTCGGGAAGCTCGCCGAGGAATACTTCGGTCACGGCGAAGTTGTCGGGGGTGTTGATCGGACGGTCGATGTGGAGAGAGGGTGCGCTGAAAGTCATCGACGAGTAGGGCGTGTTCGCGTATTGCGAAATATTGAGGGTGGTCGGAACCCCATGCTCGGCTTGTAGATTCGCGGTGTCGCAATATCCCTGGTGAGTAATTTCCAGGCGCAGTACCTGAATATCCTCGGCATTGGCGACAAACGCGTTCACCCCGGCACTCGACAGACCCGCCATGACAAGTGCACATCCGAACCGGCGAAGCAAGGCAGAACTCATATTCACCCTCCTTGGACTCGACCATTACCGGGGCAAGCGACCACACACCGTAAGCTACACATCAACCGAGATCAATCGATCAGCGACACACCCCGGCGAGCTCGAACCAAAACCCTAGTGCCATATCCAAGAAGGGTGATGCGGTATTTGTTACTCGCCGCCCCGGTATAGGAACCGATAGCGGCATGGCTGGCAGCTCGAGGGGCTCTGGCGCTGCCTGTCACTCCGTAACCGAAACGAGTTTCGATGATGCTCCGGCCCCGGCCGGAACTGAAATGGTCTGAAGCCCAGGAAAGGATGAACTGGTATGACGAGTTCGGCGTATTCGGCGGTCACGGCGGGACTGACTGTGGCGGTGGCGGTGGCCGCGATTGCCGGTGGTACCGCGACGGCCGCCGCGGTGCCACCGCCGCCCCCTGGAACCTCGCTGGGATTGGGTGCGGAGGTGGAATCGGCCCTACCGAACGGCCCGGATCAGGATCCCCCGAACCAGGATTGCCCGAATCAGGATCCCCCGAACCAGAATTGCGCGTCTGCACCGCCCCCGCCGCCACCCGATAACATCGGTGTCGCGCTCGCGGTGGGTGCGGCTGCCGTCGGCCTCGCCCTGGTCGGAACGGCCGCGGCGGTCACCTTGACGGGATCGGGTCTCGTCGCGGTCGGGGGCTCGGCGATCGGGAGCGGGGTGATCACCGGTGATCCCGCGAGCGCCACGGCAGGTATCGCCAGCGCGGGCGCGGGCGCGGCGAGTGTCGAAGCGGCGGACGCCGCAACGGGTCCCTGGTGGTGGTGGTACTGAACCACAGCGGGCACGGGCCGACGTCACCGCCGAAGCCGGACCGACTCCGACGGTGACGATTCCGGCCCGGACGCTGCGAATAAGCGCTCTCAGTCGGTCAATTCGAGTCCCTTGGCCAGGACCGACCACGACTTGTGCAGGGCGTCCTGCCAGTATCCCCACGAGTGCGTTCCGGCCCCGGGGAAGTTGAAAGTGGCCGGGATGTCGAGAGTTTCGAGCCGGTCCTGCATATTGTGCGTGCACCAGTCCGTCGCCGATTCGATGATCCCGCCCACGGCGACCTGATTGGCCAGCGCGCCCAGGTTCGACAAGACGAACGGGCTGTCCACCGTGTCGTGTTTGCCGGGCAGGCCGGTTCCGCTGGAGATGAACAATTCCAGTCCGCGCAATTTGTTCGCGTTGACGTAGGGGTCGTTCTCGACCCACATGGGGTCGCCTTTGGGGCCGTACATATTGACGGTGTCGCCGCCGCCCCATTCGTGCACGGCGAGGTTGACGAAGTTGTATCCGGCTGGATCGCTGATCTGCGCGCAGCCGCTGTAGGCCGCGACCGCGCGATACAGGCCGGGTTTAGCGATGGGCAGCGCCAGCACCGAGGTGCCCGAGGTCGACAGGCCGGCGATCGCGTTGATTCCATTGGCGCCCAGTGCGGTATCGATCAGCGGCGGCAGTTCTTCGGTGAAGAAGGTCTTCCACTTGTTGACGCCGAGGACCGGATCCGGTGCGCGCCAATCGGTGTAGTAGCTCCAGGCCCCGCCGATCACCTGAATCACGTTGACATTCTTGGTCGCCAGGAATTCCAGTGCGTCGGTGTTTTTCTTCCAGGTCGCGGTGTCCTCACCGCCGCCGGCGCCGTTGAGCAGATACAGCACCGGCCGCGGCGCCGACGGGTCGGCGGGCCGTTTCGCGATGACGGTGATGTCCTTGTCCATCGCCGCCGAGTGCACGGCCATCACGATAGTCCGGTTGTCGTCGAGCAGGTCCGCTGAGACGATGGTGGACCCGTCCGGCGCCGTGGCATGGCCCAGCAGATTCCCCGCCGCGACAATGGGATCCGTTTCCGCGTGTGCCGGTGCTATTTCCGGTCCGATGAATATAGCCGCGATCCCGAGAGAAAACACAGTGGCAAGCGCTCGTCGGACTTGTGTGATCATGTGAAATAATTCCTCCGCTCGGCTCCGTCTTTACGAAAAACCGGATCACGATATCCCCGCCGAGTACGGGAAGCAGGGTGACTCGCCCTACGGAACGGCAACGCAGTCACCGATTTTCGCGAGAATCTGGAGACGATTCCGAGATCGGTGCGGGGGTCTCCGCCGGAGTCCCCGCCGAGCTGACCATCACCCAACCGCGAGAGATCGCGCTAAACGCTAGGTCGGTAATTCGGAACGAGCGTCCAACCTCGCCGTACTCTTTAACCCATGTCAGCTACTTGCTGGCGAATGAGCTGAGGTGTTGCCCCCGAGGAGGACTTAATGGTCGGCAGTTCCAGGTTGCGGTGGGATCGGGTACTCGTGGCGTTGGCGGGATCGGCGGTGCTGGTGATGACGTTCGCAGCGTGTTCCTCGGATTCCTCGTCGGGCACCTCCACTTCGTCGGGCGAGACGAACCAGGATGCGGCAGTGAACGCCTACGTGTACACCTATCCGCTGGTCGCGGTAGAAGTGACCCGGCGGCAAGCGACGAACTACCCCGCCCCGGACCCATCCATCGGCGCCGCCCCGATGAACCAGCTGGCCTCGTTGAACTTCCTGCCCGACGCCCAGTTCACCGCGGTCGTGCGCCCCAACGTCGACACCCTGTACACCTCGATGTTCTTCGACGTGTCCACCGAACCGCTGGTGGTCAGCGTGCCGGACATGGGCGGGCGCTACCACCTGTTCCCGATCTTGGACATGTGGACCAACGTCGATGCTTCCCCCGGGTCTCGCACGCTCGGTGACGTGCACGGCTACGAGTTCGCGATCGTCGGCCCGAATTGGCAGGGCACCGTACCCGAAGGCGTGCTCGAGTACCGGCTGCCGACCGATGCGGGGTGGATGCTCGGCCGTATCCAGGTCAACGGCCCCGACGATGTCCCGAACGTGGTTGCCATCCAGGACAAGGTGCGCGCGGTCCCGCTCAGCGCCCGCGGCACCGACTATGTCGCCCCGACCAACACCGATCTGCATCCGGACTGGCCCAAGGGTCAGGCAGTCGCGGCCTACATCCACAACCTCACCCCGCAGCAGTACTGGGACCTGTACTACTCGAGCCTCTCTCACAATCAGACCCGCCCCGGCGACAAGTCCTTCCTCGCTGCCGAGTTGGCTGCGGCCGGTTGGACTCCGGACAAGAAACTCGACCTGAGCGCGTTGCCCGAATCCGAGCGTGCGACCTGGGAGCAAGCGTGGCCGAAGGCGCTGTCCACGATCGAAGCCAACTCGGGCAACAAGAAGATCAACGGGTGGAAAGTCACCCGCAGCGATGTCGGTGACTACGGAACCAACTACGCCGCGCGTGCGAGCGTGGCCCACGGCGGTCTGGGCGCGAACCTGCCCCAGGACGCGATCTACCCGTCCACCCGCGTCGATGCGAGCAACAGCGCCTTGGCGCCGGACCACAACTATGTACTCCACTTCGACGCCGACAAGATTCCGCCGGTCAAGGGATTCTGGTCGCTGACCGTCTACAACGAGCAAGGCTTCTTCGTCGACAACCCGATCAACCGCTACGCGGTCCGCGGTGAACGCCTCGCCAAGAACCCCGACGGGTCGGTCGACATCTACATCCAGCGCGAAACCCCCGGCCCGGAAAAGGAATCCAACTGGCTGCCGACTCCGGCCTCGGGTGATTTCAACCTGATGTTGCGCACGTATTGGCCCGACAACACGATCATCGACGGCACCTGGAACCCACCCGCGGTGCAGAAGACCAACTGACGTTCCCGGGGCGTCTCCGGCGCGGGTTCCGCATTCCGAAGGCCACGTTCGGCTACTGTCCAGCTATTCGAAAGGGTTCTCGTAGAACACCTTTGTGGAACTCAGCGGACCGCCGACCCAGGTGCGCAGGGCGGCAACACAATCCGAAGCAGGGCTGATCATTCGGGCAGGCACGATCAGCGAAAGGAGCAGCTCTCGATGCCGGTAACAAGAAGGTCGGTGTTGACCGGTGCGGCGGCCGCAGCGGCAGGGATCGTCGCGGGGTGTTCGAGCCGATCGGGACCGGCTGGTGAGGCGGGCAAACCGAATATCCTGGTGCTGATCGTGGACGAAATGCGTGTGCCGATGTGGTTTCCGGCGCAGCAGGACTTGGACCGAATGCTGCCCAATATCGCCAAGATTCGCCGGGGCGCGGTCTCGTTCGAGCAGCACTACACGGCCGCCGTCGATTGCACGGCTGCTCGCGGAACGATGCTCACCGGGTTGTATGCGCATCAGACCGGCTGCATGCTGGTGTCGCAATCGACGTTGTCGCCATTGTTTCCCACCTGGGGTTCGATCCTGCGGGAACAGGGCTACGACGCTTGGTACTGGGGCAAATGGCATCTCGGCAGAAAGCCGGATACCACTCCGGGCGCGCTCGAGCAGTACGGGTTCGGAGGCGGTACCTATCCGTCACCCAACGGCGGGCAGGGCGAAGGATTGGTGGCTGACTCCGAAACCGCCGACCAGTTCATCAACTGGCTGCACGGATACAGCGGTCGGGGCCCGTGGTGCACCACCGTGTCGTTGCTGAACCCGCATGACATCGAAATGTGGCCGAAATGGCCTGCGGCGATTCCCCCGATACCCCGGACTCTCACCGACCTTCCGCCGAATTACGAAACCCTCGAACAGATTTCGAAGAAGCCCGGACTCCAGGCGGCGCACATCGAAGAATCGGCGTTGGCGTTCGGCAAGGCCGAGTACGGGACGGACAAGGCGCGCAATGCGTGGATCGAGATGCGAAATCTGTACCTGTATCTACAGCAACAGGTCGATATCCAGATCGGCCGCGTGCTCGACGCACTCGACGCCCACCCGGAGGTCGCGGCGAACACGGTCATCGTTTTCACTTCCGATCACGGGGATTACGCCGGATCCCACGGCCTGCACGGCAAGGGCGGCGCGGCCTACGACGAAACGATCCGGGTGCCGCTGTATGTGCACGACCCGCGGGGTCTGCTCAGCCCGAAGGACACGACGGCCACCCGACAGCAGCTCACCTCCAGCGTGGATCTCACGCCGTTGCTCATGACCATCGCCGCCGGTGGCGACAGCTGGCGTCGCGACGCTCGATACGAGCATTTGGCCGGGCGGCTCGACCTGGTCGCCCTCTGCCGTGACGCCTCCGCGCCGGGCAGGCCGTGGATCGCCCACACCACCGACGAATCCGGCGTCGAGGAGGTCGCGAAACTGTTCAATGCCGACGCGCCGTCGCATGTCGCTGCGGTGCGGACCGCCGGCGCGAAATACGTGTCGTACTCCCACTTCCTCGACGGAAAAATACAGATCGACCCGTCGCAACCGCAGGAATACGAACTGTACGACTACGGCACCCGCGACGGAAGCCTGGAACTCGACAACATCGCGGCGAACGACAGTCCACTGCGCACCTCGATGGCCGCGGCGCATGCCCAAGCTCTCGCCGAGATCAACCAACCCCTACCCGCTCGGCTGAAGGCCGCCCAGGAGCAGGGCTGGGCGGACTATTTCAGCCTCGCCGACAATTTGGAGTCGCTGCAGCAATCCCGCGCCGCTCTCGGTGACCCCCTCCCCTCGACGCCGCCCACGAACCCCTACCCCGAACTCGGCGCAGGGTAGCCGCCGGCCGGAGAACGTGACGAGTCCCGGCCGCCGCGAAGGCATCGAGGTGCGGGTCAGTGCGGGAGGGGGCCGACGGTGCGGAAGCCGCAGTTGCCTGCCGAGGAGTCGGGCGTGTTCGCGGAGCGGGCCGCGACTCGGTATCGATAGCAGTACGAACGGTGGCACAGGTAGGAGCCGCCGCGCATCACCCGGCGGTCGCCGGAGTCCGGGCCGGGCGGGTCGAGTCGGGGTGAATCACGGTAGTACGACGGCGAAAACCAGTCGTGGCACCATTCCCATACGTTGCCGACTGTCTGGTAGAGGCCGAATGGGTTGGGCTGGTAGGTGCGGACCTGCGTCGTCGCCGGCCGCCCCGCAGTGTGCTGCATCGGGAATTGTCCATCCCAGATGTTGCACCGGCGCTGCCCGTTCGGCGAGAGGTCGTCGCCCCATGGGAACCGGCGGTCCGCCAGTCCGCCTCGGGCGGCGTATTCCCATTCTGCTTCGGTGGGGAGCCGGCGGCCTGCCCAGTCGGCGTAGGCGGCGGCATCGCGCCACGAGACGTGGGTCACCGGGTGGTCGGCGAGTTCGGTTGTGTCGCTGAGGGGGCCGTGTGGGTGACGCCAGTCCGCCCGGCGGATCTCGTACCACCAGGGTGCGGCGGGGGATTGGCCGAGAACGTCGGCGCGTCGGGCGGCGACCAGCAGATGGAACACCGCCGAGGAGCCGTAGCGCTCGGCATCGGTGACCCAGCCGGTCGCATCGACGAACGCGGCGAATTGAGCGACGGTGACAGCGGCGACATCGATCCGGAACGGCGATATCTCAACGGTGTGCACGGGAGTTTCCCCGTCTGCCGGATATCCATCACCGTGGGTGTCGCCCATCGCGAATTCGCCTCCGGGGAGCGGGACCTCGTTGTGGACGACGGGTTCCGCATTGCCGGACACAGCCGTTCGCGTGCTCACGGCCGAATCAACCTCACGGGTAGGTGCGCAGCAGTTCGGTCGCGCGGTGCCCGATGCCGTCATGCTGTCGGGGTGAGTTCGTCGGCGATGGCTTTCAATTGGGTTCGGGTGAGCCCCAGGAATGGGGTGGCGGCCATGTCGATGAGTGACATCGAGCCCATGACTTCGGTGATCTGCGGGCTGACCACCTGGGGGGCGTGCGTACGCAATACCTCGACCACTGCGGGATTGTCGAGCAGGTCGTTGACCGGAGTGCTCAATTGGGTTGCGGCGTGGGGGAAATCGGCTGCGGTCAACGCGGGCTCGGATCCGCTTTCGACTTGCGGCCATTGTGTGCGCACGACCAAGTGCTCGGAGGTGACCGGCCCGTCGGCGGGCAGCCCGAGCCGTTCGTATTGCTCGGCAGGGGCGTCGGTTTCTTTCATGAGCTCGACCATGCGCGTGGCCAGCCGCAGCTCGACGGAGTCATCGATGATCGGATTCTGCTGTAGCGGATCGCTTTCCAGGTCGTACAGCAGTGACCCGAACCGCCACGGGTTCATGAACGACAGGCCGGGGATGCGCAGGGTGGGTGTGTTCTTGGTGAAACCGATCGGCGGGGCGAGGGTGGCCTGGGACAGGGACCAGACGGAGAAGAAGGACTGCATGGCGCAGGGCATCTGGGTGTATTCGAACAGCGGCTGGTTGGTGTCGTCGATGCAGGACCGCATGTAGACATAGCGGCCGTCGGTGATGCAGACGTGGCCGCCGAAGATGCCGAACAACCCGGCGTCGCGGATCGCCGCGTCGGTGGCGACGGCCTCGCGCAGGGGCCTGCCCTGCATGTCCTCGGTGCGGTCGACGCCGAAGAATTCGAGCAACGTGGGGCCGAAATCGATGGTCTGCACCAGGCTCTGACGATGCTCGTTGCGCGCGCCACTACGCGGATCCCATACGAACAGTGGAGTGTTGATGGTTTCGTTCCAGAACGGCTGGACCATTTTGCCCAGCCAGTTGTGCTCGCCCAGCAGGAAACCGTGGTCGGTGCACACGATCAGCATGGTGTCGTCCCACATGCCGTACTCGTCCATCATGTCGAGCACGCGGCCCAGGGAGGCGTCGCACATGGTCAGCAGGGCTGCGTATTCGTAGCGCAGGTGCTGTAGCTCGTCGGGTGTCTCGGTGACTTGTTTGTAGTCGGGCCAGTCGAAGTGTGGGCCGCTGTAGTCATGGGGATAGAACTTCTTGAAGTCGTCATAGGTGAAGTACGGCTCATGCGGGTCGAAGGTCTCGATCTGCAGGAACCAGCGGTCCTGTGCGCGGTTGGTGCGAATGAACTCGAGTCCTGCGTCGAAGACCCTGGTTTGTGGATGATCGGCGACGTCGGTGAGGTAGCTGCGGTTGACCCAGTCCTGGCGCCATACCTCGCCGCGCGCGTGGCGCAGATCGTCGGGGGTCTCCGGGTCGGCCACCTGCCCTTTCCACTCGTCGCCCTCTTGGCCGCGGAAGAATTCATGGGTGGAATACCGGGGGTGGTAGGTGGCACCCCCATCCTGCCAATAGTGATGGTGATCGGTTGCCAGGTGTGTGTACACACCATGGCTTTTGAGGATTTGCGGCACGGAGTCGTCGAATGGCTCCAGCGGCCCCCAGCCGCGATGCAGGAAGTTGTAGCGGCCCGTATGCATCTCACGTCGTGCCGGGATACAGGGCATACTGCCGCCATAGCAGTTGTCGAAGGCGACTGTGCGTTCGGCGAGGCGCTCGAAGTTCGGTGCGTGCACCCAGTCGTTTCCGTAGGGCGGCAACATCCGCCGACACAGGGTGTCGTACATGACCATGATGGTCCGCATGAGAAATCAACATAGCAGTTAGCTATCACATGGCAAACATGTGAAGGGTACGGCGTGCGGGCACGACATCATTGCGCTTGACCAGCCCTGGTTCGAGGGCTACCGTCTGCCGCATGAACCCCTACAGTCAGCCTGTGGGTGGAGAAAATGGGGCGAAGTCCCTGATGGCGCACCACAAGGAAGCCCTTGACCAGACAATACCGGTCAAGGGCTTCTTTCGTTCCATCTGGTGGAGCGGTCGAATCAGCTGGGGATCAGGCCGAGTTGGCGGAGCAGGCCGACATCGTCGAGGCGGCCCCAGCGTTCGACGATCTTGTCGCCGCTGATTCGGAACACCTGAATGCCGGTGAGCACGACGGGGTTTCCGGTGGGTGCGACGCCCATAAGCTCGCCGCGGTGGGTACCGCGGGCGGTGAATCGTTCGACGACCAGGTCGTCCTCGGCGATGAGTTGGTCGATGTCGCTGTGCCAGTCCGGGAGCGCGCCGCGGAACATCGCGGCCGCGAGCCGCAGTCCCTCCGCTCCGGCCGGCGCTCCCGGAAACGGATCGTCGTGATTGACGAAATCCGGGCCGAGGTAGCGGTCGACGGCGTCGAGATTGCCCTTGGTGAACAGTTCCTGGATGAATGTCTCGACGAGTTGCTTGTTCTGTGTGGTGCTGTTGATTGTCATGATCCGATCGTCGAACCGACCCGGGCGTCGCACCATCCCAGTTAGTTGGGGGTTCCGAACTCGAAGCGGCTGAGGATACTGGGTATGTGTCGAGAAATACCGACACGGCACGCGCCGTGCACGATCTGATCCGCCATTGCCATGACGGGCTGGATGTGCCCGCGCTGCACGCTCAGTTGCTGCGATCGGTGCGACGGCTCATGCCGGTGGACGCGGCGTTCTTCGCCACCGCCGACCCCGAGACCCTGTTGTTCACCGGAGCGTATGCCGACGAACCGCTGAACGCGGCGACGCCGCTGTTCATGGCCAACGAATTCGGTGGCACGGACGTGAACAGGTTTGCGGCCCTTGCCATCTCGGATGACCATGTCGCTTCGCTGGACACCGCCACCCATTCCGACCGCTGGTCCAGCGGGCGGTATCGCGAGATCATGCGACCACTGGGCCTCGGCGACGAACTGCGTGCGGCGCTGGTCGTGGGCTCACAATGCTGGGGCTACCTGTGCCTGCATCGCGAGGACGATCCGCTCGGCTTCACGGACTCCGAGGCCGCACTGATCTCGAGCGTCGGCCCGCACCTGGCCCATGCGCTCCGCCAAGCCGTACTTCTGCACGGTTCCCGGCCGAACGGCGCCACCGGGGAACCGGGCGTCGTGCTGCTCGCCGAGGACCTCAGCGTCGTGGCAATCACGCCGGAAGCCGCGCACCTGCTGTCTCTGGTCGAGGAGAGCCGGTCGATCGAACTCCCCCTTCCGCTCGCCATCTACACCGTTGCCATGGCACTCCGTGCGATCGAGCAGGGCACGGCGTCGTCGAAAACACTCCCCACCAGCCGAGTTCGCACCGTCGACGGACCGTGGCTCACCGTGTACGCCTCCCGTCTACGGGGACAGCCCAGCGAGCAACGCATCAGCGTCGTGATCAAAACCGCCGAGACCACCGCCACCATTCCACTGCTGCTGTCGGCCCATGGACTCAGTCCGCGCGAAGCGGAGGTTGCCCGGCTGGTGTTGCGCGGCAACTCCACCCGACTCATCTCCGACACCCTGCACATCTCCCCGCACACGGTCCAGGACCACCTCAAAGCCGTCTTCGACAAAGTCGGCGTGCGCAGCCGCCGCGACCTCATCGGCCGACTACTTCAGCCGCCCGGAAGCGGTGCGGGGTGACCTGTCGGGGGACGGTTGTGGTGTTCGGACCGGTCCAGCGCGAGGGCAGTGTCGATTGGCCTGCCGAGGTTCGATGCGTGTTCAGCGGTGGGCTCGCGGCTCCACGACCGTTGTGCCGCGGTGTCATCGGGGTGGGGTGGGTAGCCGTTCGTGCAGGGTCAGCAGGATGTGATCGAACGCGGCCACGGTTTCCGGTGACGCCGGGGGGACTGACGGTAGCTCGGAGATCAGCTGCTCGGCCAGGTCCCGCAATTTGACGTTGGTCTCCTGCGACCGCCACACCAGCACCTTGAACGCCTGCTCCGCGTTGATCCGGTACATGCGCATGAGCACGCCCTTGGCCTGCTCGATCACCGCGCGCGCGTCCACCACCTGGGAAAGTTGCTGGGAAAGAGCTTCACGCTCGACGTCGGCGAGGGTGGCCGACAGGTCGATGTAGAACCCTGTCGTACCGACCGGGACCCCATCGTGGCCGTCGATTCGATCGGCCACCACCATCACCTGATGCTCGGCGTCATGGATATCGATGAACCGGTGCCGGCTCGAGAACGGCACGCCCTGGGTGATCGAGCGGGCAATGGCCGCGGCCACGTGTTCGCGGTCCTCTGGATGCTTGTGCGCCAGCAGCAGTTCCGTCGTCGGCTCGACCTGTCCGGGTTCGTAGCCGTGCATCCGGTATACCTCGGGCGACCAGTCCCAGCGCTGGGTGGCGAACCAGAACCGGAAGCTGCCTGTCGCGGGCCCGGCGTGCGGGGCCTCGGCCAATGCAGCCAAATCCTCTGGCTGGTCGGTTGGTGTATTCACCGACTGATTATCCCCACCGATGGCCGATCCGCGTCGCACAACCCGGCGCTCCGACGCGAGCTATCAGCCGACCGGCGGCCGTAGCTGATCTCATCCAGCGGCGATTTTAAGTAGACGAGGTAAGGATCCGTTCCTATGGTGGACCGATGACGTCGGTAAGGAAGGTCCAAGTCACCTTCGACTGCGCGGAACCTGAGCGTGTTGCTCGTTTCTGGGCTGAGGTTTTGGGCTACGACTATCAGGGGTCGTCATGTGTCGATCCCTCAGGTGTGGGGCCACGCTTGTACTTCCAGCGCGTGCCCGAGGGCAAGGTCGTCAAGAACCGGCTCCATCTGGACGTGCGGGTCGGCACCGGGCTGGTCGGTGACGAGCGCGTCGCGGCACTCGAGGCCGAATGCGCACGACTTATCCCACTCGGCGCGGCCCGCGTGGAACTACTGCGCGCCGATGGCGTCAACGAGTCGTGCCTCGTAATGCAGGACATCGAGGGCAACGAGTTCTGTCTCGACTGAGCGGCCGTCAACGTTCACCGGTTGGCGGCCAGCACGGCCGCGAGGCCTTCTTGCAGGTCCCTGACGAAATAGTCGGGAACCTCCAAAGAGGGGAAATGGCCGCCGGTTTCGGGTGAGTTCCATCGGACGATTTGTCGGTACCGCTGTTGTGCCCAGGGGCGCGGGCACTTCTCGATGTCGTGGGGATACACGGTGAGTGCGGACGGGACGTCGACCCGGAGTTCGGGGTCGAACGAGTTGACACCGCCGTGGCTTTCGTAATAGATGCGGGCCGATGAGGCGCCGGTCCGCGTCAACCAGTACAGGGTGACGTTGTCGAGAATGCGGTCTCTGGAAATCGTCTCGAACGGGCTGTCCTCGGTGTCCGTCCACTCGGCGAACTTGTCGAGGACCCAGGCGAGCAGCCCGACCGGTGAGTCGACGAGCGAGTATCCGATGGTTTGCGGACGCGCGGCCTGCTGCTTCGCGAACGCCACACGGGGGCCGCCCCAGAAATCGCGGGTTTCCTCGGCCCAGGTGCGCTCGGCCGCCGTCAGGCCGTCGGTTGTCAACCCGGGCGGTGGCTGCGGGGTCAGCGTGTGGATGCCGAGAACGTGCTCCGGGAACCTGCCGCCGAGGACCGTGGTGATCACACCTCCCCAGTCGCCGCCGTGGGCCACGAACTTGCTGTAGCCGAGCCTTTCCATCAGTTCCACCCAGGCGGCCGCGATCTTTCCGATTCCCCACCCGGTGGCGGCCGGTTTGTCGCTGTAGCCGAAGCCCGGTAGTGACGGAGCCACGACGTGGAACGCCGGTGCGTCCGCATCTTTCGGATCCGCCAGTTCGTCCACTACATCGATGAATTCGGCAATGCTGCCCGGCCAGCCGTGCGTCACGATCAGGGGAGTGGCATCCGCGCGCGCGGATCGGCGGTGCAGGAAATGGATTCCCAGACCATCAATGGTGGTGCGGAACTGGCCGATCCGATCGAGGCGCTCTTCGAACGACCGCCAGTCGTACCCGGTGCGCCAGTAGTTCACGACCTCGACGAGGTCGGCGAGAGGAACGCCTTGTTCCCATCGGCGAGGGTCGGGCGCGGCGCGATAGACCGTCTCGGCCTCCGGCAGCCGCGCCGCGGCCAATCGCGCGCGCAGATCGTCGAGGTCGCCGTCGGTTGCGCGGGCTTCGAACGCATGCACGTCGAGGTGGCCGGGTGCGGGCATAAGACCTCCTGATTCGTCACGGAACCGGCTGCGCCTCTTCGTGAACCGGCTGAGACCCATTGCCTCGACGCTAAACATTCACCCGACGTGAACGCAAAGAGGTGAGGTCAACCGGAATTCCTTGCGCCGAGTTGGGCGAAGACGGCCAGGTTCATGGCGTTGGGGAGGTCTACGCGGCGGGCTATGTCGAGTTTGCGGTAGGTGCGGGTCAGGTGTTGTTCCACGGTGCTGACCGTGATGAAGAGTTCCTTGGCGATCTCGCGGTTGGTGTAACCCGTGGCGGCCAGGCTGGCCACACGCTGTTCGGCGTCGCTGAGTACGTTGTGGGTTACCGGCGACGAATCGGTTGTGGCCGTGGCGTCGCCGCGGCCGACCAGCGTGCTGATCAATCCCTGGGCGTGGCATTCCTCGGCCACCGATAAGGCCATGCGGGCGATCAGGGCGGCTCGGCGGCGGTCCCCGAGCATGTGGCAGGTGGCGGTGAGATCGACGAGGGAACGGGCGAACTCGTACCGGTCGCCGCTGTCGCGCAGGATTTCGGTGGCACGGCGCAGCAGCGGAGGGCGCTGGCGGGTCTCGCTGGCCAGGGCGCGGGCGCGCAACGCGATTCCCCGCTCACGCGACACACCCGGTGCGCACAGGGCCAGGTGCTCCTCGATCAGCTCGAGGGCCCGTTGTGGCCGTCCCAGCTCCACGCAGGCCTCGGCGGCATCGATACGCCACGGCAGGAAGCCCGGGTTGTCCAGCTTCCAATCGATGAGGTATTCGCCGCATGAGGTGAAATCCCGGTAGGCCGCACCGGGGTTGGCGTTCGCCAGGCTGAATCTGCCACGGGCATAGAGATATTGAGGGCCGTAGCGGGTGTCGAACATCGAAGGGGGAACCGGTAGGTTCAGCAATTCCTTTGCGTCGCTGAGCTTTCCCATCGCCACCAGCGCCCGCACCAGGGTGGCCAGCGGCGCGCCGATCGCATGACCCCAGCTCGAGGTCGGCAATGCCGCCAGCGCTTGCCGGCCGAAACGCTCGGCGGCGGCAAGATCTCCCTGCCGCAACGCGACCTCGGCTCGGACCGCCGCCATGCGCGTGGCCCGGCCGGGTACCGAGCGCACACTCGCGGCCGCACACAGCAGCTCGCAGTGCCGCGCGGCCGCGGCGGGGCGGCCGCCGTAGGTCAGCGCCAGCAGCGCCGTCTCCATCGTTTCTATCGTCGTATCGTCCGGGCGAATCAACCGCAAACCGCTGTCGAGCTCGTCCAATGCTCGGTCGGGCAGCGCATCCGACAGCAGACCGGACAGGGCCCAATGGGATTCGAGACGGAAACCGGCATTGATCGAGATCCCGGTCCGGGTGTTCTCCAGCTCCGGCCAGGCCGGTTGCGGTAGCTGCGCGGCGAAGCGCGGATACGTGCAGGTGATCCAGGGCAGCGTGATCGCCAATTCGACGAACAGCTCGCCCTCGGCCGCGAAATCCGGTTCACACAGCCGGGTCAGCACCCCGTGCGCGCGCTCGAACTGGCCGCCCCACAACAGGATTCGCACCACGGTCAGGGCATCGGCACCCGAGACCAGGCATTGGTCGATCAACTCGATGAGCTCGTCGACGTAGCGCACCGCCGATTCCGGGTTGAGCTGAAACTGGGCTCGCGCCACCATGCTCAGGATCGCGGCCGCGCGCCGCGAGTCGTGGCAGTGTGCCCTGGCCGGTAGCAGAAAGTGCAATGCCTCGGCCACCCGGCCCGCGCCCATCGAGATTCCGGCGGCCTCCTGTAGCACCGGCGCCATCCACGGTTCGGTGAACTGCTCGGCCAGCACCAGATGCTCGGCGACGACGGTCGCCGGGGCACCGGATTCATGCTCGAGCGCGGCCGCGCGGCCGCGCAGCTCGCCCGCCCCGACCGCACTCAGGTCGGCGAGAATCGCGGACGCCGCTGCGGGACTGCGGAATTCCGAGCCGGACAGCACACCGGTCGCGGTCAACACCCGCAACGACCGCTGTACCGCCGACTCGGACAATGCGAGCATCGTGGCGAGCCCGTTCGCCCGGCCCAGCACCGCCAGACCGCGGGCGATATGCAATTCCTGCGGATGCCCGCGATGCAGGCAATCCACTACCGCGCGGCCGTAATGCTCGCCGCCGCATACCGTTTCAGGTGCTTCTGCCGCGTGCGTAGAGGTCAGATAGTCGGTGAGCGCGGCGCGCAGCAGGATCGGATTTCCGCCGCTCAGCGCGAACCATTCGCTGCCGAGCCGATCGGCGGTCGGCGCATCCACCCGCTCGGCCACCATCGCGCCGACCGCGGATGTGCTCAACGGCTCCACCCACAGGGTGGCGCAATGTGGCTGGCGGTCCACTTCGGTGGAGAAATGGGATTGGAAGAACCCTTCGTCCGGAGCACCGACCTGCGACCAGGTCAGCGCCACCAGAACCTTCGAAAACCGCAGTCGCCGACAGAAATACGCCAGGAATTTCAGGGTCATCCAGTCGGAATAGTGCACGTCGTCGATGGCGATCACCAGCGGCCGGTCCGCCGCCAGGTCCAGCAGGGCACCGGACAGGAAATTCGCTTCGCGGGCCTCGTCCCTGTCGAGGATCTCCGTCCCGTCCGGCGGCGTGTACGGTTGCCGGTCGACGAAACCCAGTGCGCGAGAGCGCACCTCATCGGCCAGCGGGGCCGAGCGGATGAGCTGGTCGACAATGCCCAGCGGCACATCGCGTTCCATCCACGAACCGGTGGCCGTCAACACCAGCGCGTTCTGCGGCACCACGGATTCGACGAACGAGGCCAGCAGATCGGATTTGCCGATGGCCGGAGCGCCACCGATCAGAACTACACGCCCCCGGTTGTCCAGGGCATTGGCGAACAAGTTTTCCAGAACTTGTGTGACGTCGGGTCGTTCCAAGTACTCCATAACCACGATTCCTACAAAGCGCAATGCAGCCGTCAGCAGGACATCGCTGTCCGCGTCGTCTGCAACCCCCGATCGATTTCCGTTGTGGACCGGATTCGCGACAGCTGCCGCGCAACCTCCTCCGGAGTCGTAGTGATCTCGGTCCACGCTGGAATCAGTGTCCGACATTCCGGATACCGGGAAATCCCCCACGTTGACGGACTACACGCGGACGGCGGTACCTCCGGCGCGGGTGAAGCCGGTCGGAGTGAGCACATCGATCGGCGAGAGGTCATGGATCGAGCTGTGGCCCAGCCCCAGCAGCGTGGAATCGATGCCGTCCCGCAGAATGTCGAGCACATTCTCGACACCGGGCTGTCCGGACGCGGCCAGGCCCCACAGGTAGGCGCGGCCGATCATGACCGCACGGGCCCCGAACGCGAGTGCCTTCACCACATCGGCGCCGCGGCGAATACCACCGTCCAGCAACACTTCCAGTTGGTCGCCCACGGCATCGGCGACCGCGGGCAGCATCCGGATCGTGGCCGGGGTGCCGTCGATATTGTTGCCGCCGTGATTGGACACCGAAATGGCGGTGGCTCCGATATCGACCGCGCGGCGGGCGTCATCGACCCGGCAGATGCCCTTCACGAGCACCGGGCCGTCCCACTGCTCCCGGAGCCAGCGCAGATCCTCCCACGAGGGCGGGGGTGTACCCATCCATTGGCCGTAGGCGCCGAAGAATGTCAGTGGCGCCTCGCCCGGGTCGGTCATATTGGGTACGCCCAGATCGGGCAGCCGGCCGGTCCGCAGATAGCGGGCCGTCCAGCGCGGGCGGCGCATGCCTTCCGGGGCGAAACGCGCGAGCTCCTTCAGCGTCAACCGATCCGGGATATGAGGAGAGCCCCAGTCGCGGCGGTGCACGAAGGACCAATCGAGGGTGACGATCAGGCCGGTCGCGCCCGCCGAGCGCGCGCGGGCGAGGCGGCCCAGAATATCGTCGCGGGTGCCGATCCAATAGATCTGGAACAGCGTCTTCGGATTGGCCGCCACCACCTCTTCGATGGGCTTGCTGGCGAAGGAGCTCAGCCCCATCACGGTGCCGCGCGCGGCGGCCGCACGAGCCACCGCCACCTCGCCCTCCGGGTGTACCGCTTGCACGCCCGTGGGGGAGATGATGACCGGCAGTGAAATCTCGTGTCCGAGAACGGTGGTGGCCTGATCGCGTTTGGCCGACAGACCGGCCGGATGCGGGGCGAAGCCGAGCTCGTCGAAGGCGGCGACATTATCGGCCAGGGTGATGCCCTTCTCCGTACCGGCACGCAAGGCCGAATGGACCGACGGCGGCAGGCGTTTGCGGGCCCGCCGCTCGGCTTCGGCGACGGTTTCGAACCAGGATGCAGCCATGATGACCTCTCAAATGACAACGGGGCGAACAGGAACAGTGGTCCGGGCACGCACACTGCCGCTCCACACGCCCAATCCGTAGGCGAGGTCGTCAGCCAGGCGGGCCAGGGTGAATGTCAGTGGATCGACGCCGGGGTCGCGCAGCAGATCGCGCAGGATCGGGCCCAGCACCAGTGCGGCGGCCGCGAGCCGTGCCGTCCGGCGGGAGGCGCCGAGTGCGACCGGTACGGGGGTGAGGAACAGGATCGGCACGGCGGGGCCCGCGAACCGGGTGACGTACCGGCCCAAGCCATACCAGCTGTTCAGCAGGGCGGCCGCGGCCATGCGCCGGGCGATGGGGGGTGCGATCCCGGCGCGGCGGGCATGCCGGAAGGCGGTGATCAGCTGGGCCGTCGCCGCGATGGCGGTGAGGCCGGGGAACCCGGACAGCAACGCGGCCGCGCCCACCAGGGTCCAGCGCGGGAGCACCGCCGGTGGCACCGCCCCCGGATGTCGTTGGGCCAGTGGACCGGCCGAGGTGCCGTAGCGGTAGCGCCGGGCCAGCAGCCGCCAGCCGCTCGGCTCCTGGTGTGCGACGGAAACCTCTGGGGCATAACGGATCCGCCATCCCGCCCGGTGCAGCCGCCAGATCAGATCGACATCCTCGCCCACCCGCATGGCGGGATCGAAGACCGTGCCGTCGGCGGCGGCCAACTCCCGCAGGGCCGTTCGGCGCACCAAGAGGGCGGCAGTCGGCACATACGCCACCGATCGGCCGGGGGCGACCGAGGCCGGATGCGGGCCCAGATCCAGTGCGCTGTGTGCGCGGGTATAGCGCCCGGCGGGGGTATCCGGCGCGCTCGGGGTGATCCGTGGGGCGACCGCCGCGACCAGCGGGTCGGCGAAATGTGGTGCCAGCCGGTCGATCCAGTCCGCGGGCGGCTGGCAATCGCTGTCCAGGAACGCGATCAACTCGGTGTCGGCCGAGGCCAGACCGGTCTCCCGGGCGGCCCCCGGCCCGCCGTTCACCGGTCGATGCACGATGTGCGCGCCGTACGCGGCGGCAATCTCGGCCACCGCGCGCCGATCGTGGGAAGCGTCGTCCACCACCAGCGTCGGATAGCGGTTGCCGACCGCGGCCAGACAGGCCGCCAGCAGTGCCGTTCGGTCCCGGACCGGGATGACGATCGTCACCTCGGGGCGATCCACGGCGGGGGAGGGGGGAACGGGGTGGGCGATACCGGCATCGGTCAGTGCCCGCGCCAGTGCACCGGTGGCACGGGAGTCCACGGGGCCGCCCCGCCAGCGCTGCCAGAGTGCCCGGCCCTGCGCACTCGCCCGCAGTACCCGCTTCGGTGTGCCGCCGAGCCAGACGGAATCGCCCAAGGAGATTGTGGCGGAATCGAATTCGATGCCGAAGCCGATCGGCAAGGGCGTGTTCATACCGACAGTCCTCCGTCCACCGGCACCGCCGCGCCGGTGACGGCGGCCCCGCCCGGCCCGGCGAGGAACGCGAGGACGGCGGCGATCTCCGGCGGGTCCAGCAGGCGGCCCACGGGCTGCTGCGCGGCGAAGTCATGGTGGTCGGGCAGCCCGTAGAGGCGGGCACTCTCGCGAAGAATCAGTGTGTCGGTCGAACCGGGAGACACGGCGGCGGCGGTGATACCGGTACCGGCCAGTTCTCGGGCCAGGGCCCGGATCAGGCCCTCCACACCGGCTTTGGCGGCGCAGTAGGCGGCCAGCAGGGGCAGGCCACGCACCGCCGCGGTGGAGGAGACGGCCAGAAAACGGCCCCGGCGCGGGTGTGGGCGGCGCAGCAGCGCCGGGACGGCGGCGCGGGCCAGATTGATCACCCCACCCAGATCGATATCGAGTACCGCACGTTCCTGTGCTCGGGGCACCTCCCACAGCGGTGCGCCGCCCGCGATGACACCGGCGGCCGCGATCGCGATATCCACACCGCCCCACAAGTGTTCGGCGTTGTGTACCGCCTCGGCCAGCGCGTCGGCATCGCGGACATCGGCGTGGAAGGCGCGCACTCGACCGGGTGCGGCCGCCTCGACCAACGCGTGCAGGTCCGGTGCGGTGCCCAGGGCGTAGGGCAGGTCCGGATCGTCGGCGGCCAGGTCGACCGCCAGCACCGACCAGCCCTGCGCCGCCAGCGCGAGGACGGTGGCCGCGCCGATACCGCGCGCGGCCCCGGTGACGACGGCCACGCGGTGCGGTGGTTCGGGGGTGCGGGACCCCGCCGGTGTCAGCGGCCCGGACACCACTGATCCACCTCGCCGATCAGCGCCGCGGTCAAATCATCCAGCAGCGCTGCGCCTTCCGCGGCGGTAGCGCCGGTCGGATCGCCGAGGACACCCGATTCGCTGACCGCGCGCACTCCGCCGGAACGCAATGCGGGCATCAGGTCGGACAGCGGGCGCACGGTCCCCGCGACCGCACGCTCCAGCCGTACGGTCTGCGGGTGCAGGGCCAGCTGCATGGCGGTTTCGGGTCGACCGGCATGCGGGTCACCGGACCAGTGGGGAGTGAACACGTGCACGTCGCGGTCTTCGGAGCGCAGGGTGCGGACCGCGCGATGCACCGGGCCCGCATTGCCGCCGTGCGCGGAAACGAACAAGATGTGCTCGAAAGTGCCGGTGGCCGAACGAGCCAGCTCTACCAGCAGTAATTCGGTCGCGTGCTGGCCGATGGACAGGGTGCCGGGGAAGCCCTCGTGCTCGCCACTGGAACCGTAGGCGATCGCGGGCGCCACCAGCACCTGGGCGCGGGCCGCGGCCAGCCGCTCGCACAGCGCGACGGCCAGGTCGGTGTCGGTCGACAAGGGGAGATGCGGCCCGTGCTGTTCGGTGGCACCGACCGGCACGGCCAGGACGGTGCGCCGGTCGGTCACCGTGCGCACCTGCGTCCAGGTCAAGGCCGCGAGCTCGGTCATCGCGGGGTGAAACCGGCGAGTGGGTTTTCGTCGCAGGCCCGGTCGGGGCGGCGAGTGGTGAGGGTGAGCGCGACCGGACCGCGCCGGGAATGATCGCCCGAGGGGGTGGGGATCGTCATCGAATCCCGTACGGACAGAGCGGTTTCGCCGTGCCCGCGCACACAGTCCGGATCCGGTCCGTCCAACGGCAGACCGGTGAAGAATTTCGCGGCCATACAGCCGCCTCGGCAGCTGTCGAAGGCCGAGCAGCTCTCGCACGCGCCACCCGACTGCGGGCCGCGCAAGCGCGCGAACAGTTCCGAGTCGCGCCACACCTCGGTGAAACCGCCCGCGCCGCGGATATTTCCGGCGAGGAATTCGTCGTGGATGGCGAACGGGCAGGCGTAGACATCACCGACCGGATCGATCAGGCACACCACACGGCCCGCGCCGCACATGTTCAATCCGGGCAGCGCCTGGCCGTACCCGGCGAGATGGAAGAACGAATCCCCGGTCAGCACGTTCTCGCCGTGGTCGAGCAGCCAGTCGTAGAGGGTGCGCTGCTGAGTCGCCGTCGGCCGCAGGTCCTGCCATACCGCCGCGCCACGACCGGACGGGCGCAATCGGGTCAGGCGCAGTTGCGCGTCGAATCGTGCCGCGAGCGCGGCGAATTCGTCGAGCTGGCCGATATTGTGCCGGGTGGTCACGACCGAGATCTTGAATCCGGAGAATCCGGCCGCGGCCAGATTCTCCATGGCGCGCACCGCGGTCCGATACGAACCCGCGCCGCGGACCGCGTCATTGACCGCCTCGGTAGCGCCGTCGAGCGAAATCTGGACGTCCACATAATCATTGGCGGCCAGCCGCTTCCCGATATCCGGGGTGATTCGAATTCCATTGGTGGAGAACTTGACTCCGACATGGTGTGCGGTGGCGTAGTCGAGTAGCTCCCAGAAATCCGGCCGGATCGTGGGTTCGCCGCCGCCTATATTGACGTAGAACACCTGCAGGCGTTCCAGCTCGTCGATCACCGCCTGGCATTCCGCGGTACTCAGTTCCCGCGGATCGCGCCGCCCCGAACTGGACAGGCAGTGCACACACGCCAGATTGCAGGCATAGGTGAGCTCCCAGGTCAGGCAGATCGGTGCGGCCAGACCGGACTGGAACTGCTCGACCAGTGACGCCGTCATGATGATGTCCATTCGTAGATGGCCTCCGACGCGGCGAGCGTCGCCAAAGCCCTGCAGTAGCTGTCGAATTCACCCTTGTCGACGCCGGCCCGCGCGCACGCCACCCGCGCCGATGGCGCTTCGGTCAGCTCGCGCAGTACCGCGAACAGCTTGGGGCTCTTCACGAACGACAGCCGGCGGTTGCCGAAGTGATACAGCAGCGCGCCGAAGCGTTCCGGCCGCACCGACACCTGCGGGTGCAGCCGCCAGCTCAGGTCCGGGTCGAAACCCCTTGGGGTGCCGACATTGTCAGTAGACGCCACACATTCCATCGATCGAGACCTCCTCCACCAGGACCGCGGAGACAATTTCCTGATCTTCTTCATCCACGTGTCCAACCATCGCAATCACACGGTGCCGCGGACACCCCTAACCGCCCCCGCATCGACCACTACTCGCGTCCGATCCCGGGGCCGGTAGGGGCCGCTACGGGTTCCCGGAGCCGGTCGGCTTCGGAAACCCTTGTCGTGAATCCCGCTTCGTCCCGGAAGGTTCACGACATGGAGTCCCACGACACGGAGTCCACCGCCGACGCGCGGACCGGCACCGCGGTCCTGTTTCCCGGCATGGGGCCGGGTGATTTCGCCACGGTGGCCAAATTCATGCTGATCAACCCGATCGCCCGGCAGCTGACCAAGGAGGCGAGCGAGGTACTCGGGTACGACCTGGTCGTGCGGTATCGCGACGCCGAGGGTGATTACGCCGAGGCCGCGCAGGTCGCGTTCTTCGTCAACTGCATCGCGCTGGCGCGGTGGGCGCAGGCGGAACTGGGCATGACGCCGAGCGTGTGCGCCGGTGTGAGTTTCGGCGGTAAGGGCGCCGCCGTATTCTCCGGCGCACTGGATTTCGCCGACGGCGTGCGGCTGACCGCGGACCTGGTGCGGTACGAATCCGAATACTTCGCCCGCGAGCACACCGATGTGGTGACCCAATCGATCGCCCGGCTACCGCAGGAGAAGCTGGAACTGCTGCTCGCCGAGCTCGCCGAGCGCGGCGAATGGCATGAGGTGAGCTGCCACGTCGACCAGGACTTCCATATGGTGTCGGTGCGGCGCGGCGCGCTGGACTGGCTGCAGGCCCGGCTGCGCGCGCAGCGGTCGGTACCGATGTATGTGATGGATCCCCCGCTGCACTGCGGGATATTCGCCGGACTGCGCGCCACCGTCGAATCGGAGTTGTTCTCCCGCTTGCGATTCACCGATCCGGCCATTCCCGTCGTCGCCGATCAGGACGGCACCGTGCGTACCACCGCCGAGGGGGTGCGCACGACCCTGCTGGACGGGATCGTCGCGACCGTGCGCTGGCCGCTGGTGGTGGACACCCTGCGGCAGCGGGGGATCGGCACACTGTATGTGGCCGGGCCGGATCGGCTGTTCGGCCGGGTGCGTTGCACCACAAGCAATTTCGAGACCATCGCGCTCGATCCGCGGCGTGCGATGCAGCCGCGCAAGCGCGCACCGCGGGTCGCGTGAGGAGATCACCGTGGCGAATCAAGAATCCGATCACGCGCTGTACCAGCGTTTCCTGCGCAGTGTGCGGAGCGTGCCGGAGCGGCATGCGGTCCGCGACGGCGACCGCGCCTGCACCTACGCCGAGCTGCACGAGCGGGCACTGAACCGGGCGGGCGCGGTGCTGGCCGCCGCGGACCGGCCGAAGGTGGTTGGGGTGCTGGCGGATCGGTCCATCGAGACCTACGCGGGCCTGCTGGCCGCGCTGTACGCCGGTGCGACGGTGGTGCCGCTGCATCCGGATTTCCCGGCGCAGCGGACCGAGCGGATGCTGACCGATGCCTCCGTGGAGCTTGTCCTGGCCGATGAGCGTGGGCGGAAGGTGTTGTCCGACATCGGATCACCGGATGTGAAGGTGATCGAGCTGGAGGACGCCGGTGGACCCGGGCTGAGCGAACCGCGGCCGGTGCGGGCCTCCGACGTGGCGTACATGCTATTCACCTCCGGCTCGACCGGCCGACCCAAGGGCGTGCCGATCACCCATGCCAACGCCCGGCACTATTTCGAATTGATGGACGCGCGTTACGATTTCACGCCCGAGGACGTGTTCTCGCAGACGTTCGACCTGAACTTCGACTGCGCCATGTTCGACCTGTTCTGTGCTTGGGGTGCGGGCGCGACGGTGCAGACGGTGCCGCCCGCGGCCTATCGGGATCTGCCCCGATTCGTGGCCGAGCGGGGGATGACCGTCTGGTTCGCCACGCCCAGCAGTATCGTGCTGGCCCGCAAGCGGGGTGGGTTGACCCCGGGGGCGCTGCCCACGCTGCGCTGGAGCCTGTTCGCCGGGGAAGCGCTGCGGGCCGCCGATGTCACCGACTGGCAGGCCGCGGCACCCGGATCGACCATCGAGAACATCTATGGCCCCACCGAATTGACCATTACGATCACCGGTCATCGGTGGCGATCGGACGCCTCGCCCGGACTGTGTGTGAACGGTTTGGTTCCGATCGGCGCGGTGCATGCCGGGCACGACTGGATTCTGCGCACCGAATCCGGCGACACCGTCGGTGACGAAGGCGAGCTGTGCATCAGCGGACCGCAGATGACCGCGGGCTACCTCGACCCCACCGACGATATCGGCCGCTTCCTCGACCACGACGGGCGGCGTTGGTACCGCACCGGTGACCGGGTCCGGGTGCTCGGCAATGGGGAGCTGATCTACCTCGGTCGGCTGGATTCCCAAGTGCAGGTGCAGGGTTGGCGCGTGGAACTCGCCGAAGTGGAGCATGCGCTGCGCTCCTGCCCGACCGTGGACGACGCCGTCGTGGTGACTCGGTCGGTGGCCGGGGTCACGGAACTGGTTGTGTTCCACACGGGTTCACCCACGGAGGCGTCCACGCTGTACGGGAGTCTGCGCCGAGTGCTGCCCGCCGGGATGCTGCCGCGTGAGTTCCGGTATCTGGAGGAGTTCCCGCTCAACGGAAATCGCAAGATCGACCGCGGGCGGCTGGCCCGCGAGGCGGCGCAGGAGTGAAGGACGACAGTTGGCCGGGATCTCACGAGGAAGTGAGATCCCGGCCAAAGGCATGCCGGGATGACGAAGGGATCAGACCGGTAAACCGGCCAGTGCTCGTCGATCGACCTTGCCGTTCGGGTTCAACGGCAGCTCGGCGACCGCGACGATGCGCTGCGGGGCCATGTATTCCGGCAGCGACGCCCGGCAGAACGCGGTCAATTCGGCGGCATCCAGTGTGGAGCCGGGGGCGAGCACGGCGAAGACCGTCAGGGCGGGCTCCTGTCCGGCGACCGGCAATACCACCGCCGCGGCATTGGCGATACTCGGAAAATCTCGGATGCGCCGCTCCACTTCGCCGAGTTCCACTCGATTTCCGCGGATCTTGACCTGGCTGTCGGCCCGGCCGTGGAAATACATTTCGCCGGATTCGCCGAGGCTGCCGAGATCGCCGGTTCGATATACCTTCAGTCCGGAACGGGGATTGAGCGGATCGGGTACCAGCGCCCGTGCCGTGGCCTCCGGATCATCCCAATAACAGGTGAACAGCGCGGCACTGCGCAAATAGATTTCCCCGATATTTTCCGGGGTATTCACCGGTGTCCCGTCGTCGCCGATCAACAGCATATCCGCGCCTTCGTGGGCGAAGCCGATGGACAGTTTGCCGATCTCGGCGGGCAGCGGATTGGGGACGTCGGAGAACGAGCTGGCGATTGATTCGGTGCTGCCGAAACAATTCACGATCCGGATATCGGGAACCAGGTCCTGCAGTTGCCGTAGCTCGGGTAGCGGGAAATTCTCGCCGGAATACAGGACCCCGCGCAGCCGGTCCAGAGCGGCGATCGACTTCGCTTCGTGCCGGAGGGCGGGCCGCCAGACCGACGGGACTCCGTTCAGCTGGGTGATTTCCGCGTCCCGCAGGAAACGGACGAAACGGCGTGGCCAGCGCAGTAGCCCGCGCGGTACCGGTACCAGCGTGGCACCGCTGCCGAGCGCGAGAGCGATATCGAGCAGCGAGAAATCGAACTGGAAGGGCGCGGTCGAGCCGACCCGGTCGCCGGGGCCGACAATGCCGCGGGCGAGCAGGCCACGGAAGAAGGTGAGCGCGCCACGATGGCTCATGACAACGCCTTTGGGGCGGCCGGTGCTGCCGGAGGTGAACACGATGTAGGCCGGGTCGGTGGGAATGGGGGTGCGCCACCGCGCTCGCCGGGTCCGGGGCGGGCCGGAGATCGTGAGGGTGTCACGGTCGAATCGCCCGGCGTTCACTCCGGCGGGCAATTCGATCTCGGGCCGGTTCGCGGCGTGCAGATACAGCGCCGGCTCAGCGGATTCCATAATCCCGTACTGCCGGTCGAGCGGTGTTTCGCTGCTCACCGGAATATAGGTCAGGCCCAGGGCCGAGCAGGCCAGCAGCATGGCGATACCGTCGGCGGAGGTGTCCGATTCCAGAATCACCCGATCACCTACGTCCAGGCCGGCCTCGTCCAGTGCCGCGGCATATTCGGTGACCTGTCGGCGCAACCGCCGATAGCTGATCGATTCGAATCCGCCGCTGCCGTCGTAGTGGAGCACCGCGGTACTGTCCGGAGTTATTTCCGCCCAGTGCAGCAGAAATGTATGGAGCAGTTCGCCTGCCGGTGCGTTGATTGACGTGTTTTCTTCCACCGGAATCACCTTGAATTACTTAACACGCGCGCTGTCGGCTCGGCAACCGGGCATCGCCGCAGCAGTCGCTTGTGGGCCCGGTTTAGGGGTATTTAGGGGTTAGTCAACGTGTGTAGTGCTCCATAGCCTGATGGTTAATCAACATGAGTAGTGCGGCCCGCCGAATTGATAGTCAACTCGGCTACGGCGACTACCAACGTGGTGAGGGATCGCAGATGATGTGCCGGGGTGCGCATCACGAACGTGGAGCGTGTGTCGAATGACCGAGTCGGGAATAGTCGAAGCGAACTGGGCCGGACTGCCGGACGGAGGCGCCGCCCTCGCGGAACGGCTGCAGGGCAAACCGGTCCCCGAACAACAACGCCTGCTGAGCGAATTGGTGTGCGCCCTGACCACGGCGGTGCTGCGGGCGGCGCGCCCGGACGATACGACCGTGGTGCGGGCGCGCTTGCCGTTCCGGGAACTCGGAGTCGATTCGCTGGGCCTGGTCGAGGTGCAGACCCGGCTCAACGCCGTCACCGGTCTCGCCCTGCCGGTGACGGTCGCCTTCGATCACCCCACCCCGGCCCAGCTGGCCGAGCGTTTGCACACCGAGCTGATCGGCGGGGGCACGGCCGAGGACGACGACGTCCCGGCCCGCCTCGACACCGACGAACCGATCGCCGTGGTCGGCATCGGATGCCGCCTGCCCGGCGGAGTGCGGTCACCGCAACAGCTGTGGCAGCTGCTCGCCGACGGCGCGCACGTGATCGGCGACTTCCCCGACGACCGCGGCTGGGACCTGGACCGCCTGTTCGACCCGGATCCGAATCAGCCCGGCACCACCTATCTGCGCCACGGCGGATTCCTCTCCGACGCAACCCTTTTCGATGCCGACTTCTTCGGCATCAGCCCCCGTGAGGCGACCGCGATGGAGCCGCAGCAGCGGCTCGTGCTCGAAACCGTCTGGGAGGCACTCGAACGCGGCGGCATCGACCCGACCGCGCTGGCGGGCAGCCGGGCCGGGGTGTACGTCGGCGTCGAACCGCAGGAATACGGCCCGCGACTGCACGAAGCGCCCGACGGCTTGGACGGCTACCTGCTGACCGGCAATGCGACCAGCGTCGTCGCCGGGCGCGTCGCCTACACGCTGGGCCTGCTCGGTCCGGCGCTGGCCGTCGACACCGCCTGCTCGGGATCCCTCGTCGCGATCCACCTGGCGGCCCAGGCGCTGCGGCGCGGCGAATGCGGACTGGCGCTGGCCGGTGGCGTCGCGGTGCTGAGCAGCCCCGGCACCTTCACCGCGTTCAGCCGCCAGCGCGGGCTGGCCCCGGACGGGGTGTGCAAGGCCTTCGCCGACGCCGCCGACGGCACCGGGTTCGCCGAGGGCGCGGCCATGCTTGTGCTGGAACGACTTTCGGACGCGCAGCGCAATGGACGCCAGGTGCTGGCGGTGATCCGCGGGTCGGCGGTGAACCAGGACGGCGCGTCGAACGGGCTGACCGCGCCCAGCGGGCGCGCGCAGCAGGCGGTCATCCGGCAGGCCCTGGCCGATGCCGGACTGCGCGCCGCCGACGTGGACGCGGTCGAGGCGCACGGCACCGGCACCCGGCTCGGCGACCCCATCGAAGCGCAGGCCATCCTGGCCACCTACGGTCAGGGCCGCGACGCGGACCGGCCGCTGCGGCTCGGTTCGGTGAAATCGAATATCGGCCACACCCAGGCCGCGGCCGGCGCGGTCGGTCTGATCAAGATGGCGCTGGCACTGCGGCACGGCGTGCTGCCGCGCACCCTGCACGTGGACCGGCCCTCCTCGGCGATCGACTGGACCGCCGGGCGGGTCGAACTGCTCACCGACGATATGGCCTGGCCCGCAGGCGAACAGCCGCGCCGGGCCGGTATCTCCGCCTTCGGCGTGAGCGGCACCAACGCGCACGTGATCATCGAGGAAGCGCCACTCGAGATCGCCTCCGATACCCCCCGCACGCCCCCCGCGGTGACGCCGATCCTGGTGTCCGCCAAGGGTGATGCCGCGCTGCGGGCCCAAGCGTCCCAGATCCTGCGGCTGCTCGACAACGGCGTCGAGCAGGACAACGTCGTCTCGCCCGTGGATCTGGGTCACTCTCTGCTCACCACCCGTGCCGCACTTCCCGAGCGAGCGGTCGTCGTCGCCGAGAGCGGCGACGACTGCGCTCGTGGACTGCGTGCGCTCGCCGACGGTGCGACCAGCCCACTGGTGGTGCGCGGCAACGTCACCGAGGGCGGGCTGGCGCTGCTGTTCACCGGACAGGGCAGCCAGCGTCCCGGCATGGGACGCGGTCTATACCGGGCGTTCCCGGTGTTCGCGGCGGCCCTGGAGGACGCCATCGGCTACCTGGATCTGCAGCTGGAGCGGTCGCTGTGGGATGTGCTGTTCGCCGAGCCGGGCAGCGCCGACGGTGAACTGCTGCACCAGACCGGATATGCCCAGACCGCGCTGTTCGCGCTGCAGGTCGCGCAGTATCGGCTGCTCGAATCCTGGGGTGTGCGACCGGATTTCGTGGCCGGGCATTCGATCGGTGAACTGGCCGCCGCGCATGTGGCCGGGGTGATGTCGCTCGAGGACGCGGCCACCCTGGTCGGCGCGCGTGGCCGGTTGATGCAGGAGCTGCCCACCGGCGGAGCCATGCTCGCGGTGCGAGCCACCGCCGACGCCGTGCGGCCGCTGCTCACCGCCGGAATCGATATCGCCGCGATCAACGGTCCCGAATCGGTGGTCGTCTCCGGCGCCGAGGCCGAGATCGAGGCCCTGCGGGCCCGGTGTGCCGACGCCGACTGGCGCACCAAGCGGCTGCGGGTCAGCCATGCCTTCCACTCGCCGCTGATGGAGCCCATGCTCGACGAATTCGGCCGGGTGGCAAGCATTCTCAGCTACCATCCGCCGACGCTGCCGATCGTGTCGAACGTGACCGGCCAGCTGGCCACCGACGAGCTGTACACCGCCGAATACTGGGTGCGGCATGTGCGCGAGGCGGTGCGGTTCGGCGACGGGCTGGCCCGGTTCGACGAGCGCGGTGTCGACACCTATCTGGAACTCGGGCCGGACGGCGTGCTGAGCGGCATGGGGCGCGACTGCCTGGCCGGATCGGCGCACGACCCCGTATTCGCGCCGCTGCTGCGCGGTGATCGGGACGAGGCGACCACGCTGGTCGGCGCCGTCGCCACCGCGGTCACCCGGGGCGCGTCCATCGACGACTACTTCACCGGCAGCGGTGCGCGTCGAATCGAGCTGCCCACCTACGCTTTTCAGAGCCGTCACTTCTGGCTGTCCGCACCCGAGGCCGTCGACGCCGCGGTGCTGGGCCAGGAACCGGTGGATCATCCGCTGCTCGGCGCCGGGCTGCCCGCCGCGGGCGAGGATCGGCTCACCCTCACCGGCCGCCTGTCTCGTCGCACCCAGCCGTGGCTGGCCGACCATGTCATCTCCGGCACCGCGCTGCTGCCCGGCACCGCCTTCGTCGAACTGGCATTGCAGGCCGGTCGCCGCGTCGACTGCGCGCAGGTGGAGGAGCTGACGCTGCGCACGCCGCTGGCGGTTGCCGCCCAGGGCGGGGTCGCGGTGCAGCTCACCGTGGGCGAACCCGACGACAATGGCCGTCGGGCCCTGGACATCTACTCCCGCGCCGATGGCGACCTCGACGGTGTCTGGGTGCATCACGCGTCCGGTACGGTCGCGCCGTCGACCGATACGCCGACGTTCGACCTGGGCGAATGGCCGCCGCGCGAGGCGGAACCGATCGATGTGTCCGGACTCTACGGTGAGCTCGCGCAGCAAGGCTACGGCTACGGGCCCGCCTTCCAAGGCGTGCGCGCGGTCTGGCGGGGCGACGGCGTGGCCTACGCGGAAGTCGCACTACCGGAAGGGATTCGCGCCGACGACTACGGTATGCACCCGGCGCTGTTGGATGCCGTGCTGCAGGTGAGTGACTTCGCCGTCGACGACACCACCGGGGTGCGGCTGCCGTTCGCCTTCGGCGACGTGAGCCTGCACGCCGTCGACGCTCGCGCGGTGCGGGTGCGGGTGCGTGCCCTCGGCGCGGACTCGGTGGCGGTCGATATCGCCGACACCACCGGTGCGCCGGTGCTGTCGATCGGTTCCTTCGTGTGGCGGGCGGTGTCGGCGGACTCCGAGCTGGCCGCCCGCAAGCCGCTGTACCAAGTGCGCTGGACCGGTGTGCAAGCCGGTGCCACCACCGCCGAATTCACTCGCCTGGATGTCACCGGGATCGCCGAAGGCGGTGTCCCGCAGGCTGTTCGAACGGTCACCGGCGGCGTGCTGGAGCAGCTACAGCAGTGGGTTCGGGAGCGGACCGACGGTGTGCTGGCCGTGGTGACCCGGGGTGGCGTCACGGTCGCGGGGGAGGACCTCGACCTGGCCGTCGCACCGACCTGGGGTCTGGTGCGCTCCGCGACCGCCGAATGGCCGGGCCGGTTCGTGCTGGTGGACACCGACGGATCGGCGGCCTCCGAACAGGCCCTGGCGGCGGCGGTGGCACTGGGTGAACCGGAGGCCGCCCTCCGGGACGGCCGGATCTTCCTGCCTAGGCTGGCCCGCCTCGACGCCGAGGAGCGCGAGGGCGGATTCGGTTCCGGCACAGTGCTGGTGACCGGCGGCACCGGCGGCGTAGGGGCCGTGGTGGCCCGGCATCTGATCGCGGCGCACGGGGTTCGGGATCTGCTGCTGGTGAGCCGACGTGGCGCGTCGGCGGACGGCGCCGAGGAGTTGCGGCGGGAGCTGACCGCGGCGGGCGCGCGGGTGCGCATCGCGGCCTGTGATGTGTCCGATCGGGATGCGCTGGCGCAGCTGGTGTCCGGTGTCGATATCTCCGGAATCGTGCATGCGGCCGGTGTTCTCGACGACGGCGTGGTGGAATCGCTGACGCCGCGACGGTTCGACCGGGTGTTCGCACCCAAGGTCGACGCGGCCTGGCATTTGCACGAACTGACCCGCGACCGCGAGCTCGCCGCGTTCATCCTGTTCTCCTCGACCGCCACGCTGCTCGACGCGCCCGGCCAGGGCAACTACGCGGCGGCCAATATGTTCCTGGATGCCCTCGCGGCGCACCGGCATTCGCTGGGGCTGCCCGCCACCTCGCTGGCGTGGGGGCTGTGGACCGCGGGCATGGGCGCCGGGCTGGACGAGGCCGCGCTGGCCCGGATCGCCCGCTCCGGACTGACCCCGCTGACCATCGCCGACAATCTCGCCCTGCTCGACAGCGCGGTGCGGACCACGGCGGCCACCGCCGTCCCGGTCCGCATCGACCGGGCCGCCGTGCAGGCCCGCCCGGACGGCATCCCGCCGCTGCTGCGCGGTCTGGTGCACCCGCGCGCCCGTCGCGCCGCCACATCCGGCCCGGCGGCCGCCGCCGGGCGGTGGGCCGGACTGTCCGGCACGGCCCTGCTGGACGTGCTGCTGGACCTGGTGCGCACCGAGGTCGCGCTGGTGCTCGGCCATGAGCGGGCCGCCGACATCAACCCCGCGCGGGCCTTCGACGAACTCGGCTTCGACTCCCTCGCGGCGATCGAACTGCGCAACCGGCTCGGCACCGCCGCCGGGATGAAACTGAGCGCCACCCTCGTATTCGACTATCCGACTCCGGCCGCGCTGGCCGCGCACCTCGCCGAAAAACTCGGTGCGACAACAGCATCCACACCCGAACCGGTGGCCGCGCCGATCGCCGCCGACGAGCCGATCGCCATCGTCGGCATGGCCTGCCGCTACCCGGGCGGAGTGCGCTCCCCGGAGGAACTGTGGGAGCTGGTCGACACCGGCCGCGACGCGGTGTCGCTGTTCCCGACCGACCGCGGCTGGCCCGCCGACCTGTACGATCCGGCCTCGCTGCGGCCCGCCACCAGCTACACCCGGGAGGGCGGATTCCTCTACGACGCCGCCGATTTCGACGCCGACTTCTTCGGCATCAGCCCGCGCGAGGCGCAGGCCATGGATCCACAGCAGCGGCTGCTGCTCGAACTGTCGTGGGAGGCGCTGGAACGCTCCGGAATCGACCCGAAATCGGTGCGCGGCAGCCGAACCGGCGTGTACGCGGGCGTCATGTACCACGACTGGGGGCTGCGGCTGGGCCCGCTGCCGGAAGAGCTCGCCGCCTATCACGGCAACGGCAGCCTGGCCAGCGTGGCCAGCGGCCGCGTCGCCTATACCCTGGGCCTGGAGGGCCCGGCGATGACGGTGGACACCGCGTGTTCCTCGTCGCTGGTCGCCATCCATCTGGCCGCCGCCGCACTGCGCACCGGGGAGTGCGAGCTCGCGCTGGCCGGTGGCGTCACCGTCATGTCGACCCCCGACACCTTCGTGGATATGAGTCGCCAGCGCGGCCTGGCCGCCGACGGCCGCTGCAAATCGTTCGGGGCCGGCGCCGACGGCGTGGGCTGGAGTGAAGGCATCGGAATCCTGGTGCTCGAGCGACTCTCGCAGGCACAGGCCCGCGGGCATCGGGTGCTGGCGGTGGTGCGCGGATCGGCGGTCAACCAGGACGGTGCCAGCAACGGGCTGACCGCCCCCAACGGGCCCGCCCAGCAGCGGGTGATCCGGCAGGCGCTGGCCACGGCCGGGCTGGCCGCCACGGAAGTGGATGTGGTGGAAGCGCACGGCACCGGCACCACCCTCGGCGACCCGATCGAAGCGCAGGCCATCCTGGCCACCTACGGCCGCGACCGCGCCGCCGACCGGCCGGTGCGGCTGGGCTCGATCAAATCGAATATCGGCCATACCCAGGCCGCGGCCGGTGTGGCCGGGGTGATCAAGATGGTCGAGGCCATGCGGAACGGGCGCATTCCGCGGTCGCTGCATGCGGAAACACCCTCGCCGCAGGTTGATTGGACGGACGGCGAGGTGCGGTTGCTGACCGCGGCCGAGGACTGGCCGGATCGAGCACAGCCGCGCCGGGCCGGGGTAAGCTCGTTCGGAATCAGCGGCACCAATGCCCACGTGATCATCGAGCAGGCGCCCGCCCAGCAGCCGATCCCGACGCCGCCCACGCCGGCGATCGTGCCGCTGGTGGTGTCCGGCCGGACCGCGCCCGCGCTGCGCGAGCAGGCGCGAAACCTGATGCGCTACCTCGAATCCCGTCCGGACCTGGGCGCGGTCGGGCACGCGCTGGCCACCACCCGCGCCGCCCTGGAGCAACGGGCCGTGGTGCAGGGTGCCGACCACGCCGAACTCATCGCGGGATTGCTCGCGCTCGCCGACAGCGATCGTGCCGGTGCCGGGATCGTCGACGGCAAGACCGCCCTGTTGTTCACCGGGCAGGGCAGCCAGCGCATCGGCATGGGAGCACAGCTGCACCGGGCGTTCCCGGCATTCGCCGCCGCCTTCGACGCGGCTGTCGCGGAACTGGATTCGCATCTGGAACGGCCGCTGCGCGAGGTGATCTGGGGTGCCGATCAGGATCTGTTGAACCGGACGGACTTCGCCCAGCCCGCGCTGTTCGCCTTCGAGGTCGCGCTGTACCGGTTGCTCGAATCCTGGGGTGTGCGTGCCGATTACCTGGCGGGACATTCCATCGGAGAGCTGGCGGCCGCCCATGTGGCCGGGGTGCTGACCCTGTCGGACGCGGCCCGATTGGTCACCGCGCGTGGACGTTTGATGTACGCACTGCCGAGCGGTGGTGCGATGGTGGCGATCGCGGCCACCGAGGACGAGGTCGCGCCGCTGCTCACCGAATCGGTGTCGATCGCGGCGGTGAACGCGCCGGGTTCGGTGGTGATCTCCGGTGCCGCGGACGCGGTGCTCGCGGTCGCGGAATCGTTTGCGGCGCAGGGTCGTAAGACGAATCGTCTGCGGGTGTCGCACGCCTTCCACTCGCCGTTGATGGAACCGATGCTGGCCGAGTTCGAAGCCGTGGCCGCGCAGCTGTCATTCGCCCCACCGGCGATTCCGATCATCTCCACCCTCACGGGTGCGGAAGTGAGCGCGGCGGAGCTGTGCTCGCCGCAGTACTGGGTGCGACATGTGCGCGAGGCGGTGCGCTTCGCTGCGGCGGTCGAGCAGCTCGCCGATCGCCAGGTCACGACCTTCCTCGAGGTCGGGCCCGACGCCGTGCTCGCGTCGATGGGCCGCGAATGCCTCGCAGGCTCGGACACCGCGGAATTCCTGCCCACCACACGACGCGATCGCGACGAGGTACGGGAGCTGGTCACCGCGCTGGGCAGGCTGCACACCCGCGGTGTGACGATCGACTGGCGGGCCTGGTTCGGCGGTGCCGCACCGCATGTGGACCTGCCCACCTATGCCTTCCAGCGGCAGCGGTTCTGGCTGGACGGGCGCGAATACGGTGCCGGTGACGTCGGTGCGGCCGGATTGGATCGAGTGACCCATCCGCTGCTGTCGGCGGCCGTCGAATCACCCGAGTCGGGTGCGCTGGTGCTGAGCGGGCGGATTGCCCCGCAGAGCCACCCGTGGCTGGCCGAGCACCGCATCTCCGGCACCGTCCTGATGCCCGGCACCGGACTGCTCGAACTGGCCCTGTACGCCGGAGATCAGGTCGGCTGCCGCCGCGTCGAGGAACTGACCCTGGAGGCGCCGCTGCCATTGCCCGACGACCGGGCGGTGGTGCTGCGGGTGGTCGCCGGGGCGCCGGGCAGCGACGGAATGCGCGCGGTGCAGGTGTATTCGCGCGTCGACGGATCGGCGGAACTGTCCTGGACCCGGCATGCCTCCGGTGTGCTGGCCCCGGCAGCCGGACCGGCGGCACCGGCGGCCCCGTGGCCGCCGCAGGGCGCCCAGCCGGTGGATGTGTCGGGACTGTATGCCGAACTGGCACAACAGGGTTACCAGTACGGTCCCTCGTTCCAAGGGGTGCGGGCCGCCTGGCGGCGCGGTGCCGAAGTGTTCGCCGAAGTGGCGCTGCCCGATACGGTGCGCGCGGGCGACTACGGCATGCATCCCGCGCTCCTGGACGCGGTCTTGCAGTCCACCGATGCCGGTGCGGCCCAGCCGAGCGACGCGGACGGGGTGCGATTGCCGTTCGTGTTCGGCGCGGTGACCTTGCACGCCACCGCGGCCACCGCGGTCCGGGTGCACGTGCGACCGGCCGGACCGGAATCGGTGTCGATCGATATCGCCGATGGTGCCGGTGCGCCGGTGCTGACCCTCGGCGCCTACCGGTGGCGCACCGGCACGGTCGACGCGGCCGCCGGGGATCGGCTGTACCGAATCGACTGGAACCGCATCGAGACCACCGGTGCCGCAATGGAATTCGACACGGTGGTGATCACGCCACCGGCCGGTGACATACCGGCCGCGACCCGGGCCGCGACCACACAGGCGCTCGACGCGGTGCAGCAGTGGGCGCGGACCGACGCCGGTGTGCTGGCGGTGGTGACCCGCGGTGGCGTATCGGTGGCGGGCGAGGATGTCGACCCGGCGATGGCCGCGGTGTGGGGTCTGGTGCGGGCGGCGACGGCCGAATGGCCGGGCCGGTTCGTGCTGGTGGACTCCGACGGCGAGGCCGCCTCCGAGACGGTGCTGACCGCCGCGATGGCGCTCGGCGAACCGGAACTGGCGATCCGCGCCGGTCGGGTGCACGTGCCCCGCGTGGGCCGCACCGAACCGGCCGCGCACGACAGCGGATTCGGTTCCGGCACCGTCCTGGTGACCGGCGGTACCGGCGGCCTCGGCGCGGTGCTGGCGCGGCATCTGGTTGCCGCGCACGGGGTTCGGTCGCTGCTGCTGGTCGGACGTCGCGGCCCGGAAGCCCCGGGTGCGGCCGAACTCGAGCGGGAACTGGTCGAGGCCGGTGCCGTGGTGCGGGTGGCCGCCTGTGACGTGAGTGATCGGGAAGCCTTGGCCGCCTTGCTGTCCGAGGTCGAGCTCTCGGCCGTGGTGCATGCCGCGGGCGTACTCGACGACGGCCTCGTCGAGGCACTGACGCCCGAGCGGATCGATACGGTATTGCGGGCCAAGGCGGATGCCGCCTGGCACCTGCACGAACTGACCCGCGACCGGGAGCTGGCCGCCTTCGTGCTGTTCTCCTCTACCGCAGGCGTGCTGGCCGCATCCGGTCAGGGCAACTATGCCGCCGCGAACGCCTTCCTGGACGGCCTCGCCGTGCACCGGCATTCGCTGGGGCTCCCGGCGCTGTCGCTGCCCTGGCATCTGTGGCTGGGCGCCGGTATGGCCGAGGGGCTGGACGAGCGCGATATCGCTCGTATTGTGCGCCAGGGGATCACGCCCTTGACCACTGAGCGCGGGCTGGCACTGTTCGATGCGGCGCTGCGCGGCACCGAAGCCGTACAACTGCCGATCGAATTGGACCGCAACGCATTACGTGCGAGAACCGACGAACTGCCCGCTCCGCTACGCGGTTACGCCGGTCGGCGCACCGCCGCGGCGGCCACCGTCGACGGCACCCTCGCCGCCGATCTGGCCGGGCGCACCCCGGCCGAGCGGGACCGCATCCTGCTCGAGCTGGTCCGTCGCGAGGTGGCCACGGTACTCGGCCACACCGGACCGGACTCCATCGAACCCGACCGCGCCTTCACCGACCTCGGCTTCGATTCGCTGGCCGCGGTGGAACTGCGGGGCCTGATCACCGCCGCGAGCGGGGTGCGGGTGTCGTCCACCCTGGTCTTCGACCACCCGACCGCCCGGGCGGTGGCCGCGCACCTGGCCGAACGGCTCACCGGAACCGCCGCGCCCGCCGCGGTGACCGCGCCCGCCGCCGCCGCCGACGAACCCCTTGCGATCGTGGCCATGGCCTGCCGCTTCCCCGGCGGCGTGCGGACCCCGGAACAGCTGTGGCAACTGGTCGCCGACGGCATCGACACCGTCGGTGAATTCCCCACCGACCGCGGCTGGTCCGAGTCGGTCTACGACCCGCGGCCCGGCACGCCCGGAAAGACCTATGTCCGGCACGGCGGATTCCTCTACGACGCCGCCGAATTCGATCCCGAATTCTTCGGCATCATGCCCCGCGAAGCGTTCGCCATGGACCCGCAGCAGCGCCTGCTCTTGCAGACCGCGTGGGAGGCGTTCGAACGGGCCGGAATCGACCCGAAGACCATGCGCGGCAGCCGAACCGGCGTCTACGCCGGTGTCATGTACCACGAGTACGGCAGCCGATTGCGTACGGTGCCCGAGGAACTGGCCGGATATCTGGGCAATGGCAGCGCCGCCAGCGTCGTCTCCGGCCGCGTCGCCTACACCCTCGGGCTGGAAGGCCCGGCGGTGACGGTGGACACCGCGTGCTCGTCCTCGCTGGTCGCCCTGCATATGGCCGGGCAGGCGCTGCGTAGCGGCGAGATCGAGATGGCTCTCGCCGGTGGTGTCACCGTGATGCCGACACCGGAGGTGTTCGTCGACTTCTGCCGCCAGCGTGGGCTAGCCCCCGACGGCCGGATCAAATCCTTCGCGGCCGCCGCCGACGGCACCGGCTGGGGCGAGGGCGCGGGACTGCTGCTGGTGGAACGGTTGTCACGAGCCAAGGAGCTCGGACATCCGGTGCTGGCGGTGCTCCGCGGCTCGGCCATCAACCAGGACGGCGCCAGCAACGGACTGACCGCGCCGAGCGGACCGGCACAGCAGCGGGTGATCGGGCAGGCGCTGGCCGCGGCCGGACTGACGGCCGCCGATGTGGACGTCGTCGAAGGACACGGCACCGGCACCACGCTCGGCGACCCGCTCGAAGTGCAGGCGCTACAGGCGGCCTACGGTGCGGGTCGGTCGGCGGATCGGCCACTGTGGCTGGGTTCGCTGAAGTCGAATATCGGCCACACCCAGGCCGCGGCCGGTGTGGCGGGCGTGATCAAGATGGTGATGGCGCTGCGCGCCGAAGCGATTCCACCGACCCTGCACGTGGATGAGCCCACACCGCAGGCGGAGTGGGATGAGGGTGGCGTCCGGCTGGTCACCGAGACGGTGACCTGGCCACGCCGCGAACAGCCGCGCCGCGCCGGGGTGAGCTCGTTCGGGATCAGCGGCACCAATGCCCATGTGATCATCGAGGAGCCCCCGCTGACCGCACCCGCGACGGTGCCTACGGCGCGCGAGCTGCCGGTGGTGCCGCTGGTGGTATCCGGAATCGGGGACACGGCACTGCGGGCGCAGGCTGCCCGCCTGCTGACCCGGATCGCCGGGGAAACCTTGTCGCGCAACGGCGTTACGGCACAGGCCGAGGGCGGCACATCGCTGCTCGACCTCGGCTACAGCCTGGCGACCGGGCGCACCGCGCACCCGCACCGCGCCGTGGTGCTGGCGGCCGATCACGCGGCAGCGGTGCGCGGGCTGACCGCGCTCGCCAACGGCACCAGCGCGGCCGAACTGGTCACCGCGACCGCGGCGACCACCGGCCGGATGGCCGTGCTGTTCGCCGGTCAAGGCGCGCAACGGCTCGGTATGGGCGCCCAGCTGCACGCCGAATTCCCGGTGTTCGCAGCCGCTTTCGACGCCGTCACCACCGAGCTGAACCGGTATCTGGCGCAACCGCTGACCAAGGTGCTGTGGGGCGCCGACCCCGACGCGGTGAACCAGACCCTGCACGCGCAGACCGGGCTGTTCGCCTTCGAGGTGGCGCTGTTCCGATTGTTCGAATCCTGGGGTATGCGACCGGATTTCGTGGCCGGACATTCCATCGGCGAGCTGGCCGCCGCGCATGTCGCCGGAGTGCTCACCCTCCCCGATGCCGCCGCGCTGGTGGCCGCGCGGGCCACGCTCATGCAGGCCCTGCCCACCGGTGGCGCGATGCTGGCCATCGCCGCCACCGAGGAGGAGATCACGCCGCTGCTCACCGACCGGGTCGGCATCGCCGCCCTGAACAGCCCCGGCACCACGGTGATCTCCGGCGACGAGGACGAAACTGCTTCGATCGCGGCGCATTTCGAGGCGGCCGGGCGCAAGGTGCGGCGGCTGCGGGTGTCGCACGCGTTCCACTCCCCGCTGATGGAGCCGATGCTGGAACAGTTCCGGGCGGTGGCGGGAGCGCTCACCTACGCCGAACCGCGGATCCCGATCGTCTCGACCGTGACCGGCGCGGTGGCCGGGCCCGAGCTGGCGACCGCCGACTACTGGGTCGACCAGATCCGTCGCCCGGTGCGTTTCGCCGATGCCGTGAATACGCTTGTCGAACAGAATGTTTCACGACTGCTGGAGCTCGGTCCGGACGGAGTACTGACCGGTCTGGCCCAGCAGAGCGACCGGATCGGCGGCGTGACCTGCCTGGCGGCCGGACGCAAGGACCGGCCCGAGGCCGAGACCGTGTTCGCGGCACTGGGCGCACTGCACATCGACGGCGTCGAAGTGGACTGGGCCGGTGTGTACGGCGGCCGTGGCGCGCGCCGGATCGACCTGCCCACCTACGCCTTCGAAGGGCGGCACTTCTGGCTCGACGAGCCGGTTACGCCCACCACCGTCACCGACGTCACCGACTTCGGGCTCGACGCGACCGGGCATCCACTGCTGGCGGCGAGCATCGTCACCCCCGACGACCGGGTTATGGCGACCGGACGGCTGTCGCTGCGCACCCAGCCGTGGCTGGCCGATCATCGGGTGCACGGGCGAATCCTGCTGCCCGGCACCGGCCTCGTGGAGCTCGCGACTCGTGCCGGACGCGCGGTCGGCTGCGACACCCTGGCCGATCTGGTGCTGGAGGCCCCGCTGCTGGTGCCGGATCGGGGTGGGCTGGCCCTACAGGTGAGTGTGGGCACACCCGACGCCGCCGGGAACCGCACCGTCGAGATCCACACCCGCGCCGACGACGTCCCACAGTGGACCCGGCACGCCTCGGGCACCCTGGCCATCGCGATGGAACCTGATTTCCACACCCCGCCATGGGATTTCGACGCCACCGTGTGGCCACCGGCCGAGGCGGTCGAGATCGCGCTCGGTACCGGCTACGACCAGCTGGCCGACCGCGGCTACCACTACGGTCCGGCCTTCCGCGGGCTGCGCAAGGCGTGGCGGCGCGGCGACGAGGTCTATGCCGAAGTAACGCTGCCCGAATCGGAATCCGTGCTCGGATTCGGGCTGCACCCGGCGCTTTTCGATGCCGCCATGCATGCCGACCTGCTCGACGAGTCGGACCCGGGCGGTGGTGTCACCGTTATCCCGTTCGCCTGGAAGGGATTCGCTATGCACAATGGGAACGCTCCGGTGCGGAAACTGCGAGTGCGGATCGTGCGATTGCGCGGCGACGAGCTGTCCACCATGGCGCTCGCCGACCACAATGGCCGCCCCGTAGCCACCGTCGCCGAACTCGCGACGCGCCAGGTGAGCGCGGACACGCTGGGCGGCGGCGATCCGGACCGGGATTCGCTGTTCCGCGTGCAATGGCAGGATCTGCCCCTGGCGGGCACCGGTTTCGGTGCCGTACCCGTGTCGATCGGCAGCGATCCGGCCGGTCTGCGGACGCTGCTCGACGCCGCGGCCACCGTACCGGAAACCGTTGTCTACCACTGTGCCCCGGAATCCGACGCCGATGTGCCCGGCCGGGTGCATGCGGTGACCGGTGAGGTGCTGAGCCTGCTACGGCAGTGGCTGGCCGACGAGCGTTGCACCGCATCGCGATTGGTGCTGCTGACCCGTACGGGTGGTGTGAGCGAGCTGGTGCACGCACCGGTGTGGGGCCTGATCCGGGCCGCGCAGCAGGAGCATCCCGGCAGGTTCGTGCTGGTCACCACGGACGGCACCCCGGCCTCGGCCGCGGCGCTGGCCCCGGCGCTGCGCACCGGTGAACCGGAACTGGCGCTGCGCCACGGCATCGCCCGCATACCGCGGCTGACGCCGACCACCGCCGCGGCCGGGGACCAGCCCTGGGATCCGGACGGCACGGTGCTGATCACCGGTGGCACCAGCGGATTGGGTGCGCACCTGGCCCGGCATCTGGTCACCGCCCGCGGCATTCGGCATCTGCTGCTGACCAGCCGACGCGGCGGCGACAGCGCGGGGGCCCGGGAACTGGTGCACGAGCTCACCGAGCTCGGTGCGACGGTGACCGTGGCGGCCTGCGACGTCGCGGACCGCGCCGCCCTGGCCGGACTGCTGGCGGACATACCCGCCGACCGTCCCCTGCGCGGCGTGGTGCATGCCGCCGGTGTCATGGACAACGCGCTGATCGAAGCCGTGACCCCGGAACAGCTCGCGGCCGTGCTGCGGCCCAAGGTGGACGGCGCGTGGAACCTGCACGAACTCACCGCCGATCTCACGGTGTTCCTGCTGTTCTCGTCCTTCGCCGGTCTGCTGATCGGCGCGGGGCAGGGCAACTACGCCGCGGCCAACCGGTTCCTCGACGCCCTCGCCGAACACCGCACCGCGGCCGGACTGCCCGCCCAATCGCTGGCATTCCCGTTGTGGGCCACCGAAACCGGCCTGGGCGGCGGCGCGGTCGACGGCGACGGCGAGGAACGACGGATGGCGGCGCTGGGCATGCCCGCGCTGGCCACCGAGGACGGCCTCGCGCTCATCGACGCCGCCCTCGCCCGGCCCGAACCGATGCTGGTTCCGCTGCGGCTCGACCGCTCCGCACTGACCACCGCCCCGTCCGTGGCACCGCTGCTGACCGGATTCCTGCCCGCCACAACGAAACTCGACAGCACGCCGCAAGAGCCGACCGAGACGCTGGAACAACGACTGGCCGCGGCACCGGCCGCCGAGCGGAGACAGCTGCTGCTCGATGCCGTCCGCGCCGAAGTGGCCGCCGTGCGGCACGCCGACCCGGACGACATCGAGGTCGATCGCGGGTTCACCGAACTGGGCCTGGACTCACTGGCCGCCGTCGAACTCCGCAACCGGCTCGGCGCGGCAACGGGGCTGCGCCTGCCCGCGACCCTGATGTTCGACTACCCCAATGCCGCCGAACTGGCCGGATACCTGGCAGAGGAACTGCTCACCGACGAGCCCGAAACACCGACGGTAGTCACCCGAACGGCAAGCACACGAATGGAAATCACCCAGTCGACGGCGGACCCGGCCCTCGCGGACACCACGGTGTCGATCGCCGATATGGCAATCGACGACCTGGTTCGCGCTGCCCTGGTCGACCTGGAATGACGCGGAGGGAGCAGAGAAATGGATGTTTCAGTCGAGAAGATCGTGGACGCCCTGCGGAAGGCCATGCAGGACAACGAGAAACTGCGCGAGCACAATGCGGAACTGACCGCGGCGGCCGCGGATCCGATCGCCATCGTGGGTATGGCCTGCCGCTACCCCGGCGGTGTGACCACCCCGGAGGGGCTGTTCGACCTGGCCGCCTCCGGTAGCGACGGAGTGTCGCCGTTCCCCGCCGACCGGGGCTGGAATCTGGCGGACCTGTACGACCCGGAACCCGGCAAACCCGGGCACAGCATCGCCCAGGAAGGCGGATTCCTCTACGACGCGGCCGATTTCGATGCCGAGTTCTTCGGGATCTCACCCCGCGAGGCGGTGACCTTGGACCCGCAGCAGCGGCTGCTGCTGGAGGTGTCCTGGGAGGCCCTGGAACGGGCCGGTATCGCGCCGACCTCGCTGAAGGGGTCCGCCACCGGCGTCTACGCCGGAGTCATGTACCACGACTACGGATTCGGCACCAGCGGCGGCAGCGATGTCACCGGGCGGGTGAACTTCACCCTCGGCCTGCAGGGCCCGGCGGTGACGGTGGACACCGCGTGTTCCTCGTCGCTGGTCGCGATGCATCTCGCGGCGCAGGCGCTGCGCACGGGGGAGTGCACGCTCGCCCTGGCCGGCGGAGTGACCGTGATGGCGAACCCGGAGATGTTCATGTTCTTCAATGCCGCGCGGGGTCTGGCCCGCGACGGCCGGTGCAAATCGTTCTCCGCGGCGGCCGACGGCACCGGCTGCTCGGAGGGCGTGGGCGTGCTGGTGCTGGAGAAGCTGTCGCAGGCGCGCCGCCATGGGCATCCGGTGCTGGCGGTGGTGTCCGGGTCGGCGATCAACTCCGACGGCGCGTCCAGCGGGATGACCACGCCGAACGGCCCGGCCCAGCAGCGCGTGATCCGGCAGGCCCTGGCCGCGGCCGGGCTGAGCGCCGCCGAGGTGGACGTGGTGGAGGCGCACGGCACCGGCACCACGCTGGGGGATCCCATCGAGGCGCAGGCGCTGCTGGCCGTCTACGGCCGCGAGCGCGCCGCCGACAATCCGCTGCTGCTGAGCTCGATCAAGTCGAATATCGGCCACACCCAGGCCGCCGCCGGGGTCGCCGGGGTGATCAAGATGGTGCAGGCGCTGCGGTCCGGCGTGGTGCCGGGGATCCTGCATCTGGACGAGCTCACCCCGCATGTGGACTGGTCGGCGGGTGCGGTCCGGCCGTTGCGTGAAACCTGCTCCTGGCCAACGGGTTCCGTGGCCCGCTATGCGGGGGTGTCGTCGTTCGGAATGAGCGGCACCAACGCACACGTGATCATCGGGGCCGCGCCGGTCGAGGCGGAACCACCGCGCACCCCGCTGTCGGCATCGCCGGTGCTGGTGTCCGGCCGCAGCCGCTCCGGGCTGCGCGGGCAGGCCGAGTCCTGGCGTGAGAGTCTCTCCGCCGCAACCGATGTCGAGCCGTTCGAGGTGGCCGCCGCGGCGAGCACCCGGGCCGCGCACGAGCATCGCGCGGTGGTCGTCGCGCAGGACCGTGAGGAACTGCTCGCCGGGCTGGGCGCGCTGTCCGCCGGTGCGAACCGCGCGAACGTGTGGAGCGGGACGCCGCGGCCGGGCCGCACCGCGTTCCTGTTCACCGGTCAGGGCGCGCAGCGGTTGGGCATGGGACGGGAACTGGCCCAAGAGTTCCCGGTGTTCGACGCGGCCCTGCACGAGGTGGCGGCGGCCTTCGAGAACCGGCTGCCGCGTCCGCTGCTCGAGGTGATGTGGGGCGAGGACGCGGACACGCTGGAGCGCACCGAATTCACCCAACCGGCATTGTTCGCGCTGGAGGTGGCGCTGTTCCGGCTGCTGGAATCGGTCGGCGTCACCCCCGATGTGCTGGCCGGTCATTCGATCGGCGAGCTGGCCGCCGCACACGTGTCCGGCATGATCGGCCTCGACGACGCGGCCGAACTGGTGGCGGCGCGCGGTGCGCTCATGCAGGCATTACCGGCGGGCGGATCGATGATCGCGATCGCGGCGGACGAGGCGGAGGTGACGCCGCTGCTGACCGACCGGGTCGGGATCGCCGCGGTGAACGGGCCGCGGGCGGTGGTGATCTCCGGCGCGTCCGAGGACGCCGACCGCATCGCCGACCGTTTCACCGAGGCGGGAGTGCGGGTGCGCCGGTTACGGGTTTCGCACGCCTTCCACTCGCCGCTGATGACACCGATGCTCGACGGGTATCGGGCGGTGGCCGAACGGATTTCGATGTCCGAGCCGCGGATTCCGATCGTCTCCACGGTGACCGGGAAACCGCTCACGCAGGCCCCGGACGCCGACTACTGGGTCCGGCACGCCCGCCACGCGGTGCGCTTCGGAGAGGCGATCGACCATCTCACGCAGTCGCGGGTGCGGTGTTTCGTCGAGATCGGTCCCGATGCGGTGCTGAGCCCGCTGGCCGGGGCCCGATTCGAGCCCGGCGAGGCGGAGACGGTGGCACTGCTGGGGCGCGACCAGTCCGAGGTCCGGGCGTTCGTGTCCGCGCTGGGCCGGATGCACAATGCCGGGCTGCCGGTGCGGTGGCCCGCGGTGTACGAGGGGCGGGGCGCGCGGCCCGTGAATCTGCCTGTGACAGTGTTCGATCGCCGCAGGTTCTGGTCCACCGAACAGGTGGGCGGCCTGGCCGCCGCCACCGGTCCGCGCACCCTCACGCATGCGCTGCTGACCGGTGCGACCACCGTGCCCGGCAGCGGCGAGCTGCTGCTGAGCGCCCGGTTGAGTCCGGATACCCAGTCCTGGCTACCCGATCACGCCATCTTCGGTTCGATCCTGTTCCCCGGTGCGGGATTGGTCGAATGTGCCTTGGCCGCAGGCGATCTGGTGGATTGCCCGGTGCTGGAGGAGCTGACGCTGCAGGAGCCGCTGGTGCTCTCGGCCGACGTGCCGCTCGAACTGCGGGTGGTGCTCGGCGCGGCCGACGACACCGGCCGCCGCCCGGTGGGTGTGTACACCCGCCTGGAAGGTGCTGCACTGCAAGCGATGTGGACCCGGCACGCGTCCGGGGTGCTGTCCGCCGCGGCGGAGGTCACCGCGGACGAGCTGACCGAATGGCCGCCCGCGAACGCGAGCGAACTGGATCCGGACCAGGCCTACCACCGTCTGGCCGACCGCGGCTACGACTATGGCCCCGCTTTCCAGGGCCTGCGCCGGGCCTGGCGTGACGGCGACGACTGGTACGCCGAGGTGGAACTGCCCGATCAGGTCGAGTCCACCGGTTACGGGATCCACCCCGCGCTGCTGGACGCCAGCATGCACGTGGACCTGCTGGACGAGAACTCCAGCGGCGCGACCCTGCTGCCGTTCGCCTGGACGGGGGTGCGCCTGCACGCGACCGGCGCGACGGCGGTGCGGGTCCGCATCCGCCGCCTGGCCGGTGAGGAAACCACCAGCATGCTGGTCACCGACCGGACCGGTCGGCCGGTGCTGACGGTGGACGCGCTGGTGTCCCGCCCGATAGCGCCGGAGGCGTTGCGCGGCACCGCCGATATTCGCGACAGCCTGCTGCGGGTCACCTGGTCGGAGGCGGCGGTCGCCGCGAACGAGCAGCTGTCCGTCCGCATCATCGACCTCGCCGGGGCGGACGATCCGCTCGCCATTGCCGAGGCGGACGTGATCGTCCTGCGCTGCTACGACACCGCCGCCGACGGCGACACCGACCCGGCGGCACTGCGCCCGATCCTCTTCCGAGCGCTTGCCGCCGTCCAATCCTGGCTCGAGGACGAACGATTCGCCGAGTCCCGCCTGATCCTGCTGACCCGCCGCGCGATGACCGTGCACGGGGAGGTCGTGGACCTGACCCAGGCTCCGATCTGGGGACTCGGGCGGGCGGCCGCCGCGGAGAATCAGGGCCGCATCGGACTGCTCGACGTGGACTCCGGCACCGGCGATGCGCGGGTACTCGACGTGGCGGCCGCCGGACTGGCGGAGGCGGCGATCCGGGAGAGCAAGGTGCTGGTGCCGCATCTGGCGGCGGTGCCCGGCGACCCGATCGCCGGACCCGACCTGAGCACCGGCACCGTGCTGATCACCGGCGGCACCGGTGGCTTGGGCGCGGTCCTGGCCCGGCATCTGGTCACCGACTACGGCGTGCGGGCGCTGCTGCTGGCCGGGCGGCGCGGACCGCGGGCGCCCGGCGCCCTGGAATTGGTCGCCGAACTGCGCGAACTCGGCGCCGAAGTGGACCTCGCGGCCTGCGATGTGAGCGACCGGGCCGCGCTGGCGGAGCTGCTGGACCGGATACCCGCCGACCGCCCGCTGATCGGTGTGGTTCACGCGGCCGGGATCGCGGAAAACGGTGTGGTGCGGTCGCTGACCGCTACCGATCTGGAGGCGTCGCTGCGCGGCAAGGCCGACGGGGCCTGGCACCTGCACGAGTTGACCGCCGCGCGGGAGCTGCGGCTGTTCGCGCTGCTGTCCTCGGCGGGCGGGCAGGTGCTGGCGGCCGGGCAGGCCGGTTACGCGGCGGCGAACCTGTTCCTGGACGCGCTGGCCGAATACCGCCGCGCCCACGGGCAGGCCGCGGTGTCGCTGGCCTACGGCCTCTGGGATGTCGAGACCGGGTTGAGCTCGGGCCTCGGCGACGCCGACCGGCTGCGCATGCGCCGACGTGGGCTGCCGCCGCTCTCGGCGGCCGACGGCCTGGCCCTGTTCGACGCCGCGCTGCGGACTCCGGCCGCGACGGTGGTGCCGCTGCGGGTGGACCCGTCCATGCTCGACGACGAGTGTGCGCCGCTGCTGCGCGGGCTGCGCCCGGTGCGGGCGCGAAAGGCCAAGGCGCAGGCCGAGGATCCGGCCGCGGCGCTGACCGCGCGGCTGGCCGGATGCTCGGCCGCCGACGGGCATCGGATCCTGCTGGATCTGGTGCGCGGCGAGGCGGCCGCGGTGCTGGGCCACGAACGGCACACCGCGATCGTGGCCGACAGCGGCTTCCTCGAGCAGGGCTTCGATTCGCTGACCGCACTGGAACTTCGGGATCGGCTGACCGTTGCCGCCGGGCTGCGGCTGCCCCCGACGCTGATCTTCGACTACCCATCCCCGGTGGCGCTGGCAGACCATCTGGCCGAGCGGCGCGGGCTCACGGTCGAACCGGAGGCGGCGGAGATCGATCTGGGGTCGGCGTCCGCGGATGAACTGTTCGCCATTCTCGACGCCGCGGCAGCGGCATCGAACTAGAAGCGACGTTCCGATGGGAAACCGAGAAGATCTGCTGGCCGGGGCGCGCGCGGCAATCCTGCGGCGCGGCCTCGCCAAGACCACCGCTCGCGATATCGCCGGGGCGGCCGGGGTCAGCCTGGCCGCCATCGGCTACCACTTCGGCTCCAAGGACCGCTTGATCACCGAGGCCATCGCCGATGCCCTGGGCAGCGGGGTGGGTGACGAGCTGGAGGCGGCCATCAGGCACACCGGCTCGGACACCACCCTGTGGCAGGCGCTGGCGTCCATCTGGGACGCCATGTGCGAGGTGCGGCATCGCCACAGCGAAACGATGCTGCTGAGTGCGGAGAACGCGCTGCTGGTCGCGCGGTCCCCGGACTCGCAGGAATTCATGGGGGAGTCCACCCGGACGGCCATCCACGATCTCCGGAAAGCCTTGGCCGAACAGCATTCCGGGCTGTCCGAGGAGCAGGCGATCGCGGTGGCGAAATTATTCTTCCTCACATTTCAGGGTTTCGCCATGTTGTCCATCATCGCCCCCGATGCGGTCGATGTGACCGGCGCGGATATCGCGCTGGCCGTGCAGACGCTGCACGAAATGTGAGAAGTGAAACAAGTGAACAGGTAGAAACAGATGACTATTTCTTCGACGGATTTCCGGGTGCTGGTCAGCGGTGGTGGAACCGCGGGCAATGCGGTGGCCGTGCAATTGGCCCGGGCCGGTCTCGCCACCACGGTGGTCGAGCGATTCCCGGCGCGCCGCAGTGGCGGCCAGGTGGTCGACCTCCGCGGCCCGGGCCGGCGGGCGGCCGAGTTGATGGGCCTGTCGCGGGCGCTGCGGCCGCATCTCCTGCCCGGCGGTGGCATCACCTACCTGCGGCCGGACGGCCGGGTGGCGGCACGGATCCCGGCCGCTCGGCGGCCGCGGGCCGACTCGACCGAATTGCCCCGCGGCGATCTCAACAATGTGCTGCTGACCGAGGTCGAACGGCTGGACCGGATAGATTATCGCTACGGCGACAGTATTTCCGGGATCGTGCAGGACGATGCCGGGGTCGATGTGTATTTCGATTCCGGCGGCGCCGAACGATTCAGCATCGTCATCGGCGCCGAGGGCGTGTATTCACCGCTGCGCCGCATGGTATTCGGACCGCACGAACAATTCACCACATTTCTCGACGGCTATATGTCGTTCTTCACGATGGCGACACCGGAGCATTGCCCGGCCGTGCGGAACGAGGTGGTGCGTTGTCTCCTGCCGAGCGCGGCCCATATCGATATCCGGGTGGAAACCGCGCCCGGGGAATCCATGGTGACGGTCGGGCTGCGCCAGCCGCACGATCCGGCGCTGCGCGGCAACCCTCCGGCGCAGCGGCGGCTGGTGTCGCAGCGGCTGGCCGCCGGTGGCCGGCCGGCGCGCGCCATTGTCGCGGGAATGTCCCTGGACCCCGGCTTCTACCTGGACCAGCTGGTGCGCGTCGACCTACCGCGCTGGTCCCGCGGGCGGGTGGTGCTGCTGGGCGATGCCGCCTGTTGCGGATCCCCGCTGACCGGTCAGGGCACGGCGCAGGCGATGGTCGGCGCGTATGTGCTGGCCGGTGAGATCGCCGCGACGCCGGACGATGTGGCGGGTGCGTTCGATCGCTACGAGCGAGTGTTGCGCCCGCACAGCACGACCGCGCAGCAGATTGCCCGCGGGCAGTGGCGCGCGCTCACGCCCGGATCGGAACTGGGGCGGCGGGCCGGGCTCTGGCGTCAGCTGCGCCGGGCGGGATCGGCGGTACCGGCGGACGGGTATCTGGTGCCGGAATATCCGCGCGAACCGGCGCTGGCCGCCCGAAATATCTATACACCCGCTTAAGACGCTTGTCTGGAACATGCGTTAGAATGCGGGCATGGGACATCGCGAAGACCTGCTCGAGGGCGCCAAGAAGTGCCTGCGGGAAAAGGGCTACGCGCGGGTCACCGCGCGTGACATCGTGGCCGCGTCGCACACGAATTTGGCTTCCATTGGCTATCACTTCGATTCCAAGGAAGCATTACTCAACGCGGCGCTGATCGATGCCCTGCGGGAGTGGGGCGAAGGTGTCGAGAAGACACTGGCGGGTGCGGGCCGGCTGGCCGATGCCGCGGAACGCTACGAAGCGGTCTGGACCGATCTGATCCGATTGTTCGCCACCGATCGGGAATTGTGCATGGCCAATATCGAAGTGCTGGCACAAATCGACCATGTACCGTCCGTGCGCGAAAGTCTGGCCGATGCCCTGGAACACGGCCGGGGCGGTCTGTCCCAATTGTTCGGGGCCACCGATCAGCAATACGACGAGCCGACCGCCCGGGCCGTCGGCTCCTTTTATCAGGCTCTGGTCACGGGGGTGATGGTGCAGTGGATGATCGATCCCGCCCATGCCCCGACCGGCCCCGACATGACCCGCGCGCTACAGGCCATCGTCGCGGGAACGGCACGGGCGTGAACATGCCGGGGCCCGGACACATTTCGCGTGCCCGGGCCCCGGCTTTGCTGTCGGTGGTGATCAATCTTCGTCGTCGGTGTTCTCCAGCATTTCCGCGTGCTCGGCGGGAATGGTGACGTGCGAGGTGTCGTGCACCTGCGGCAGATGCCGCTGCCGGGCCCGCTCGATCGACTCGGCAAGGCGGGCGGCCTTGGCCGCGTCCTGAGCCGGCCGACGCTCGGCGAATTCCGGCATCACCTCCTTGGCGAACAATTCCAGCGATTCGCAGATGTGCTCGTGCTTGGTGTTCCCGATCTGCACCTGGAAGATCATTTGGTCGAGGCCGACCTCCTCGTAGGAGCGGGCCAGCTGGCGCAGCTGTTCCGGGGTGCCGATGGCCTTGCGCAGATTGTCCACGCGGGCCAGCAGCAGCGGGTCCATCTGTTCACGGGTCTCGGGTGAGAGATACCGGCTGAAACCGAACGCGTCGCGCAGTTCCGCGAAATCCTTGGCGATATCGGTCTCGCCGGGCTTGTGCAGGCCGTGCATCCAGTAGTGCAGGAACGAGAAGGCGAAGAAATGCGCGCCGTGCACGCCGCGATCCAGTGCCGTCTCCTCGTCCTCGTGGCACAGGAACGGCATGGTGAGCGCGAAATTCGGGTTCACGTCGTAGCCGAGCGGCACGCATTCGTCGGAGCTGATGAGCTGGTAGTAGGTCTCCACCCGCTCCTTGGCTTCCTCGGGACTGACGAACGCGAACGACAGTGCGCCCATGCCCTGGCGTGCGGCGTGTTCGATGGTTTCCGGGGAACTACACGCCACCCACAGCGGCGGATGCGGTTTCTGCTTGGGCTTGGGCACCAGATTGCGCACCGGCATGTCGACCCAGGTGCCCTGGTGGCCGCCGAACGGGGATTCGACGAACAGCCGGGTGATGACGTCGAGCGCCTCCTTCCACTGGTCGAGCTTGTGTTCGCGCTGCAGGTTGAAGCCGCCGACCTCGAGCTGGGTGCTGCCCTGGCCGGTGCCGAATTCGACGCGGCCGCCGGAGATCAGGTCCAGCGTCGCGATTCGTTCGGCGACGCGGGCGGGGTGGCTCAGGGCCGGCGGGATCGAGACGATGCCGTGCCCGATGCGGATGTTCTTGGTGCGGGCCGCTGCCGCCGCGAGGAATACCTCGGGGGCCGAGGAGTGCGAGTACTCCTCCATGAAGTGGTGCTCGGTTTCCCAGACGCAGTCGAAACCGAGTTTGTCGGCGAGTTCGATCTGCTCGAGGGATTCCTTGAGCAGCCGTTCCTCGCTGCCCTCCGTCCACGGCTTGGGGAGCTGGTGATGGTAGAAAAGGCCGAATCGCATGGGTTTGTCTCTCCTGCTTCGTTATTGGATGGTCACCACACGCCGCGCTTCAGCAGCGCCCCGCCGTCGATCTTGAGCTGCACGCCGGTGACGTAGCGCGATTCGTCGGAGGCCAGGAAGGTGATGGCGTGCGAGACGTCGACCGGCTCCACCCACGGGATCGGGATGCCCTGCAACCCGGTAAAGGCCGATACGGCGTCCTCGCGGCCCGGCTCGTCCAGGTCGGGACGGAACAGCCGGTAGATGGCGTCGTTCTGGATCATGTCGGTGTCGACGCTGGTCGGCACCACGATATTGACGCGCTGGTTGTGCGGGGCCAGTAGCACGGCCAGGGTGTTGCCGTATTCGATCAGGGTGGATTTGGCCATGCTGTAGCCCAGGCCGCCGGGGCCCATCGGGCCGGGTTCGCCGCGGTCGGGGATCATGCCGACCATCGAGCCGATCAGGATGATCGAGGCGCCCGCGCCCAGGTGCGGCAGGGCGGCGTGCACGGTGTTGAAGACGCCGCCCAGGTTGATGTCGACGGTGTCGGCGAAGGCGGTGACGGGGCGGTCGGCGCCGAGCACGCTGATTCCGGCGTTGGGGATGACGACGTCGAGTCGGCCCAGCTCGGCGACGCCTTCGGCGAAGGCGGCCTGCAGGCCAGGCCGGTCGCGCACGTCGACCTGCTTGGTGAACACCTTGCGGCCGGTCTTCTCGACCAGTTGGGCGGTCTCGGCCAGGTCCTCGGGCGTGGCCATCGGGTATTCGGCGAGGTCGATATCGGTGCAGGCGTCCAGGGCGATGATGTCGGCGCCCTCTTCGGCGAGCCGGACGGCGTGGCTGCGGCCCTGACCGCGTCCTGCTCCGGTGATCGCCACAACTTTGCCTTCTACGCGGCCCATGTGAGCCCTCCTCAGTGGTGCGTATTGCGGGGGTAAACCCTTCTACCTGGACTTTTGTATCCCGGTTGCGCGGGTGGGCACAGCGCCTACGGACCCCTGACCAACCCCTACTTCGATCCGTTGTGGCATCGGGGTTATTGCCATAACCGCTGGTAGAGCCGATAAAATTATCAAACAAGCGTATAGGACAGAAGTTCTATACAAACGTCTCACACGGATGTATGGTTTTCCACATGACGATGACAAGCCCTACCGGCAGCCGCAAGCAATGGTTGGCGCTCGTGACCCTCGTGATCCCAGCGCTGCTGGTGGCGATGGACATCACGGTGCTGTACTTCGCCATTCCCTCCATCGACGCAGATCTGAAACCAACTAGCGCACAACAGCTTTGGATGGTCGACATCTACGGCTTCATCCTGGCCGGGGTACTGCTCTCGGCCGGCAGCATCGCCGACAGCATCGGCCACAAGAAAATCCTCATGATCGGCTGCGCGATCTTCGCCGGCGCCTCGCTCAGCGCGGCCCTGGCGACGAATCCGGAGATGCTGATCGCCTCCCGGGCGATCCAGGGCTTCGGTGGCGCCGCCCTGATGCCCGCGTCGATGGGCATCATCGCGGAACTGTTCCGCGACGATAAGCAGCGTCGTACCGCCCTGACCGTGTTCTCGCTGGCCGTATCCGCCGGCGCGGGCTTCGGTCCGGTGCTGTCGGGTGCGCTGCTGCACTTCTTCTGGTGGGGCTCGATCTTCATGATCAACACCCCGATCGTCGTGGTCGGGCTGGTCGTGATGGCGTTCCTGCTGCCGGCCGACCAGGCCAACCGCACCCGGACCCGCTTCTTCGACCCGATCAGCGCCGTCCTGTCGCTGGCCGCGGTGCTCGGAGTCATCTGGGGCGTCAAGGAATTGGCGCTCAACGGCTGGAATGTGACGCCGCTGGCGGTCGGCCTGGGCGGTCTGCTGCTCGGTGCGCTGTTCGTGCTGCGGCAGCGCCGCCTCACTCATCCGATGATCGATCTGCGACTGTTCGGCGTGCGCGGTTTCATGCCCGCCATGACGGTCTCGGCCACCGGGTTCTTCCTGGTGATCGGATTCGGTCTGTTCACCACCAGCTTCCTGATGGAGGTGCTGCACTACTCGCCGCTCATCGCGGGCCTGTGGGGTATGGCCCCGCCGCTGGTCGCCTCGAGCATTGTGCCCGCGGCGATGGGCATGGTCGGCAAGGTCAAGCCCGGCTACCTGATGGCCTCCGGATTCGTCTTCGCCGCAATCGGTTTCGCGGCGCTGACCACCGTCACGGTGGAGAGCGACACCTGGCTGATCGTGTTCGGCATGGTCGGGGTCGGCGTCGGCACCGCGCTGCTGTACGCGCTGCTGTCGGACATGGTGATCGCCATCGCGCCGCAGGATCAGACCGCGTCGGTGTCCGCACTGTCCAAGACCTTCCAGGAGTTCGGCGGGGCGCTCGGACTGGCCATCTTCGGCACCATCGGCGCCACCATCTACCGCCACGATCTGGACAAGGCCACGCTGGACAATGTGCCCGCGGGTGCGCTGCGGGCCGCCCGGGAGAACATCGGCACCGCGGACGGGGTGGCGGCCACGCTGCCCAAGGACGCCGCGGACGCGCTGCAGTCGGTCGCCCAGGATGCGTTCGCGCACTCGGTGGGGCTCACCGCCATCCTCGGCGTGGTGGTGGCCGTGGCCTCGGCCGCGCTGCTGGTGTTCCGCCTCGGCCAGGTCAACTACACCAAGGAAGGCCATGAGGGCCCGGTGCTCGCCGAGCCCATCGAGATTCCGACTCCGGTCGTAGAGAAGTCCGCGAGGTCCTGAGGGCTATCGCGGTGTCCATAGGCGACAGGATCTCGGCCCCTCCGGCTCGTTGCCGGAGGGGCCGAGGTGCATGCCGCCGATCCATCATCACAACAGGGGGCGAGATGTTCGCGCGCAGATTACTTTCACCTTATGAGATCGGCCATTTCACCAGTGACGCCCAAATGGCCGGGCTCCATCTCGGCAATATGGCGTTGTTCACCGGATCCACCGTGGTGGGTGAACTCGACCTCACCGCACTGGAACTCGCCTTGCGCGAGTTGGTGGCGGGACACGCGTTGCTGCGCAGCCGCGTGGTCACCGAGGACGATGGCACGCAGTGGTTCCATCGCGACGACGCGTGGCGGCCCGCGCTGCGGGTCGCCGCCGGGGGGACCGCCGCATACCTGAAACTACTGAATACGCCGGTGGATTGGGACGGCGGTCTGATCCAGGCGCATGTGCTGCGCGACGGCGAGTCGAGCCGGGTGGTTCTGGTCAGTCACCACGGAATGTCCGACGGTCGGGCACTTTTCGCCGTTCTCGGTGAGTTGTGGCAGCGCTATACCGCTCGGGTCGAGGGACGTCCGATGCCGATCGCGGACGACGATCGGGAGTTGCCCGACCCGATCGATACCCGGTTGCGGCGCCTCATCGACGACGACGAGACGCAGGAACTGATCGACGAGATCGGGACCTATGTCGCGGCGACGCCCGCCGAGATGATCCCGTATCCGCTGCCGTCCGATGGCGCCGAAGGGGATCCGCTGGGCCGGTATGCGGTGGGCTCCCTTGCCTGGGATGCCGACGATACCGCGGCGATCGCGCGGGTGGCTCGCACCGAGAACGTGAGCGTCACCGGCCTGCTGGCCGGGGCCAGCCTGGTCGCCGCCCGACCCCTCATCGCGCCCGCCGAGGGCGAGTTGCCGCTGCTCTGCGGTCACGCCATCGACCTGCGGTCCATGGTCCCGGGACTGTCGGAGCGGATCATGTTCAGCGGCTCCGCCGGTGCGGGCACGCCCGCGCTGGTCGGCACCGACACCGCGGTGGCCGAGGTGGGACGGGTAATCCAGCAGAGTCTCGCGGCCGCGGTCGAGGACCGGTTCCCGGCTCGGCTCCTGCTCGCCACCCTGCGGGTGCACGACGAGGAGACCCTCGCCATACTGCGGTCGCAGACGCCGACGGTGCTGTTCTCCAATATCGGTCGCGTGCCCGCGCATTCGGTGCCGGAGGGACTGCGGATCGTGGGGGACACGATCGACAGCCCGGTTCCGGGGATGCCGCCGAAGCTGAGCTGCTTCACCATCGGTGGCCGGCTGACCGTTGCCTTCAAGTACGACACCACCACGCACAGCCGGGCACTTGTGGAGGAACTGCGTCAGTCCTTCGCCGAGAGCATGGCCAAGGCAGTCGCGGCGGCCGGTGAACAGTTGCGCAGCAACGGTATCGATCTCGCCTGACCACACACCGCGGGGCGTTTCGCCGGTAGGGGTGTCCCGGCGAAACGCCCCGCGGCGTGTCTGGTTATCGAGCGAGGACGGCCGTGGCGACGGCGGCCCGAAGGGTCTCGGTGACTTCGTCGGCGAACCGGTGCACGGTGTCGGCGTCGAACTGGGCGGTGCGGTAGCCGAGGTGGCCGCGGATTTCCGGGCCGTCCTCGACCATGTGCACCTCGAGGTCCCAGTGGGTGAAACGGCGTGTGCCGTGGAAGATCTCGATCTCCGCTCCCACGATGTCGATGACGCCACCCTGGAACATCTTGATATCGGCATGACCCGCTTCGCTGGCGCGGAGCGGGGTGTTGATCAGCTGGATGGCCATGCGCAGGGGCGCGAACTCCTGTCCGGGTGGCAGCTGCTGGAACAGGAACGGGATGAGGGCCCCGAACGGCAGGTCCTGGTGGTCCTGTGCGCCGAGCGTGGTTTCCTTGACGCGGCGAAGCAATTCGCGGAAGGTCGGGTCACCGGAGGCGTCGGTGCGCAGCAGCTGGAAATTGGCGAAAGGCCCTATCGCGTCCTCTATTTCGGTTCTGGTGCGGCCCGCGATGGGCGCACCGACCGCGATGTCCTTGCGCTGGGAGTATTTCGAGAGCACCGAGACGAATGCGGTCAGCAAGGTCTGGTAGACGGTCGCCTGCTCGGTGCGTGCGAGTGCGCGCACGTCCCGCACCAGGTCACCGGTCACCTGCCAGCGCAGTGAGCCGCAGTCGCTCGACGGCGGGCCTTGCGGCGCGCGGTCGTAGGGAAGTTCCAGGTCCCCGTAGTAGCCGTGCAGGCGTACCTGCCAATACTGCTGCTGTGCTTGCAGATTCAGACGATCGGATTGCCACACCGCGAAATCGGCGTATTGCACCGGCAGCGGCGGCCAGGTCGGTGTCCGGCCCGCGGCGAATGCCGCGTAGGCGGTGGACAATTCGTCGCCGAGTACGCCGAGTGACCACACGTCGGTGGCCATGCGATGGGTGGTCACCAGGACGATGTGGTCGGCGGCGGAATGGCGTAGAACGGTGGCGCGCAACAGCGGTCCCGTGCCGAGGTCGAAGGGGGCCTCGGCGTCCTCGGTCGCCAGCTGCCGCGCGGTGTCCAGGCCGTCCACCTCGGAGACGGTGACCTCACCCTGCCAGGCCGGCAGGATCTCGGGGACGACGACCGCGCCGTCGTGCCGGTAGACGGTGCGCAGCGATTCGTGTCGTGCGACCACGGCGCGCACGGCGGCCCGCCAGGTGTCGATCTCGAAGCGGCCGCGAACTCGCACCGCCAGTTGCGCGTTCACCGCGGGATTGCCCGGGTCGTGCTGTTCGAGCTCCCAGACCGCCTGCTGCCCCAGGGAGAGCGGCAGCACGCCGACGCGGGGAACGGGCACGATCGGGTCGACCGTGGTCACCGTCCCGGTGCGCAGGGCCTGGGTGATGCGGGCGGCGAGCAGGCGCGCGGTGCGGAGTTCGAACAGGTCTCGGAAGGTCGCCACCCTGCCGAAGGCCGCCTCGATCCGGGAGATCGCCTTGGTCGCGGTGAGGGAATGCCCGCCGAGCAGGAAGAAATCGTCGTCGATGCCGAGCAGGTCGGTATCGAGGACTTCGGCGAAGACCCCGCATACGAGGTCTTCCTCGGTGGTGCGTGGCGGCTCGTAGGGGGTGGTGAGCATGGCGCGCACGCTCGGATCGGGTAGCGCCCGATGGTCGACTTTTCCGTTGTCCGACAACGGTAGTCGCCCGAGCGGCACCACCGCGGCGGGAACCATGTAGTCGGGTAGCCGGAGGGCGGTGAATTCCCGGAGGGTGCGGGCGAGGTCGGCGAGGTGGTCCGCGGCGGTCTCGGGCGTCGTGGGGACCACGTAGGCGATCAGCCGTTTGTCGCCGGTCCGGTCGGTGCGTGGCCGCACGACGGCGTGCGCCACCGCCGGATGCGTCGCGAGTACCGCCTCGATTTCGGCCGGTTCGATGCGGAATCCGCGCAGTTTCACCTGATCGTCCGCGCGACCGAGGAATTCGAGGTGTCCGTCCGCCGACCAGCGGGCGATATCGCCGGTGCGGTACATGCGTTCCCCGGGCTCGAACGGATCCTCGGTGAACCGTTCGGCGGACAGGTCCGGTCGGCCCAGATAGCCCAGCGCCACTCCAGTTCCCGCGACATACAGCTCACCGGGCGTACCGGCGGGCACCTGGGTGCCGGTGTCGTCGAGCAGGTGGATCCGGGTGCCGTCCAAGGGCCGACCGATCGGGATCGGATCGGGAACCGTTGCGGCGTCGTCCATTCGATGGCAGGTGGCGAAGGTCGTGGTTTCGGTCGGCCCGTATCCGTCGACCACCACCAGGCCGGGGCAGGCGGCGAGCACCCGGCGCACGGCGTCGGCGGGGACGACGTCGCCGCCGGTCCACACTTCCCGTGTGCCCGTGAAGGTTTCGGGCTGGTCGTGCGCGATCATGCGGAAGAGCCCGGCGGTCAACCACAGTGCGGTGATCCCGTATTCGGCGATCAGGCCGCGCAGTGTGGCCGCGTCCGGCGGTCCGGGCGGGGCGATGACGACGGTGCCGCCGCGCAGCAGCGGCACCCACAGTTCGTAGGTGGACGCGTCGAACGCGTGCGCGGAGTGGAACAGCACGCGCTCGTGATTTCCATTGTCCCAGAGGTGGTCTCGGGCCAGCGCGAGCACATTGCGGTGACTCACCACCACGCCTTTCGGCGTGCCGGTGGAGCCGGAGGTGTACATGACGTACGCCGCCGCATCGGCCATGGCGAGGATGGTCGGGGCGGTGGCCGGTGTCCCGGCCCCCGCGTCGCTCGGATCCAGTCCTGGGATCTCGGTGCCGTCGACCAGGGCCGCGCGCAGTTCGGGGTCGTCGGCCAGTACCGCGAATGCCGCCGCACTGCCGATGATTTCGCGATTGCGGGCGATCGGCGTGCGTGGGTCGAGCGGGAGGTAGCAGGCTCCGGCCTTCAGGGTCGCGAGGATCGCGATCACCAGGCGCTCGGACCGGGGCATGGCCAGCGCGACCACGCGGCCGTCCAGCGATCCGCGGCGTTCGAGCAGGTGCCGCGCCAGCCGGTTGGCGTGCGCGTCGAGTTCGGCATAGGTGAGCGTGCCGAAGTCGCCGCGCAGCGCGACCGCCTCGGGTGTGGCCGCGACCTGCCGGGCGAACCGGCCGGTGAGGCCGAGCTCCGGTGCGTGATCAATCGTTGGCATGGATCGTCTCTTTCGACTCGAGCAGACCGGACAGTTCCGGGAATTGTGCGAGGGCCTCGGCCGCCGAGAGCGGGGCTCGGCGCGGGCCGCGCAAGACGGCCAGCAGGACCTCGGGGCGCAGCAGCCGGTATTCCGGCGCGCTGAAGGTGTGCACATCGAACAGCGCCCGCGCGAGCACCGGGCTCACCGCGGCGGTGCGGGCGAAGCGGTTCGCGAACCGGAACTGTCCGGCCTTGCCGTCGCCGACGGTGCTGCGTACCTCGGGGAACCACAGGTCGGTGCCGAGTGCGGCGTTCCAGGCGCTATTGGCCTCCTTGGCCGCACCGGCCTGCGCCAGTCTGCCGAGTCCATCGGTTATTCCCCTGCGTGCCAGGTGGTTTCGCAGCACGACGGCCTGCCGGGCGGCCACCGACATTCCGGCCCCGTAGTTCGGGTTCAGTGCGGTCACGGCGTCCCCGATGGCGAGGAATCCCTCGGGCAGGCGCACGCGTTCGAAGTGCCTGCGGCGGTTCAGGGTGCCGCGATAGGACAGGATCGGCCCGGCCGGACGCGCCCGGTCGAGCAGGTCCGAGACGACGGAATGCCGTAGCCTCCTGGCGAATTCGGTGTATCCGTCCGGGTCCGTGGGTGGCACGCCGCCTCGGGTGCCGATCATGGTGACGATCCATTGTCCGCCCTCGATGGGGAAGATCGCCGCACCCATGCCCGGCTCTCCGGTGCCCGGGCGGGGCTGGATCATGACGGCGGGCAGTCGCACCGAGGGCGCGTCGTAGCGCCGGGTGACGTAGACGAGCCCGGGATCGACCACGGCCTCGTGCACCGGCGGCACACCGAGTTCGGCCAGCCATTGCGGGGCCCGCGAGCCGCGACCGGTCGCGTCGATCACCAGATCGGCGCTCAGCGTGCCGCTGTCGGTGCGCACCCCGGTGACTCGCGCGCCATCCCCGATCAGCCCGGCCGCCTTGGTGCCCGTCCGGATCCGAATATCGTGTGCGGCAACAAGACTCCGGTACACCGCGTGGTCGATGACCGGTCGGCTGCAGGCCAGCACATAGGCGGAGCCGGGGTGGCGCCGGTACCAGCCCTCCGCGGAGCAGGTCAGTACATCGGCCGGGAGGTCCAGCCGCCGCGCGCCGAGTTCGGTGAGCCGGTTCGTGGTGCCGGGCAGCAGATGCTCGATGGCCCGCGCTCCGCCGCACATGAGCGTATGGCTGTGCCTGCCCTGGGGGATTCCCTTGCGCGGCAAGGGTTGTGCGTTCATCTCGTCGCTCTCGACGAGCGTGACTTCGGTCGCGTAGGGGGCCACCGCCGCGGCCGCGAGCAGACCGGCGAGTCCGCCGCCGAGTATTACCGCTTTCGTCATGGTCGCCTCTCAAATATTCAGATGTGCAGTGCCGGAATCGGTTACCAGGTGACCGGCAGGTCACCGGCCACGCCGTGCACGAGCGTGCCGCTCTTGAACTCGATGGCCGAGCGTGGCACCGCGAGCCGGAGATCCGGGATCCGGCGGAACAATGTGTCGAATACGATCTCGAGTTCGGCGCGCGCCAGGTTCGCGCCGGGGCACAGGTGCGGGCCGTGACCGAATGCGGTGTGGCCGCGCGCATCCCGGTGGATGTCGAACACATCCGGATGCTCGAAGGCTTCGGGATCCCGGCAGGCCGCGGCGGTGAGCGCGATGACGCCGTCCCCCCGGGGAATTCGCACGCCGCCGAGGTCGAGGTCGGCGGGCACCACGCGGGCCGGATTCGAGTCGGCGATGGCGAGGTAGCGGATCATCTCCTCGATCGCGCCGGGCAGCAGTGCCGGATCGGCGCGGAGTTCGGCGAGCTGTGCCGGATGTTCGAGCAGCAGCAGCACCCCGAGCGCGATCATGTTCGAGGTGGTGTCGAAGCCGCCGAACAGCAGGAATTTGGCGAGGCTGATGATTTCGGCGCGGTCGAGCCGGCCGTCGGCATTGTTCCGGGCGATGATGCGGCTGAGCATGTCGTCGCGCGGATCGGCCTCCTTCGCGGTGATCAGCTCATCGAGGTAGCGGTCCATCTCGGCGGTCGCGGCCATGATCCGATTCGGGTCCGCGTCGGTCTTGACGTTCAATTCCGCGAAGTCGCGCAGGAATTCGCTGTCGGCCATCGGCACACCGGTCAGCTCGCAGAACACCAGTGCGGGGACGGTCCGGGCCAGCGACCCCATCAGGTCGACCGGGCCACCGGCGTCGAGCATGGCGTCGAGCCGCCGGTCGACGATCCGCTGGATCCGCGGGCACAGGGCTTCGACCTGTTTGGCCGTCAATTCGGGCACCAGCAAGCGCCGCCGCAGTCCGTGCTCCGGCGCGTCGAGCGCGCCGATCGGCAGGTCCATGGTCTGAATGACCTCGTCGGGCACCGGAACCTGCATCGGATAGTTCGGCTTCTTCCACGAGGAGCTCATGGTGGCGTCTCCGAGCACTCGCTTGACATGCTCGTGCTTGGTCAGCACCCAGACTTTCTTGCCGGACCAGCGCAGCCGGACCTCGGCGACCGGGTTGTGCTCGCGCATTTCCCGGTAGTCGTCCGGCGGGCTGAAGGGACAGCTCCCGCGCAGCATGGGAAATGCGGGGAATTCCGGATCATGGTGTGTCACAATGGCTGCCACTTTTCTCTGGGAGGCGCTGGGCTGCGCGGTGCTGGGCTTCGCATTCCAGTGCCGTGAATGTGCGCTGCATATCGCGGCGCATTCCTTTGGACCAGAAGAAATTGAATATCGGTGCGAACCAGCCGGTTACCTCGACGCGGCGGGTTACCCGGATGCGGCCGTCGCCGAGATCGTCATAACTGGTGGCGACGGTCATTATTCCGCCGGGCATGGGATCCTCGGTCCGATAACCGTGCGGCGGGTCGACTTCGACCAGCGTGAACGGACCTCCCGGGCCGCCGTGCGGTTTCGTCCAGCCTTGACGGCCCGGTGCGAATGGCCCGTCGAAGCGGACCTTTACGACGTGTGGATCCCAGTCCGGCCACGTGCGTGGATCGGAAGCGGTTTTCCAAATCCACGTGATGTCGCCGGAAATGATCCGGGACTCCGCGAAGGTCACTTTTCTCACTTGCGATCCCGCCAGCGGGTCAGTTGTTCGGCAATGAGCCCCAGCACCGCGGGGACGTGCTGGTCGAGATAGAAATGGCCGCCGGGGAAGGTGTGCAGCTGGAATTCGCCGGCGGTGTGGGCGGCCCAGCCCTGTGCTTCCGCGGCGCTGACCATCGGGTCCTGATCGCCGGTGAGTGTCACGATCGGGCAGCGCAGCGGGGCTCGGTCGCGGCATCGGTAGGTTTCGGCGGCGTGGTAGTCGGCCCGCAGGGCGGGCAGCACGCTCTGCAGGAATTCCGCGTCGCCGAGCAGGCGGGGGTCGGTGCCGGACAGCTCTTTCATATTGGCGATCAATGCGGAGTCGGGCAGGGTGTGCACGGACTCGTCGCGGTAGCGATCGGGTGCGCGCCGGCCCGAGGCGAAGACGCCCAGCAGTTCGTGGCCGTCGTTCTCCAGCCGGCGAGCCACCTCGAATTCGACCATGGCACCGAGACTGTGGCCGAACAGTGCCACCGGGCGATCCAGCGCCGGGCGCAGTGCCGTCGCGATGTGGTCGGCCAGTTGCTCGACGTCGCCGATCGGGGTTTCGGTGCGCCGATCCTGGCGGCCCGGGTATTGCACCGCCTGTACCTCGATGCCCGGGGTGAGGGCGCGGGAAACCGGAAAGAAGTAGCTGGCCGAGCCACCGGCGTGCGGGAAGCAGATCAGGCGCACCGGGGCCTGCGGTGCGGGGTGGAAGCGGCGTAGCCATAGCGTCGGGTCGATCACGGTCGAAGTCATAGTGCTCGACTTTCTCTGGTGGGAACAAACGACATTCGTATCCGACCATTTTGTCTCGCATGGTGAATTCTTCGCCGCAGATAATGGCCGTTGGATGACCCTTGAAGAATCGGAGGGAGACCCCTATCGGCGCGGTATCCGAGATAGGGGTCCGGCCTTATGGTGGTCGGCATCGGAGCCGGATTCAATGAGTTCAACAGTCACGACCGCGACCGGCGGTGTGTGTTCGCGAGCTTATGAGGAACAACGACCATGGTGACTTTTGCGGAATCGGGAACCATCACCGGAGATATCGAATGGATCTGGCGCACCGCGTCCGATCCGGCGGCGTGGGCCAGTTGGGACCCGCACCTCGAGGAGATTCGCTTCGAAGGGCCGTTCGCGCCCGGTAGCACGGGCTGGAGCAAGCCCAAAGGCGGTCCGGGCGGGCCGTTCACGGTGGTGGCCACCGCCGCGCGGTCCAGCTACTCCACCGAATCACCGGTGCCCGGCGGACTGATGAAGATCACCAACACCTACACCGAGCTCGGCGACGGGCAGGTGCGCATCACCCGCGACGTCGAGGTCACCGGATGGTTCGGGAAGGTGTTCAACCTGTTCTGGGCCAAGGGCCAGCGGCGCGATATGCACAACACGTTCCGGGCGCTGGAGCAGGAAGCTCAGCGGCGCGCGGCGACGAGCGTCGCGGACATCTGAGGCTGATATGAGTCACGCGATCATCATCGGCGGTGGCCTGGCGGGCATGCTGGCCGCCGCCGCCGTGGCCCGGCACATCGACCGGGTCACCATTGTCGAAAGCGACGTATTCCCCGGCGAACCCGCCACCCGCCGCGGGCTGCCGCAGGGGGCGATCAATCACATGCTGTTCAGCGGTGGCGCGGACGTCATCGACGAACTGCTGCCGCACACCACCGACCTGCTGCAGAAGCGTGGCGCGCACAAGCTTCCGTTCGGTGAGCAGGTGGTCAGCCACACCCCGCAGGGGTGGAGCCTGCGCTGCGACGGCGATCCCTACGTCATCACCTGCTCCCGGCCGCTGCTCGACCACGTGGTGCGCGCCCAGGTGCTCAGCTACCACCGCATCACCGTGCTGGAGTCGGCGAAGGTGACCGGGCTGGTCGGCGGTACCGCCCGGGTCACCGGCGTGCGGCTCACCCGCCGGGGCGGGGTGAGCGAAATCCTGGAGGGCGACCTGATCATCGATGCGGCCGGGCGGCGCTCGGACGCACCGGCCTGGCTCGCCGAACTCGGCCTGCCGCAGGTTCGGGAAGACCACCTCGACGCCGGATGTGCCTACGCCGCACGCACTTTCGCCGCGAACGCACCGGCGGACTTCCCGGCGGTCCTGGTCCAGGCCGACAACAGCACCGGACAGCCGGGCCGGGCCGCGGCCCTGCTGCCCATCGAGGACGGCCGCTGGGTGTGCGCGCTGCTCGGTACTCGCGGCGCGCATCCGCCCACCGACGACGAGGGCTGGTTCGACTTCGCCCGCGCCCTGCCGACCTCGATCATCGCCGATCTGCTCGCCACGGCGGAGCCGATCGGGGGCGTGCGGCCCTACCGCGATACCGCCAACCGGCGCAAGCACTTTCAGGAGATCGTGCCCGAAGGGTTCGTGGTGGTCGGCGATTCGACGATGCATCTCAACCCCACCTATGCCAGCGGCATGTCGCTCGCGGCGTTCGGGGCCAAGGCCTTGCGCGAGGAATTGCACGACGGCGGGCTTACCCCCGGTTTCGCGCGGCGGGCCCAGCGGCGCATCGGCAAAGCGGGCGCGCCCTGGTGGGGCATGGTGATCGGACAGGACCGCTGGTACCCCGGCGTGCAGACCTCGCTGACCCTGGGCGGCGGTGCCGGCCAATTGAAGATGGCCGCCCGCTGGGGGCGGCTGATCACCGAGAACGCCGACGCCGCGCGCGCCACCTACAAGGTCGCCGCGCTCACCCTCGTCCCCAATCGGATGATGACGCCGCGGCTGATGTTCGCCCTGCTGCGCGGGGCGAAGCAGCCATCACGCACCACGGAAGCGGCCATCGCGCAATACCCCGGACTGACCGGACTACTGAATCAACCCGCGGTGACGGAAATCGGTGCATAGACCATGAATCGGCTGTTGTTTGGAGATGAATCCCATGGGTAACGAGGAGAAGCTGCTCGAATACCTCCGGCGGGCGACAGCCGATTTACAGGAAGCTCGCAAGAAACTCGCCGAGCGCCCGGCGATCGACGACGAACCGATCGCCATCGTTTCCATGGCCTGCCGATACCCGCACGGGGTCGGCGCGCCCGAGGACCTGTGGCAGCTGGTGGTCGACGAAGTGGATGCGGCCGCCGGCTTCCCGGCCGATCGCGGCTGGCCGGGCGGCCTCTACGACCCGGAACCCGGCGCGTCCGGCAAAAGCTACACCCGCACCGGCAGTTTCCTTTATGACGCCGGTGATTTCGATGCCGGCTTCTTCGGCATCTCGCCGCGTGAAGCCCTCGCCATGGATCCACAGCAGCGGCTGCTGCTGGAGACCACGTGGGAGGTCTTCGAGCGGGCCCGGATCGTCCCGGCCACCTTGGCGGGCAGTGCCACCGGCGTCTTCACCGGGATGATGTACCACGACTACGCCGATGCGCAGGGCACCGGATCGGTGGCCTCCGGGCGCGTGTCCTACGTCTTCGGTCTCGAGGGTCCGTGCGTCACGGTGGACACCGCGTGCTCGTCCTCGCTGATCGCGATACACCTTGCGGCGCAATCGCTTCGGGCCGGAGAGAGCACCCTCGCCGTCGCGGGCGGGGTGTGCGTGATGGCGAGCCCGGACACCTTCGTGGAATTCAGCAAGCAGCGAGCGCTCTCGCCGGACGGGCGGTGCCGGTCCTATGCGGCCGCCGCCGACGGCACCGGCTGGGGCGAGGGCTGCGGCGTGGTGCTGCTGGAGCGGCTCGCCGACGCGCGCCGCAATGGTCACCCGGTGCTGGCGGTGCTGCGAGCCACCGCGACCAACCAGGACGGGGCCAGCAGTGGCCTGACCGCACCCAATGGTCCCGCGCAGCAGCGGTTGATCCGGCAGACGCTGCGGCAGGCCGGGCTGACCACCGCCGATATCGATCTGGTGGAGGGCCACGGCACCGGGACCCGGCTCGGGGATCCCATCGAGGCGCAGGCGATCATCGCCACCTATGGGCAGGAGCGGGACCGGCCGCTGTGGCTGGGATCGCTGAAATCCAATCTGGGACATACCCAATCGGCCGCCGGTGTGGCCGGGGTGATCAAGCTGGTCGAGGCCGTCCGGCACGGGGTGATGCCCAAGACCTTGCACGTGGACGCGCCCACGCCGAATGTGGACTGGACCGCAGGGGAGGTGCGGTTGCTCACCGAGGCCATGCCCTGGCCGGAGACCGATCGGCCGCGCCGTGCCGCGGTGTCGTCCTTCGGGGTGAGCGGGACCAATGCCCATGTGATCGTGGAGCAGGTCGCCGAGGCGGAGCAGGCGGTTGCTCCGGAGGTGAGTTCCGGTGGGGCGGGTGTTGTTCCGTGGGTGGTGTCGGCGCGGAGCGCGGAAGCGTTGCGGGGGCAGGCATCTCGGTTGCTGGAGCGGCTCGAGGGTGATGTGGAGCTGGGTGCGTGGGAGGTGGGTCATGCGCTGGCGGTGACGCGGAGTCGGTTCGAGCAGCGGGCGGTGGTGCTGGGTGCGGATCGCACAGCGCTGACCGCTGGGCTGACGGCGTTGGCCGAGGGGCGTGAGGACGCGTCGGTGGTGACTGGTCGTGCCTCTGGTGTGCGGCGGCCCGTTTTCGTATTCCCTGGCCAGGGTTCGCAGTGGGTGGGCATGGGTGTGGAGCTGATGGATGCTTCGCCCGTGTTCGCGGCGCGGATGGGTGAGTGTGCGGAGGCGTTGTCGGAGTTCATCGATTGGGATCTGCTGGCGGTGCTGCGTAGCGAAAGCGGCGCGCCCGCAATGGATCGCGTCGATGTGGTGCAGCCCGTGCTGTGGGCGATGATGGTGTCGCTCGCTGCGATGTGGCGGGCCAATGGCGTGAAACCCGAAGCAGTGGTCGGGCATTCGCAGGGTGAGATTGCGGCCGCTGTGGTGGCCGGGGTGCTGTCGCTGCAAGACGGTGCGCGCGTTGTTGCGTTGCGCAGTGCGCTTATTGCCGTAGAGCTCGCGGGGCAGGGCGGCATGATGTCGGTCCCATTGACCGCGAGCGAGGCGACGGCGCGGATCCAGCGTTGGGACGGACGGCTGTGTTTGGCCGCGGTGAACGGTCCCGGGTCGGTGGTGGTGTGCGGCGAGGACGCCGCTCTGGACGAGTTGCACGCCGAGCTGATAGCGGAAGGGCTGTCGCCCAAGAAGATTCCGGTCGACTATGCCTCGCACTCGCATTATGTGGAGGCGATCGAGGAGCAGGTTCTCACGCAACTGGCACCGGTGCAGGCGCGTTCGGGTGAGATTGCGCTGTATTCCGCGGTGACTGGTGACGTGCTCGACACCCGCGAGATGACGGCCCAGTACTGGTACACCAACCTGCGCAAGACGGTCCGGTTCGAGGATGCGACGCGGGCGCTATTGCGTGATGGCTTCGACCTCTGGGTGGAGTGCAGTCCGCACCCGGTATTGCGAGTCGGGGTGGAAGCGACCCTGGAAGATGCCGGGGTGGACGCGCCGGTACTCGGCAGCCTGCGCCGCAATGCCGGTGCCCTACAAGACTTTCTGACTTCACTGGCGCTGGCGCATGTGCGCGGCGCCGTCGTGGACTGGACCGCCGGTCGGCCGGTTCCCGCGCTGATCGATCTGCCCACCTATGCCTTTACCCGGCAACGGTATTGGCAGCTCCCGCAGGTCGCCGCGACCGGGGGCGGGCTGGACCATCCGCTGCTCGACACCGCGGTCACGGTCGCCGACACCGGTGCCGAGCTGTTCACCGGCACCGTGTCCCTGCACACCCATCCGTGGCTTGCCGACCACGCCGCCTTGGACTCGATACTGTTGCCCGGCAGCGGATTCGTGGAGCTGGCACTCGCCGCGGGACAGCAGGTCGGTTGCCCCGAACTCGATGAACTCACGCTGCGAGCCCCGTTGGTCTTGAGTGAGATCGACTCGGTCCAGCTCCAGGTTCTCGTCGGTGCCGCCGATGCGGCGGGGGAGCGCCCTGTCGACATCCATTCCCGCGCCGACGAGACGGACCCGTGGGTCTGCCACGCGTCCGGTCGGCTGCGTGATATGCCTGCGGCGGTGGCGGTTTCGGCCGATCTTTCGGCGTGGCCGCCCGCCGGTGCGACGGCGCTCCCGATGGACGACGGGTACGACCGGCTGTTCGATCGCGGCTACGCCTATGGGCCGGTATTCCAGGGACTGCGTGCGGCCTGGCGATCCGGTGACGATCTGTACGCCGAGGTCGTGCTGCCCGACACCGCGCACGCCGATGCGGCCCGGTTCACGCTGCATCCCGCCGCACTGGATGCGGCACTGCACGCCGCCGCGCTCTTCTGGGACGACTCTGGGGAGACGGTGCTGCCGTTCGCCTGGAACAACATCACCTTGCACGCGGTCGGGGCGACCGCCTTGCGGGTGCGATTGACCCAGTCCGGCGACTCGATGCGGGTCGAGGTGGCCGACGCCACCGGGCAGGCGGTGCTGACCGCGGCCGGTGTGGTCGGCCGGGCGGTATCCGCCGAACAGCTCGGCGGCACCCAGCGTGCCTTGTCTCCGCTGCGGATGAGCTGGCGGCCCGCCCCGACCGGCGGGACCACCGAAGTCACGAGCGTCTACCGCTGCCCGGCGGCCACGACCACCGACGTGCCCGCCGCGGTGCGGGACCTGTCCGGCCGGGTGCTTACCGCCATGCGGGAGTGGCTCGCGGACGAGCGGGCCGCCACCGGCACCTTCGCGATCGTCACCTGCAATGCGGTGGCAGCCGAGGGTAATTCGATCGACGTCGTGCAGGCACCGGTCTGGGGATTGGTGCGGGCCGCGCAGGCCGAGAACCCCGGGGTGTTCGTGCTGGTCGACGTCGAGGACGCGGACATCGACGACGAGCGGATCGCGGCGGCGGTGGCGACCGGGGAGCCGGAATCGGCCGTGCGCGGCGACGCCGTGCTGGTGCCGCGGCTGGTCGACACCCGGTCGACCGCGAGCGATCCGGCCGATTCTGCAGCGGCCGACCATATTTCGATGAATCCGGCGGGCACCGTGCTGATCACCGGTGGCACCGGTGGGCTCGGTGGTCAGCTGGCGCGGCACCTGGTGGTGCGGCACGGGATTCGGCATCTGGTGCTCGCCGGACGGCGCGGGCCGGATGCGCCCGGCGCGGCGGAGCTGTGCGCCGAGTTGGCGGCGTGCGGCGCGACGGTGTCGGCGGTCGCCTGCGATGTGTCCGATCGGAATGCGCTGGCCGCCCTACTGGCCGACATTCCGCAGGCGCATCCGCTGACGGGCGTCGTGCACACCGCCGGTGTGCTGGCCGACGGCACCCTCGCCGTGCTGAACGACGCCGATTTCGACACCGTCCTGCGCCCCAAGGCCGATGCCGCCTGGCATCTGCACGAGCTGACACGGTCGCACGACCTGGACATGTTCGTGCTGTTCTCCTCTGTCGCAGGGACTCTCGGTGCGGCCGGGCAGGCCAACTACGCGTCGGCCAATGCCTTCTTGGACGGGCTCGCCGAGCACCGGCGCGCCGCCGGACTCCCCGCGACCTCGCTGGCCTGGGGTTTGTGGGCGGGCACCGGTATGGGAGAAGCCCTCGCGGACAGTCAGATTCGGCGTCTGGGCCGAGATGGCCTGCCGCCGTTGACCATTGCGGAGGGACTCGCGCTATTCGATGCCGCGCTGGGCCTCGGCGAGGGCTATAGCGCGCTGCTGCGCCTGGACCCCGCCGGGCTGCGGGCACAGGCCGGTGCGGGCACGCTGCCCACGGTGCTCGGCGATCTGGTGCGCGCGCCATTGCGCCGGGCCGAGTCCGGTGCGGTCACCGGTGTCGGCGGCGGCACCGACCGGCTGGCCGGACTGCCCGCCGACGAGCGCGCGGCGGCGCTGCTCGAGCTGGTGCGCGGCGTGGTGGCCGGGGTGCTGGGCCATGACTCGGTCACGGCCATCGAACCGGATCGCGCCTTCAAGGAACTCGGTTTCGACTCGCTGACCGCGCTGGAGATGCGCAATCGGGTCAATGCGCAGACCGGGCTGCGGCTGCCGGTCACCCTCGTCTTCGACTACCCGACCGCCCGCGCGGTGGCACAGCGGATCGGCGAGATCCTGGTTCCCGCCGACGTATCCGAGCCGACGACGGTCCACGCCGAGCCGGCCGACGAGCCGATCGCGATCGTGGCCATGGCGTGCCGGTACCCGGGCGGGGTGGCCTCGCCGGAGGAACTCTGGCACCTGGTTGCCGAGGGTGTGGACGCGATCTCGGAATTCCCGGACAACCGCGGCTGGGCCCTGGATGAGCTCTACGACCCGGAACCCGGTGTGCCGGGCAAGGTGTACACCACCTCCGGCGGATTCCTGCACGACGGCACCGCCTTCGACGCCCAGTTCTTCGGCATCAGCCCGAACGAGGCGCTCGGCATGGATCCGCAGCAGCGGCTGCTGCTGGAAACCGCTTGGGAGACCTTCGAACGCGCCGGGATCGACCCGAAGACATTGCGCGGCAGCCGAACCGGAGTATTCGCGGGCCTGATGTACCACGACTACGCGGCGAGCAGCGCCGCGGGCGCGGTGGCGACCGGGCGCATCTCCTATGTGTTCGGCTTCGAAGGCCCCGCGCTGACGGTGGACACCGCCTGCTCGTCCTCACTGGTGGCCATGCATCTGGCCGCGCGGGCACTGCGGGCCGGTGAATGCACGCTGGCCCTGGCGGGCGGCGTGGCCGTGATGTCCACCCCGGAGACGCTGGTCGACTTCGCGCAACAGCGTGGGCTGTCCCCGTCCGGCCGGTGCCGGGCCTTCGGTGCGGATGCGGACGGCACCGCCCTCGGGGAGGGCGCCGGACTGCTGCTGCTGGAGCGGCTTTCGGACGCGCGGCGCAATGGCCATCCGGTGCTCGCGGTGCTGCGCGGGTCGGCGGTCAATCAGGACGGTGCGTCCAATGGCCTGACCGCGCCGAACGGTCCGGCGCAGGAGCGGGTGATCCGGCAGGCCCTGGCCGACGCCGGATTGACCACGGCCGATATCGATGTCGTGGAAGCGCACGGCACCGGAACGGCGCTGGGCGATCCGATCGAGGCGCAGGCACTGCTGGCCACCTACGGCCAGGACCGCCCGGCGGGGCAGCCGCTGTGGCTGGGTTCGCTGAAATCCAATATCGGTCACGCGCAGGCCGCCGCCGGGGTCGGCGGGGTGATCAAAACCGTGATGGCCCTGCGCAATAAGAGCATGCCGCGCACGCTGCACGCGGACACCACGTCACCGCACGTGGATTGGTCGGCCGGTGAGGTGCGGCTGCTCACCGAGGCGCGCGAGTGGCCGGTCGACGGTCACCCCCGCCGCGCGGGTGTGTCCTCGTTCGGGATCAGCGGCACCAACTCGCATGTGATCATCGAGGAAGCGCCGGTGGAAGCCGATGTGCCCGAGACCGTTCCGACTCCGCCCGCGGTGACGGCCTGGGTACTGTCCGGCGTTTCGGCGGCCGGGCTGGCCGGTCAGGCCGAACGGCTACTGGCACAGGCGGATTCGCTGGATCCGGTGGATGTTGGCTACTCCCTGGTGAGCTCCCGGGCCGTGTTCGAGCACCGTGCGGTGGTCGTCGGCACCGGCCGGGACGAGCTGCTCGAGGGTGTGCGCGCCGTCGCGCAGGAACGTCCCGCAGCGAATGTGGCGACCGGAATCGCGCGCGGTCACGGCCGGACCGGATTCGTATTCACCGGTCAGGGCAGTCAGCGCCTCGGAATGGGGCGTGAGCTGCACGCGGACTTCCCGGCCTTCGCCGCGGCGTTCGACGCGGTGGTCGCGGAGCTGGACCGGCATCTGGATCAGCCGTTGTCGACGGTCGTGTGGGGCGCGGACGCGGATCTGCTGAACCGGACCGGCTACGCGCAGCCCGCCTTGTTCGCGATCGAGGTCGCCCTGGTCCGACTGTTCGAATCGTGGGGTGTGCGACCGGATTTCGTGGCCGGGCATTCCATCGGTGAGCTGGCCGCCGCGCATGTGGCGGGTGTGCTGACGCTGCCGGATGCGGCCCGGTTGGTCGCCGCGCGTGGACGTTTGATGCAGGCGCTGCCGAGCGGTGGTGCCATGGTGGCGATCGCGGCCACCGAGGACGAGATCGCACCGCTGCTCACCGAATCGGTATCGATCGCGGCGGTGAACGCGCCGGGTTCGGTGGTCGTCTCCGGCGTGGAGGATGCGGTCCTCGCATTATCTGAATCATTTGCGGCACAGGGTCATAAGACGAACCGGCTGCGGGTGTCACATGCCTTCCACTCGCCGCTGATGGAGCCGATGCTGACCGAGTTCGCCGAGATCGCGAACCAGATTTCGTTCGCGGCACCGTCGATTCCGATGGTGTCGACCGTGACCGGGGAGTTGGCCGACGAGCGGATCCTGTCCCCGAGGTATTGGGTCGACCAGGTCCGCGCGACCGTCCGCTTCGGTGCCGCGGCGACAACGTTGAGCGCGGCCGGGGTGACTCGCTTCGTCGAGATCGGCCCGGATGCCGTGCTCGGCGCCATGGCCGCCCAATCGGTCGACGCCGACACCGCCGCCTTCATTCCCGTGCTCCGGCGAGACCGCGCCGAATCCACCACCGCGATCGCCGCCCTCGGACGGTTGTACGCCGTCGGTGGCGAGGTCGATTGGCCGGTGCTCTATACCGGAGCTCGCCGAATCGACCTGCCCACCTATGCCTTCCAGCGCACGCATTACTGGATCGACTCGACCGGCCGCCCACTGGGCGGCATGTGGACCGATCGACCGGCGATCGAGGCCGACTCCGGTGCCGGACTGCGCGCCGAGCTGGCCGAGCTGTCCGCCGCAGACCGGTCCCGCGAGGTGCTGGAACTGGTCCGGTTGCACACCGCCGCGGCACTCGGGCACGCGGATCCGCATGCGGTGCAGGACGATCGGGCGCTGGCCGAACTCGGCATGGACTCGCTGGGCGCGATCGAACTCCGCAAACGCCTGGACGCGGTCACCGGATTGTCGCTGCCCGCGACCCTGGTCTTCGACTATCCGACCTGCGCCGCCATCGCCGCCTATGTGGACGCCGAATTCGATTCCGGCACCGCGTATCTGCCGCTGCTGCGGACGCTCCAGGCGCTCGAGACCTCCCTGGCCGAGCATGCGGCGGCCGACGGCGAATCCGACCGGGTGACGGCTCGGCTGGAAGCAATGCTGCGCCGCTGGCGCGACGGCCACGACAGCGGGCCCGACGGCCCGCGCGACTTCAGCTCGGCCACAGATGACGAACTGTTCCAGGCGCTCGACAACGAGCTCGGGGTTTAGAGCGAGATCGGCGGTATCGACCATGAGCAATGACGACAAGCTGCGGGACTACCTGAGGAAGGCCACGACCGACCTCACCCGCACCAAACAGCTACTGCGCGAGGCCACCGAACGTGACCGGGAGCCGATCGCGATCGTGGCGATGAGCTGCCGGTATCCCGGCGGCGTGGATTCGCCCGAGGCACTGTGGGAACTGGTGCGCTCCGGTGGCGACGCCATCTCCGGATTCCCCGTCAACCGCGGCTGGCCGGGCGGGATCCATCACCCCGAACCCGGCACGCCCGGTAAGTCCTACACCGATCGCGGCGGATTCCTGCACGACGCGGACCAATTCGACGCCGACTTCTTCCGGATCGGCCCGCGCGAAGCCCGCGAGACCGATCCGCAGCAGCGGTTGCTGCTGGAGACGGCGTGGGAAGTGATCGAGCGGGCCGGAATCGATGTGCGCACCCTGCGCGGCAGCCGCACCGGCGTTTTCACCGGCATCGTCTACCACGATTACGCACCCGGCGGCGGGGCCGGCGGGCTGGCCAGCGTGGCCTCCGGGCGCATCGCCTACACCTTCGGATTCGAAGGCCCGGCGGTTACCGTCGACACCGCCTGCTCGTCCTCGCTGGTCGCCCTGCACTGGGCGATCAAGGCGCTGCGGGCGGGGGAGTGCACCCTCGCCCTGGTCGGCGGGGCGACGGTCATGGCCGGACCGGATTCGTTCATCGGCTTCAGCCAGGAGGGCGGGCTCGCCGCCGACGGCCGCTGCAAATCCTTCGCCGGTGCCGCGGACGGGACCGCGTGGGGTGAGGGCGCCGGACTGATTCTGGTGGAACGACTTTCCGACGCGCGCCGCCACGGGCACCCGGTGCTCGCGGTGGTGCGGGGCAGCGCGGTCAATGCCGACGGGGCCAGCAATGGGCTCACCGCGCCCAATGGCCGGGCGCAGCAGCGGCTGATCGAACAGGCCCTCGACGATGCCCGACTGAGCGCGGACGAGGTGGACGCGGTCGAAGGGCACGGCACCGGAACGACTTTGGGCGATCCCATCGAGGCCACCGCCCTGCTGGCCGCCTACGGTCGCGGGCGTCCGGCGGAGCGGCCGCTGTGGCTGGGTTCGCTGAAATCGAATATCGCGCACACCCAGGCGGCGGCCGGGGTGGGCGGCGTGATCAAGATGGTGATGGCGCTGCGCAACGAATTGCTGCCCCGCACCTTGCATGTGGACGAGCCGTCACCGATGGTGCAGTGGGCGTCGGGCGACGTGCGATTGCTGGCCGAGCAAGTGGAATGGCCTGTGGGGGAACGGGTTCGACGGGCGGGTATCTCCTCGTTCGGTCTCAGTGGCGCGAACGCGCACGTGATCGTGGAGGAAGCGCCCGCGCTCGCACCGGAGGGCGGCGAGGCCGAGCTGCCCGAGCGGGCGGTGGTCCCGGTGCTGGTGTCCGGGCGCAACCGCACCGCGCTGCGGGCGCAGGCCGCGAACCTGCTGGCCCATCTGGATGCGAATCCCACCGTGGCACTGCGTGATATCGGTTTCACCTCGGCGGTCGCGCGGTCCGCGCTGGATGCGCGGGCGGTGCTGGCGGCGGTCGATCTCGCGGGACTGCGCAAGGGCCTTGCCGCGCTCGCCGACGACACCACCGCTCCGGGCGTCGTGTCCGGCACGGCGAATGGGGCTGGAACCTTGTCGAAACCGAGCGTGGCATTCCTGTGCACCGGTCAGGGTGCGCAGCGCCTGGGCATGGGACGGGAACTGCACGCCGCGTTCCCGGTCTTCGCCGCCGCCTTCGATACCGCTGTCGCCGAACTGGACCGGCACCTGGATCGGCCCCTGGGCGAGGTGCTGTGGGGCACCGACGACGCGTTGATCCAGCAGACGGTCTACGCGCAGGCCGGATTGTTCGCCATCGAGGTCGCCTTGGCGGCTCTGCTCGAATCCTGGGGTGTGCGGCCGGACTTCGTGGCCGGGCATTCGATCGGTGAACTGGCCGCCGCGCATATCGCGGGAGTGTTCTCGCTGGCCGACGCGGCGCGGCTGGTGGCCGCGCGTGGCGCGCTGATGCAGGCGCTGCCCGCCGGTGGCGCGATGCTCGCGGTGCAGGCCTCGGAGGCGGAAACCGCGGCACTCCTGGATGATCGGATCGACCTGGCGGCGATCAACGGGCCGAACGCGGTCGTGCTGTCCGGGGAGGAATCCGCCATCGACGAGATGGCCGAACATTTCACCACGCAAGGCCGAAAGGTCAAGCGACTGCGGGTGTCCCACGCCTTCCACTCGTCGCTCATCGCACCGATGCTCGACGATCTGCGGGAGGTCGCCGCCGGTGTGACCTATCACCGGCCCCGGCTGCCGCTGGTGTCCACCGTCACCGGCGCGCCGGTCGGCGCGGACGAGTTGGCAGACCCGGAGTACTGGGTGCGCAATGCCCGTCGGACGGTCCAGTTCGATGCCGCGGTGCGCCGGTTATCCGAGAGTGGCGCAACCGTTTTCGTCGAACTCGGACCGGATGCCGCGCTGACCCCCATGGCCGCCGATGTACTGCGCGAAAGCGCCGGTGCGACAGTGGAATCCGACGAAGCATGGACCACGGTGCCGCTGCTGCGCCGAGATCGCGGTGAAGTCCGCGAGATCACTCTGGCGCTGGGTGCGCTGCACGCCCGGAATGTGGCCGTCGACTGGTCCGCCTACTTCGCCGGTACCGGTGCCCGCCGCATCGACCTGCCCACCTACGCATTCCAGCGCAGATCCTTCTGGCGCGAGGCCGCACCGGTGCTGCCGAACGCCGCCGCGGCCGTGTCCGAGCCGGGTGACGACGCCCTGTGGTCGGTGCTGGGCACCGCCGATATACCGGTCCTGGCCGGGGATCTCGGCGTGGACGCCGCGGCGCTCGGGACCGTCCTGCCCGCCTTGACCGCGTGGCGGGACCGTGCGAATCTGCACACCCGGGCCGATGCGCTGCGCCACCGCATCGAATGGCATCCCGTCGCGCCGGGCGTCCCCACCGCCACCGGGCCGTGGCTGGCGGTCGTCCCGCGCGGCGACGAGACGGCTGCCGCGATCGTGACCGGCCTGAGCGCACGCGGGGTGATCCTCGATTCGATCGAATCCGGTACCGACCGCGCGGAGCTTGCCGATCGCCTCCGGATTCTCGGCGACATGCCGTGGGCCGGTGTGCTTTCCCTGCTGGCACTCGATGATCGCCCGCACCCCGACCACCCGGCGCTCACCGCTGGAACGGCCGACTCGGTGTCCCTCGTACAAGCCCTGGGCGATGCCGCCTGGACCGCGCCGCTGTGGTGCGTGACCAGCGGCGGCGTGAGCACCTCGGCCACCGAGAGCGCCGATCCGCGGCAGGCGGCGATCTGGGGGCTCGGTATCGGTGTCGCCCTGGACTGCCCCGACCGGTGGGGCGGGGTGATCGATCTGCCCGGTGACATCTCCTCGGCCGCACTGGATCCGCTGGCGCGGGCGCTGAGCGGACCCGGTGGTGAGGACCAGCTCGCGGTGCGCGGCACCGGGCTGCTGGCCCGCCGCCTGGTCGCGGCGGAACGCCCGGCCGCGCCGTCCTGGCAGCCGCGCGGCACCGTGCTGATCACCGGCGGCACCGGCGGACTCGGCGCGCAGGTGGCGCGCTGGCTGGCCGCGAACGGCGCCGAGCACCTGGTGCTCACCAGCCGCAGCGGCGAATCCGCGCCGGGCGCAGCTGAACTCGCCACGGAACTGACCGCGCTGGGCGCGACGGTGCGGATCGCCGCCTGCGATGCCGCCGACCGCGACGCGGTGCGCGAACTCCTGGCCGCGCTGCCCGCCGAACCCCCGCTGCGCGCCGTCGTGCACGCGGCCGGTGTGTTCCAGCCGATCACCGCGATCGGCGAGCTGACTCTGGAGGAATTCGACCGCGTCGCGGCAGCGAAGGTGGCCGGAGCACGGCACCTCGACGAACTGCTCGCCGACCACCCGCTGGACGCCTTCGTCCTGTTCTCCTCCGGTGCGGGCATCTGGGGCAGTGGCGGCCAAACCGCCTACGCCGCCGCCAATGCGAGCCTGGACGCGCTCGCGGCGGCCCGCCGGGCCCGCGGCCGCGTCGCGACCGCGGTGGCCTGGGGCGCCTGGGACGGCGGCATGGTCGATGCCGAGTTGGCAACCATGTTGCGGCGCATCGGAACTCCCGCCATGGCACCCGAGGTCGCGGTCGCGGCCCTGGCCCGCACGGTCGGCGCGGACGAGACCGCGATCGTGGTCGCCGACTTCGACCTCCCGCGTTTCCTGCCCACCTACACCCTGGCCCGGCCGCGGCCCCTGTTCGATGTGCTCGCCGAGACCATCGGCACGGCAATCGAATCCGATCAGGAACCCGCGGACGGCCCGAACCCGCTCCTGGCCGGGCTGGCCGAAGCGAGCCCCGCCGAACAGTCGCGCACCCTGCACACCCTGGTGTGTGGCGCGGTGGCCGCCGTCCTCGGTCACGAGGAAGCCGCCGCCGTCGAATCCACCCGCACCTTCGAGGATCTCGGTTTCGACTCGGTCGCCGCGGTGGAATTGCGCCGCGAGCTGTCCACCGCGATCGGGCGCAACCTGCCCAGCACCTTGGTCTTCGACTACACCACACCGCGGGCCCTGGCCGAGCACCTGCGCGAAACCCTCTGCACCACAGCCGAACCGACCGCCGACGAACTGCTGACCGATCTGGACCGGCTGGCCACCGCCACGGTCACCCTGCACCCCGAGGACCGGGTCCGCATCGCCGAGCGACTGCGCACTCTGCTCGCGGGCCTGACCGCGCCCACTGTCGCACCGGGTGAACCCACCGTCGCCGACCGCCTCGAAGCGGCCTCGGCGGACGATCTGTTCGCCTTCATCGACGCCGAACTGGATATCGACAAGGAATTCGACCGATGAGCGAAGACGAGAAGCTGCTCGGCTACCTGCGCAAGGTGACCGCCGACCTGCACCAGACCCGGAATCGGTTGCGCGAGCTGGAGAATCAGACCGCCGAGCCGATCGCCATTGTCGCCATGAGCTGCCGCTATCCGGGTGAGGTCGCGACACCGGAACAGCTGTGGGATCTGGTCGCCGCCGGCGGCGACGCGGTCGGGCCGTTCCCGACCGACCGCGGCTGGGATCTGGACACGCTGTTCCGTGACGGGCAGCCCGGCAGCAGTTACGTCCGCGAGGGCGGATTCCTGCGCGGTGCGGCCGAATTCGATCCCGGGTTCTTCGGTATCGCGCCGCGTGAGGCACTCGCCATGGACCCGCAGCAGCGCCTGGTGCTCGAGGTGGCGTGGGAGGCGTTCGAACGCGCCGGCATCGACCCGGACGTCATGCGCGGGGAACGGGTCGGTGTGTTCGTCGGTTCCGGCGCGCAGGACTATTCGGCCCTGGTCGACGCCGCACCCGAGGTCGGCGAGGCCTATCTGGGCACCGCCACCAGCGCCGCCGTGATCTCCGGGCGGGTGTCCTATGTGCTCGGGCTGGAAGGCCCCACCGCCACCGTCGACACCGCCTGCTCCTCGTCCATGGTCGCCGTGCATCTGGCGGTACAGGCCCTGCGGCGCAAGGAATGCGGCCTCGCTCTGGCCGGTGGCGTCATGCTGATGACGACACCGGTCGTGTTCGTCGGCATGAGCAAACAAGGTGGGCTGGCACCCGACGGCCGGTGTAAACCGTTCTCCGACAGTGCCGATGGCACCGGTTGGGCCGAGGGCGCGGGCCTGCTGCTGCTGGAGCGGCTCAGTGACGCGCGGCGCAATGGTCATCGGGTGCTCGCGGTGGTGCGCGGTTCGGCGATGAACTCCGATGGCGCCAGCAATGGGCTGACCGCGCCGAACGGACCGTCCCAGCAGCGGGTCATCCGCGCCGCGCTGGCCGATGCCGGACTGTCCGCCGGCGAGATCGACGCGGTCGAAGCACACGGCACCGGAACGACTTTGGGCGATCCGATCGAAGCCCAGGCGCTGCTGGCCACCTATGGCCGCAGCCATTCCGCCGAGCAGCCGCTGTGGCTGGGCTCGCTGAAATCCAATATCGGGCACGCCCAGGGCGCGGCCGGTGTCGGTGGCCTCATCAAGATGGTGATGGCCATGCGGCACGAAACCTTGCCACGCACACTGCATGTCACCGAACCGTCCACCCATGTCGACTGGACCGCCGGACATGTCCGGCTGCTCACCGAGGACCGGCCGTGGCCCGCCGCCGCGGATCGGCCCCGGCGTGCGGGTGTGTCGGCCTTCGGTATCAGCGGCACCAATGTGCACGTCATCTTGGAGCAGGCTGACGCCGCGCAGGTTGCCGTAGCTGATGTGGAGCCGGAATCCATTGGGGCGGCCGTTGTTCCGTGGGTGGTGTCGGGGCGGAGTGCGGAAGCGCTGCGGGGGCAGGCATCTCGGTTGCTGGAGCGGCTGGAGGGTGAGCCGGAGCTGGATGCATGGGAGGTCGGGTATGCGCTGGCGGTGACGCGGAGTCGGTTCGAGCAGCGGGCGGTGGTGCTCGGCGCGGATCGGGCGGCATTGACCGCTGGGCTGACGGCGTTGGCCGACGGGCGTGAGGACGCGTCGGTGGTTACCGGTCGTGCCTCTGGTGTGCGTCGGCCCGTGTTCGTGTTCCCCGGTCAGGGTTCGCAGTGGGTGCGTATGGGCGTGGAGCTGATCGAGGCTTCGCCCGTGTTCGCCGCGCGAATGGCCGAGTGCGCGGAGGCGTTGTCGGAGTTCGTCGAGTGGGACTTGTTCGAGGTTCTCTCCGACGAGACTGCCTTGTCCCGGGTCGATGTGGTGCAGCCGGTCCTGTGGGCGATGATGGTGTCGCTGGCCGAAATGTGGCGGGCCAATGGCGTGAAACCCGAAGCGGTAGTTGGGCATTCGCAGGGTGAGATCGCGGCCGCTGTGGTGGCCGGGGTGTTGTCGCTGCAAGACGGTGCGCGCGTTGTTGCGTTGCGCAGTGCGCTTATTGCCGTGGAGTTGGCGGGCCAGGGCGGGATGATGTCGGTGCCGCTGGCCGCGAGCGAGGCGGCCGTGCGCATCGAGCGTTGGGACGGACGGCTGTGTTTGGCCGCGGTGAACGGTCCCGGGTCGGTGGTGGTGTGCGGCGACGACGGCGCGCTGGATGAACTGCATGCCGAGCTGATAGCGGAAGGGCTGTCGCCCAAGAAGATTCCCGTGGACTATGCCTCGCACTCGCATTATGTGGAGGCGATCGAAGAGCAGGTGCTCACGCAACTGGCACCCGTACAGGCGCGTTCGGGTGAGATCGCGCTGTATTCCGCGGTCACCGGCGACGTGCTCGATACCCGTGAGATGGGCGCGCGCTATTGGTACACCAATCTGCGCACGACGGTCCGGTTCGAGGAGGCGACCCGCGCCCTGCTGCGTGACGGTTTCGATCTGTGGGTCGAGTGCAGTCCGCACCCGGTATTGCGAGTTCCGGTGGAAGCCACCCTCGAAGATGCCGGGGTCGACGCACCGGTACTCGGCAGCCTGCGCCGCCACGAGGGCGGACTCACCGATTTCCTGACCTCGCTGGCGCGAGCGCATGTGCGCGGTGCCACCGTGGACTGGACCGCGGGCCGACCCGTTCCCGCACCGATCGATCTGCCCACCTATGCCTTTACCCGGCAACGGTATTGGGTCGACGCGAATCCGGTGGCCGATGTCGCCGCCGCCGGTCTGGACGCCGCCGATCATCCGCTGCTGGGCGCGGTCGTGCAGCTGCCCGACTCCGGGGAGCTGGTGTTCACCGGCCGCCTGTCCACCGGCGCGCAGCCCTGGCTGAACGACCACCGGGTCAATGGCGCCGTCGTGCTGCCCGGAACGGCCTATGTCGAACTGGCGATCCGTGCCGGAGATCAACTCGGCTATGCGGTGCTGGAGGACCTGACCCTGCACACACCGCTGATCCTGTCCGACGCGGAGGCCGCGCGGCGCGGGGTGCGATTGCAGGTGGTGGTCGGTGCCCCGACGGCCGATGCTGCCCGCCCGGTCGCGATCTACTCCCGCGACCCGGAACTGCCCGCCGACGTGCCGTGGACCAAACACGCCGACGGCCTGCTGAATACCGGTGCCCCGGCACCTGAGACCTTCCCCGAGTCGTGGCCACCGGCCGGGGCCGAGCGGGTCGAACTCGGTGAGCTGTACGCCGAATTGGCTGCCGCCGGACTGGAATACGGGCCAGCATTTCAAGGCCTGCGCGCGGTGTGGCGTGCGGGGGGCGAGGTGTTCGCCGAGGTCGAACTCGGTACCGCGCCCGCCGGTTTCGGCATCCACCCCGCTCTGCTGGACGCCTGCCTGCATGCGGCCGCCTTCAGTGGCTTGTTCGACGAACAGGCCGTGCTGCCCTTCGCCTGGTCCCAGGTCGGCCTGCATGCCACCGGCGCGACACAGGTCCGAGTGCGGCTGTCGCCGGTCGGCGCGGGATCGGTGACGCTGTCGATCGCCGACCCGGCCGGTCAGCCGGTGCTGTCGGCCGAATCCCTGGCGCTGCGGCCGGTTTCGGAGGAGTTGCGGGCCTCCCGGCAGCAGCCGGGCGGCGATTCGCTGTACCGGGTGGACTGGGTTCCGGTCCCCGCCGGATCCGCGACGGACACCGATTTCGTTGTATTGCAGGTGAATCCGGGCATCACGGCGGAGTCCGTGCACGCCGCCGCGGCGCACGCGCTGTCCGAGCTGCACGCCCGGCTCGCCGACGAGGAATCCACCGCGACGCTGGTGGCCGTCACCCGTGGCGCGATCGCCCGTCCCGGCGCGGATGTGACCGACTTCGCCGGTGCCGCGGTGTGGGGGCTGCTGCGCTCGGCGCAATCGGAGCATCCGGGCCGAATCGTGGTGGTGGACACCGATGATTCGGTCGATCTGGCGACCGTGGTCGACACCGGCGAACCGCAGGTCATGGTCCGTGGCGGTGTCGTGCACGCCGCCCGGCTGGCGCGCGTGCAGGTGACCGGCCCGGCCGTGGAATTCGCCGCAGACGGCGATGTCCTGATCACCGGCGGCACCGGCGCGCTGGGCCGCCTGTTCGCCCGGCATCTGGTGGTGCGGTACGGGGTGCGCCGTCTCGTTCTGACCAGTCGGCGCGGCCCGGACGCACCGGGCGCGACGGCACTGGTCGATGAGCTGGCCGAACTGGGCGCGCAGGCCCGCGTGGTCGCCTGTGACACCGCCGACCGCGACCAGCTGACCGCGCTGCTGGCCGAACTCGACCTCACCGCGGTCGTGCACCTGGCCGGTGTGCTGGACGACGGCCTGGTCACGGACCTGACCGGCGAACGACTGCGAAAGGTGCTGCGCCCCAAGGTGGATGCGGCCCTGCTGCTGCACGAGCTGACCCGGGATCGGGAACTGTCGGCCTTCGTGCTGTTCTCCTCCTCCGCGGGTGTGCTCGGTTCGCCCGGTCAGGCCAACTACGCCGCCGCCAACGCCTTCCTCGACGCCCTGGCCACCCACCGTGCCGCGCACGGCCTGACCGCGCAGTCCCTCGCGTGGGGGCTGTGGGCGGAGGTGGAAAGCACCGACCTGGCCGGTCTGGCCGGGACCTTGCGCACCGCCGACGTCGCCCGGATCGCGGGCAACGGCCTGCGCGCGCTGACCGCCGAGACCGGGCTCGCCGCGTTCGATGCCGCACTGGCCACGTCCGAACCGGCATTGACGCCCATGGCATTGGACTTCCCCGTGCTGCGTGCGCAAGCCGACCAGCTGCCGCACCTGTTCCGTGGCTTGCTGCCCGCGGTGCGCCGCCGCAGCGCCGGCAGCCGCGCCGCCGACGGCGGGCTCGCCGACCGCCTGGCCGCGCTGCCCGAAGCCGAACGGCAGACGCTGGTGCTGGCGATGGTGCTCGAGCGGGTGGCGCGGGTGCTCGGATTCGGATCGGGCGAGTCGATCGAACCGGATAGGGCGTTCAACGAACTGGGCTTCGACTCGCTGTCCGCCGTCGAGTTCCGCAATGGTCTCAGCGGCGAAACCGGGCTGCGACTGCCCGCGTCGCTGGTGTTCGACTATCCGACCCCGGTGCTGCTGGCCGATCATGTGACCCGGCAGCTGGCCGGGACCGGCCGGGCGATCGAGGTCCGGCGCGCCGTCGCGGGCGCCGACGAACCCATCGCCATCGTGGGTATGGCGTGCCGCTATCCCGGCGGGGTCAGCTCGCCGGAAGAACTGTGGCAGCTGGTCGCCGACGAGGTGGACGCGATCTCGGAATTCCCGGCCGACCGTGGCTGGGATCTGGACGCCCTGTTCGACCCCACCGGGGCCCGCCCGGCCACGAGTTACGTCAATACCGGCGGATTCCTGTACGACGCGGACACTTTCGACGCCGCGTTCTTCGGGATCGCGCCGAACGAAGCGCTCATCATGGACCCGCAGCAGCGACTGCTGCTGGAAACCACCTGGGAGGCCTTCGAACGCGCCGGAATCGATCCGGCGTCATTGCGCGGCAGCCGGACCGGTGTGTTCGCGGGCATGATGTACCACGACTACGCGGCCAGTGCCAGCACGGGAGCCATTGCCTCGGGCCGGATTTCGTATGTGTTCGGCCTCGAGGGCCCGGCCGTCACCGTCGACACCGCGTGCTCGTCCTCGCTGGTGGCCCTGCATCTGGCCGGTCAGGCGCTGCGGTCGGGGGAGTGCACGCTCGCCCTGGCCGGTGGCGTCGCGGTCATGGCGACACCCGAGGGGTTCGTGGAATTCTCGCGGCAGCGCGGCCTGTCGCCGGACGGCCGGGCACGGTCCTTCGCCGGTGCCGCCGACGGTACGGCGTGGGCCGAAGGCTGCGGCGTGCTGGTGCTGGAGCGACTGTCGGATGCCCGGCGCAACGGGCATCCGGTGCTGGCGGTGGTGCGTGGTTCGGCTGTCAACCAGGACGGTGCGTCGAATGGTTTGACCGCGCCGAACGGCCCGTCGCAGGAGCGCGTGATCCGGCAGGCCCTGGCCAATGCCGGATTGTCCACCGCCGAGGTCGATATCGTCGAAGCCCACGGCACCGGAACGACATTGGGTGACCCGATCGAAGCGCAGGCCGTGCTGGCCACCTACGGTCAGGACCGCCCCGCCGGGCAACCGCTGTGGCTGGGTTCGCTGAAGTCCAACTTCGGGCACGCGCAGGCCGCGGCGGGTGTGGCCGGTGTGATCAAGATGGTGATGGCGCTGCGGCACGACGTCATGCCGCGCACCCTGCATGTGGATGAGCCGACCCCGCACGTGGATTGGTCGGCGGGCGAGGTGCGGCTGCTCACCGAGGCACGGGAGTGGCCGGTCAATGGTCACCCCCGCCGGGCGGGTGTGTCCTCGTTCGGGATCAGCGGCACCAATACGCATGTGATCATCGAGGAAGCCCCGGCGCAGCCGCCCACCGTCCCGGATCGCGGCGCGGAGCCGCCCGTCACGATGTGGGCGCTCTCCGCCAAATCCGATGCGGCCCTGGCCGATCAGGCCCGGCGACTGCTGGCGCGGGTGGCCGCGGATCCGGAGTGCCGGACGGCCGATATCGGGCTGTCGCTGGTGCGCTCCCGCGCGGTATTCGAGCGGCGGGCCGTCATTGTCGGCGCCGATCGCGACGCGCTGATCGACGGACTCGAGGCCCTCGCGGATGAGCGCACCGCGGCGAACGTGGTGCGCGGGACGGCTCGCGGCACCGGACGGCTCGGGTTCCTGTTCACCGGCCAGGGCAGTCAGCGGCTGGGCATGGGGCGTGAGCTGTATCAGGGGTACCCGGCGTTCGCGGCGGCGTTCGACACTGTTGTCGCGGAACTGGATTCGCATCTGGAGCGGTCCTTGCGCGAGATCGTGTGGGGTGAGGACGAAGACCTGTTGAACCGGACGGACTTCGCTCAGCCCGCATTGTTCGCGGTCGAGGTGGCGCTGTACCGGTTGCTCGAAACCTGGGGAGTGCGAGCTGATTTCGTGACCGGGCATTCGATCGGCGAATTCGCTGCCGCGCATGTATCGGGTGTGCTGACCCTGTCGGATGCCGCCCGGCTGGTCTGTGCGCGTGGTCGTTTGATGTACGCGCTGCCGACCGGTGGGGCGATGGTGGCGATCCAAGCCACCGAGGACGAGGTCGCGCCGCTGCTGACCGAGTCGGTGTCGATCGCGGCGGTGAACGCGCCGGGTTCGATCGTGGTCTCCGGCGCGGAGGACGCGGTCCTCGCCGTGGCGGAATCGTTTGCGGCGCTAGGTCGTAAGACGAATCGTCTGCGGGTGTCGCATGCGTTCCATTCGCCGTTGATGGAGCCGATGCTGGCCGAGTTCGCCGAGATCGCTCGAGAGATTTCTTTTGCGGCACCGTCGATTCCGATGGTGTCGACCGTGACCGGTGTACTGGCCGACGAGCAGATCCTGACCCCGGAGTACTGGGTGAACCAGGTCCGCGCCACGGTCCGCTTCGCCGACGCCGTCCAGGCCTTGACCGACGCCGGTGTCACCACCTGTCTGGAACTGGGCCCGGACGCGGTATTGACCGGAATGGCCGCAGACCGGAGCGAATCGGTGGCGTTCACCGCCACGCTCCGCCGCGACCGCGCCGAGGCGGCGCAACTGGCGACCGCGCTGGGCACCTGCCATGCGCGCGGTCACCGGGTCGACTGGGCCGCCTGGTTCGCCGGGGCCGCCATTGTCGACCTGCCCACCTATGCCTTCCAGGGCGAACGTTTCTGGCTCGATTCACTCGACTATTGGCGGCAGGCCTGGGCGGGCGCCTCGACCGGGCTCGGCGATGTGTCCGCGGCCGGACTGGAAACGGCCGGGCACCCGCTGCTCGGTGCGGTGATCGCGGCCCCGGATACCGACAGCGTGGTACTCACCGGGCGGTTGTCGGCGCGCACCCAGGCGTGGCTGGCCGACCATCGCGTGCTCGGCGACATCGTGTTCCCCGGTGCGGGTTTCGTCGAACTGGCGATCCGCGCGGGCGATCAGGTCGGCGGCGCGATGCTGGACGAGCTGATTCTGCGCGAACCACTGGTACTCCCCGAATCCGGTGGTGTCGCGATCCGGGTATCCGTGACGGCCTCGGACGAATCCGGCCGTCGGACGGTCGCCGTGCACGCGCGTGGCGACGATCCGACGCTGCCGTGGGTGTGCCATGCCGCCGGTGTGCTCCGCGACGCCGCATCCGCCCCCGAGGAGAGCCTGCTCGACTGGCCGCCCGCCGGTGCGACCGCCCTCGACCTCGACCGGACCTATTCGGACCTGGCCGAGATCGGCCTGGACTACGGTCCGGTGTTCCGCGGCCTGCGCGCCGCGTGGCGGCGCGACGGCGAGGTATTCGCGGAAGTGGCGCTGCCGGACGCGATTCGAGACGACGCCGCCGAGTACGGCCTGCACCCGGCACTGCTCGACGCCTGCCTGCACGCCATCGGCCTGACCGATGTCGTGGACGACGCGGTGGCCCTGCCATTCTCGTGGTCGCAGGTGGCGCTGCACGCCGCCGGCGCGGCGGCGACCCGCGTACGGGTGACCCCGCTCGGCGCGGGCACGGTGCGACTCACCATCGCCGACGCGGACGGTGCGCCGGTCGCCACCGTGGAAGCACTGACCCTGCGCGAGATTTCGGCCGACCAGCTCGCCGCCTCGCGCACCGAACCGCTGTACGAGCTGACCTGGACGCCGATCGGCGCCGTCACCGACACCGCATCGGACGCGGAACCGGTTGTCCTGCAGACCGTTTCCGGTATCGACCCGGCCAGTGTGCGGGCCGCGACCGAGCAGGCGCTGGCCGCTCTGCACCAGTGGACCGACACCGACACGACCTATGTGATCCGCACCAGCGGCGCGGTGGCACTGCCCGGTGAGACACTCACCGATTTGGCCGGAGCCGCGGTATGGGGCCTGGGCCGCACCGCGCAATCGGAGTACGACGCCCGAATCGTGCTGGTGGACACCGATGGTTCGATTCCGCTGGCGGAGGTGCTGACCGGCGGCGAACCACAGCTCGTGGTGCGCGAGGGCGTCCGGTACGCGGCGCGGCTGACCCCGCTGCCGCAGGAGGCGCAGCTCCCGGAACAGGACGCGCCCACCGGCTTCGGCGACGGTGCCGTGCTGCTGACCGGCGGCACCGGCGGCCTCGGCGCACTCCTGGCCCGGCATCTGGTGACGCGCCACGAGGTGCGCAGGCTGATCCTGACCAGCCGCACCGGCATCGACGCGCCGGGCGCACAGGCGCTGCGGGCGGAACTGACCGACCTCGGCGCGCACGTCGACATCGCCGCCTGTGATGTGGCCGACCGCGCCGCCGTGGCGGAACTGCTGGCGGCACACGAGATCTCCGCCATCGTGCACCTGGCCGGAGTCCTGGACGACGGCACCATCGACGCACTGACCCCCCAGCGGCTGGACCGTGTCTTCCGCCCGAAGGTCGACGCCGCCTGGCATCTGCACGAACTCACCCGCACCCTGGACCTGTCCGCCTTCGTGCTGTTCTCCTCGGCCGCAGGAATTTTCGGCACGCCGGGCCAAGGGAACTACGCCGCAGCCAATGCGTACCTGGACGCCCTCGCCCAGTACCGGCACGCGAACGGCCTTGTCGCCCAATCCCTGCCGTGGGGTCTGTGGGATACCGCCGACGGTATGGGCGCCGGGCTCACCGACGCCGAACGGCAGCGCATCAACCGTGGCGGCATCCCCGCGCTGACCGCGGAACAGGCCCTCGAGCGGTTCGACGCCGCCCGCGCCACCACTGCCGTGGTGCCGGTGCCGGTGCGGCTGGACACCGCGGTACTGGCCCACGCCACCGCGGTGCCCGCCGTCCTGAACCATCTCGTGCGCCGCATCCGGCGTCGCAGCGCCACCACCGGATCCGCGTCCGCCGGGCAGTTCGCTCGGCAGCTGGCCGCGCTGCCGGCCGCCGACCGGCTCGCGGTGGTGCTGCAACTGGTCCGGACCCAAGCCGCAACAGTATTGGGGCACAACGGAATCGATGCCATCGAACCGGACCGCTCCTTCGGCGACCTCGGATTCGACTCGCTATCGGCGGTGGACTTCCGCACCGCGCTCGCCGCGGACATCGGCATCCGCCTGCCCGCCTCGCTCATCTTCGACTATCCGACCCCGATCGTGCTGTCCGAATTCCTCGTCGCCACCGCGACCGGCGCGGCTGAAACCTCTGCCGCACCGATCCGCGCCACCGCCGCACTCGACGAGCCCATCGCCATCGTGGGTATGGCCTGCCGTTACCCCGGCGGGGTCAGCTCGCCGGAGGAACTGTGGCAGCTGGTCGCCGACGGGGTGGACGCCATCTCGGAATTCCCGGTCGACCGTGGCTGGGATCTGGACTCGGTCTTCGACCCCACCGGGCAACGGCCACAGTCCAGCTACGTCAATACCGGCGGATTCCTGCACAACGCGGCACAATTCGACCCCGGCTTCTTCGGTATCTCCCCGAACGAGGCGCTGGTGATGGACCCGCAGCAGCGCCTGCTGCTCGAATCCACCTGGGAGGCCCTCGAACGCGCCGGAATCGATCCGAGTTCGTTGCGCGGCAGCCGGACCGGCGTGTTCGCGGGCATGATGTACCACGACTACGAGGCCAATGCGAACACCGGATCCATTGCCTCCGGTCGCATCTCGTATGTGTTCGGCCTGGAAGGCCCGGCCATGACGGTCGATACGGCCTGCTCCTCCTCGCTGGTGGCGCTGCATCTGGCACAGCAGGCGCTGCGGTCGGGCGAATGCTCCCTGGCCTTGGTTTCCGGTGTGGCGGTCATGGCGAGCCCCGATGCGTTCGTGGAATTCTCGCGACAGCGCGGGCTGTCCGCGGACGGCCGCTGCCGGTCCTTCGCCGGTAGTGCCGACGGCACAGCCTGGGCCGAGGGCTGCGGTGTGCTGGTGGTCGAGCGTTTGTCGGATGCGCGCCGTAATGGGCATCCGGTGCTGGCTGTGGTGGCTGGTTCCGCGGTGAATCAGGACGGTGCGTCCAATGGTTTGACCGCGCCGAATGGTCCTTCGCAGGAGCGGGTGATCCGGCAGGCGCTGGCCAATGCCGGGTTGTCGGGTGCGGAAGTGGATGTGATCGAAGGTCACGGCACCGGAACGACACTGGGCGATCCGATCGAGGCGCAAGCACTGCTGGCGACCTATGGTCAGGACAGGCCGGAGGGGCAGCCGTTGTGGCTGGGTTCGCTGAAGTCGAACTTCGGTCACGCTCAGGCCGCGGCGGGTGTCGGCGGCATCATCAAGATGGTCATGGCGCTGCGGCACGAAGTGATGCCGCGCACCCTGCATGTGGATGAGCCCTCACCGCATGTGGATTGGTCGGCGGGCGAGGTGCAACTGCTCACGGAGGAACGTGAGTGGCCGGTCAATGGCCATCCCCGTCGGGCGGGTGTGTCCTCGTTCGGTATCAGTGGCACCAACGCTCACGTCATCATCGAAGAAGCACCGGTCGATCCGTATCAGACCGCCACCGCGCCCATCGATGTACCGAAACTGCCAGTGCCGGTCGTGATCTCGGCGCGCTCAGCCGCCGCGCTCGCCGCACAGGCGGCGAAACTACAAGCACTACTGTCCGATTCGGCCGATCTGCGACCGGTCGACCTCGGAATCTCCGCGGCCGCACGCCCGGCCCACGCGCACCGCGCGGTGGTGGTCGGCACCGGAATCGACGAGCTGATCGACGGTCTGACCGCAGTCGCCGAGGATCGCACGCACGGCGCGGTGCTGCGCGGGCAGGCCCGGACCTCCGGCGGCCTGGGCTTCCTGTTCACCGGGCAGGGCAGTCAGCGTATCGGGATGGGGCGTGAGCTCTACCAGGGGTACCCGGCGTTCGCGGCGGCCTTCGACGCGGTTGTCGCGGAACTGGATTCGCATCTGGATCGGCCGCTGCGCGAAGTCGTGTGGGGCGCCGATCAGGAGCTGTTGAATCAGACCGGTTTCGCTCAGCCCGCCCTGTTCGCGCTCGAGGTGGCGTTGTACCGGTTGTTCGAATCCTGGGGTGTGCGACCGGATTACGTGGCCGGGCATTCGATCGGTGAACTGTCCGCCGCGCATGTGGCGGGTGTGTTGACGCTGTCGGATGCGGCTCGCTTGGTGGTGGCGCGTGGTCGTTTGATGCAGGCGTTGCCGACCGGTGGTGCGATGGTGGCGATTGCGGCCACCGAGGATGAAGTCGCGCCTCTGCTCACCGATTCGGTGTCCATCGCGGCGCTGAACGCGCCGGGTTCGGTCGTAGTCTCAGGCGTAGAGGAAGCGGTCCTCGCCTTGGCGGAATCGTTTGCGGTACAAGGCCGTAAGACGAACCGTCTGCGGGTGTCGCATGCGTTCCATTCGCTGTTGATGGAGCCGATGCTGGCCGAGTTCGCCGAGATCGCCGACCAGGTCACCTTCGCGGCACCGTCGATTCCGATGGTGTCGACAGTGACCGGAGCACCGGCCGACGAGCAGATCCAGACCCCGGAATACTGGGTGAACCAGGTGCGTGCCACCGTCCGATTCGCCGATGCGGCACGGACATTGAGTGCGGCCGGGGTGACTCGCTTCGTCGAGATCGGCCCCGACGCCGCACTGACCCCGATGACCGTCCAGTGCCTGGACACCGCCGAGGCGACCGTCGTCGCCACCCTTCGCAAGGACCGTGACGAGCCGACCGGTGTCGTCACCGCCCTGGCGCACCTGTCCGCACTCGGTGTCACCGTGGACTGGCCCGCCTTCTACCGCGACAGCGGCGCGACCCGAATCGACCTGCCCACCTACGCCTTCCAGCGCGAATACTTCTGGCTGTTGGACGAGGCGGCGGCGGCCGACGCTGCCGCGATGGGCCTGGACTCCATCGATCATCCGCTGCTCGGCGCGGTGGTGGCCACACCTGAGCACGACACCGTCGTGCTCACCGGTCGCCTCTCGCTGCACGCCCAGCCGTGGCTGGCCGACCACCGCGTCTTCGACACCATCCTGGTGCCCGGAACCGCCCTGGTGGAGTTGGTCATTCAGGCCGGCGACCAGGTCGGCTACCAGGCCGTCGAGGAGTTGATCCTGCGCGCACCGCTGGTGGTGCCCGCGGAGCGCGGCCGCCGGCTGCGCATTACCGTGGGCGCGGCCGACAATGGCCGCCGTGCGGTGGTCGTGCTTTCCCGCGCCGAAGCGGGCGACGACTGGCTGGTCCACGCCGAGGGCACCCTCACCGAATCCGCGCTGGACACCGAACCCCTGCTCGACTGGCCGCCCACCGGCGCGCAACCGATCCCCTTGGATGACGCGTACGCGCGGCTCGCCGAGCAGGGCTACCACTACGGACCGACCTTCCAGGGACTGCACGCGGCCTGGCAGCACGGGGACAGCATCTTCGCCGAGGTACTGCTGCCGCAGCAGGCGCACGCCGACGCCGCCCGCTTCGCCCTGCATCCCGCGCTGCTGGACGCGGCCTTGCATGCCTTGCGTTTCGGCGATACCGGCGATGACCGCACCCTGCTGCCGTTCTCCTGGTCCGGCATCAGCCTGGCCGCCCTCGGCGCCACCGCGCTGCGGGTCGCCGCGGTGCCGTCGGGACCGAATGCGGTGGCGCTCACCATCGCCGATGCGCAGGGCGCGCCGGTGGCCACGGTGCGGGCGCTGAACTCGCGCCCGGTCACCCCGGAGCAGTTGGGCGCACCCGCCGAGCAGCGGGACAGCGGCCTGTACGGCGTCGAATGGCAGACCCTTCCGGAGCGGCCCGCCGCGCCGGTCAGCCACGCGCAGTGGCCGATACCCGATTCCGATCCGATCCCCGATATCGTCGTGCTGCACACCACTCCGGGCACGGACGCCGAGAGCGTCCGGGCCGAGGCCCAGCACACGCTGGCGGTACTGCAATCCTGGTCGGTGGATGAGCGATTCACCGCCACCCGGCTGCTCGTCGTCACCCGAGGCGCGGTCGCCCCGGAGCCGGGCCACGCCGTCACCGATCTGGCCGGAGCCGGTGTCTGGGGCCTGATTCGCGCCGCGCAGCAGGAATTCCCGGACCGCGTGCTGGTCGCCGACGTAGACGGTGACCTCGATGTCGAGCGGGTAGTCGCCGCCGAGGAACCGCAACTCGCGGTGCGCGCCGGGACGTTCCACGTGCCGAGGCTGGTGCGGGCCGCCATCGAGGACGAAACAGCCTCCCCGGCCACCTCGTTCGCCCCCGGCGGGACCGTCCTGATCACCGGCGGCACCGGCATGCTCGGCCGCCTGATCGCCCGCCATCTGGTGACCGCACACGGCGTCCGGCACCTGATCCTGACCAGCCGCAGCGCCGAACCGGACCGGTACGCCGATCTGATCGCCGAACTCACCGACGCCGGTGCCCGGGTCACGGTGGCCGCCGCGGACGCCGCGGACCGTGCCGCCATGACCGAACTGCTGGCCGCGATTCCGCCGGAACATCCGCTGACCGGTGTGCTGCACCTGGCCGGCGTGCTCGACGACGGCATCATCACGGCCCTGACACCCGAACGACTGGAACGGGTCATGCGGCCCAAGGTCGACGCCGCCCTCACCCTGCACGAACTCACCGAACAGCTGAACCTGTCGGCCTTCGTCCTGTTCACCTCGGCCGCCGGGGTGATCGGCGGCGCGGGGCAGGGCAACTACGCCGCCGCCAATGCCGTCCTCGACGCCCTCGTCGGATATCGCCGCGCCCGCGGCCTGACCGCCCAATCGCTGGCCTGGGGACTCTGGGCCGACACCGCGGGCATGGCCGGTGACCTCGGCGACAGCGACCGAGCCCGGATGAGCCGCAATGGCGTGCAGCCGATGACCGCCGAACACGGCCTGGCCCTGTTCGACACCGCCGCCGCCTCCGGCGCGGGCACGCTGGTGCCGATCCGGCTCGACACCGCCGCACTCGCTCAGGCCGGTGCGGCCCTGCCGCCGCTGCTGCGGGCGCTGGTGCGAATTCCGCTGCGCCGCACGGCGTCCGGAGCCGCGGCGGCCACGCTGCGGGACCGGCTCTCCGCCCTGCCGGGCGACCGGCGGGTGAGCACCATCCTGGACCTGGTCCGGACCCAGGCCGCCCAGGTGCTCGGGCACCGCGGCACCGACCTGATCGAACCGGACCGGGCCTTCGGGGAACTCGGCTTCGACTCGTTGTCCGCTGTGGAATTCCGTAATGCCCTCGCCGCGGAGACCGGGCTGCGCCTGCCCGCGTCGCTGATCTTCGACTACCCCAGCGCGCGTGCCGTCGCCGCCCACGTCGTCGACGAAGTCTTCGGTGCCGCACCGGAAACCGTACTCACCTCCGGCGCGATCCCGGTGGACGAGCCGATGGCGATCGTCGGCATGGCCTGCCGGTACCCCGGTGGCGTCCGGGCCCCGGAAGAGCTGTGGCAGCTGGTCGCCGACGGTGTGGACGCCATCTCGGCGTTCCCCGACAACCGCGGTTGGGATCTCGAGCAGATCTACGATCCGGCCTCCGCCCGGCCGTTCACCAGCTACGTGAACGCCGGTGGCTTCCTGCACGAGGCCGCCGGATTCGATCCCGGCTTCTTCGGCATCTCCCCGAACGAAGCCCTGCTCATGGACCCGCAGCAGCGGCTGCTGCTGGAAACCACCTGGGAGGCCCTCGAACGCTCCGGCATCGACCCGGTGTCCTTGCGCGGCAGCCAGACCGGCGTGTTCGCGGGCATGATGTATCACGATTACGAGGCCAACGCGAACACCGGATCCATTGCCTCCGGTCGCATCTCGTACGTCTTCGGGCTCGAGGGCCCCGCCGTGACCGTCGACACCGCCTGCTCCTCCTCACTGGTGGCACTGCATCTGGCCGGTCAGGCGCTGCGCTCGGGCGAATGCTCACTGGCACTGGTCTCCGGTGTGGCGGTCATGGCCAGCCCCGACGCCTTCATCGAATTCTCCCGCCAACAGGGGCTTTCGCGGGACGGCCGCTGCCGCTCCTTCGCGGCGTCCGCCGCCGGCACCGCGTGGGCCGAGGGCTGCGGTGTGCTGGTGCTGGAACGACTGTCCGACGCCGAACGCAACGGCCACCCGATTCTCGCGGTGGTGCGTGGCTCGGCCATCAACCAGGACGGGGCCTCCAACGGCCTGACCGCGCCGAACGGACCGTCGCAGGAACGGGTGATCCGCAAGGCCCTGGCCAATGCCGGACTGTCCACCACCGACGTCGATGTCGTCGAGGCGCACGGCACCGGAACGACATTGGGCGACCCGATCGAGGCCCAGGCCCTGCTGGCCACCTACGGCCGCGACCGGGCCGCGGACCAGCCGCTGTGGCTCGGCTCGCTGAAATCGAATATCGGGCACGCGCAGGCCGCCGCCGGTGTGGCCGGTGTGATCAAGATGGTGATGGCCATGCGGCACGGCGTCCTGCCGCGCACGCTGCACGTGGACGAACCCTCACCCAAGGTCGACTGGACCGCCGGAGCGGTGCGACTGCTGACCGAGGCGCAGGACTGGCCGGTCAATGGTCATCCGCGCCGGGCCGGTGTCTCGGCCTTCGGGATCAGCGGCACCAACGCGCACGTGATCATCGAAGAACCGCCGGTGTCCGACCGCGGCGAGAGCACCGCGACGGAACCGAATACGCTGGTGCCACTGCTGGTTTCGGCGCGCTCCGCCCAGGCGCTGCCCGCGCAGGCGCAGCGGCTGCTGGATCTGCTCGACACCGGCACGCAGGTCCGGGCGATCGACCTCGGCTACTCCGCCGCCACCAGCCGCGCGGCGCACGCGCATCGCGCGGTGGTGCTGGGCGCGGACCGAGCCGAACTGATCGCCGGACTGTCGGCCGTGGCGCAGGAACGCCCGACGGCGAACGTGGTGACCGGCATCGCACGCGGCAGCGGCCGGGTGGGTGCGCTGTTCACCGGACAGGGCAGTCAGCGACTGGGTATGGGGAAGCAGTTGCACGCTTGCTTCCCTGCCTTTGCTACGGCATTCGATGCTGTTGTCGCCGAGCTGGATTCGCACCTGGACCGGTCCCTGCGCGAGATCGTGTGGGGTGAGGACGAAGACCTGTTGAACCAGACCGGTTTCGCTCAGCCCGCCCTGTTCGCGCTCGAGGTGGCGTTGTACCGGTTGTTCGAATCCTGGGGTGTGCGACCGGATTACGTGGCCGGGCATTCGATCGGTGAACTGTCCGCCGCGCATGTGGCGGGTGTGCTGACCCTCTCGGATGCGGCTCGGTTGGTGGTTGCGCGTGGTCGCTTGATGCAGGCGCTGCCGACCGGTGGTGCGATGGTCGCGATTGCGGCCACCGAAGACGAAGTCGCGCCGCTGCTAACCGATCTGGTGTCCATCGCGGCGTTGAACGCGCCGGGTTCGGTCGTCGTCTCGGGCTCGGAGGATGCGGTCCTGGCTTTGGCGGAATCGTTTGCGGTACAAGGCCGTAAGACGACTCGTTTGCGGGTGTCGCATGCGTTCCATTCGCTGTTGATGGAGCCGATGCTGGCCGAGTTCGCTGAGATCACCAACCAGGTCACCTTTACGGCACCGTCGATTCCGATCGTGTCAACAGTGACCGGCTCACTGGATGCCGAGGTGACCACCCCGGACTACTGGGTGAACCAGGTGCGTGCCACCGTCCGATTCGCCGATGCGGCGCGGACATTGAGTGCGGCCGGGGTGACTCGCTTCGTCGAGATCGGCCCCGACGCCGTTCTCACCGCCATGGCCGCCCAATCCGTCGACGCCGACTCCGCGGCCTTCGTATCCGGTTCGCGCAAGGACCGCGACGAAGCCCGCACCGCTCTCGGCGCGGTGGCAAACCTGCACACTCTCGGCGTCGCCATCGACTGGCCGGTCCTGTTCGCCGGTACCGATGCGACCCGTATCGACCTGCCCACCTACGCATTCCAGCGCGAGCACTTCTGGCTTCTCCCCGAACAGCCCGACGCCGACGCCGCCGCCATGGGGTTGGACACCGTCGATCATCCGCTCTTCGGCGCGGTCGTCCCGGCACCCGATTCGGGTGGTGTGGTGTTCACCGGCCGCCTGTCGGCGCGCACCCACCCGTGGCTGGCCGATCACCGCGTCGGTGACACCATCCTGCTGCCCGGCACGGGTTTCGTGGAACTGGCCGTGGAGGCCGGTCGCCGCACCGGCTGCGCGGTCCTGTCCGAGCTGACCCTGGCCGCGCCGCTGGTGCTGCCGGAACACGGCACGGCCGGGATTCAGATCCAGGTGGTTGTCGGGGGCCCGGATGCGACGGCCGGTCGCACGGTATCGATCTACTCGCGCGCCGAGGGCGGTGACGCCGGACTGCCGTGGCTGTTGCACGCCGAAGGCGCGCTCAGCAGCGCTATCGTGCTGCCGGTCGCTGCCGACACAGTGTGGCCACCAGCGGATTCCGAGCAGATCGACCTGACCGGAAACTACGCGGAATTGGCGGCCAACGGCTACGGCTATGGTCCGGCCTTCCAGGGCCTGCGGCGCGCCTGGCGCAACGGTGCCGAAGTGTCGGTGGAGGTGGAACTGCCCGAGGCGATCCGATCCGACGCCACGGCCTACGGCCTGCACCCGGCTCTGCTCGACGCCTGCCTGCACGGATTACGCTACGCGGCACCGGAATCGGAGGAGGAGGAGCAGCGCATGCTGCTGCCGTTCTCCTGGCACGGGGTCGCCGTGCACGCCGCCGGTGCGGACGCGGTGCGCGCCCGCCTGACCTGGCGCAGTGATACCGAAGTCGCGCTGACGCTCACCGACACGACCGGTGCCGCGGTGGCCTCGGTGGAATCGCTGGTGCTGCGGGAGGTTTCGCCCGAGCAGCTCAGTAGTGCCGGAGCGGGACCGGTCGATTCGCTCTACCAGCTGGCCTGGGTGCCGGTCGGCGGAATCGCCGCCGACGGCGTGACACCCACCGTCACCTGGGACCGCCTGGACGCCACCACGTCTCCGGAAGTCGTAGTCCTGGAGCCGGTTCCCGGCATGGACGCGGCCGCGGTGCACAGTGCCACCCACGCGGTACTGGCGGTCCTGCACCAGTGGTCCACGGAATCCCGCTTCGCCGATACGACATTGGTGGTCCGCACCCGCGGCGCGGTCGCCCCGCCGGGAACCGATATCACCGACCTGGCCGGTGCCGCCGTGTGGGGCCTGGTGCGCTCGGCGCAGTCCGAACAGCTCGGGCGCATCGTGCTGCTGGACACCGACGGCTCGGTCGACCTGTCGGCCGTGCTGGCCACCGGTGAACCGCAAATCCTGGTGCGGGACAACGCACTCCACGTGGGCAGGCTGACGCGAGTGCCCGCCGGGGGCGAGCCGCCCGCGGCGGAATTCGCCGATACCGGTGTGGTGCTGGTGACCGGCGCGACCGGCACCCTCGGCGGGGTCATCGCCCGGCACCTGGTCGCCCGCCACGGCGTGCGCCGGTTGCTGCTCACCAGCCGTCGCGGCGCGACCGCACCCGGAGCCGAGGAACTGCGGGACGAATTGACCGCCCTCGGTGCCGACGTCGAGTTCGCGGCCTGTGATACCGCCGACCGCGCGGCCCTGGCCGCGCTGCTCGACGGCGTCGACCTGGCCGGTGTCGTGCACGTCGCCGGTGTTCTCGACGACGGTGTGATCGCCGCCCTGACCCCGCAACGACTGGACACGGTGCTCACCGCCAAGGTCGATGCCGCCCTCAACCTGCACGAACTCACCCGCGACCGGAATCTGTCCGCCTTCGTCCTGTTCTCCTCGGCGGCGGGCGTTTTCGGTAACCCCGGCCAAGGCAACTACGCCGCCGCCAATGCGTTCCTGGACGCGCTGGCCCAGCACCGCCGCGCCCATGGCCTGCCCGCGCAGGCCCAGGCGTGGGGCCTGTGGGAAGACGAATCCGGCATGGGCGGAACTCTGAGCGACGGCGACCGGCAGCGCCTGCAGCGCACCGGCGTGCTGCCGCTGACCCGGGACTTCGGCCTCGCCCTCTTCGACGCCGCCACGACGACGAATGCGACCGCGCCCGTTGCGATCCGGTTCGACCTGAACGCGCTCACAACCAGCGAGGACGAGCCACCGGCGCTGCTGCGCGGCCTGGTGCGCCGCACCGCACGTCGTGGCCGCACCGACACCGCCGCCGCGGAGACACTGCGCCGCAGGCTGGCCGAGGTCACCGAGCCCGATCGGTCCGCGCTGCTCCTGGACCTGGTGTGCACGCACGCCGCACTGGTGCTCGGGCACAGCGGAGCACACGCCATCGAACCCGACCGCGCCTTCAGCGAACTGGGCTTCGATTCCCTGGCCGCCGTGGAGTTCCGCAACGAGGTCAATCGGGCCACCGGCCTGCGGCTGCCCCCGACGCTGATCTTCGACTACCCCAATGCCACCGTGTTGACCGCCAAACTCCAGGCGGAACTGGCACCGAACACCAACGGGCACACCGAATCCGGTACCGATCCCGAGCGGATACGACGGATCCTCGGCACCGTCTCGCTGGACCGGCTGCGTGCCGCCGGCCTGCTGGACGCCCTGCTGGAACTGGGCGCCTCGCCCGACGAACCGTCCGACATCGACGAACCGGCCGTCAGCGCCGAAGTCATCGATGACATGGACGCAGACAGTCTGATCGCCATGGCATTCGCCGGCCTGGATGCCGGTGATGCGAGCAACGAACGTGAGGGATTCGATGAGTGACACCGACGCCAAATTGATCGAGGCGCTACGGGCCTCACTCAAGGAGACGGAACGATTCCGCGGTGAGAACCGCAAACTGCTCGCCGCACAACGGGAGCCGATGGCCATCGTCGGCATGGCGTGCCGGTATCCGGGCGGGGTCACCTCGCCCGAGCAGCTGTGGCAGCTGGTGGCCGACGGCGTGGACGCCGTCTCGCCGCTGCCCGCCGACCGCGGCTGGGACCCGGAGGGCGTCTACGACCCGACCGGCGAGCGCCCGCACACCACCTATGTGAACCAGGGCGGATTCCTGCGGGACGCCGCCGGATTCGAACCCGCGTTCTTCGGCATCTCCCCGAACGAGGCCCTCATCATGGATCCCCAGCAGCGGCTGCTGCTGGAAACCTCCTGGGAGGCCCTCGAACGCGCGGGCATCGATCCGGCCACCCTGCGCGGCAGCCGGACCGGCGTCTTCGCGGGCATGATGTATCACGACTACGCGGCCAACAACAGCACCGGATCGGTGGCCTCGGGCCGGATCTCGTACGTGTTCGGACTGGAGGGCCCCTCCGTCACCGTCGACACCGCCTGCTCGTCGTCGCTGGTGGCGCTGCACCTCGCCGGTCAGGCCCTGCGGGCGGGGGAGTGCACCCTCGCCCTGGTCGGCGGCGTCGCGGTCATGGCGACACCCGAAGCGCTGATCGAATTCTCCAAGCAGAACGGCCTGTCCCGCGACGGCCGCTGCCGCTCCTTCGCCACGGCCGCCGACGGCACCGCCTGGGCCGAAGGCTGCGGCATGCTGGTCGTGGAACGACTCTCCGACGCCCGCCGCAACGGGCATCCGATCCTGGGCATCGTGCGCGGCAGCGCGGTCAACCAGGACGGCGCCTCCAACGGGCTCACCGCACCCAACGGCCCCTCGCAGGAGCGGGTGATCCGGCAGGCGCTCGAGGACGCGCGACTCTCCGCGGACCAGGTCGACCTGATCGAAGGCCACGGCACCGGAACCACTCTCGGCGACCCGATCGAGGCGCAGGCGCTGCTCGCCACCTACGGTCAGCAGCGGCCGGACGGGCAACCGCTATGGCTCGGCTCGCTCAAATCGAACTTCGGGCACGCCCAAGCCGCCGCGGGCGTCGGCGGCATCATCAAAATGGTCATGGCCCTGCGGCACCGGCTGATGCCGCGCACCCTGCATGTGGACGAACCCTCCAGCAATGTGGATTGGTCGGCGGGCGAGGTGCGCCTGCTGACCGAGCCGCGCGAATGGCCGGTCGGCGAGCGGGTTCGCCGCGCGGGGGTGTCCTCGTTCGGGATCAGCGGCACCAACGCGCACGTCATCATCGAAGAGCCACCGGCCGTGTCGAATCCGGCCGAGGCGGTGGGGCGAGACGTTCCCGCGGTCGCCTGGGTGCTGTCGGCCAAGTCGCCGGAGGCTCTGGCCGGGCAGGCGGAACAGCTTGCGGAACAGCTGGTTTCGGCTCCGGACACCGAACCGCTCGATATCGCGTACTCGCTGGTGACCACGCGAGCGGCGTTCGAGCGGCGTGCGGTCGTCGTGGGCAGCGAGCGGGGCGAACTGATCGCGGGACTGCACGCCCTCGCCCAGGGGCGTCCGGCGGCGAACGCGGTGACCGGCATCGCCCGCGGTAGTGGCCGGACCGGGTTCGTGTTCACCGGCCAGGGCAGTCAGCGTATCGGGATGGGGCGTGAGCTCTACCAGGGGTACCCGGCGTTCGCGGGGGCGTTCGACGCTGTTGTCGCGGAACTGGATTCGCACCTGGACCGGCCGCTGCGCGAGATCGTGTGGGGCGAAGACGAGGGTCTGTTGAATCAGACCGGTTTTGCTCAGCCCGCGTTGTTCGCGTTCGAAGTGGCGCTGTACCGCCTATTCGAATCCTGGGGTGTGCGACCAGATTTCGTGACCGGGCATTCGATCGGTGAACTGTCCGCCGCGCATGTGGCCGGTGTGCTCACTCTGTCCGATGCGGCTCGGTTGGTCGCTGCGCGTGGTCGTTTGATGCAGGCGTTGCCGACCGGTGGTGCGATGGTGGCGATTCAAGCCACCGAGGATGAAGTCGCGCCGCTGCTGACCGAGTCGGTGTCCATCGCGGCGTTGAACGCGCCGGGTTCGGTCGTCGTCTCGGGCGCGGAGGATGCGGTCCTGGCTTTAGCGGATTCGTTTGCGGTGCAAGGTCGTAAGACGAACCGCTTGCGGGTGTCGCATGCGTTCCATTCGCCGTTGATGGAGCCGATGCTCGCCGAGTTCGCCGAGATCGCTCGAGAGATTTCGTTCGCGGCACCGTCGATTCCGATGGTGTCGACCGTGACGGGCTCACTGGATGCCGAGGTCAGCACCCCGCAGTACTGGGTGGACCAGGTGCGCGCCACAGTCCGGTTCGCCGACACCGCAGCAGCATTGAGCGCATCCGGGGTGACCCGTTTCGTCGAGATCGGCCCGGACGCCGTGCTGACCGCCATGGCCGACCAGTCCGTCACCACCGAAGGCGCGACCTTCGTCGCCGCCCTCCGTAAGGGCCGTCCCGAACCGGCGACCGCCGTAGCGGCTCTGGGACGATTCCACGCCGCCGGCGGCCGCGTCGACTGGCCCGCCTACTACGCCGACACCGGCGCGACCCGAATCGACCTGCCCACCTACGCCTTCCAGCGCAGCCACTTCTGGCTGGACACCCTCGACTACCTGACCGAGTCCTGGCTGGCCGAGCACATCGGCAATGTCTCCGCCACGGGCGTGACCCCCGCCGAACACCCCCTGCTCGGCGCCATGATCCCGCTCCCGGATTCCGGCGGTGTGGTCCTGACCGGCCGCCTCGCCACCCACACCCACCCCTGGCTGGCCGACCACGAGGTACTCGGCAATATCCTGCTGCCCGGCACGGGTTTCGTCGAACTCGCCGTGCACGCGGGCGATCGGGTCGGCTGCACCGTGGTGGAGGAGCTCACCCTGCAGGCCCCGCTCATCCTGCCCGGCAAGGACTCCCGCCGCGGCGGTCGCTTCCTCCAGGTGGTCGTGGGCGCGGCGGACGACACCGGTCGCCGCCCGCTGCTGATCCGGTCCCGCCCGGACGACGACGAGGAGCAGTGGACCACCCACGCGCAGGGCATCCTGGCGCAGGGCCGGGTCGCCGCGCCCGAGCCACTGACCCAGTGGCCACCGGCGGGCGCGACCCGCATCGACATCGAGGGTGCGTACCCGGCGCTGCTGGCCGCCGGTTACGGCTACGGCCCGGTATTCCAGGCCCTGCGCGCGGCCTGGAAACGCGGCGACGAGGTATTCGGCGAGGTGGCACTGCCGGAACAGGCGCGCGCCGATGCCGCCGCCTTCGGCGTCCACCCGGCCCTGCTGGATTCCGCCATGCACGCCATGCTGGTGAATTCCGATGGCTCGCAGGAGCAGACGCTGCTGCCGTTCGCCTGGAACGGCGTCACCCTGCACGCCAGCGGTGCGGCCGCGGCCCGAGTCCGGATGGCTCCCGGCCCGAACGGCGGCACGACCCTGACCCTCGCCGATGAAACCGGTGCGCCGGTGCTGTCGGTCGAATCACTGCTCACCCGGCCGGTCTCGATCGAACAGCTCGACGCGGCCGAGGACGTCACCGCCAACGCCCTGTTCGCGCTCGCCTGGACTCGGCCGGTCGCCGCGGATCCGGAGGCCGAGGGCACCTGGGTCGTCGTGGGCGACAATACGATCGGCGCACCCGCCGCCGACACCTTCCCGGATCTGGCGGCGCTCACCGAAGCCATTGCCGCCGAGCGGATCCCGGCACCGGAGTGCGTCATCTGGTGCGCGCCGCTGCCGGTAACAGGTGAGCCCACTGTCCCCGAGCAGGTGACGGCCGTGACCACCGCGGTGCTGGATGTGCTGCAATCCTGGCTGGCCGCAGACGCTTTCGCCGACACCACCTTGGTGATCGCCACCCGCGGTGCGGTCTCGACCGCCGAGGGCGCCGATATCGCCCTGGCCCACGCCCCGGTATGGGGCCTGGTCCGGGCCGCCATCGCGGAGAACCCCGGCCGCTTCGCCCTGCTCGACCTCGACGACGACCCGGCCTCCCCGGCCGCCGTGCCCGCCGCGGCCCGATCGGCCGAACCGGAAACCGCGATCCGGGCCGGGGAAATCCTGGTGCCCCGCTTCGCCCGGCCCGGCGCGGCCACCGAGTTCACCCTGAATCCGGAAGGGACCGTGCTGATCACGGGTGGCACCGGCGGCCTCGGCGGCCTGCTGGCCCGGCACCTGGTCACCGCGCACGGCATTCGCTCGCTCGTACTGACCAGCCGCCGCGGCGCGGACGCGCCCGGCGCGGCCGAGCTGACGGCCGAATTGACCGCGCTCGGAGCCGAAGTCACGGTCGCCGCCTGCGATGTGGCCGACCGATCGGCGGTGGCCGCGGCCCTGACGCTGGTCCCGGCCGACCGGCCGCTCACCGGTATCGTGCATGCCGCCGGTCTGGCGGACAACGGCCTGGTCAGCGCCCTCACCCCGGACCGGTTGGCGGCCGTGCTGGCACCGAAGGTGGACGGTGCCTGGCATCTGCACGACCTGACCCGCGACCTCGACCTGGACGCCTTCGTCCTCATTTCCTCGGCCGGTGGCCTGGTGCTGGCCGCGGGCCAGGGCAATTACGCCGCCGCCAATGTCTTCCTCGACGCCCTGGCCACCCATCGCCGGGCCGCGGGCCTGGCGGCCACCTCGATGGCCTACGGACTGTGGGGCGTGGACGCCGGACTCGGCGCCATGCTCGGCGACGAGGACCTGATTCGCCTGCGCCGCATGGGTTTCCCCGCGCTCACCGAAGCCGAGGGCTTCGCCCTGTTCGACGCCGCGCTGGCGGCACCGGAAGCGGTGCTGGCGACGGTGCGGATCGATCCGACGGTGCTGCGCGCCAAACCGGAGTCGGTGCCGTGGCTGCTGCGCGGCATCGTGCGGGTGCCGATTCGCCGCACCGCGCGCTCGGGTGGCGGAGATGCACTGCGGGACAAGCTGTCCGGGCTCGACGACCGCGAACGCGCGGCGGCATTGCTGGATCTGGTCCGCTCGACCGTGGGCGCCGTACTGGGTCACTCGTCCGCCGAGGCGATCGAACCGGACCGTGCCTTCCAGGAACTCGGATTCGACTCGCTGTCCGCGGTGGAACTGCGCAACCAGTTGAATGACCTTACGGGTCTGCGACTTTCCCCGACCCTGGTCTTCGACTACCCGAACGCGACCGCGGTGGCCGACCATATCGGTGACCAGCTCACCGGCTTCGGAAGCGGTAAAGCCGCGGTGGCACACCAGCGTTCGGGCGACAACGAGCCGATCGCCATCGTCGCCATGGCCTGCCGTTACCCGGGCGGTGTCAGCTCGCCGGAGGGACTGTGGCAGCTGGTCACCGAGGGCACCGACGCGGTCGGGGACTTCCCCGGCAACCGCGGCTGGGATATCGCGGGCGTCTACGACCCCGAACCCGGCGTCCCGGGCAAGACCTACGCGCGCAGTGGCGGATTCCTCTACGACGCCACCGAATTCGATGCCGACTTCTTCGGCATCAGCCCGAACGAGGCGCTCATGATGGACCCGCAGCAGCGCCTGCTGCTGGAATCGTCCTGGGAGGCGCTCGAGCGCGCCGGAATCGACCCGGCCGCCCTGCGGGGCAGTTCGACCGGCGTGTTCGCCGGTGTCATGTACCACGACTACGCCCAGGGCCCGGGGGTCGCCACCAGCAGCGGTGGCAGCCTGGTCTCCGGCCGGATCTCCTACACCCTGGGCCTGGAAGGCCCGGCGGTCACGGTCGACACCGCCTGCTCATCGTCGCTGGTGGCGCTGCATCTGGCACAGCAGGCGCTGTGGTCGGGCGAATGCTCCCTGGCCTTGGCCGGTGGTGTGACAGTCATGTCCCAGCCGACCATGTTCATCGAATTCTCGCGCCAGCGCGGCCTGTCCGCGGACGGCCGCTGCCGGTCCTTCGCGGGCGGCGCGAACGGAACCGGCTGGGCCGAGGGCTGCGGTGTCCTGCTGCTGGAGCGGTTGTCGGATGCGCGGCGAAATGGGCATCCGGTGTTGGCAGTGGTGGCTGGTTCGGCTGTCAACCAGGACGGTGCGTCCAATGGTTTGACCGCGCCGAATGGTCCGTCGCAGGAGCGCGTGATCCGGCAGGCACTGGCCAATGCCGGATTGTCGGGTGCCGAGGTGGACGTGATCGAAGGTCACGGCACCGGAACGACACTGGGTGACCCAATCGAGGCGCAAGCGCTACTGGCGACCTACGGTCAGGACCGCCCACAGGGACAGCCGTTGTGGCTGGGTTCGCTGAAGTCCAACTTCGGTCACGCTCAGGCCGCTGCGGGTGTCGGCGGCATCATCAAGATGGTCATGGCGCTGCGGCACGAAGTGATGCCGTCCACCTTGCATGTGGATGAGCCCTCACCGCATGTGGATTGGTCGGCGGGCGAGGTGCAGCTGTTGACCGAGGCGCGAGAGTGGCCTGTCAATGGTCATCCGCGTCGGGCGGGTGTGTCCTCGTTCGGTATCAGTGGCACCAACGCCCACGTCATTATCGAAGAAGCACCGACCGGCCCGGCATTCCCGGAGCCCACCGCTGTTTCGCGCCCGCTGCCGGTGACCGCATGGGTGCTGTCCGGAAAGTCGAATGAGGGGCTCGCCGGACAAGCGGAACGCCTTGCCGCACACCTCGAATCGGCACCGGACAGCGATCCGGCCGATATCGGCTACACGCTCGCCACCGCCCGCGCGGTCTTCGAACAACGCGCCGTCATCGTCGGCGTCGACCGCTCGGAGTTGATCGCGGGCCTGCACGCCGTCGCCGAGGGCCGTTCGCTCGCCACCGTGGCCCGCGGGCAAGCCCGGCGCTCTGGCCCGCTCGCCTTCCTGTTCACCGGGCAGGGCAGCCAGCGGCTCGGAATGGGACGCGACTTGCATGCGGACTTCCCGGCCTTTGCCACAGCATTCGATGCTGTTGTCGCGGAACTGGATTCGCATCTGGACCGGCCGCTGCGCGAGATCGTGTGGGGCGAGGATGAAGACCTCCTGAACCAGACCGGTTACGCCCAGCCCGCGTTGTTCGCGGTCGAAGTGGCGCTGTACCGGTTGTTCGAATCCTGGGGTGTGCGACCGGATTACGTTGCCGGGCATTCGATCGGTGAGCTGGCTGCCGCGCATGTGGCCGGTGTGCTCGCTCTGTCGGATGCGGCCCGGCTGGTCGCCGCGCGTGGTCGTTTGATGCAGGCGTTGCCGACCGGTGGCGCGATGGTCGCGATTCAAGCCACCGAGGACGAGGTCGCTCCGCTGCTCTCCGAGTCGGTGTCGATCGCGGCGCTCAACGCGCCGGGTTCGGTCGTCGTCTCGGGCGCGGAGGATGCGGTTCTCGCTGTGGCGGAATCGTTTGCCGAGCAGGGTCGTAAGACGAATCGTCTGCGGGTGTCGCATGCGTTCCATTCGCCATTGATGGACCCGATGCTCGCCGACTTCGCCGAGATCGCCAACCAGATCACTTTCGCGGCACCGTCGATTCCGATGGTGTCGACGGTGACCGGCTCACTGGACACCGAGGTCGGCACTGCGGACTACTGGGTGAACCAGGTGCGTGCCACCGTCCGATTCGCCGACACGGCAACGGTATTGAACGACCAGGGCGTGACCCGATTCCTGGAGATCGGCCCCGACGCCGTTCTCACCGCCATGGCCGCCCAATCCATCGATGCCGACACCGCCCTGTTCACTCCGGCCCAGCGCCGCAACCACCCCGAATCCACCACCGTGGTCACGGCCGCCGCCCACCTCTACGCAGCCGGCGGCGAATTCGACTGGCAGACGTTCTACGCCACCTCGAACGCCCGGCTGATCCCCTTGCCCACCTACGCCTTCCAGCGCACCCACTACTGGGTCCCGGCCGCCCAGGACGCCCCCGACGCCGCCTCGGTCGGCCTCGGCGTCATCGATCACCCGCTGCTCGGCGCCGCCATCGCCGCCCCGGATTCCGACGCCATCGTGTGCACCGCCCGACTGTCGGCGCACACCCAGGCCTGGCTCACCGACCATCAGGTGTTCGACAATGTCCTGCTGCCCGGCACCGGTCTGGTCGAATTGGCCTTGCGTGCGGGCGATCAGGTCGGCTGCGGCGTCCTCGAGGAGCTCACCCTCGCCGCCCCGCTCGTCCTGCCCGATCCGGATGTCGCCGGAGCGGTCCAGGTGCAGGTGGTCGTCGGTGCGGGCGAGCCGTCCGGCAGCCGCGCGGTGAGCATCTACTCCCGCCCGGCCGATACCGACCTGCCGTGGACCCTGCACGCCGACGGCGTACTGGGGACCGCCACCGAGGAGGAACCGGCGGGCCTGCGGGACTGGCCGCCCGCCGACGCGACCAGTGTGGACGTCTCCGATGCTTACCCCCTGCTGCGCGAGCGCGGCTACGGCTACGGTCCGTCCTTCCAGGGCATGCGGAAACTGTGGCGCCGCGACAATGATCTGTTCCTGGAGGTCGAGCTGCCGGAACAGTCGCATGCGGAGGCCGCTCGTTTCGGCCTGCACCCGGCGCTGCTCGACGCCGCCATGCACGGCTTGAGTTTCGCGGTCCCGGACGGCGCCGAATCGGAGAATCGGACGCTGCTCCCGTTCTCCTGGCACGGCGTCACCCTGTTCAGCGAGGGCGCGACCGCACTGCGGGTGCACCTGACCTGGGTCGAGGACAATGCCCTCGCCATGACCGTCGCCGACCCGTCGGGCGACCCCGTGGCCAAGGTCGAACAGCTGATCCTGCGTGCGGTGTCTCCCGATCAGCTCGCCGCCGGGCGTGCCACCGGTCACGAACTGCTGTTCCGGCCGGAGTGGACGCCGCAGGCCGCGTCCGCGGTCGGCGTGGACACCAGCGGCTGGATCGGTATCGGCGACGGATTCGGTCTGGGCACAACGATTGTCGAGGACTTCGCCGAACTCGCCCGGTTCCCCGTCCCGGAGCTGGCCCTGTATCGGGTCCCTGCCCCGGCGACCGGTGACATTCCGGCCGATGTCCGTACCGCCGTGCACGCCACCCTCGCCGTCGTCCACGACTGGCTGGCCGACACCCGGTACGCCGCAGCGCGATTGGTCGTGGTGACCTCCGGGGCTGCCCCCGGCACCGCCGACATCGACCTGGGACAGGCCCCGGTGTGGGGTCTGCTGCGGGCCGCACAGGCGGAGAATCCGGACCGCTTCACCCTGCTCGATGTGGACGGCAGCGAAACCCCGGCCCTGCTCGTCGCGGCCGCCGCGCTCACCGAACCCGAGGTGATCATCCGCGACGGCGCGGTCGGCGTCCCGCGCCTGGTGCCCGAGCCGATCCCGGCCGACCCCGAATCTCCGTGGCACCCAGACCGAACCGTGCTGATCACCGGCGGTACCGGCGGCCTCGGCAGTATCGTGGCCCGCCACCTGGTCGAACACCACGGTGTCCGGCACGTGCTGCTGACCAGCCGCCGGGGCCTGACCGCCGAAGGAGCCGCCGAGCTCGTCGCGGATCTGGAAGCCGGGGGAGCCACGGTCACCGTCGCCGCCTGCGACGTGTCCGACCGCACCGCACTGACGGAGCTGCTCGCGAGCATCCCGGCCGCGCACCCGCTCACCGGCGTCGTGCACGCGGCCGGTACCGCCGACAACGGCCTGGTGGGCACCATGACACCGGAACGGCTCGACACCGCGCTGCATCCGAAAGCCGATGCGGCCTGGCATCTGCACGAACTCACGCAGCACCTGGATCTCACGGTGTTCACGCTGTTCTCCTCGGCCGGTGGTCAGGTGCTCGCGGCCGGTCAGTCCGGCTACGCGGTGGCCAATGTCTTCCTGGATGCGCTTGCCGCATACCGGCGTTCGCGTGGCCTGCCCGGCACCGCGCTGGCCTACGGCCTGTGGGGGGTGGACACCGGACTCAGTGGCTGGCTGGGCGAAGCCGATCTGCATCGCATGCGCCGACAGGGACTGCCCCCGCTGACCGCCGATGAGGGTCTGTCCATGTTCGATGCCGCCCCGTCCGCGGCCACGGCCGCGCTCACCGTGCTGCACGTGGACCGCACCGCCCTCGGCTCGACCGGCGTCCCGCACGCCTGGCTGCGCGGCCTGGTCACGGCCCGCCGCCGTCGCGCCGCTACCGGCCACGCCGACCCGGCCGCACTGCGCACCCGCCTCGCCGGTCTCGATGAAGCGGGCCGCGATGAGCTGATCCGAGATCTGGTGCTGCGCAGCGCCGCTCAGTTGCTCGGCCACGACAGCCCCGAAGCGGTGGATCCGGAGAAGGACTTCCTCGAAACCGGATTCGACTCGCTGGCCGCCATGGAACTGCGCAATAGTTTGAACGCGGCCACCGGCCTGCGCCTGTCCCCGATGGTGGTCTTCGACAGCAAGACACCGGCTCAGCTGGCGGACTACGTGCGCGATGAACTGGCCGCGGCCCCCGGTTCGGGTCAGCAGGCGCGCCCCGGCGCCCCGGCCCCGGCCAAGCGCGCCCCGGACACGCTCAGCGCGCTGTTCCGCGGCGCGATCATGGAGAACCGGGTGGCGGCGGCCTTCGAACTGCTGCGCGCGGTGACCAACCTGCGCCCGTCATTCCATGGCCTCGAGGATCTGGCGGAACTGCCCGCCGCGGTGACCTTGGCCGACGGCCCGGCCCGCCCGCGCCTGATCTGTATCTCCACTCCCATGGTCACCGGTGGTGTGCAGCAGTACGCACGCCTGGCCCGGCAGTTGAGCCCGCGTCCGATATCGGCCATTCCCACACCGGGTTTCGCGGCCGGCGACGCGGTCCCGGCGACCGCGGCGGCGGGCATCGCGGCCATTGCCGCGGCGGTGCACCGCACCGCCGGGGACGAGCCGTTCGTGCTGCTCGGCTATTCGTCCGGCGGCACCCTGGCCCATGCGGTCACCACCTGCCTGGAACAGGAATACGGAGTGTCCCCGGCCGGTGTGATCCTGCTCGACACCTTCAAGATCCACGACGGCGCGGGCCACAGCGTGCCCGCGCAGCAGTTGGCGGCGGGCCTGTTCGAGAAGGAGGACATGTTCGGCGGTTTCGACAGCGCCCGCCTGTCCGGTATGGGCTGCTGGTTCGAAATGCTGCCGGATCTGCGCCCCGGCGAAGTGCGCGCCCCGGTGCTGTTCGCGCAGTGCACCGAGTCCTTCTACGGCGACAACCCCGCCGCGGACCCGGAGGCGGCGACGTCCGGCACCGCCGCCAATTGGCAAGCGGCCCAATGGGATGACGCACACACGGTGGTTCCGGTGCAGGCCAACCACTTCACCATGATCGAGGAACGGGCGCATCTGACCGCCCGGGTGATCGACGACTGGCTCGCCGAACTCGAGAACGAAGGAAACCGATGACAAGGCGACCCGATCGCAAAGGCACCGTCCCGTTCGGCGACTACCAGACCTGGTTCCGGGTGACCGGAACCCTCGACGGCACGCGTCCGCCGCTGGTGATCGCCCACGGCGGGCCCGGCAGCACCCACGACTACCTCCGGAGCCTGGCCGATCTGGCCGAGCACGGCCACCCGGTGGTGCACTACGACCAGCTCGGCAACGGTGGCTCCACCCACCTGCCCGGCCGCGGCCCGGACTTCTGGACCCCCGGGCTGTTGCAGGCCGAGCTGGAGAACCTACTGACCCAGCTGGGCATCGCGAACGATTATGTGCTGCTGGGGCATTCGTGGGGTGGCCTGCTGGCCGCCGCGCACGCCGCCACCCGGCCACCGGGACTACGCGGGCTGATCATCGCGAATTCACCTGCCTCGTACGAACTGTGGCGCGAAGGCATCGCGGGGCTGCGCGCGGCGCTGCCCCCGGAGGTGGAGGCGACCCTGCGCCGGCACGAGGCCGCCGCCACCACCGACAGCGCCGAATATGCGCGGGCCGTCCGGGTTTTCGACAACCGGCACGTGTGCCGCGTCGATCCGCTACCGCACGATTTCGTGGCGACGCTGATGGAGATCCAAAACGATCCCACCGTCTACTTCACCATGAACGGGCCCAGCGAGTTCTACGTCAACGGCACACTGCGCGACCATTCGGTGGTCGACTGCCTGCCCGCCATCGCGGTGCCGACACTGGTGCTGTCGGGTCGTCACGACGAAGCCACCCCTATCGCGGTGCGGCCGTTCGCCGAATTGATTCCCGGCGCGCGCTGGGAGATTTTCGAAGAGTCCTCACATGTGCCGCATCTCGAGGAGCCGCAGCAATTCTCGCAGGTGCTGCTGGAATTTCTTGCCGGGGTGAACTCCGGTCATAAAACAGGAGTTTCGGTGCAGTAATAGGGGTTACCAAAATGCTCTATTTCGCATTTCATTGTTGAATGGGAAATCCCTTGCCGTACTTACCCGGAGAGGATGTTTGGGTATGACTCTACTCGTCGGCAACACAATGGAAGCCGCGCGTTTTCGCGGTCTCGGTCCGCATCATATCGATCAAATAGGAACACGGTACGGACTATCCGCCGTCGATCGGGAAACGGTGCGGTTGATATCTCAGGTCCTGCCTTTCCGAGTGAACGATTACGTGCTCGGCGAGCTGATCGATTGGGACCGCATTCCGGACGATCCGATCTATCGGCTGGTATTCCCGCAGAGCGGCATGCTGAGCCTGGAACAGGAGGCAGCGCTGACCCTGGCGCAGGCCGCGGGCAAGGCGGAACTGCAGGCTGCGGTACGGCTGATCCGGGCCGAGCTGAACCCGCACCCGTCGGGTCAGCAGGAATTGAACGTGCCCACGCTGGACGGCGAACCCGTGCCCGGCCTGCAGCACAAATATCGCGAGACCGTGCTGCACTTCCCGGCGCAGGGTCAGACCTGCCACTCGTACTGCACCTACTGCTTCCGCTGGGCACAGTTCGTCGGCGATGCGGATCTGCGTTTCGCGGCCAGTGGCCCGGAAGGCCTGACCCGCTATCTCGGCCGCCATCCCGATGTCAGCGACGTGCTGATCACCGGCGGTGATCCGATGATCATGTCCACCGAGCGGTTGCGCGGGCACATCGAGCCGCTGCTGGCGATCGACTCGGTGCGCACGGTACGGATCGGCACCAAATCGGTGGCGTACTGGCCCTACCGCTTCACCACCGACGCCGACGCCGACGAGGTGCTGCGCCTGTTCGAAAAGGTGGTGGCCTCGGGCCGAACCCTCGCCGTGATGGCACATTTCAGTCATCCGCGGGAATTGGAAACCGACATGGCCCGGACCGCGCTCGCCCGCATCCGCGGCACCGGCGCGGTGATCTACTGCCAGGCGCCGCTGATCCGTACCGTCAATGACGACGCGCGGACCTGGGCCGACCTGTGGCGGCTGGAACTGGCCGCCGGAACGGTGCCCTACTACCAATTCGTGGAGCGCGACACCGGCCCGCACGAGTACTTCAAGGTGCCGCTGGCCCGCGCCCTGGAGATCTTCCAGACGGCCTATCGGACGCTGCCGGGCCTGGCCCGCACCGTGCGTGGCCCGGTCATGTCCGCGACCCCCGGCAAAGTGGCCGTGGATGGTATCGAGGACACCGACACCGGCCGCTACCTGCGGTTGCGTTTCCTGCAGGCCCGCGATCCCGCGCTGGTGGGCCGCCCGTTCCGCGCCTACTACTCGGCGACCGCGTCCTGGCTGGACGAACTCGTCCTCGACCCGCAGACGCCGCCGGATATCGCGGCCGCCATCACCGTTCGGGAACACGCCGATGCCCACGCGTAGCATTTCGCCCAATCTGGCGCTGGACGAGTTGGTGGCGCGGCGCAAGGCCGAAGGCGCGACCATCCTGCACATGGGATTCGGTGAGTCCCGGCTGCCGGTGTTCGCGCCGCTGGTCACCGCGCTGACCGCCGGCGCGGACCGCAATGCCTACGGTCCGGTCGCGGGTGGATTCGCCGTCCGCGACGCGGTCGCAGGATATTTCACTCGCCGCCGATTGCCCACCGAGGCCGCGCACACCGTGCTCGCGCCCGGGAGTAAACCGCTGCTCATGGCCCTGCAGCATGTGCTGCCCGGCGATGTGCTGCTGCCCGCGCCGAGCTGGGTCACCTACGCCCCGCAGGCGAAGCTGGTGGGCAAACAGGTATTCGGGGTGCCGATTCCGGTCGAGTGCGGTGGCGTGCCCGATCCGGCGGCGCTGCGCGAGACCATCGCGAAAGCCCGTGCGGGCGGCCGTGATCCACGCATTCTGATCCTCAACCTGCCCGACAACCCCACCGGCACCTTCGCCACCGCCGGACTGATCGGCGAACTGTGCGAGATCGCCGCGGCCGAGGACCTCATCGTGCTGTCGGATGAGATCTACCGCGACATCCTGCACGTGCCGGGCGCCGACCTGGTCAGCCCGGCCGAGCTGATCCCGGACCGCACGATCGTGCTCACCGGGCTGAGTAAATCTCTCGCATTGGGCGGCTGGCGGATCGGTGCGGCCCGCTTTCCGAACACCGAGTGGGGCGAGCGGGTGCGCGATGACGTGCTGGCCGTCGCGAGCGAAATCTGGTCCACACTGGCGGGCCCGATGCAGGCGGTCGCCGAGTACGTCTACGCCGAGCCACCCGAGGTGGTGGCCCGCCGGAACGCCGATACCCGGCTGCACGCGGCGGTGGCGAAGGCCGTGTACGAGGTCATGGTCGAGGCCGGGGCAGACTGCCGTCCGCCCACGGGAGGTTTCTACGTCTATCCCGATTTCGAGCCGGTGCGGGCCGAATTGGCGGGGCGCGGAATCACCGACTCCGAGTCGCTGCAACGGCTGCTGCTGGAGCGCCACGATATCGCGGTGTTGGGCGCCGGCCATTTCGGCGACGACCCGCGAGCGCTGCGTTTCCGGGCGGCCACGAGCATGCTCTACGGCGACACCGAGGAACAACGCGCCACTGCCCTGTACGCGGACGATCCATTGGCGCTACCGCATATTCGGGAACAGTTGTTGTTCCTGGCCGATGGGCTGGCGAAATTCGTCGGCGGATCAGGGGGTCGATAGGGGTTATGGCCGACCCGTGCGCACGGCGATTCTGAATCTGCAATCCATAAAAACGCGAGAAAAGGTGAATCATGGCAATCGACGGCAAGTGGGAAATCGAGATGCAGAGCCCGATGGGCAAGCAGCTGCTCAATTTCGAGTTCAAGTCCAGCGGTACGGAGTTGGCCGGCGCGCTGACCGGCACCGACGAGGCGAACCCGGACATCCTGGAGGGCAAGATCTCCGGCAACGACGGTACCTGGAAGCTGAAGGTCAGCAAGCCGATGCCGATCAAGCTGAAGTTCACCGTCACCCTCGACGGTGACACCCTCGAGGGCAAGGTCAAGCCGGGCATGTTTCCGGCCATGCCGATCGCCGGCCGCCGCATCTGAGGAGACATCCCATGTGGGATAACAAGTTCGACGCGCTGCTGCGCAAGTATCTTCCGTTCCTGACCGCGGACAACCAACTCCAGGCGACCAGCGAGTTGCGTGATCTCGGCCTGGATTCGCTGAGTACCGTGGACCTGCTCGCCGACCTGGAGGACGCCTACGAGGTCCAATTCCGTGACGACATGCTGGAATTGAGCACATTCGCCACACCGGAAACGATCTGGCGGGCCCTGTCGTCGGTAGGTGCTCGGTAAGCGGCTCCCGCGGAGGCGGGCCCCGTCGCCATCAGGTGGGGGCCCGCCACTCCAGGGCGATCAGCACCACGGGCTCGTTCGACACATTGCACAGCCGGAACGACGACGGCAACATTCCGCTGCGAATCATCTGGCCGCTCATCAAAGTCGTTCGATGGTAAAGCCATTCGTGTTCGTCGACCACTTCCACCGGTCCGCCGGATACGACCAGCGCGATCGACGGACCGGTTTCGGTGTGCAATTCGCCGCACTGGTCGGGCTCGATCCGCTCCAGCCAGCAGAGGATTCCGTCTTCCTCGGCCAAGGTGATGCGACCCGATTCGAGTGGGCGGCTGTCGTCCGCCGGAATTTCGTTCGACATTACCTTTTCCATGAGCTGACCAATCCTGGTAGATCCGGAAGTTCGGATCGACGATCAAATCGAATCTGTTCTGCCGATGTCACCATGCCCGTGGTTGGCGCCGCAATATCACTTCGCTCTAAGTGGTAGGCCGAATGCGTCGAAAGGATCAGTGGCCCGGTCCGTGCGGCGCATGTACGATACCCGGCGGGGGTTCGGATCGCGCACCGGCAGAAGACTTTTGGGGGAGGTCTTTCACCCAACAGACATCCCCCGGTCGCCTGCCTCGGGTTACACTCTTGGCGCGCGTCAGATGCAGGGGAAAGGCTCGGCCCAGATGGTTGGCATGGACGGACCGCAGACAGGACAAGGCACCGAAGCCGAACTATCAGCCGGATTTTCCGGTCTGTTCACAGCGCGGATACCGGACCTGATCGACCGGTACCGAGCCCGCCTCGCCGAACTCGGCAGCCCGCTCGTTTCCGACCCGGGTGTCTGGGCGGAATGCAGCCTGCAGGCCCAGCGGATTTTCGACTGCTGCGCCCGCAGCATCATCGTCGGAAAAACCGTGGTCACCCCGATCGATGAAACCTTCGAGGTGGGCGGCAACCGCGTCCGCCAGGGTATGCACATCGCCCATTCGATCCGGGCCGGCGGCATCCTCTGGGACCTCGGGTTGAGCGTGCTGGCCGACTGCGCGGTGAAGTCCGGTGCGCCGCAGCAGGATCTGATCGTCGCCGTGCGAGCACTGCAGCAGGGCATCGCGATGCGGCTGGAATTCGGGTCCGAGGGCTACGACGCCTTCCTGCTGAAGCGGGTGCGTGAGGCGCATGAGCAGAGCAATCGACAGCTGGCCCGAGACATCCACGACCATATCGGCAACTCGGTGAGCCTGGCCCTGCGTCAGCTCGAGCTCTTCGAGATCGAGACGGAGCGCGACGGCGGCGATCCCGCGAATCCCCATGTGCAGCAGGCGAAGGACGCGATCCTGGAAACGGTCAGCCGCAGCCGTGATCTGGTCAGCGACCTGCGCCGCGCCGAGGTCGCCGGATCGCTGGAGGTCGCGCTGCGCGGGTTCGCGGCATCCCTGGAACCCTCTGCGGCGCAGCTGGATGTGACGGTGTGCGGGGATCAGGAGGTGATTCCCGTCGACGTGGTCGAGGAATTGTTCGTCATGACGCGCGAATGCCTGCGCAATGTCTACGCCCACGCGGGGGCGGCCACGGTGGCCGTACGGATGGATTTCGACCCGCACCGTGTGCGGGTCGAAATCATTGATGACGGTAAGGGTTTCGATGTGGCGGCGGTCCGGGCCGCCGGGCACGGCAACGGGCTGTTCATCCTGACGGAGCGTTCCGATCTGGTCGGCGGCACTGTCGATATCGACTCCGCCCCCGGTCGGGGCACCCATGTCAGCATCACCATCCCCGTCGCCAGGAGAGTTTGAATCTAATGCGCGACAACATCATTCGCATTCTCGTCGCGGACGACCACACCCTGCTGCGCGAGGCGCTGTGCGATGTGCTGGCGGCCGAGCCCGATCTCGATGTGGTGGCTCAGGCCGGCACCGGGACCACCGCCATCCAGCTGGCCGGGCGGCATCGCCCGGATGTGGTGCTGCTGGATCTGGAGATGCCCGAGAGCGATCCGCCGCAGACGGTGACCCGGCTGCTGGCCCAGGATCCGGACCTGCGGATCATCGTGCTGAGCATGCACGATGCCCAGCAGACGGTGTATCAGCTGCTGGGGTTGGGGGTGTGCGGTTATCTGCACAAGGGCGCCGGACGGCACACGCTGGTGTCGGCGATCCGGCAGTCGGTCGTGGACGACGGGCCGCGCACGGTCACCATGTCGGTATCGCCGCGCAGTCTGCAGGCGCAGGCCGAGCCGGTGGCGGAGACCGGGCTGCTGTCGGTCCGCGAGCGTGAGGTGATGGGCCTGGTGGCCGAGGCGCTCAGCAATCGGCAGATCGCGATCGAACTGGGCGTCACCGAGGCCACCGTGAAGCGGCACCTGCGCAATATCTTCGGCAAGCTCGAGGCGGTCTCGCGCATCGATGCGGTCAACCGGGCGCGGGCGCTGTCCCTGATTCCCGATAAACGGTCCGGATCACCCGAGGCCACCCGCGCCTGGTGAGCGATATACCGGGTGCCGCGCGACCATGTGGTGCCCGGTGTGCTCCCGCGCCTCCTGCGATACCAGGAATTCCACGATCGAGGCGGTCTCGCTCTCGACCGCGACGCAGCAGTCCCGCCGGCCGTGGGCGCCACAGGTTTCGGCCACCACCGTATTCACCTGGATGCCCTGTGGCGCGAGTTCGTGCGCGAGGGTCTCGGTCAAGGCGTGTAGGGCCTTGTCCGTCACCACATCGACCGGTCGGCGGGCGGAGATATCGGCGTGGGTCACATTGATGATCCGGCCGTTCCCGGTGCCGGCCAGATACCGCTGGGCCGCGCGGGTGATCAGCAAGGGCGCCCGCAGCCGATCATGCAGCACCGCTTCCCAATCCGGGACGTCGCCCGAATGTCCGCCGTGCCCGGGGAACGGTGCGTTGACCACGACGGTGGGCCGGCCGAGCGCTTCGGCGGCCCGGATCACGGTGGCCTCGGCCTCGTGGATGTAGCGGACGTCCGCGGAGCGGGTCCACGACTGGGCCCGGTCGGCGGTGGTCAGGCCGTCCTCGACCCAGGCTGCCCGCAGATCGACCGAGGCGATGACGAAACCACATGCCGCCAGCCGGCGCACCACGGCGATGCCGAGCGCGCTGCCGGCGCCGGTCACTATGGCGACCGGGTATCGATTTTCCCCCATGGCATGCCCCCTTTCGTGAATTCTGACTGATCGGTTCCCGCGATTCGTGCCGGTTGGCACACCCCCGCTGGGATTGATCCTAGAAGTTCGGCGCGGCGTCATGGTGAAATCCTGGCGAGGATGCTCCTAAAGGAGTATTCCGATACTTCTTTACGTGTATCGGTGTACCCCTTTATTGTAGGTGGAGTAATCCTTCGTGCAATGTCAATAAAATACCGACACGATTAGCGTTGGCATCATGCAGATTGGTACCTCAGCACTCAACCTGCCTGGTAGAGTTGCTTTATCGGAAGTCGCCGGCTACCCCAAGTATTTCTTGCAGGAAGCCCGCATCTCGGTCCAGATAATCTTTTTGATCCGCCTGTGCACCGCGGCCATCCTGAGCGGGGCGGCCTACCTGGGGCCGCGCATGTGGGAACTGGCGCTGGCGTGGGTATTGGCCACCCTCGCCATCTACGTCTACAACGGCATCGCCGACGTGACCGAGGACCGGGCCAACGGCTCGACCCGCCCGATCAGCCGCGGCGCGCTGCCGGTCCGGGTGGCCTCGATCGGGGTCGTCGGGACCGGCGGGCTGGCGCTGGGCATCGACGCGCTCATCGACCCGGCCGGGCCGCTGCCCTGGCTGATGCTGGCCTATCTATTCCTGGGCTACGCCTATTCCGGAGCCCCGTTCTACGCCAAAACCCGTGGTAGCTCAGCCGTTCTCGTGGTCCTGGGCCTGGGCGTACTGACCTATGCCGACGGCTGGGAAGCCGGTGGGGGGCACAGTCTGCTGCCGGTGCTGCTCGGCGTCACCATGTCGCTGTGGATGGGCGGGGTCGGGGCACTGGTCAAGGACCTGTCCGACGCGGCCGGCGACGCGGCCGCCGGACGCCGTACCCCGGTGATCGTCTACGGCGAGCTCGGAGTGCGGGTCCTGGCGTCCGGCAATGCCGTCCTCATCGCGAGCGGTTATCTGGTGGTCGTCGTCCTGTTCGGCGTCACGGTGCTGCTGCCGTCGGCGATCGCGCTGCTGGCCGGGGCGGTGGCGGTGGCGGTGCTCGCCGCCACCACCCGCCGCGCCACCACCCGGGCCGGGCGGCGGCTCCCGTATCGGGCCTTCATGGTCGCCCAATATGCCGCGCACATCGCGGTGATCGGTGCGGTCATGGTCGCGCACGCGCCTTGATTCTCGAACGCGCCTTGATTCTTGAACGCGCATTGATTCTTGATACGAATTACCGACTCGAGGAGAGTTCGTGAAAATCCAGAATATTTCCGGTCACTATCCACTGCATTTGCGTCCGTCGTGCTCGCCGCACGAATGCCCCAGCTGGGATCTGCTGGTAGCGGCCGGATCGGAATGGTCGCAAGGCAATGCCACCTCCGCATTGTCGCTGGCGGCGGCAGCGGCGGCAGCGACCTGCGAATTCGGCGGGGAGCTGTGCTCGACCCTGGCGGGAATGCAATTCGCGCAGATGCTGATCAATGTTCGGCGGCTCGGCGAGGCCCGGCAGGCGGTGCGCCACACGGCCGCCATGGCCGCGGATCCGCGGGTCGCCGGGATCGCCGCCCTGTTGAACTCCCGGATCGCCTTGACCGTCGGTGACGTCGCCGAGGCGATCGACCTGTGCTCCACCGGGCTGGCCGTCGTGGACGAACTCCGCCTCTCCCCGTGGAAGCCGATCGGGAACATCATCTGCGCCACCAACGCACTGCGCTCCGGCGATGTCGCCACGATGGTCCACCACGCGAATCAACTCAAGGAAGACGTGCTGTTCGGCCGCGACATGTTCGCCTGGAACTCGCCGGCCTGGCTGATCGTGCGCATCGCGGAAGCCGAACAGGGCCGTGACGCGGCCGTGCCACTGGCCCGGGAATTGCTGGAGTCCGAAACCGCCACCCGCCGCCTGCTGCTGGCCGAGCCCACCTCGGTGTCGTTCCTGGTCCGGATGATGCTGGACGTGCACGAGCGCGATATCGCCGCGCCCGCCGTCGCGCACGCGACCGCCCTCGCCGCGGAGAATCCGGATATCCCGGTGCTCGCCGCCGGCGCGCTGCACGCCCGCGGGCTCCTCGAAAACGACGTCGACCTGCTGCGACAGGCCGCCGAGGGCTACGGTGACGCCTGGGCTCGGGCTTCGGTCGCCGAAGACATCGCCACGGTGCTGGCCGCCCAGGGACAGCCGACCCGGCAGATCTGCGATCAGTACGAGACCGCGATGCGCACCTATGCCGCCGCGGGCGCGCTGTACGACTCCTCGCGGGTGCGCAGCAAGCTCCGCGGCTACAACCGGTCCATGGCGACCGCCCGCTTCTGGCCGAGCAGTCGCATCCCGGGGCTGACCGATACCGAGTACACGGTCGCCAAGCTGGTTTCCGAGGGTCTCACCAATGCCGAGGTGGCCGGCCAGATGTACCTGTCGCGGCATACCGTGGCCTTCCATCTCCGCAAGATCTTCCAGAAGGTCGGGGCCAAGTCCCGGCTGGAACTCGCGCTCATGTGGAACGATCTGGCCGAGCGTGGCCATGCCCCGTTCGGCCGGGTGCCGGCTGGCCGGGCGAGTGCGTGAGCATGCGCATCGACCGTCCCGGAAACGTCATCACGCCGGACCATCGGCCCGGCGTGATGACGCGGAAAGTGCGGGTGGTCGACCGTCAGCCGAGCCGGCGGCCGCTGATCGGCATTGCCGGGAAACTGCCGGGCTGTACCTTGCCGGTCAAAGTGTCACCGGTAACCGTCACGGTGAATGTCAGCTGGATGGGCATCGGCTTGGTCACCTTGAGGTCCCAGGTGGCATTCTTGCCCACGACTTTGCCGTCCAGAATATCCGGCTCCGGTTCGTCGGTGCCTTTCAATGCGCCGACGAGTTCCGAATCATTCGACTTCAGCGAAAAGAAGAGCTTTTGTTTTCCTGCTGGGCTCTGCATCTCGATTTCCCAGCTACCGTCGATAGCCATAGGTGTACCTTTCCGTTGTCGAACTCGTTCGAGTTTGCTGTCGCGGTCCAGCATCCAGGTGGGATCGGTTGCGGCGCAACCCCTATCGGCCCTTAAAAGAGCTTGATCCCTGCACCCGCTGTTACGGGTTCGGGGGCTTTCCGTTATTCACGGCCGAATGGTTGTGGAATAGGGGGATGTGCCGATAGATTCGCAACGAGTGTCAAGTGAGGAGTCAGCATGAAGCGGCAGTGGGTGGATGCCCCGGAATACAACAAGGACCTCGTTTCCAGGTTCTACGATTTGGTATTCAATGAGCAGCGCGTTGGGGAAGCCGCATCCGAGTTCATGACCACGGATTGCCTGGAGCACGACCCGATTTGCGGCGACGGCTCGTCCGGATTCCTGATCTCGCTGGGCGAACTGCTCGGGAAGTACCCGAACCAGTGGTCGAACGTCCTGCGCGTTCTCGCCGAAGGCGACACCGTCTTCCTGCACTCCCACATGGAGCTCGGTGACGGCCAGCCGCACCTGGCGGTCGCGGAGTTCTTCCGCATCGACGCGGGCATGATCGATGAGCACTGGGACAATGTGGAGTTCCTGCCCGGGCAGGTGAGGAACAACGGCCGAATATTCGGCGGCCCCCGGGTCCCGCTCCCCGTCGCCGTGCCGGATATCCAGCGCAACAAACAGATCGTCACCGACTTCCTGACCGCCCTCTTCACCGGCCCGGTCGAAGAGCTACCAGCACTGGTGGACAAGAACTGTCGCCCCGACTTCGTCCAACACGGTTCGTCGTACGGCGACGGTGTCGCCGCCTACGCCTCGGGCATGACGACGATCCGAGAACAGCTCGAGGTCGACAGCCGAGGCGCTTTCAAGATCGCCCGCATCATCGGTGACGGCAATTTCGTCGTGGCCCACACCTTCACCCCCTACGCCGAAAACGAGGCCGAGGACCACTCAGGCCGCGGCACCGTCAACATCTTCCACCTCGACGACCAGGGCCGGATCGGCCACCACTGGGAGACGGTCCAACTGCACCCGAGAGTGACCAAGAGCGGAAACAGCGTATGGGACAACGGCCGCTGACTCCGCAGATCGGGCGCGGCGTAACCCGGCGCCCGATTCCGACCGGACCCGCCGTCAGCGAACGCAGACGGCGCTGGCCTCGGAGGACATACCACCCGTCAGCATGCAGATGATCCCGCCAAGCAGATTGGTGGTGTCATTGGCCCCGGAGTTGCTGCCGCCCGCGGGTCCGCCGCCGTTGGTGGGTGCGGCGTGAGTGGTGTACGGCTCGACCGGGATTGCGTTCGCGGTGGGCATCGAGGCCAGCAGTGCGCCCGCCGCGATGGCGGACACCCCGAGAACGGTACGAATTGCCTTGGATCCGAACATGAAATACCTCTGCTTCTTTTGCGGTGATAGGACAGGCCGGGCCAAAAGCGCGGAGCCGACCCGGGATCGATCGTGGCATCGCCGCGAAGAGAGCCGATCATCCGAAGGTAAGCCCACAATCACTTTCCGATAATCCAGCTCGGGAGCAGATGCAGACTTGCCCGGGCCCGGACGGGGGCGAGGATGGGATCAGGGGGACTCGGAAGCCTCGGGGGCGGGGGAGAACGCGGCGCGAAAAGGTTTCCTGCGCTATGCGATTCGGTCGATAGACCTCATCGGCGGTGGTATCTGTTGTGGGTGCAGCGATTCGAGAACGTCGACCTCGGCTATGAGGTGAGCGTGCGCATCAGCGATGGCGACACCACGGTGCCGGTGGTCTTCGTCAACGCTCTCGGCACTGCACAAGACCAGTGGGATCAGGTCCTGCCCAGGTTGTATATCCACAACACCGTCACTTACGACCGCGCCGGTATCGGCCGTAGTGGACCGCTGCCGTCGAATCTGGCCGATCAGCCCCGCACGTTCGGGGCATTGGCCGATGAACTGCGCGGGATACTCGACCGGCTCGAGATCAGCTCGCCAGTTGTCGTGGTCGGACATTCGTTCGGCGCACTGATCGCGATGATGTTCGCCGCAAACCATCGCACCCACGCGGCCGGGCTGGTCCTGGTGGATTGCACCACCATGGATCACCTGACAGACGGCCACTGGCCGCTTCGCGAAGGCGACGGCAACAATCCCGGATCCTCGATTCTGGATATCCAGGGATCAATCGCCGAACTGGATGCCGCACAGTGGCCACCTGTCCCCTCGGCGGTCCTGGCGAGCGCACCGGGGCGATGGACGCGTCTCGCGCCTGCTGATGCCGCCGAGTACGCGCCGCTGACCCTCGAGGAACTCGATCACCGATGGCAGGACGGGCAACGGCTACTTGCGGGCAAGCTGAACGCGCTGCTGGTCGTCGCAGACTGGGCCGGACACCACGTTGCGTCCGACCAGCCTGAGCTGGTCGCGGCTTGTATCAGCGCAGTGATCGCTGCCGCGAAAGATCATCGGCCGGTCACGATCCCTCCTGCTCAATTGCGATACGCGGGCGGATCCTGCGCGGCAGTCGAGTGGAGAAATCCCTAGGTTCAGGAGGGCTTCGCAGGCTATCGGTTCAGGGTGTAGAGCGGTGGGTGGAAATTGGCCGGTCGTTGCTGTGCGAGCAGTTCGCGCAGTGCCGCGGTGGCGGCTGGATCGACCGCGTATACCAGTTCGGCGACTCGGCGTACGGTGAGCGCATCGATGCCGCGGCTGCGGGCATCTGCGGCGTAGACGTCGATGGCGTGCACGGAATCCTGTGTCGGCGTTCGAACTTCGCCTCGGTCACGTTCGGCTCTATGTCGTTCGATGTCGAGTTCGCTTCGGCCGCTGCGGCGATCCCGCAGCAGTTGTTCCACTTGCTCGAAGGTGGTTGTGGCCGCGAGCGGTGCCGCCAGCGACGAATCGGCGAGGGTTCGAGCATTCACCTCATAAATCAGCGGCGCACCATCGGTGAGTGCGATGAGCGCGTTTCGCTGGGTCTCGACCACGCCGCGCCACCCGGCTGCTGCGGCGGCGAGTAGTGCGTTGGCTTCCGAGGGATGCCACGACCAGATGTCGGCGAAAGGTGCGACAGCTTCCGGTGTCAGTCCGCCGGTTTCACGCGCCTGCAGTTGGTCGAGCCGAGCGTGGAGCTCGGGAGGCGAAAGTTCGCCGTCCAGAGCGATTCCCGCCACCAGTACACGTGTGTCGATTCCTGATTGCAGGGCTGCGGCGAGGGCGAGCGAATCGGCAAGTGGTGTGCGCAACCCTGGTTCGTGGCCTTCGGCCAGAATGTCACCGCCGACATCGACGACGATCACCTCGTCCGCGCCGGACACTTTCACGGCGCGAATGATCAACTCGGCCAAGCCGGTCGCGCCTGCGCTTGCCTCCAGTAACAGCAATGGCAGGCCGATACTGCCAGCGAGGGGCGGCAGCGTGGACTGACCGCTGCGCAACCTGGAAGTTGTCGTGACCTGTGCGACGCCGCCGTAGTCGCCGAGTCCGTCGAAGTCCGCGCGCTCGCGCGGCCCAGCCGCCGGGTCGGTCATGAACCTGTCCCAGGACCAACTCATGATCGCCCTGATACCGAGCTCGGGCATCGCGGATGCGAGGACAGCGGCGGTCACCGCATCGCCGCCCCCACCGGCAGCTATCGCTATCGCCGTCGCCATCGTCGTGATGCCACTGCGGAAACTCTCGGGGAGTATGCATTTCGTTGGCTAAGACCCAACGGAATGCATACTACTGCGTGGTTGACCGCTTCCGCGTCAACTCGGAGAGACCGGTGCACGGCGCAGACTTGCCCGGCCTAGACGGAGGTCCGGGCCGGGCAAGGGTTGCAGCGGGTGGTTGGGTCAGCGCACCCCGGCAGTGGTGCGGGACTCGGTTGCCTGCTGCTGGCGTAGGACCGAATGGTTTCGGCTGTAGGTGAAGTAGATGATCATGCCGAGGGCCATCCAGATTACGAAGCGGAGCCAGGTTTCGATGGAGAGGTTGAGCATGAGCCAGAGGCAGGAGAGGGCTGCCAGGATCGGGATCAGGGGGACTAGGGGGACTCGGAAGCCTCGGGGGAGGTCGGGGCGGGATCGGCGGAGGAGGGGGACGCCGATGGCTACCAGGACGAAGGCTACGAGGGTGCCTATGTTGACCATTTCTTCGAGGGTGCCGAAGTCTACGAAGCCCGCCAGGAAGGCGCAGACGACGCCGACGATTACGGTCAGGCGGACGGGGGTGCCCTTGGGGCCGGTGTGGGCGAGGCTGCGGGGGAGGAGGCCGTCTCGGGCCATGGCGAAGAGGACTCGGGTTTGGCCTAGGAACATGACCATGACGACGGTGGAGAGGCCTGCGATGGCGCCGATGGAGATGATGTTTTTGACCCAGGTTGCGCCGTGGAGGGCGAAAGCTGTTGCGAGGGTGGCGTGTTCGCCTTGGAGGTCTTTGTAGGAGACCATGCCGGTGAGGATCAGGGAGACGGCTACATAGAGCACCGTGACGATGGCCAACGAGCCGAAGAGGCCTCGGGGGACGTCGCGTTGGGGGTTGCGGGTTTCTTCGGCGGTGGTGGCCACTACGTCGAAGCCGACGAAGGCGAAGAAGACGAGGCTGGCGGCGGAGAGGAGGCCGAACCAGCCGAAGGTGGTGCCGCCGGAGCCGGTGAGGAAGGCGAACAGGGACTGGCGGAGGCCGTCGGCGTGTTCGGAGGGCTCGGAGGGTGGGATGTAGGGGGTGAGGTTGGAGGCCTTGAAGTAGGTTGCGCCTACCACCAGGACCAGGGCGATGACGGCCAGTTTGATGGCTACCGCTACGGCGGAGACGCGGGAGGACAGTTTGGTGCCGGTGGCCAGCAGGGTGCCGACGATCGCGATGATAAGGACTGCGCCCCAGTCGAAGTGGAGTGAACCCGCTTGGATGACGGTGGAGTGCGCGCCGAGGATTTCGCCGAGGTACTGCGACCAGCCCTTGGCCACCACGGAGACGGCGAGCGCGAATTCCAGAATCAGATCCCAGCCGATGATCCAGGCGATGACCTCACCGAAGGTGGCGTACGCGTAGGTGTACGCGCTGCCCGCCACCGGCACCGTCGAGGCGAATTCGGCGTAGCACAGGGCCGTCAGCCCGCACGCGATCGCCGCGAAGACGAACGCGAGCGAGACCGCCGGTCCGGCCACCGTGCCCGCGGTGCGTGCGGTGAGCGTGAAAATGCCCGCGCCGATGACCACGGCGACACCGAAGATCGTCAGATCCCTGGCGGTAAGGTCCTTGCGTAGCTTGGAATCCGGGTCGTCGGTATCCCGAATCGACTGTTCAACTGATTTGGTGCGGAACATTCCGCTCGCGATCGCCACTGATGTCTCCTCCTTGAAACTTCGGTGCCGCGGTCAGATCGACCGCGGGATGGCATCGAGCCGGCGCTCGGCGAACCGATTGGCGGCCGCGCCGGTGCCGATTCCTTCGGCCTTGGCGGCCGTGATGATGTCGCGGCAGCGGTCGAAGATGCCGTGCACATCGGCCTCGACCTCGGCGGGAGCCGCGGAACGCAGCTCACCGGCGACCTGGATCAGGCCGCCCGCATTGGCGACGAAGTCGGGCACCCAGGTGATGCCGCGCTCGGTGAGCGCCTGCTCCACAAAGGGATTCGCCAGCTGGTTATTGGCCGCGCCGCAGATGAGCTTGGCCTCGATGACCTCGGCGGTCGCGGCGGTCAGGGTGCCGCCGAGCGCGCAGGGCGCGTACACGTCGACCGGGGCGGTGGCCACCGAGCTCAGCACGCGCACACCCGGGTTCGCCTTCGAAAGGCTCTGCAGCGCGGCATCGTTCACGTCGGTCACGCACACCTCCGCGCCATCGGCGAGCAGCAGTGCGGTGAGTTCCCGGCCCACCTTGCCGACGCCCTCGACACCGACCGTGCGATTCGCGAGCGACGCTGTGCCCCATACGGATTCGGCACCGGCGCGCATGGCATTGAAGACGCCGAGCGCGGTCAGCCGGGCACTGTCGCCGGAGCCGCCCGCCGCGATGCTGCGGCCCATCACGTGCCGGGTGTGCTTGCCGATCACGTCCAGGTCATCGGTATTGGTGCCGACATCGCCCGCGGTGATGTAGCGCCCGCCCAGGGTTTCGACGAACCGCGCGTAGGCGGCCAGCAGCTCCTCGGTCTTGGCCACGGCCGGGTCGCCGATGATGACGGCCTTGCCGCCGCCCAGGTCGACGCCGGAAGCCGCTGCCTTGTAGGTCATTCCCCAGGACAGCCGCAGCGCGTCCTGCAGGGCCGCGGCCTCATCGGCGTACGGGTAGAACCGCGTACCGCCGAGCGCCGGTCCCAACGTCGTCGAGTGGATCGCGATAATGGCCTTCAGGCCGGACTTTTCGTCCTCGCAGAACATCACCTGTTCGTGAGCTCGGGCGCTCAGCTCGTGCGAGCGACCGAAAACTCCTGCATCGGTGTGCATTGCGGTCACGATCGATTCCTTTCCTGGACGCCGCGGTTCGACACGGCGGGGGTGGGTTGCCGCGTTGTCACGGCAGGGTTGAGCGGCCGCGTTGTGGGCGGCGTGGTACTGCCGTTGTGCGGCAGGAGTATTCGAATATCAGGGGGATCTAGTCGATGCCGAGCTCGCGCAGCCCCGCCCAGTAGAGCTCGACATTGCCGAGCTTGACGTCCTCGTAGCCGCGGACCACATCGGGCAGTCCGGCCGCCTTGGTCGCGGTCTCGTAGTTGTCCATGGTCAGCGCGACCGCGAAGTGCCGCACCATATCGGTGTAGTGGGACAGCAACTCCCGCTCCACCTTCCGGACATGGGCGTAACCGAACGGGTCCAGCTTGGTCCCGCGCAGCACCTTGGCCTTGGCGAGAACCTTCAGCGCCACATGCGATTTCGGCCCGAGCCCGATCTTCTTCTGCCGCCCGAGGGCGCGCAGGACCGGCGGGTGCAGCTTGTAGGTGAGCCGCTCACCGCCGGGCACCTGCGCCTCGACCTGCGCCAGGAAGGCCGGATCCACCAGCAGGCGAGCCACTTCGTACTCGTCCTTGTAGGCGGTGAACTTGTGCAGTCCGCGCGCCACGGCGGCACTGAAGTCGGTCCGATCGGTGACCGTGCGCTCCGAAGCCCACACCAGCTGGACGGTGTCGATGTAGCGCCGGGCCACCTTCGCGTTCTGGTACTGCACCAGTTCGGCGGCACGCAGCTCAACCAGTCGCCGGACCTCACCGTCGAAGGTGGTGTCCGCCAACAACTCCGCCGGAACGACCACCGGTGCGGCCTTCGCCCGTGCCGGTTCCACGGCGGCCGCGAACGCGACCGGATCCGACACCGCGACCCGGCCCCAGCGGAAGGCCGCGATATTCGCCGCGACCGCAACGCCATTGATTCCGATGGCCTCTTCGATCGCCGCCGCGGGCAGCCGCAGCCCGCCGGTCTGGAAGGCCGCGCCGACCATCAGGAAGTTGGCGGCGGCGGTATTGCCGAACAGCTTCTCGGCCGCGTCCAGCGCATCGAACTGGCTGATGAACCGGGACACCCCGGTCAGCCGATCCAGCAGCAGCGACGTGTCCGGGTACGGAATCGCCTTGTTGTACACCATGTCTCCGGTCGGCGTCTGGCTGGTCGACGCGACCGCGACGGTCCGGGCCGGATCGCCGTACTGCAGATTCTTGGGGTCGGCGGCACCCAGCAGATCGATGGCCAGAATGCAGTCGGCGCTACCCGGGGTGAGCCGGTTGGACGGCTCCAGCGCGGTCGTCGAGAACCGCAGATGCGACAGCACCGGACCGGCCTTCTGGCTCAACCCGATCTGGTCCAGGCTCTCCACCTCGTACCCGGCCCGCAGCGCGGCCGTGGCCAGCACCTGATTGACCGTCACGATGCCCGTGCCGCCGATACCGGCGATCAGCACATTCTGCGTGCCCACCGGTGCGTCCAGCCCCGGATCGGTCACGGCGGGCGGCTCGGCGGCCTTGCGGCGGGAAGCCTTGCGCCCCTTCTTGTCCGGCACCACCTCGACCGTCACGAACGACGGGCAGTCGCCATCCAGGCAGCTGTAGTCGGTATTGCACGAGGTCTGATCGATGCGCGTCTTGCGCCCGAACTCGGTGTCGACCGGCTGCACGGACAGGCAATTCGACTTGGTGCCGCAATCGCCGCAGCCCTCGCACACGGCCTCATTGATCACCACGCGGGTATTGCGCACCGGCAGCGTGCCGCGCTTACGCTGCCGCCGGGCATCGGCCGCGCAGTGCTGGTCGTAGATCAGCACCGTGACGCCCTTGACCTCACGCAACAGCCGCTGCGCCTCGTCGAGCCGATCCCGATGCCACAGCAATGTGCCTGCGGCCAGCGCCTTGCGATTGTGCCGCTTGGGTTCATCCGCGCAGATGATGATCTGCTTGACGCCCTCGGTGGCGAGCTTATGGGTCAACTGCGCGACCGTGATGCCGCCCTCGACATCCTGCGCGCCGGTCATGGCGACGACTTCATTCCACAACAGCTTGTAGGTGATATTCACCCCGGCGGCGATACAGGCCTGCACGGCCAGCTGCCCGGAGTGGAAAAACGTTCCGTCGCCAATGTTCTGGAACAGGTGCGGCACATCGGTGAACGGAGCCTGCCCGATCCACTGGCTGCCCTCACCGCCCATCTGGGTCAGGCCGGTCACCGCGCTGTCGCTGCGTCCGGACATGGTGACCAGGGTGTGGCAGCCGATACCGCCGCCACCGATGGAGCCTTCGGGAATCGCGGTGGAGCGATTGTGCGGGCATCCGCTACAGAAGTACGGCGTCCGCTTGGCGGAGAGCACCTCCAACGAAAGCGGCGGCGGCGCAGCTCTTTTCAGCTCGACTCGATCGCGCAGCACCCGGCGCAGCGGCCCCAGCAGGCGACCGGCGGTGAGCTCGCCGTCGAACGGCATGAGCGTCGCGCCACGCTCGTCCTGCTTGCCCAGAATCCGGGGCGCGTCGGCTGTGCCGTAAAGGATTTCGCGGATCTGGGTCTCGATGAACGCGGTCTTGTCCTCCACCACGATGACCTGTTCGAGCCCCCGCGCGAATTCGGTGACCTGTTGTGTCCCCACGGGATACGGCATGCCGATGCGCAGCAGGCGAATTCCCGCGCGATGCATGGCCGCCTCGTCCACGCCGAGGTCGAGCAGGGCCTGGCGGACCGCGTCGAAGGTGGTGCCGGTGGCCGCGATACCGATCTTGGCGTCGGCCGGATTCACCTCGATCACGTCGAGATCGTTCGCCGCGCCGTAGGCCCGGACGATGGCCCAGCGCGGCCCGTACAGGTCCGCCTCGGCGAGCACACTGTCCGTCGGAGCGGCCATCGGCCGCTGCCGGTAGACGAAAGTCTTTCCGTCCCACTGCACTTCGGGCACCGTGATGGGCCGGTCGGCGACCGAGCCGTCGACCGTCCACGCCCCGTCCGCGACATCGGCGACGATCTTCATGGCCACCACGCAGCCCGAGGCCCGCGAGAGCGCCACGCCCTGCATGCCCATGGTGATGATCTCTTCGGCATTGCGCGGGAACAGCACCGGCACACCCATGGCCGCCAGGGACCGCTCGCTCACCGCGGGCACCGTGGAGGATTTCGAGGCCGGATCGTCGCCGACCAGCAGCAGCACTCCGCCGCGCGGATTGACCCCGTACATATTGGCGTGCCGGATGGCGTCGGTCGCCCGATCCACGCCGGGCCCCTTGCCGTACCAGACGCCGACCACACCGTCGTGGGTCGCGCGCCCGGCCGGGAGATCGGCCTGGCTGCCCCATACCGAGGTGGCGGCGAGTTCCTCATTGAAGCCGGGAACGAAGGTGATGTCGTGTTCGGTCAGCACATTCGGCATGCCGAGCAGCATCTTGTCCACGCCGCCGAGCGGGCTGCCCTGATAGCCGGACACGAAGGTGGCGACCCGGCGACCGGCACGAATATCGCGCACATGCTGTTCGACCAGCAGCCGGGCAATGGCCTGCACGCCGGTCAGGAGGACCGGCCCCGCACCCGAGCGGTAGCGGTTGGCGAGATCATAGGGCGCGGTCGTCTCGGACTGCTGTAGCGAGGACGGGCACGCAACGCTGGTCATGATCTGTCACCACACTTCCCACAGCCCAGATCGTGAGCTGCGAACGAAGGTATTTGCAATCGGTGCAGCGAAATTTGCCGTGAATGGGTGATCTATGTCAACTGGCGGGCGAAAAGTTGATCAATCTGCTCAAAAGTGATCTGGAGCACTGTGACCTGCGCATCATTCTGCTCGAGATCAGCGAGGCCGGTGTCACATCAGGCCGGTCCGGGATGCTTCGTCAGATGTTCGACCAAGGGGAGACAGCGATACTCGATCGGAGTCGCCAGGGCCAGCATGGTCTCGGTGTGCTTGACGCCCGGGATGGCGTGCACGTTCTGGATGATCTCCAGCAGATCCTGCTGGGACTGCGCCGCGATCCGGACCAGTAGATCGGAGCGCCCGGTCGTCGCGTGCACCTCGAGCACATTCGGGAATCCGCGCAGATCCTCGACGATCGAGTTCATCTTGTTCTGGTCGAGTTCGACGCCGAGCAGTGCGTGCACGGCGAATCCGAGCGCCTGCAGATCGACCGCGGGTGGGTATCCGCGCACGGCTCCCGAGGATTCGAGTCGTTTCATCCTGGCCTGCACCGTATTCCGGGCGATCCCCAGCCGCTGTGCCAGTTCGAGGATCGGCGCGCGCGGGTCGGCTGCCAATTCGGCCAGGAGTGCGGCGTCGAGTGCATCGATCTTGATGGGCATGACGAATTCTCCCACAAGGCATTCGGCCTGCCGGGGAGCTTGGGGGGCCTGCCCGGTTCGGCGCTGGCCGGATAACGCCCGGGCTGGTCTGTTCGATGTTCATTCGAAGATCGAACTCGGAGGGGTCAAATGAGAGCCAAGTCGGCGATGCTGGTTTCTTTGGTGGCGGGTACCGCGATCGCGGTCGCGGGATGCGGTACGACCTCGGGGACGGCCGCACCGGCCGATGCCGTCGCGCAGCAGAGGCCCGCCGCTCCGGAGGGGAGCGGGCACGGCCTGTGCTTCGATCTGAATTCCGGTCTCGCCCAATCGGGGCTGGCGCGTTTGGGCGCAGCCCCGATCGGCACCTGGTCGATTGGCCTGGCCAGCGATGACCCGATCTCCTCGGGCTGCGATGGTGTGCTGTCCTGGATGACCGTGGACACGGACACCAACCACCCGTACACCCACGTGCTGTTCTTCACCAACGGCACCTACCTGGGCACCGCGACCTACGAGCCATACATGTACACGCAGGTGACCGGCAAAACCCGCAACACCGTCTCGGTGAAGTACAGCTGGATCAAGGACAGCGACCCACTCTGCTGCCCTTCGGGTGGCCCGAGCGTGGTGACCTACACCCTGAACGGGACCACCGTGCAGGCGAACGGCCAGTTCCCGCCGCACAACTGACTATTCGACCCGATCTAGAGCTGTGCGCCGGGGGTGACGTCGATGATGCCCTGGTAGATGCTCGGGCGGGCCTTGACGTTGAGGGTGAGGAGTTTTTGGGCGCTGGCTTGCCATTCGGGGCGGGCCAGGGCTTCCTCGAGTTGGACGCCGCTTTCCCAGGCGGCGACATTGACGTAGCGAAGTTCGGCGTCGTCTATGAGGGATTCATGGAGGCGGGCCCGGACGAAACCGGGTTGGGCGGCCATGATTTGGGCGTTCTCCTTCCAGAGTTGGAGGAACTCCTCGGATTCCTCGAGGGGGACGGTGAAGGCGTTGATCATGGTGATGGGGGTGAGAATGGGTGTGGCGGTGCGGGTTTCGGGGATTTCTGGCATGAGTGTTCTCCTGTTGAGGTGGTGGGGGATGGGTCAGTCGGCCATGCCGACGGCGCGACCGGAGGTTTCCGGCCAGTCGAGGGCGCGGAGCATGCAGTGCGCCACATCGGCGCGGGAGACGTAGCGGCCGCCGGGGAGGTTCTCGCCCAAGGCGATTCGGTAGTTGGCGGTGAGTGGTTTGTCGGTGAGTTGCACCGGCCGGATGGCGGTCCAGTCGAGGTCGCTGGCCTCCAGTTCGTCCTCCATGAGGGCGAGGTCCAGGTATCGCGGGCGTAGGACGGCCTTGACTATGGGGTAGATGACGTACTTCAGGAAGAAGGGGTCGCCTTCATCGCGCTTGGGTGGGTTGGGGTTTCGTGGGGAGGGGGTGGTGCGGACGGGGGCGGCGCTGACCACGATGAGGCGGCGGACGGCCGTCTCGTGCATTGCCTCGATAATGGCGGCGGTGCCTTTCGAGGCGATGCCCGCGGCTTTGTTGTCGGCCGGGCCGATGGCTGAGAGCACGGCGTCGGCGCCGCCGATCGCGAAGACCAGGGTGTCCAGGTCGGCCGTGAGGAGGTCGGCCGTCACCACGGTGACCGGGAATCGAGCCACCTTCTGCGGGTCGCGGACGACGGCGGTGACGTCATGGCCCGCCGCGACGGCTTGCTCGAGCAGTTGCTGCCCGACCAAGCCGCTGCCGCCGAACACCGTGAGCTTCATGGATCGACTCCCTACATTGCGTGGGCCCGCCCGATCCGGGCGAGCGGATTTTCTCCGTCATCTACTCGACGGATCCGGAGCCGGAAATGTGACTGTTGTGAATTGATCGGATGAATCCCTTATCCTGTGAAACATTGTGAATCTCTCGCTGACAGTGGTGCGCCTGGTTTCCCGGCGTCATGTGGATCTCGGCCGGTTGGCCGCGCAGTTGTGTCGCTGACCCTGCGCTCGGCTCCATTCACCCCTGATCTCGCTCGGGAGTTCCACATGTCTTCACCCTCTTCGCGCGCCCTGAATCCAGCGCGCTGGTCCTTCGGCATCCAGATCCTGCTCGGGCTGGTGGTCGGTATCGCGGCGGGATTCCTCGCGCGGGCCACCGGCGCGGCCTGGCTCACCAGCACATTGACCCAGGTCGGCAGTATTTTCGTGCAGTTGCTCAAGCTCGCGGTGCCGCCGCTGGTGTTCACCGCGGTGCTGGTGAGCGTCGCCGGGCTGCGCCATGTCACCAATGCGGCGCGGCTGGCCGGGCGCACGCTGCTGTGGTTCCTGGGCACCTCGCTGATCGCGGTCGCGGTCGGCATCGTGCTCGGTCTGCTCACCAATCCCGGTCGGGGCGTGGACCTGAGCCTTGCCGGGGCGACTGCCCCCAAGTCGCAGGGCGGCTGGACCGACTTCCTCACCGGCATCATTCCGACCAACATCGTCGGCGCCTTCACCAATGGCAATGTGCTGCAACTGGTCTTCCTCGGCGTCGTGGCCGGTGCCGCCGCATTGCAGCTCGGTGATGCCGCTAAACCCGTTGTCACACTGGCGGAAACGGTGCTGCAACTGGTGCAGAAGGCGCTGTGGTGGGTGATCCGGCTCGCGCCCATCGGCACGGCCGGGCTGATCGGCAAGGCGATCGCGAGCTACGGCTGGAATCTCTTGCGGCCGTTGGCGACATTCACCATCGCCGTCTACGTCGGCTGCTTCATCGTGCTGGCCGTCGTGTATCCGATCCTGCTGCGCGTGATCGGCGGCGTGAACCCGATCCGCTTCTACGCCAAGGTCTGGCCCGCCATCGAATTGGCGTTCGTCTCCCGTTCGTCGATCGGCACCATGCCGCTGACCCAGCGCATGGTCACCGAACGGCTCGGTGTACCAAGCGAATACGCCTCGTTCGCCGTGCCTTTCGGCGCGACCACCAAGATGGACGGCTGCGCGGCGGTCTACCCGGCGCTGGCGGCCATCTTCGTCGCGCAGATCACCGGAACCCACCTCGGCATTCGCGACTATCTGCTGATCGCCTTCGTCTCCGTGGTGGGCTCCGCGGCGACCGCGGGCCTCACCGGCGCGATCGTCATGCTGACCCTGACCCTGTCCACGCTGGGACTGCCCCTCGCGGGGGCGGGACTGCTGCTGGCCATCGATCCGATCCTGGACATGATCCGCACCGCGACCAATGTGGCCGGGCAGATGGTGGTTCCGCTGCTGGTGGCGAAACGGGAAGGCATTCTCGACCAGGAAGTCTTCGATGGGCCGTCGGCACCGCTGGTCGCCGTCGAGCCGATTCGGGAACCGGTGCCCGCTGCGGCGTGATCCCCCGCGAGTGACAGCAGCCCCGGTCCATATGGACCGGGGCTGCTGTCATTACCAGGCGAAACTCAGGCGTCGGCGGTTACCGCCGATCGCACATTCGGCAGGCCGAGGTTGTCGCGCAAGGTGTTTCCGGTGTACTCGGTGCGCAGCACGCCGCGATCTTGCAGCAGCGGCACCACCTTCTCCACGAATTCATCGAGCCCCGACGGAACCAGGTGGGAGCCGAGGATGAAGCCGTCGGAACCATCGTTCTGGACGAAGGAATCGATCTGCTCGGCCACCTGGGCAGGGGTGCCGATCAGGGGGCCGCGTTCGAATTGATCGATCACGACCTCGCGGAGGGTGAGTTTCTTGGCCTCGGCCACCTGTCGCAGTCGCTCGACCGTGGCGAAGCGGTCCTGGTGCTGGAAGGCCCGGCCCTGAATGATCGGCGGCGCTTCGGGATCCGGGTCGATATCGGGCACGGGGCCCTCCGGGTCGTAGGCGGAGAGGTCGCGGTTCCAGATCTGTTCGAGCAGGATCAGCGCGGTCTGGCCGGTGACCTGCTCATTGCGAATGGCATGGAACTTCTCGATCGCCTCCGCCTCGGTATCGCCGAGCACGAAGGAGCCCGACGGCAGGATCTTGATGTCGTCGGCCGACCGTCCCGAGGCCACCGCGCGAGACTTGATGTCGCGGTAGAAGTCCGCGGCCTCGGGCAGTTTGCCGTAGGGGGAGAAGATGGCGTCGGCATTCGCGGCGGCGAAGGCGCGGCCCTGGGGTGAGACGCCCGCCTGAATGATCACCGGCCTGCCCTGCGGGCTGCGCGGCACGCTGAAACGGCCGGAGATATCGAACTGGTTGCCGTGGAAGGCGAATGCCCCGGCATCGGGGCGAGCCAGGAATCGGCCGGAGTCCCGATCGGCGACGAGATCCTCGGCATTCCACGAATCCCATAGGGCGCGAACAGCGTTCAATGTCTCCTCGGCCCGCACATAACGGTCGGCCGGATCGAGGAAACCGCCGCGCCGGAAATTCTGGCCGGTGAACGCGTCGAAGGAGGTCACCACATTCCAGGCGGCGCGGCCCTCGGAAAGATGATCCAGGCTGGCGAGTTGCCGGGCCAATTCATAGGGCTCGTTGAAGGTGGCATTGATGGTGCCCGCCAGTCCGAGATGTTCGGTGACCGCGGCGAGCGAGGCCAGCACCGTGAAAGTATCGGGGCGGCCGATAATGTCCTGATCGAAGATCTGTCCCGCGCGCTCGCGCAGGATGAGACCCTCGGCCAGGAAGAAGAAGTCGAACTTGCCGCGCTCGGCGGTGCGCGCGGTGTGTTCGAAACTGCTGAAATCGATCTGGCTGCCCGCCTCGGGATGCCACCACGCGGTGTGATGGTTGACGCCGCCGAGGTAGGCGCCCAGGATGACCTGCTTACGGGGTGTGCTCACGGGTTACCTCAGGCTGTCGCGTAGCGGTTGGGGACGGTGGTCGGCAGGCCGAGCAGTGCACGCAGCGGGCCGTCCGGGTAGCCGGTGCGGAAGACACCGCGTTGTTGCAGGGCGGGAACCAGTCGATCGGTGATGGCGGCCAGATCATCGACCGCGACACCGGGGCGCAGCCGGAATCCGTCGAGACCCTGTTCGCTCCACTCGATGAGCAGATCGGCGAGCTCGTCGGCACTACCGGCGAAAACCGCCGCATCGGAACCGAATTCGAGCCCCGCGATCTCGTTCAAGTGGGCCAGGCGCTGTGTTCCGGTGGCCGTATCGGTATCGAGGAAGACCACGAGATCCGCATAGACGCGCAGCGGTTCGCCGATCCGATTCGCCTGCGCCGCGGCGATCTGCGCCAGAATCGGGCGGGGACCGTCGTCCCGGGTCGGCGTGATGAACACCAGATCCGCACTGCGCGCGGCGAATTCGTAGATCAGCGGGGCGTGCGCGAGCGCCGTCACCACCGGCTGGCCCTGCGGCGGGCGCGGCGTGATGGACGGCCCGCGCACGCTGAAGAAGCGGCCCTCGAAGTCGATGTAGTGCAGCTTGTCGCGATCGATGAAGCGGCGGGTGGCCACCTCGCGGATCTCGGCATCGTCCTCCCAGCTGTCCCACAGCCGCCGCACCACCTCGACGGCATCGGCGGCCTCGTCGAACAGCTCGTGCACCTGGGCGGGGAAGGTGCCGTTCGCGACGGCCTCCGCGATCTCGGCGGCGGTGATATCGCGCAGCTCGCGGCGGCCGAAGAGCGCGGCCTCCTCGGCGCTTCCGCCCACCTTCACCTGCCAGCCCGCCCGGCCGAGCGAGGTGTAATCGAGCGTGGCGATCGACTTGGAGACGTGGAACGGCTCGGTATGAGTGGTCGTCACCGTCGGAATGAGTCCGATATGCCGGGTGGCCGGTGCGACCCGTGCCGCGATCAAGTGCGCGTCGATCCGGGCCCGCACCTGATCGATCGCATTATCGGACGGCGTGTGTGGCCGCCCCGGAATCGTCAAGCTGTCTTCGATGCTCACGAAATCCAGCAGCCCGCGTTCGGCGGTGGTGACCAGATCCGTCCAATAGCCGGGGCTGAAGAGCTCGCCGGGCCGGGAATTCGGCTCCCGCCACGCGGCCGGATGCCAGCCCGCCCCGTCGAGTGCGACGCCGAGATGTAGTGGTTTCGGTGCCATCGTCTCCCCTTTTCTGTTGAGGTCCGCAGCGGTGTCCGCACGGCCAGACTCGTGCTCGGCGCGGGTGGGGTCAACGGTTGGGATCAGCCTGAGCCAGGGGAAATACGCTGTGGCCGAGGGGAATCGGAATCGCGGTGAGTGCAATGGGTTCGCTTGGTCATACGCCTCGCTAACGTCTCTGCTGGACGCGGATGCGGAGGAGTGTGCTGTGACTACTGAGTCGGCCATCGAGATCGACACCTCGCTACACCCGCTCGACGACCCGGTGCGGTCGTCGCTGCGCGGGGAGCACAGTCGTTTCGCCGAATGGGTGGGGCGGATCGGGCGCTATGAGCCGGAGGTCGCCCGGTTCGTCGGGCACCCACCGGAACTCGATGAGCAGGACTGGGAGGACCTGGCCAGCATTCTCGGGCCGGGCGGGAGTACCGGGCTGCGCGGTTCCGGGCATGTGCTGCCGCCCGGATGGACCGTGCTGGCCGAGTTCGGTTCGGTCCAGATGGACGGGTCCGCGCTCGAGGTCGCGCACGATCCCGAATTCGAGGTGCTCGGCGCGGCGGATGTGCCGGAAATCCTGGATCTGATCGCCCGCACCGATCCCGGGCCGTACGCCCCGCGCACCATCGAAATGGGCACCTACCTGGGCCTGCGAGTGGACGGCAAGCTGGTGGCCATGGCGGGGGAGCGCCTGCACCCGCCCGGCTGGACCGAGATCAGTGCCGTCTGCACCGATGCCGAATTCCGCGGGCGGGGCATTGCGAGCAGGCTCGTGCGTGCGGTCGGCGCGGGCATCCGGGCGCGCGGCGAGATCCCGTTCCTGCACGCCGTCGCGCACAATGTGACGGCCATCAGCCTCTACGAGACCCTGGGCTTCACCCTGCGCAAACGCGGCCGGTTGACCCTCGTGCAAGCTCCGGACTAACCGGTCGGGCGGTAACCTTCGCGGTGGGATGAGTCCATCACTCGGGGGAGCCGCGCGCATGAGGTTGTCGTATCGATCGCTGAGGGTGCTACGGCTCCTCGTGCTGATCGCTTGCGCCGCATCGGTTCTGGTGGTGTCCAAGAGCGATCGGGACGTCCGGGCCACCCTGCCGCTGACGGTGCGGCTCGATGCGGGGCAGATTCGCGGCACCGACACCGCGTTCGCGCACGTCTTCTACGGTATCCGCTATGCGGAGCCGCCGATCGGTGAATTGCGGTGGCGGGACCCGGTTCCGGTGCGCCCTTGGTCCGGCGTCTTCGAGGCGAGCCAGCTGGGCCAGCGGTGTACGCAACTGCACGACGGTAAGACCTCCGGCAGCGAGGACTGCCTGACCCTCAATGTCACCACCCCGCAGACGAAAACCGGGGCCGCACTGCCGGTCCTGGTGTGGCTGCACGGCGGCGGCTACCTCTACGGGTCCGGTGGCGACTACGACGCGCAACGCCTGGCCGACCAGGGCAATGTCATTGTGGTGACGGTCAATTACCGGCTCGGCGTCTTCGGCTACTTCGGCCTGCCGGGATTGGCCGGTTCGGGTGACTTCGGGCTGGCCGATCAGCTCCAGGCGCTGCGCTGGACCAAACGCAATATCGCCGCCTTCGGCGGTGACTCGGGCAATGTGACCCTGTCCGGCGAATCGGCGGGCGGTATGAGCGCCTGCGCACTGCTCACCTCCCCGGCCGCCGCCGGATTGATCGACAAGGCGATCATCCAATCCGGCTCCTGCCTGCTGAAGTGGCTCAGCGGCACCTACGTGCAGAAACTCGGACTGCCCACCTTCACCCCGTACTCCGAGGTTTCCCAGACCCAGGCCACCGGCCAGGCCGCCGCCACCGAATTGGGCTGCGCCGCAGGCAGCGAACTGGCCTGTATGCGCGCCAAACCCGCCGATGACCTCATGCCGGTCAATGATCGATTCGCCAGCAATCTGGCCTGGGGCACCCCGCTCTTGCCCGCCGATCCCGCAAAGGCATTGCAGGCAGGGGACTTCCCGCACATCCCGATCATGTCCGGCGGCACCAGGGACGAGGCCCGAGCCTTCATCTCCGGAGCGATCCAACACGGTCTGCCCGTCACGGCCGAGAACTACCCCGACCTCATGCGAGGAGCATTCGGCGACAAGGCCAACCAGGTCATGGCCGCCTACCCCCTCGCCGACTACCGCTCCCCGGCCCTGGCCTGGGCAACGGTCAGCACCGACGCAGCCTGGTCCTGCCCCACCCTCGCCGCAGACAAGGCCATGGCGGCCCGAACCCCCGTCTACGCCTACGACTTCGCCGACGACCACGCCCCCAACGTCAATCTCATCCCCGCCGACTTCCCGCCCGGAGCCGCCCACGCCTCCGAACTCCCCTACCTCTTCGACCTGATCGGCCGCACCGCGAATTTCACCTGGGACCAATGGCAACTGGCAGGCAAGATGATCGCCTACTGGTCCACCTTCGCCCGCGAGGGAACCCCCACCGCCCCCAAATCCCCCCGCTGGCCCCGCTTCGAAGCCTCCGAAGCCGCCCTCTCCCTGGCCCCCGACCCCGACGGCATCTCCCGCTTCGACTACCGAGCCGCCCACCACTGCACCCTCTTCCTCGGCCCGCCGTGACACGGCCGATCCGGCCTCCTCCATTCCGGACAAAAGCCCGTTTACAGTCGAACCCGATGATCACCAGGGAGGAATTCGACTACCGCCGAATCCAACTCGCCTACGAGTTCGGCAGAAGCGTGCGAAACGCCCGCCAATCCCGCGGCTGGTCGATAGCCGGTTTCGCCCGTCGCGCCGACGTGACCCGCGCCGAAATCGCCGCCATCGAAGCAGGAACCCCAATGCCCCCCGCCGTCACGGCCCGGATCGCCACCGCCGCCGGAATCGATGCCCCAGCCGAGGGCTACTTCGCAACACAATAAGAAAGGCCCCGATCCGTGGGGCTCGGGGCTTCATAGGTCGGATCTCCAGTGACGGTTGGTATTCAGGATTATTTTCCGCATTTGCACACTGGTTTCTTCCGTGTTTTCGCCTCTGCTGGTGCGCCCGCCTCTACGAACCGGGTGTCGTGGTGCTGGTGCCCTTCGGTCGGTAGCGCAGAACGACGATGTCGTCGAGCACTGTTGCGTCGATGAATTCCAGCCTGTGTCGCGAGCCGCCCGGAAATTCGGCCGGGCCGACGAATCTTGGCGCTTCTGCTTGGCCGATCAGGAGGGGCGCGACGGCGTATCGAAGTTCATCGGCGAGCCCGGATTCCAGGAACGCGGTGTGGATCTGGGTGCCGCCTTCGACGATGAGGTGTGCGATTCCTCGGCGGCCGAGGTCGTCGAGTAGCGCACCCCAGAAGTCGTCGGCTGTGACGGGGATGACCTGAGCCACTGTGTCGAGGCGGTCGCCAATCTTCGCGACTCCCTCGGAAGTGGTGTAGACGAGGGGCTTTCCGGCCTCGACGTGATGGTGGAACATGCGCGCAGCCGGGTCGATATCGCCCGAGCGGGTGACCGTCACCTTGAGGAGATTCTCGGGTTTGCCGGAGGCAGTGCGGGCGGCCCGACGTTCTTCGCTGCGCAGCCATAGGCGTGGATTGTCTCGACGGACGGTTTCGGCGCCGATGAGGATGGCATCGCACTCGGCGCGTAATGCGTCGACACCGTCGAAGTCCCGATCGTTGGACAGGTATAGGCGCTCCGGGACCAAGTCATCGATATAGCCGTCGAGGCTGACGGCCACGGAGAGCACTACGTACGGTCGGGGCAACTCTCTGACTCCCAGGCGGTGAAGGCGTCGCGGAACTCGGCGACTCCGGTTTGCGTGCTGGCAGGATCGATCATGCCCGACAGCTGGCGGACCTTGTGAAGGATGCGGGCCGACCTCGTGCCGATGCCGATCTGGAGAGCCTGACTGCCAGCGGTCACCGCGGGCTCGATATCGCCCACTGCCATGTGGGCGACTGCGGCCCGCGCGAGATATACGCCCTTCTCCCGCGGGTAATCCGGCTGCATCTGGGCTATGGCATCTGCGAACTGCTGAGGTTCGAATTCCTGGATGAGGTCGCCCGCTGACCTGGACTCTTCCGTCGGAAGCGGAATCACTGGTCAATGTCGGTTCCATCTTCATAATGCGGTTGCGGGTGGGGCCCGGCGGCCTATATTGAGATCGGCGAGCCGGTGGCGTTCGCGGTTTCGTTACGGCACAGAGGTTTTGATGGACCCGAGGTACTCGATACGGTGGGCGGCGGAGCATGGGTTTCCGCGGCTGGGGTTTCTCGCGCTGCGGGCCATGGGGGACCCGTTCGCGCGGCTGATGAGCGGGGACGAAGGCTACGATGACCCGTACTCGCTGATCGATCAGCTGCGCGGCGACGGCGGGGTGCAGGTCACAAAGATCGGTTACGCTGCCTTCAGCTACGAGATGTGCCGGGAAGTCCTGCGCGACAGACGATTCGGCGTGCGCGTGCCGATCGATCCTTCCGTGCCCTTCCTCTTGCGCCGCTACGCCGAACGAGTTGTGGTGCCGCCCAACCCGATCGAAGCGCCATCCATGTTCGCGGTGGACCCGCCGGAGCACGGACGGCTGCGCAAACCTGTCGCCTCCGCTTTCACCCCCCGCGCCGTCGCCCGCCTGGGTGATCGGGTCCGCGAAGTCACCACGGAGCTGCTCGATGCGATGGCCGCGCGCGAATCCGTGGACCTGATGGCGGATTTCGCCGCGCAGGTGCCGATCGCCATCATCGCCGAGATAATGGGTATCCCGGCGGCCGATCGCCCGCTGTTCCTGAGCTGGGGGAGCAAGGTCGCTCCGCTGCTGGATGTCGGAATTTCCTGGCGGACCCACCACCGCGCCATGGCCGCGACCGAGGCGCTGCGGGACCACATTGCCGCCCACATCGAGAAGCTGCGCCGCGAACCGGGGGACGACATCTTCAGCGACCTGGTCTCCACGGGCGACCTGAACACCATCGAATTGATGGCCAGCGCCAACGTACTGATGGGCGCGGGTTTCGAGACCACCATGAACCTGCTCGGCAATGCCGTCCCGCTCCTGCTGTCCCACCCCGATCAACTCGACCTGCTGCGCGCCGAGCCCGAGCGCTGGCCGGGTGCGATCGAGGAACTGCTGCGCTACGACCCGTCGATCCAGATGACCGCCCGTCGCGTCCTGGAACCCGTGCAATTCGACGGAGGTATTCCCCTCGAGCCGGGAAAGTCGGTCATCGTCTCGCTGGCCGGGGCCAACCGCGATCCCGTCAAATTCCCCGACCCGCACCGCTTCGACGTCACCCGCCCCAATGCCAAGGAACACCTCTCCTTCGGCACCGGCGTACACGCGTGCATCGGCGCGAGCCTGACCCGGCTGGAGGTCCTGCATGCCCTGCCCGCCCTCTTCGAACGCTTCCCCGACATCCGTCTCGACGGCGAGCCGACCCGCCGCCGGCTGTCCACTCTGCGCGGGTATGCGCACATGCCCGCTCGACTGAAGTCCCGCTGATACCACATTCGCTCGATGTCCGAGACCCGAACCGATGGTGGTAAATTCGGCCAGTCGCTGGAACAAGATTGACGCATTACGGGGTTTGCCCCCGCGGCTCAGGGGGTTGGTCCTTGAATACTGAAGCGATTGTGCTGGATCCGACGGGTGCCGATGTTCAGGCCGAGAACGAGCGGATACGCCTGCGCGGGTCGGTCTCGTTGGTGGGATTGCCCGGTGGGGTATCGGCGTGGGCGGTCACCGATGCGGTGGTGCTGAAGGAATTGCTCGCCGATCCCCGAGTGTCCAAGGATCCACGCCAGCACTGGACGGCCTATAAGAACGGGGAGATCGACCAGCGATGGCCGTTGCACCCGTGGGTCATCGCGGAGAATATGTTCACCGCGTACGGTCCCCAGCACCGCCGCCTCCGCAAACTCGTGGCGCCCGCGTTCACCAATCGCCGCACCACGCTGATGCGCCCGGGGATCGAAGCCATTGTCGATGGACTGCTGAAGCGACTGGATGCCCTTCCCTCGGGTGAGGTCGTCGATTTGCGGCCCACCTACGCGTACCCGGTGCCGATTCAGGTCATCGGTGAATTGCTCGGCGTACCAAAGCATTTGGATGCCAAGATCCACGCGTGCGTCGACGGGTTCTTCGACACTTCCTTCACGCCCGCGCAGGCGAAGGCCAATGTCCTCAAAATGGTCTCCCTCATGGGGCAATTGATCTTCTACCGGCGCGGCAACCCCGGCGAGGACCTGACGAGTGCGCTGCTCTCGACTGTCGACGAGGACTCCGACCGGCTGACGCAGAAGGAATTGATCGACACCTTGATCCTGGTGATCAATGCCGGTCACGAGACCACGGTCAACCTGCTCGACCAGGCGATCGTCGCTTTGCTGAGCAACCCGGAACAGCGGGCCGATGTACTCGCGGGCCGGGTGCCATGGTCGGAGGTGATCGAGGAAGCATTGCGATACCAGCCGCCGATCACGCATCTGCCCCTGCGCTACGCGGCCGAGGATATCGAGATCGCGGGCGTTCGGATCGCCGCGGGCGAGGCGATCCTCGCCTCCTACGGGGCCGCGAGCCGGGATCCGGGGATTCACGGTGACACCGCTGGGGATTTCGACGTGCACCGGGCAAATAAGGAGCACATCGCCTTCGGGTACGGCGCGCACCATTGTCTCGGTGCGCCATTGGCTCGGCTCGAGGCGGCGATCGCACTGCCCGCCTTGTTCGAGCGGTTCCCGAATATGCGATTGGCGGTGGATCCCGCCGAACTCCGGCCGCTGGGCAGCTTCGTCTCCAACGGTCATCGGTCGGTCCCCGTTCTGCTGCAATGAGATTCACCGATTCACCGATTCGCCGAGAGGTCCCATGGGAAACGCCAGCTGGTTGCGTAGCTTGTCCGCCGGATCGGAGGATGACGCCCATACTCTGATCTGCTTTCCCCACGCCGGTGGATCGGCCATCTCCTACGGGCCGCTGGCCAGAACGCTGGGACCGCGATTCCGTGTGCTCGGTGTGCAATACCCCGGGCGCCAGGATCGCAGGCACGAACCATTACTCGGAAGTGTCGCCGACTTGGTCGAGGGTGCGCTGCCGGAAATTCGCGAACTGATTCCGCGGACCGCGGGCTACTCGCTGTTCGGCCACAGCATGGGTGCGGCGGTGGCGTTCGAGACCTGCCGTCGTCTCGAACAGGACCGGGCGATGCCGCCGTCCACGTTGTTCGTATCGGGCCGAATCGCACCGGCGCGGAAGGGCTCCGACTCCGTGCACCGGTACAGCGATCAGGAATTGATCCGGCACCTGTTGGACTTCGGCGGCACGCCCGCGGTGCTGCTGGAGGATCCCGATTTTCGGTCGATCATTCTGTCGGTCACGAGAAGTGACTACCGCGCCATCGAAACCTACACGTGCGCACCGGGGGCCGCGGTCGAGTCTCCGCTCGTGGCGCTGGTCGGCGATAGTGATCCCGTCACCAGCAGCGCCGAACTGAAAGAGTGGCAGACGCATACCACCGGGCCGTTCACGGAGCGGTCGTTTCCGGGAGGCCACTTCTACATCGATGCCAACTCGCACGGTGTGGCCGAACTGATCAGTGAAAATTCTCAGTGCGATCAGAGAAAGTGCAACCATGGCTGAAACCGCTGGACCCATTTCGAATGTTTCGGACACCGCCCACTGGGTGGCCGCGTATCGCGCGATCGAATCCGCCCGTACCGATGCGCTCTTTCACGACCCGCTCGCGGAGCGGCTCGCGGGCGAAACCGGCAAGGCCATCGTCGCGAATGAACGGAACGCGATGGCGGGCTGGCCCTTGGTCACAAGAACCAAGGTCATCGATGATCTGATCACCGAAACCCTCGCCGAGGGCTGCGATCTGGTCATCAATATGGCGGCGGGTTTGGATGCGCGGCCGTATCGTCTCGATCTGCCCGCCGATCTCCGCTGGATCGAAGTCGACTTCCCCGATTTGATCGCCGAGAAGAACCGGCTGCTGGAAGACGAGACCCCGCGCTGTGTTCTCACCCGCGCCGCAGTGGATCTCGCGGACCCGACAGCGCGCGACGAATTCCTGGACAAGGCGCTCGAGGGTGCGAAGAAGGCGCTCGTACTGACCGAAGGGCTGGTGTACTACCTGTCCGAGGACGAGGTCTCGGGATTGGCCGCGGCACTGGCGCGACCCGAAATCAGCTGGTGGATCATGGATGTGAACAACAAGCCCGTGGTCGATCGGTTCAATCGAGTGAACAAGCAGCTACTCGCGAATTCACCCTGGAAGTTCGGGCCGCTCGAACCGCTGCGATTCTTCGCCGATGCGGGCTGGACCGCGGACGAGGTGGTCGGATTGTTCCGTATGGCAGCCCGATTCCGCCGGTTGCCCCCGCTGCTGTGGTCGCTCGCCTTCGCACCCGTCGGCCCCCGGATGCCGATCGGCGCGAAGCGGTTCCCGTGGTGTGCGGCGGTTCGGCTCACGCACACCGGCGCATGATCGGATAGCTCGCGGCCGGGAGGGTGATTCACCCTCCCGGCCGCATCCTCACTCCAGCCCTTCCAGCCAATCGTCGACCGCCGCGGCGACCTGATCCGATCCCTCGTGCAACATGGCGAAGTGGTTGGCATCCACCTGGACCACCTGATGGCTCTCGTCCCACGGCTGGGCCTGCCACGCATCGAAGTCCGCGGGGACACCCGGAATCCGCTGCGCGCACTGCAGGAACAGCGTGGGCGCGGTGATCTTCCCGGGCACGATCCCGCGCAGGACCTGAATGTACTGGCCCATGGCGGTCAACCGGGCGGGGTCGAAGCGATCGAAGGCGGCCTCATTGGTCACCATGTTCTCGGCGACCGGCTTGAGAATCCACTCACTCGCATCGCCCTCGGCCACCCGATAGCTGTCCACCAGCACCACTCCCGTCGGCGCGGGTCCGCCGAGAGCTTCCAGTTGTTCGGCGACGCTGTAGGCCAGGACCCCGCCGGAGGAGTACCCGAACAGGATGAACGGCTGGCCCTCGGCGGCATCGAGGATGGGCTGGAGCAATGCCTTGGTGGCGGCGGCATAGTCGGTGGGCAGCGGCTGGCCCGCGTGGGATCCCATCGGTGCGAGGCCGACCACGTCGCGGGCTGTCCGCAATTTGCTGGCCATTCGGGCGTATTGGCGCACACCACCCGCCGCCATCGGCGGGGCGATGCAGATGATGCGCGGCGTGGCGGTGCCTTCGGTCATTCGGATGAGCTCCGGCTTGATGTCCGGCAGGTCGTTGGCGGTGAACTGGTCACGCATCTGAGCCGCCAGGTGCAGGAGCAGGAAGGCGACCGAGAACTGTTCCCGCCCTACCGCGGTGCGGAACATTCCGTACAGCGAGTCGTCGGCGACACCCTCCTCACGATCTCGTTCGGTGGCCGCGTGGATAGCGGTCGCGAGGGCGCCTGCGCCTTCCGCCAATCTTTCGTTCAGTTGTTTCGCGAGAATCTGAGGCGTCGGGAAGTCGAAGACGAGGGTGCCGGGCAACTGCACGCCCGTGGCGTCGCGCAGTGCGTTGCGGAATTCGACCGCGGTGAGCGAGTCGAATCCCATCTCGCCGAACACATTGTCGACCGCGATGAGGTCGACATCCGCATAGCCGAGCGTCGCGGCCGCCTGCTTGCGCACGAACTCCACGAGTAGCGGAAGCCGCTCCTCGGACGGCAGGCCGACCAGCTCGAGCAGCGGTGACGGTGTCGCGCGCGGTGCCGATGTCGGTACCAGCCCGCGAACCAGGGCGGGCGCGTGCTCGGCGCGCGTGCGGAGCACGGCTCGGTCGACCGGCAATGCGGCCAGCTGGGCGAGGCCGGAGGTCACGGCGGCATCGAACAGCGCCAGTCCGTCGGATTCGGACAGCGCCGGAAAGCCCTGTCGCCGCATCCGTTCGAAATCCTCGTCCGACAGTTCCGCGCCCAGACCACTCGAGCGTTCCCACAGGCCGTAATCGATCGACGTGGCCGTCCACCCGGCCGCCCGGCGGTAGGTGGCGAGGGCATCGAGGTACACATTGGCCGCCGCGTAATTGGCCTGCCCGGCGGCCAGCACCAACCCACCGGCGGAGGACACCAGCACGAACAGCGACAGTGGCAGGTCACTGGTGAGCTCGTGCAGATGCCATGCGGCATCGGCCTTGGGCGCGAACACGGTATCGATGCGACCGCTCGTCATCGATTCGATCAGGCCGTGGTCGGCGACGCCCGCCGCGTGCACGACACCGGTCAGTGGGTGCTCGGACCCGATCTCGTCGAGCAGTGCCTTCAGCGCGCCCCGGTCGGAGACGTCGCAGGCGGCGACGGTCACCTGCGCACCGAGTTCGGTCAACTGGGCGCACAATTCGTCGGCGCCGGGAGCCTCTGGTCCCCGCCGGGACGTCAGGATCAGCCGCCGCGCACCGTATTCGGTGACCAGGTGCCGGGCGAACAGCGCACCCAGCCCGCCGGTGCCGCCGGTGATCAGCACGGTGCCGGTGTCCAACGGCTCGACCGGCTCGCGGTTCTCCTCGGTGAGCTGATGCTGAACCAGACGCGGCACCAGGAGATTCGCACCGCGCAGCGCGCCCTCCGGCTCCGTCGCCAGGGCCGCTGCGGCGGTGGCGACGGCGGCCGGATCGTGGTCGGCCGAACCCTCGAGGTCCAAGAGTTGCAACCGGTTCGGATGTTCGGCCTGGGCCGCGCGCACCAAACCCCAGACCGGCGCCTGCGCCGGGCGCACCTGCTCGTACTCGCTGGTGCGTACCGCGTCGCTGGTCAGGATCACCAGGCGGGACTGGGCGAATCGAGGGTCTGCCAACCACTGTTGGACAGTGGCCAGCACGCCGTTCAATGCCTCGCGGGCGGCGTGTGACGACGCGTCGCCGGTATCGGCGCAATGGAGCAATACGAGCTCGGGGACGACAGCTTCCGCGTCGAGTTCCGCGACCAGCGTCGTGAGGTCGGGATAGCCGCGTACCTCCGCCGAACCCGGCGCGCCGATGACCACTGTGCGCGCCGGGGCCACAGAACCGGTGGCGACCGACGCGGCGATCCAATCCACCGTGAACAAGGCATCGGCCACCCTGTCCGCGCGCAGTCGGTCCGCGGACACCTGACGGGTGTCCAGCGAGTCGACCGACAACACCGGGCTGCCGGTGCTGTCGGCCAGCCACAGCGTGAAACGGTTCTCGTGCACCCGGATTCGGACCCGGGCGGCGCTGCATCCGGCCGCGTGCAGTGCGACGCCACGCCAGCTGAACGGCAGTGCGGGCGCGTCGAGGCCGCCATTGCGCATTCGATCCACGATGAGGGCATGCATGGCCGCATCGAACAGTGCGGGGTGCAGGCCATATCCTTCGGCGGCCGCCGCATCCGGCAGGGCCACCTCGGCGAACAGCTCGTGACCATCGGTGCCGTGCTCGCCGCGTCGCCACATCGCCCGCATGCCCTGGAAATAGGGGCCGTATCCGTATCCGGCATCCAGCATCTCGGTGTACGCGTCGGCGACTTCGATCGCCTCGGCGTCGGCCGGGGGCCAATCGGCGAGATCGAAATCGGGCCGGACGTCCTCAGCGGTGAGGTCACCTTCCGCATGCAATGTCCATGCGACGGCACCCGGTTGGCGCGAGTGAATCGTGATGCGCCGTCGACCGGAATCATTCGCCGCGCCGACCACCACCTGCACCGAAACTGCGTCGCGGGCAGGCAGTGTCAACGGCGCATGCAGGATCAGCTCGTCCACTCGCGGGTGACCGAGCAATCCGCCCACATGGGTCGCCAACTCGACGAAACCGGTTCCCGGCAGCAGCGCCGTACCGAGCACGCTGTGATCGGCCAACCATCCGACCGAGTCCAACGACCAGCGGCCGACGAAGCTCACCCCACCCGAATCGGGCTGCGGGACAATCGCTCCCAGGAGGGGGTGGGAGACGGGATCCAATCCTGCGGCATCGGCTTCGGCGGCCAGCCACGTCGTCGACAGATACTGCTTCGCATCGAGCCAGAACCGCTCGCGTTGAAACGCGTAGGTGGGCAGGTCGATCGGTTGCGCGCCGGGATGGAACGCGGGCCAATCCACCTCCGCGCCCGACACGAACAACTTCGCGACCGCGGCCGTCACCGTGGCGGTCGAGGCCTCGTCACGGCGCGCCGCCGCGACCGCGACGGTGCCCTCGGCGTCCACGGTGCCGAGCACCATCGGCGTGAGGACCGCGTCCGGCCCGACCTCGGCGAAGCGCACCACACCCGCCTCGGCCATCGCGGTCACCGCGTCGGCGAACCGCACCGTGGCGCGGACCTGACGCACCCAGTACGCCGGGTCCGACATCTCATCGGTCACCCGAGCGCCGGTCACGGTCGATACCAGCGGGATGGTCGGCCGGGCGAAGCTCAAACCCTCGACCACCGCGGCGAACTCCGTCGACATCGGTTCCATCAATCCGGAATGGAACGCGTGTGACACCCGCAAACGAGTTGTCCGCCAGGACTTCTCGGCAAACAACCCGGCCAGCGCGTCGACTTCGGTCTCGACGCCGGAGACCACCACCGAGGTGGGGCTGTTCACCGCCGCGATCGATACGCCGTCGGTCAACAGCGGGGCCACGGCGGATTCCGGCGCTCCCACCGCGAGCATCGCTCCACCCGCGGGGAGCGCTTGCATCAACCGGCCGCGCGCCGCCACCAAGGTGCAGGCGTCCGAGAGCGACAGCACCCCGGCGATATGCGCGGCGGCGATTTCGCCGATCGAGTGGCCCGCCACCAGGTTGGGGCGCAGACCCCACGCCTCGAGCAGGCGATACAGCGCGACCTCGAAGGCGAACAGTCCGGCCTGCGCGAAGACCGTCTGGTTGATCAGGTCCGTCGCGGTCAGCGCCTCGTCGAGCGAAATCGGCTGGTCCAGAATCGGATTCAGCTCCGCGACGACCTTGTCGAACGTTTCCGCGAAAACCGGGTGCGTACGCAGCTGCTCGGCCATACCGGCCCACTGCGCACCCTGACCCGAGAAGACGAACCCCGTCGAGCCCGAAGCCACGCGACCCGACACCACACCGGGTAGGGAGTCTCCGCGACCCAATGCCTCGAGACCTGCCAACAGTTCGTCGCGATCGGCGCCGAGGACCACCGCTCGATGGCCGAGAGTGGCGCGCGTGGCGGCAAGGGAGTATCCGACATCGTGTGCTGCGACGGCGTTTTCGCGGCTGGATTGTCTAAAGATGTAGGACCCCAAGCGAACGGCCTGATTGCCGAGCGCACGGGAACTGGCAGCCGACAGCACCCAGGGCAGGACCGCCCCGATGGGCTCGGCCGGGGCCGTCGCGGCGGCGGGCGCCTGTTCGAGGGCGGGAGCCTCTTCGAGAATGACGTGTGCGTTGGTGCCGCTGATGCCGAATGACGACACGCCCGCGCGCCGTGGGCGATCGAGCAGCGGCCACGGCACCGGTTCGGTCAGCAGCCGCACCTCGCCCGCGGACCAGTCGACCTTGGTCGACGGCCGGTCCACATGCAGTGTGCGCGGCAGTGTTCCGTGCCGCATGGCCATCACCATCTTGATCACGCCGCCCACGCCCGCGGCGGCCTGTGCGTGTCCGATGTTCGATTTCAGCGATCCGAGCCACAGCGGCCGTTCCGGCGCGCGATCGCGGCCGTAGGTGCCCAGCAATGCCTGCGCTTCGATCGGGTCGCCCAAAGTTGTTCCGGTGCCGTGTCCGTCGACCGCGTCGACGTCGGCGGCGGAGATTCCGGCACTGGCCAATGCCTGCTCGATGACGCGCCGCTGTGCGGGGCCGTTGGGCGCGGTCAGCCCATTGGAGGCGCCATCGGAGTTCACCGCCGAACCGGCCAGCACGGCGAGAATTCGATGGCCGTTGCGTTGCGCGTCGGACAGTCGTTCCAGCACCAGCACACCGGCGCCCTCCGCCCAGCCGACGCCATCGGCGCTGTCGGAGAACGACTTACAGCGGCCGTCGATGGCCAGTCCGCGTTGCCGACTGAACTCCACCAACGTATCCGGGCCCGCCATCACGGTCACACCGCCCGCCAGGGCCAACTCGCACTCGCCCGAGCGCAGTGCGGCGGCCGCCGAATGCATGGCCACCAGCGAGGACGAACATGCGGTATCGACGGTGACCGACGGTCCCTGGAGTCCGAAGGTGTAGGAGACCCGGCCCGAGGCCAGCGATCCCGCGTTCGTATTGGCCGGGTAGTCGTGGTACATCATGCCGACCCAGACGCCGGTCGCGCTGCCGCGCAGGGTCGCCGGGTCGATTCCGGCGCGTTCGAAGGCCTCCCAGGAGGTTTCGAGCAGGAGGAACTGCTGTGGATCCATGGTGGCGGCTTCGTTCGGGCTGATGCCGAAGAGCGTGGGATCGAAATCGCCTGCGGTGTGCAGGAATCCGCCCGAGCGGGTGTGGGAGCGGCCGGGTTGCTCGCCGGTGGGGTCGTAGATGCGTTCGATATCCCAGCCGCGGTTGGCGGGGAGATCGCTGGTGGCGTCGACGCCATCGGAGACCAGTCGCCACAGGTCTTCCGGTGACTCGACGCCGCCGGGGTATCGGCAGGCCATGCCCACGATCGCGATGGGCTCCCGCAGGGCCGCGTCGAGCTGACGATTGCGCGTCCGCAATCGATCGGTTTCCTTCAGTGAGGCCCGTAGCGCGGCGGCGAGTTTTGCTGTGCCCTCAGGCGTTTCGGCGTTCGTCATATCGCTGTCAGTCCTCGGAGTTGTAAGCCAAATTGATCAAGTCGTCGAGATCGAGTTCGTCTATGGACTCGTCCGCACTGGGCTCTGCTGTTTCTTCGGGGCGTTCGGGCCCGTGAGTGAGTCGCATGAGCGCCTCCAGTAGCCCGGCTTCGCGGAGCTGGGTCAGCGAAATCGTCTGGAGCGCATTGCGAATCTCGTCTTCCGACGCATCCGTCAACGCATCTGCCGACGCGTCGGGGTGGTCGTCGCCGGTGAACTCTTCGGCCAGGTATTCGGCCAGCACCTGCGGTGACGGGTAATCGAATACCAGCGTCGCTGGTAACGCCAAGCCGGTAGCGGTTTTGAGGGAGTTCCGGAATTCGATGGCGGTGATCGAATCGAAGCCCAGCTCATTGAAGGCCCGGTCGGCCGCAATGGCCTTCGCGTTCTGGTGACCCAGCACCGCGGCAACCTGGTCACGAACCAGATCGACGAGCACACCGAGGCGCTCGCCCTCGGGTGTGTCGGCCAGCCGGGCGCGCAGTGCGGCCGGGGCGGCCGATACCGGGCGAGCGGGGACGAGCCCGGACAGCAGGGCCGTCGCGAACCCCGCGCCGCGCAGTCCCTCCTTGTCGAGCCTGGCGAGAACGGGTGCCGCCGTATCGATTTCGGCGGCGGCGTCGAACAGCGCCAAGCCCTGCTCCGCCGACAGCGGCAGCATCCCCGAACGGGCCATGCGGCGCCGGTCGAGGTCACCGAGCTCGTCGCCCATGCCGCCGTCGCCGCTCCACAGCCCCCACGCGAGGGACTGCCCGCGACGCCCGGATGCCCGGCGGTGCGTCGCCACCGCGTCCAGGCAGGCATTGGCCGCGGCATAGTTGCCCTGCCCCGGATTGCCGAGCGCTCCGGCCGCCGAGCTGAACAGCGCGAACGCCTTCAGCGGCAGTTCGGCGGTCAGCTCGTGCAGGTGCAGGGCGGCATCGACCTTGGGCCGCAATACCGCATCCATCCGATCCGGGGTCAGCGCGGCGACGGCGCCATCGTCGAGCACACCGGCCGTGTGGAACACGCCGGTGAGCGGACGGCTCGCGGGGATGGCGGACAGGACCTCGGCGAGCGCGGCACGATCGGCGACATCGCAGGCGACGAAGTCGATGTCGGCACCACCACCGCGTAGCTCGGCCGCCAGCTCGGCCGCGCCGGGCGCGGACTCGCCACGCCGACTCAGCAGCAGCAGGTGCCGGACACCGCGGGTGTTCACCAGGTGCCGGGCGAACAATCCGCCCAGGAAGCCACTGGCGCCGGTGATGAGCACGGTCTCGTCCGGACCGAACGCGACGCCCGGGGCCACCGTGGCGGTCGCGCGCGCCGTGGTCGTCGCTCGGACCAGTCGCGCGCTGTGCACTTGCCCGCCGCGCACGGCCACCTGCGGTTCCCCGGAGGCCAGGATCCCGCCCAACGGCGCAGCGACGTCGGAATCGGTGTCCACCAGGACGATTCGACCCGTGCTCTCCGCCTGAGCGGAGCGAACCAGACCGGCCACCGCGGCACCGGCGAGGTTCGTAATGTCCTCCCCGGCAATGGAAACCGCGCCGCTGGTCCGGATCGCCAGCGCCGACCGGCTGGATCGGTGGTCGGCGATCCAGGTCTGAAGCACGTGCAGCACAGTGTGAGTCGCGGCGCGAACGGCGTCGGGATCATTCCCCGCCGGGGCATCCAGCACTACCGCGTCCGGGACCTCGTCACCGAGATCCGCCCACGACACGGTGCGTATCTCGCTGTCGGACACCGATATCGGTGTCCACTCGACCTGGTACAGCGCATTGTCGACCGAGGATGTGATTGCCGCGAGCTGTGCGGCATCGATGGGCCGGGCGGCCAGTCGGCGCACCGTCGCCACCGGAGCGCCGGTCGGATCGGTGAGGTCCACCCGCACCGTATGGTCGCCGAGGCGGGTCGCGCGAACGCGCAAGGCGTCGGCTCCCGTCGCGTGCACGGTGACCCCGGACCATTCGAACGGCAATACCGGCCCGGCCTCGTCGGCGTGCCCCGAGTCGCCGATGAGCAGGGCATGCAGGGCGGAGTCGAGCAGTGCGGGATGGAGTCCGTATTCTGCGGCTTCCCGTGGGTCGGGCAGCGCGACCTCGGCGAACACTTCGTCGCCGCGCTGCCATGCCGCTCGCAAACCTTGGAAGGCGGGCCCGTACTCGTACCCACCGGCGCGGAGGTCGTCATAGACGCCGCCGACCGGCAGCGGCTGCGCGCCGATCGGAGGCCACGCGGTGAGGTCCGCAGCCGCCCGGTGTTCTTCGGGATCAGCAGCCGCGTCACCGGCGGTGAGCGTGCCTTCGGCGTGCAGCGTCCACGACGATCCCGGGCCGCTCTCGCCTTCGGGGCAGGAGTAGATCCGCACCGTGCGCTGACCCGTCTCGTCCTCGGCGCCGACGACACCGCGCACCGCGACCCCGACCGCATCCGGCAGTACCAGCGGCGCGTGCAGGACGAAGTCCGCCAGGGTCGAAAGGCTCACCTCGCTACCGGCCCGCAGGGCGAGTTCGACCAGACCGGCTCCCGGGAACAGCACGGTGCCGAGCACGCCGTGATCGGCCAGCCAGGGATGCGTCTGGACCGACAGGCGGCCGGTCAGCATCACACCGCCGGTGTCCGGTTGTGCGATCACCGTGGGAACCAGCGGGTGTCCGGTGGTAGCGAGGCCCATCGATCGGGCATCACCCCTACCGGTGGATCCCTCGGGCATCCAATACCGGCTTCGCTGGAAGGCATAGGTGGGCAGGGGGATTCGCCGGGCTCCGGTGCCGTCGTACAACGCGGCCCAGTCCAGGTCGGCACCGGAGACGAACAATCCGGCCGCCCCATGCGACACCGACACGGCGTCGGCCTTGCCGCGGCGTGCCAGCGGCACCACCGTGGCGGCCGGGTGCTCGCCGTCGAGGGTTTGCACGATCATCGGGGTCAAGACCGCGTCGGGGCCGATCTCGGCGAACCGGGAGACACCCGAATCCACCATCGCGGCAACAGCATCCGCGAACCGCACCGTCTCCCGCACCTGACCGACCCAGTACGACGGATCACACATCTCGTCGCCGACCCGCGCACCCGTCACCGTCGACACCAAGGCGATACTCGGTCGCTCGAACGTCAGATTCTCGATCGCCGTGGTGAATTCGGCCAGCATCGGTTCCATCAATGCCGAATGGAACGCATGCGAAACCCGCAAACGATTCGTCCGCCAACCCTTCTCGGCGCACACGTCGGCAATAGCCGCGACCGCGTCCGCGGCACCGGCGATCACCACCGACGAGGGACCGTTCACCGCCGCCACCGACACCTCGCCCGACAACAATGGCAGCACATCGCCTTCGGCGGCACCGATCGCGACCATCGCCCCACCGGCGGGCAGGGCTTGCATCAACCGGCCGCGCGCGGCCACCAGCACACACGCGTCGGTCAGCGACAAGACTCCGGCTACATGTGCCGCGGCGACCTCACCGATGGAGTGACCAGCCACCACATCGGCACGCAGACCCCAGGATTCGAGCAGCCGGAACAATGCCACCTCGAAGGCGAACAACCCCGCCTGCGCGAACACCGTCCGGTCGACGAGCTCCTCGGAGGTCAACGCCGCCTCCAGCGAAACCGGCTGTGCCAGCAGCGGATTCAGCTCGTCCACGATGGCGTCGAAATGGTCCGCGAACACCGGGTACGCCTTGCGCAACTCGGTCGCCATCCCGGCCCACTGCGCGCCCTGCCCCGAGAACACCAGCGCCGTCGAGCCCGCCACCGCTCGACCCGATACCACGCCGGGCGCGTCCGTGCCCGCGGCCGCTGCAAGCACGCCCGCGGTCAGGTCCGCACGGCCCTCGGCCAGCACGACGGCCCGATGGGTGAACACGCCGCGCGTCGACGCCAGCGAGAAGCCGACATCGATCGGATCATGCTCTGCCACCGGCGCATCTACCTGCGCGGCCAGTCGGGCCGCCTGGCCGACCAGCGCCGCGTCACTGCGCGCCGACAGCACCCACGGCAGCAGTCCTCCCGCCGGAATCGCCTGCACCGGAAGCTGTTCCGCCGCAGGTTCGGGCATCGGCGCCTGTTCGATGATGACGTGCGCATTGGTACCGCTGATACCGAACGACGACACGGCCGCCCGCCGCGCCCGACCGACCTCCGGCCACGGCACCGCCTCGGTCAGCAACCGCACGTGGCCCTCGGTCCAGTCGACCTTGGTGCTGGGATGATCCGCGTGCAGCGTCCGCGGCAGCAGCCCGTGCCGCATGGCCATCACCATCTTGATCACACCGCCCACACCCGCCGCGGCCTGCGCGTGACCGATATTCGACTTCAGCGACCCCAGCCACAGCGGACGGTCCGCGGCGCGCTCCTGTCCGTAAGTGGCAAGCAGCGCTTGGGCTTCGATCGGATCGCCCAGGGTCGTTCCGGTGCCGTGCGCCTCCACCGCGTCGACCTCGACGGGTGCGAGACCGGCATTGGCCAGGGCTTGGCGGATCACCCGCCGCTGCGACGGACCGTTCGGCGCGGCCAGACCATTCGACGCACCATCCTGGTTCACCGCCGAACCGGCGATGACCGCGAGGACTTCATGCCCATTGCGGCGCGCATCGGACAACCGCTCCAGGACCAGGACGCCGACACCTTCGGCCCAGCCCACCCCATCGGCGGTGTCGGAGAACGACTTACACCGCCCGTCCGGCGACAACCCGCGCTGGCGACCGAACTCGAGGAACATATCCGGCGTCCCCATGACCGCGGCGCCACCCGCCAGGGCCAGATCGCACTCGCCCGAGCGCAAGGACTGCCCGGCCAGGTGCATGGCCACCAGCGACGACGAACACGCCGTATCCACCGTCACCGACGGCCCCTCCAGGCCGAACACATACGACACCCGGCCCGAGACCAAACTGCCCGCGGAACCGCTGCCGGTACCGGTGGCCCGGGCGTAGTCGTGATACATCAGACCGGTGAACACGCCGGTCGAGCTGCCACGCAGCGCCGCCGGATCCATGCCCGCGCGTTCGAAAGCCTCCCAGGAGACCTCCAGCAGCAACCGCTGCTGAGGGTCCATCATCGTGGCCTCGTTCGGGCTGATCCCGAAGAAATCGGCATCGAATTCCGCTGCGGAGTACAGGAATCCACCGCTGCGCGTATAGGTCTTACCCGCCTTGCCGGGTTCGGGATCGTAGATGCCCTCGAGGTCCCAGCCTCGATCCACCGGCATGCCCCCGGTGGTATCGCCGCCCTCGACGACCAGCTGCCACAGGTCCTCCGGCGACGCGACCCCGCCCGGATAACGGCAGGCCATCGCCACCACGGCGATCGGCTCGTCGTCGGTCCGAACCCGACGCACCGCGCGCTCCTCGACTGCGGCGCTGCCGGTGAGTTGCGCACCGATGAATTCGGCGACGCCCTGCGGGGTCGGGTAATCGAAGATCAGCGTGGCCGGTAGTTGCAGCCCGGTCGCGGTGTTGAGCTTGTTACGGAATTCGATGGCGCTCAACGAGTCGAACCCGAGCTGCTGGAAGGCCTGCTGCGGTGCGACGGCCGCACTGGAGGCGTGGCCGAGGATCCCGGCCGCCACGGTGCGGACGAAATCGACCAGCGCACCGTCGCGATCGGCTTGCGAGAGGCCCGCCAGCTGTTGCAGGAGTGCCTGACCCGCCGGGGTCCGGTTGACCCGGCGCGCCGGTGTCGGGACGAGTCCCCGGACCAGGGGCGGAATCTGGTCGCCCCGGGTGCGCAGCACCGACGGATCGATCCGCAGCGCCACCATTTGCGGGCTCTCGGCGGCTACCGCCGCGTCGAACAGTGCCAGCCCCTCGGTCTCGGACAGCGGCGGGAAGCCCTGCCTGCGCATCCGATCGAAGTCATCCTCGGACAGCTCCGCACCGAGCCCGCTCGACCGCTCCCACATGCCGTAGTCGAGCGCGGTCGCGGGCAATCCCAGGGAGTGCCTATGCGCGGCGAGGGCGTCCAGGAAGACGTTCGCCGCAGCATAATTCGCCTGACCCGCGGCCAGCACCAACCCGCCCGCGGAGGACAACAGCACGAACAATGACAACGACTTGTCACGCGTGAGCTCGTGCAGATGCCACGCGGCATCCACCTTGGGGCGGAACACGGCGTCGATGCGATCCGCCGACATCGATTCGATCACACCGTTATCGGCGATTCCCGCCGCGTGCACCACGCCCACCAGTGGATGCTCCTCGGCGATGCCCGCCAGCAGCGCCGTCAATGCCGACCGATCCGACACGTCGCACGCCGCCACGGTGACCTCGGCACCGAGTTCGGCCAGTTCGTCACGCAAGGCGACGGCACCGGGGGCATGCGGGCCGCGCCGGGATGTCAAAAGGAGTTGGCGCACACCGTATTCGGTCACCAGATGGCGGGCGATCACCGCACCGAGACCGCCGGTGCCACCGGTCACCAGCACAGTGCCGGACTCGATCGACTTGGCACTCGTGCCCGGTGTCCGGCGGGTCAACCGCGGCACGAGCACGGTCGAGCCGCGCAGTGCGGCCTCGGGTTCCCCGGCAATGGCCGCCAAGGTGTCCGCGGCGACAGCGCCGCCGCCCTGCTCCACATCCAGCAGCTGGAATCGACCCGGATGTTCGGCCTGCGCGGCACGCAGCAGACCCCATACCGGCGCTTGGTCCAGGCCGACGAGCTCGGAATCGCCCACTGTCACAGCCTGTTCGGTGACGACCACCAAACGGGAAGCGGCGAAGCGAGTTTCGGTCAGCCACCGCTGAACGGTGTCGAGCACACCGCGCAGCACCTGCCGCGCCGCGTCTGTCGGCGAGCCGTCGTGGCGCGGGCATTCGAGCAGCACCAGATCGGGAACGACCGGTTCCGGGGCCTCGTCCAGATCGGTGATCAAGGCCGCGAGGTCGCGGTAATGCCGCATCGCACCGGTATCGCCGCGGTCGGCACCGAGAATCGCGATGCGGTCCGGTTCGATACTGTCCGACGACAACTGCGCCGCAACCCATTCCACGGCGAACAAGACGTCCGGCACCCGGTCGGCGCTCAGGCGTTCGACCGACACCGGCCGAGATACCAACGCGCCCACCGACACGACGGGTCGACCCTGCTCATCGGCGATCTGTACCGCGAAGTCGTCGCCCACGGGAACACTGCGTACCCGCACGGTGGCGGCCCCGGCCGAGTGCAGTACCACCCGGTTCCAGGCGAACGGCAATACCGCCTCACCGGCCTTGCGACCGTGCAGGATTCCCGCATGCAGGGCCGCGTCGAACAGCGCGGGATGGATCCCGAAACCGTCGGCGTCCTGCGGATCCGGCAGCGCGACCTCGGCGAACAGTTCCTCGCCACGTCGCCACGCCGCCCGCAGCCCCTGGAAGAACGGACCGTACCCGTATCCGAGCGCGAACAGATCGTCATAGGCGCCGTCGACATCCAGCGGCTGCGCGCCGACCGGAGGCCAGGTGGCCAAGTCGAAATCGGCGGCCACGTCATGAGATACAGCGTCCACAGCGAGGATTCCCTCGGCGTGCAGCATCCACGGACCCTCAGCCGCCTGCCGCGAATGCACCCGCAGCCCTCGACGACCGGCGTCATCCGCGTCAGCCACCACGACCTGCACCGCGACGCTGCCCTCGGCGGGCAGGGTCAGCGGGGTGTGCAGGATGAGTTCGTCGACGACGTCGCAGCCCAGCAGGCCGCCGACGTGGGCGGCCAGCTCGACGAATCCGGTACCCGGCAGCAGCACCGTGCCGTGCACGCTGTGGTCGGCCAGCCATTCCACCGAGTCCAGGGACCACCGGCCGGTGAAGCTCACCTGACCCGAATCCGGATGCGGCACAACAGCACCCAGCAGCGGATGGTCCACCGTCTCGAGCCCGGCGTCGGTCACTCCGCCCAGTTCGGTACCCATCCACGACTGCGCGAGCAGTTTCCGGGCATCGAGCCAGTACCTCTCGTACTGGAAGGCATAGGTAGGCAGGTCGATTCGCCGCGCGGAGGTACCGGCGTAGAACCCGGCCCAGTCCACCTCGGCACCGGACACGAACAATCCGGCCACTCCGGTCAGCACGGTGGCGGCATCGGCACGGTCTCGCCGTACCAGCGCCACCGCGCCCTCGGTGATCTGCGCGACCATCGGGGTCAGTACCGCGTCGGGACCGATCTCGGCGAACCTCGACACACCCGAATCCACCATCGCGGCAACGGCATCGGCGAACCGCACCGTGTCGCGGACCTGACCCACCCAGTACTGCGGATCGATCATCTCGTCGGTGACAAGCGCACCGGTCACGGTCGATACCAGTGGAATCTTCGGCTCGGCGAAGGTCAAACCCTCGATCGCCGACGCGAATTCGGCCAGCATGGGCTCCATCAGCGCCGAGTGGAAGGCGTGCGAAACCCGCAAGCGATGTGTGCGCCAGCCACGTTCGACGCATGTCTCGACAATGGCGAGGACTTCATCCTCGATACCGGAGAGCACCACCGACGACGGCCCGTTCACCGCCGCGATCGCGACCCCTGCGGTCAGCAGGGGTTCCACCTCGGCGTGCGAGGCACCGACGGCAACCATCGCGCCGCCGCCGGGCAGGGCTTGCATCAACCGGCCACGCGCGGCCACCAGCACACACGCGTCGGTCAGCGACAGCACCCCCGACACATGCGCGGCGGCCACCTCACCGATCGAATGGCCCGCGACCATATCGGTTCGCACGCCCCACGATTCGAGCAATCGGTAAAGCGCGACCTCGAAGGCGAACAACCCGGCCTGCGCGTACACCGTCCGATCGACGAGGTCCTGCGACGCCAGCGCGACACTCAACGAATCCGGCTGCCCCAGCAGCGGATCGATCTCGGCGACGATCGCATCGAACTGCTCGGCGAACACCGGATACGCCCGACGCAACTCGCTCGCCATCCCGGCCCACTGCGCACCCTGACCGGAGAACACCAGCCCGGTCGAACCCGGAATCACGCGACCGGTCACCACACCCGCGGACTGCGCGCCCTCGGCGAGTGCCCGGGTCCCCGACAGCAGGGCGCCGAGGTTGTCCCCGAGAACGACGGCGCGATGCTCGAAGACGCCGCGCGTGGAGGCCAGCGAGAAGCCGACATCCGCCGGATCCGGATCGTGCCCGACCACCGCCGACACCAGCCGTCCGGCCTGACCGGCCAGCGCCGCAGCGCTGCGCGCCGAGACCACCCACGGCAGCACCTCTGCGACCCGAACGGCCTCGCCTCGGACCGAGGTCCGTACCGGTTCCGCCGCCGCTTCGATGACGACGTGCGCATTGGTGCCGCTGATACCGAAGGACGACACCCCGGCGCGCCGCGGCCGATCCGCTTCCGGCCACGCCACCGGCTCGGTCAGCAATTCGACATGCCCCGCGGACCAATCCACCTTGCTCGACGGCCGATCCACGTGCAGCGTCCGCGGCAGTACCCCGTGCCGCATGGCCATCACCATCTTGATGACGCCACCCACACCCGCGGCGGCCTGCGCATGCCCGATATTGGATTTCAACGACCCCAGCCACAATGGCCGGTCCGCGGCGCGCTCCTGACCGTAGGTGTCCAGCAGTGCCTGGGCCTCGATCGGATCACCCAGCGTGGTACCGGTGCCGTGCGCCTCCACCACGTCGACATCGCTCGGCGCGATCCGCGCATTCGCGAGCGCCTGCCGGATCACCCGCCGCTGCGAGGGACCGTTCGGCGCCGTCAAACCATTCGACGCACCATCTTGATTCACCGCCGAACCGGCGATCACCGCGAGCACTTCGTGCCCATTGCGCCGGGCGTCGGACAATCGCTCCAACACCAGCACACCGGCGCCCTCGGACCACGCCACACCGTCGGCGGCGTCGGCGAACGACTTGCTCCGCCCGTCCGGGGCCAACCCCCGCTGGCGACTGAATTCCACGAAGACCTCCGGCGTCGCCATCACGGCCACACCGCCCGCCAGGGCCAGGTCGGACTCTCCCGACCGGAGGGACTGCCCGGCCAGATGCATGGCCACCAGTGATGACGAACACGCCGTGTCCACGGTGACCGACGGCCCTTCCAGTCCGAGCACATACGAAACTCGGCCGGAGGCAATGGATCCCGAGTTCGCATTGGCCGGGTAGTCGTGGTACATCATGCCCGCGAAGACTCCGGTGGCACTGCCCCGCAGCGCGGCCGGATCGATCCCGGCCCGTTCGAGGGCCTCCCACGAGGTCTCCAGCAGCAGGAACTGCTGCGGATCCATCGATGCCGCCTCATTGGGGCTGATCCCGAAGAACGCCGGATCGAATTCGCCTGCGGTGTGCAGGAATCCACCCTCACGGGTGTAGGTGGTGTTCGGCCGCTCGCCGGTGGGATCGTAGATCCGCTCGGTATCCCACCCACGATTAGCCGGGAACTCGGACGTCGCGTCGACGCCGTCGAAGACCAATCTCCAGAGGTCCTCGGGCGAGGTGACGCCACCGGGGTACCGGCACGCCATGCCGACGATCGCGATCGGCTCGTCGGCAACGACTTTCGCGGTGACCGCGGTGTCTTTCGCGGTGCCGGTCAACTTGTCGGCCAGGTGCTCGGCGAGCGCCTGCGGCGTGGGGTAGTCGAAGATGACGGCGGCGGGAAGCGCTAGTCCGGTGGCGGTTTTGAGACGATTACGCAGTTCGACGGCGCTCAGGGAGTCGAATCCCAGGTCCTGGAACGTGCGACCGGGCTCGATCGCGGACCCACTGTCGTTGCCGCGCACGGCCGCGATATTGGAGCGCACGGTATCGAAGATCAGCTGCCGCTGCCGTTCACCGTCCAGTCCCGAAAGCCGTTGCCGCAGACCGGTAACCGGCGAGGAGACCACCGCACTGCGGCGGGCCGTCGGGGCCAGTTCCCGCAGCAGGGCGGGTAGCAGCCCGGCTTCGGCCTGGCCGCGGAGCGCGGCGGTGTCGAGGGTCGCGATCACCGTGTGCGGCGCGTTCCGTCGCAGCGCCGCGGCCCAGCCGCTCAGCGCCTGTTCGTCGGTGAGCGCGGTGAATCCGCCCCGGCTCAGCCGCGCCACGTCGGACTCCTGCAGGTGCGCGGTCATGCCGCGAGACCGGGCCCACGGACCCCACGCCAGCGATTGACCGGCGAGCCCGCGTGACCGGCGGTGGGCCATCAGCGCGTCGAGGAAGGTGTTCGCGGCCGCGTAATTGCCCTGCCCGGGACCACCGAGGGTGCCCGAAACCGACGAGAACACCACGAACGCAGCCAGATTCGAGTCCGCGGTCGCTTCGTGTAGATACCAGGCGGCGTCGGCCTTCGGGGCCAGCACCGCATTCATCCGCTGCGGGGTCAATGACGCGATGGTCCCGTCGTCGAGCACACCCGCGGCATGGATGACACCGGTCAGGGGCCGCTCGACCGGTATCCCGGTGATCAGCTCGGCTACCGCTGCGGCGTCCGCGACGTCACAGGCCACGACCGTCACCTGGGCCCCGAGCTGCTCCAGTTCGGCGCACAGGGCTGCCGCTCCCTCGGCCTGCGGGCCGCTGCGGCTGGCGAGCAGCAACGATCGCACGCCGTGCTCGACCACCACGTGCCGGGCCAGCACCGCGCCCAAACCACCGGTGCCGCCGGTGATCAACACGGTCCCCGCGCCGAACGCGGCTACCTCGTCGCCGCTGTCCGTGCGTTCATTCGCGGGTCGAACAAGGCGAGCGGTGTGGGTGATGCCGTCGCGCACGACCACCTGCGGTTCGCCCACCGCCACGACGGCGGACGCGAGTTGCGCGTCGATGCCGGTGTCGGTGTCCACCAGGATGATTCGGCCCGGTTCCTCGGCCTGGGCGGCACGCACCAAGCCCCATACCGCCGCACCGGGGAGGTCGGTGAGTTCCGCATCGGGCAGGGCGACCGCGCCGCTGGTGGCGATCAGCAGCGTGCTCGCCGCGAACCGTTCCTCGGCCGACCATGCCTGCAATACCGTGAGGATTCGCGCGATTTCGTCATGGGTGGCGCTCACCACGTCGGTGCCGTCGGTGTCATTCCACCCGGCACCGGCTTCGAGGAGCACCACCGGAGGTACCTGCGCGGCTTCATCCAGCCTGTCCCAGCGCCCCACCTCGACCTCGATGGCGGGCTGCTCGGTCGTGGCGGGTGACCACACGAGTTCCAGGACCGGGTCGGCCACGCCACCCGAGGCGGCCGCGACGAGCTGCTTGAGCGGCATCGGCCGGGCCGCAACCGATCCCGACAGGACCGGTTGCCCGTATTCGTCGGCCACTCGCACCGTCATCGATGATCCGGCCGGGGTCAGCCGCACCCGCAGCACGGCGGCCTCCGAGGTGTGCAGTTCCACCGAGTCCCACGCGAACGGCAGCGCGACCTGCCCTGCCGTGACCGTGAACGGCGACTCCGGTTGTCCCGCATCACCTTCGAACGCACCGACCAGGTACCCGGCGTGCAAGGCGGCGTCCAGCAGCGCCGGATGGATTCCGAAACCTTCGACGCGCACCCCGGTGTCCGCATCGGCGGCGATCTCGGCGAACACCTCATCGCCGCGCCGCCACAGCGCCCGCACACCTTGGAAGGCCGGTCCGTACTCGTAACCACGGGCGAACAAGCTCGAATATGCTGCGGTGATATCGATTTCGGTCGCCGCGGTCGGCGGCCACGCCTCGGTCGCGGGTTCGGCCGCACCGTCGGCGACGGTCAGTGTGCCTCGCGCATGCAATACCCACTCGTCGTCATGGTCGTGTTCACCACGGGAGTAGACGGCGACCGGCCGCTGCCCCTGCTCATGCCCGCCGACGACGACCTGGATCTGCACACCGCCCGTCGCGGGCAGCAGCAGTGGAGCCTGCAGGGTCAGCTCCTCGATCACCGGGCAGCCGACCTCGATTCCGGCCCGCAGGACCAGCTCCGCGAAACCGGTTCCCGGCAAGAGTGCCGCGCCGCCGATCACATGATCGGCGAGCCACGGCTGGGCCGTGAGCGACAGGCGCCCGGTCAACAGGACCTCGCCAGACTCCGGTGCCGACAACACCGCGCCCAGCAGCGAATGCTGGACCGCGCCCAGACCCGCGGCTTCGACTCCGGCATTACCTCCGACCGGGTCGATCCAATAGCGGCGACGCTGGAACGCGTAGGTAGGCAACGGGACTCGCGCAACCGGACGTCCGGTGAACAGTGCCGTCCACTCGACGTCGGTGCCGACGGCATGCGCCTGCGCGAGACAGGTCACGAACTGCTCGACCTCGGCCCGCCCGCGGCGAGCTCCGGCCAGCACAGTCGCCTGTGATTCGACCTGCTCCGGCAGAGACTGCCTGGTCATCGCGGTCAGTACCGCATCGGGGCCGATCTCGAGGAATCGGCGGATGCCCGAAGCCACCAGGGTGTCCACGCCGCGAGCGAACCGAACGGCCTCGCGTACCTGCCGTACCCAGTAGGCGGGCTCGAGAATCTCGGCACCGGCCATCTGGCCGGAAAGGTTCGATACCAGTGGAATGTTCGGGCGATGGTAGGTCAACGACCCTGCGACGGTGGCGAATTCGGCCAGCATCGGATCCATCAGGTGGGAATGGAACGCATGCGATACCCGCAGTCGCGAGGTCTGCCAGCCGCGCTCGGTGCACCGCTGCGCGAGCGCCGTCACCGCCTCCTCGTCGCCCGAGACCACCACGGCCACCGGCGAATTCACGGCGGCAATGGCCAATCGCCCCGCCTCGTCGGCGAGCAGACCGGAGACCTCGCCCTCGCTCGCCGCTATGGCGAGCATCGCGCCCCCGGCCGGGAGCCGCCCCATGAGTCGGCCGCGCGCCGCGACCAGGCGGCACGCGTCCGGCAGCGACCACACTCCGGCGAGGTGCGCGGCGGCCAACTCGCCGATCGAATGCCCGATCAGCGCGTCCGGTGTCACTCCGAAGGATTCGAGGAGCCGGTACAGCGTGACTTCGTACGCGAACAGCGCGGGCTGGGTGAACTCGGTCCGATGCAGCGTCTCCGCATCCTCGGGACCGTCGCCGAACATCAGCTGTCGCAGCGAAGTGCCCAATAGCGGGTCGAACTGCGCGCAGAGCTCGTCCAGCGCGGCCGCGAACACCGGAAACGCCTCGTACAGTTCGCGACCCATGCCGACCCGCTGGGCACCCTGTCCGGTACACAGGAAGGCGGTCTTGCGCGTCACCGCCCGGCCCGTGACGCCCTCGCCCGCCGAGCCGTGTTCCGCGAGCTCCGCCAGTCCGGCGAGCATGGTGTCCCGATCGCCCGCCACCACCGCGGCCCGCCACTCCAATTGGGCGCGGCCGGTGACCAGTGAATAGCCGATATCGCCGACCGTCAGGTCGGGACGTTCGCGCACCCACTCCAGCAGCTTGGCCGCTTGCGCGCGCACACCCTCCTCGGTCTTCGCGGAGAGCGGCAATGCGGCGATCTCGGAGACCACCGCGGCGGGACCCGTACCGGCCTCATCCGTCGGGGAGTCCGTGGGCTCCACCGGGGCGGGCGGCTCCTCCAAGATCACGTGAGCATTGGTGCCGCTCGCGCCGAAGGATGACACACCGGCACGCCGCACCCGCTCGCCCGCTGCCCACGGCTCGGCCGAGGTCAGCAGCCGCACGGTGCCCGCGGACCAGTCCACATGTGGTGTCGGGGCATCGACATGCAGTGTCGCGGGCAATGTTTCGTGCCGCATCGCCTGCACCATCTTGATCACGCCACCGACGCCCGCCGCGGCGGAGGTGTGTCCGATGTTCGATTTGAGCGATCCGATCCGCAATGGCTCGCCGACGCGATCGCGACCGTAGGTGGCGATCAATGCCCGCGCCTCGATCGGATCGCCGAGTTGGGTACCGGTGCCGTGCGCCTCGACCGCGTCGATATCGGCGGGGGTCAGACCGGCATCGGCGAGCGCCTGCGCGATCACCTTCTCCTGCGAGGGGCCGTTCGGTGCCGTCAGCCGAGAGCTGGTCCCGTCCTGGTTCACCGCGCTGCCGCGCACCACCGCGAGAACGGGGTGGCCGTGGCGACGGGCATCCGACAGCCGCTCGACCACGAGCATGCCGAGACCATCGGAGAATCCGGTCCCATTGGCCGCCGCCCCGAACGCCCGGCACCGGCCGTCCGGGGACAGTGCGCGTTGCCGGGCGAAGCTGATGAGCTGGGCGGGATCCGACATCACGGTGACACCGCCGACCAGGGCGAGCGACGTCTCGCCCCGGCGCAATGCCTGGCCTGCGAGATGCAGGGCAACCAGCGACGACGAGCACGCGGTGTCCACCGACAGCGCCGGACCCTTGAAACCGAGGCTGAACGACACCCGCCCGGACAGGATGCTGGCCGAAACACCGGGGTGCGCATTGCCTTCGGATTCAGCGGTGTGACCGGGCGCACCGACGCGGCGACCGTAGTCGAAGTGCATCACGCCCGCGTAGACACCGGTATCGCTGTCCCGCAGCGACACCGGATCGATGCCCGCGTTTTCCAAAGCCTCCCAGGACGCTTCGAGGAACAGCCGCTGCTGCGGATCCATCGCCTCCGCCGTGCGGGGTCCGAGACCGAAGAATCCGGCATCGAAATCGCCTATCGCATCGAGGAATCCACCCTCCCGGGTGTACACGGTCCCGGGCGTGTCCGGGTCGGTGTCGAACAGGCGCTCGAGATCCCAGCCGCGGTCGGTGGGGAACGGGCCGATCGCGTCGGTTCCGGAGGCGACCAATTCCCACAGCCGGTCCGGAGTGTCGACACCGCCCGGGTACCGGCAGCTCATGCCGATGATCGCGAGTGGCTCCCCGGCCTGTTCCTCCAGCTGCTGGATTCGCTTATTGGCGGTGCGGAGATCCCCGGTGACCTTCCGCAGGTACCGGCTGAGGCGTTCCTCGTTGCTGCCGCTGCTCGGATTGCTCATGCTGGGCCGAACTCCTCGTCGATCAGGGAAAAAAGTTCATCGTCGGAATGGGATTCGAGGTCGTCGTAGACGCCCTCGGACCACGCGTCACCCAGATGGGCGTGCAGACGGTCGGTGATGCCCCGCAATGCCGCGATGGTTTCGTCGGTATTGCCGCCCTCGGCGATGATCCGCTCGACCATGGCCTCGAGCTGTGCGACCTCGGGCGGGACGGCCGCGGCGGACGGCGTGGCTGCGGCCGTCTGCGCCGGTGCCCCCGCCAGGGCCTGCTCCAGCAGGTAGCCCGCCAAAGCTCCCGCGGTGGGGTAGTCGAACACCAGGGTCGAGGGCAGCGACAGCCCCGTCACCTTCGACAGTCGGTTGCGGAACTCCACGCCGCCAAGGGAATCGAAGCCCAGTTCGTCGAAGCCGCGATCGGGACCTATGTCGTCGATCGATTCGTAACCCAGCACCGTGGCCGCGTGTTCGCGCACCAGGTCGAGGACGACTCCGCGCCGCTTGGATTCCGTCACCCCCTGCAGCCGCTCCCCGAGCGAGGGTCCTTCACTCACCCTCGTGGCAGTCCGGCCGCCCGCGCGAACGAATCCGCGCAGCACCGCCGGAACCGATCCGGCGTGTGCTTCGACGCGCAGCTTGTCGGTGTCGAGATGCAGCAGCGCCGGGACCGGCTCCGCCGTGGTCAGCGATTCGTCGAACAACCGCAGGCCGTCCTCGTGGTCCAGCGGCGCCAGGCCCAGTCGGTCCAGTCGGCTCATGGCGGCGTGATCCAAGGTGCCGGTCATGCCGAGGTCCTGTCGCCACGGACCCCAGGCGAGCGCGAGCCCCGGCAGCCCTTCGGCACGGCGGCGCAGCGCGAGCGCGTCCAGGAAGCCGTTGGCGGCAACGTAATTCGCCTGGCCGGCCGAACCGATCATGCCCGCGATCGAGGAGAACATGACGAACGCCGACAGGTTCAGCTCCCGGGTGAGCTCGTGCAGGTGCCACGCGGCCTCGGCCTTCGGAGCGAACACCTGGTCGATCCGGTCGGTCGTGAGGCCGTCGAAGGTGCCGTCCACGAGCACACCGGCGGCGTGCACGACGCCGGTGAGCGGATGCTCGTCCGGCAGGTCCGCCAGCAGTTCCCGCAGGGCGTCGCGGTCGGTGACATCGCACGCGGCGATGCGCACGTGTGCGCCGTACCCGGACAGTTCCGCCGCGAGTTCCGTCGCGCCGTCGGCACTTTCACCGCGCCGTGAGACCAGCAGCAGTCGATCGACACCGTGCGCGGTGACCAGGTGCCGGGCCAGCAGTGCGCCCAATCCACCGGTTCCACCCGTGATCAGCACGGTTCCGGTGCCGAAGGAAATCGGTTCACCCGCAGCGGATGTCACCGGCTCCAGCCGCGGCGTCAGGATGCTGTCGCCCCGCACCGCCACCTGTGGCTCACCGGCCGCCATGGCGGCTCGTATCTCGTCGGCCGAAAGTTGGTGCGTACCAACGGATCGGTCCACGTCGAGCAGTACGATTCGATCCGGATATTCGGCCTGAGCGCTGCGGATCATTCCCGCGACGGCGGCCGCCGCCGGATCCGGTTCAGAATCAGGCAAAGTCGCCGCGCCTTCGGTCACGACAACCAGCTGCGACCGTCCGAACTGTTCGCCGGTCAGCCAGCCCCGGACCAGAACCCACGCGGCATGTACGCGAGCACGCGCGGACTGCGGGGAAGCACCCTGTAGCCCGGCAATCTCGGCCCAGACCACGACGTCCGGAACGGTCGGGCTGGCAGCCAGCGCCGCCAGATCCGGATACCGCTCCTCGATTCCGGCCACGACCGCCGCGCCGAGCACGGCCGCGCTCCCGAGCGGGGCGAGTGCGTCCGGTACTTCGACTGCTGCCCAACGCAACCCGTACCGGCCCGCGCCTCCTCCCGACAGCGTGGCGCGGAACTGGTCGACATCGTAGGAACGCATGACGACCTCGTCGATGGACACCACCGGGTTGCCGTCCTGGTCCACGGCCACCACGGCGATGGCCTCGCTGCTGCGCCGTACCGCCATCACCCGCATCGAGGTGACCGGGGCGCTCGTGTGGAATTGCGTTGCACCCCAGCGGAACAGGAGTTTGCCCTCGGTGGGGTTGCTGTCGAGATCCGACCAGATCAAACTGACGAGCCCGGCGTGCATCACCATGTCGAACAGGCCCGGATGCATCTGGAACCCGTCGCCGGGCACCTCCGGGTTCAGGGTGATCTCGGAGAACGACGTGTCACCGCTGTGCCAGGCGGCGCCGATTCCGCGGAACGAAGGGCCGTATGCCAGCCCGGCGACCACCGTCGCATGCTCCGGAATCCAGTCGGTATCAACCGGTTCGGCACCGAGCGGCGGCCAGGACGTACTGCGCAGCATCTCCATCAGGCCGAGGTCGATCAGCCCTCGCCCACTCAGTATGCCGCTGGCATTGCGCGCCCATTCACCGTCGGGAAGGCGGTAGTGGAACGTGAAGGACCGACGTCCCGCGGTATCCGGTTCCCGCACCAGCACTTGGAGTTCGACCTCGCCGTCCGCCGGTGGCAGGATCGGCCGTTCGAGAATGAGTTCGTCGACGACCTCGCAGCCGATGCGCCGACCGGCGACCAGCAGCATCTCCATGAGCGCGGCACTGGGGACGACCACCACACCGTAGGTGGTGTGGTCGGTCACCCACGGGTGCGTGCGCAGCGAGAATCGACCCGTGAACATCCACTCGTCTCGATCGGCCACCCGCACCACATCGGTGAGCAGGGGGTGTTCCGAAGCGTCGGACCGCCGCTGACCGAGGCCGGGTTCGAGCCAGAAGCGCTGGTGTTGGAAGGCGTAGGTGGGCAGGGGAATTCGTGGTACCGAGCGGTCGCCGAACAATGGCGTCCAGTCGACGGTCATTCCCGCGGTGTGCGCCTGGGCGAGCATGGTCACGAATTGCTCGACCTCGTCGTGGTCCCGGCGGGCCGCCGCCGCGACCACCGCACGCGACTCGATATCGGTGGGCAGGGTCTGCCGGGTCATGGCCGCCAGGACGGCGTCCGGCCCGATTTCGAGGAAGCGGCGAACACCCGAAGCCACCAGCGTCTGTATGCCGGGTGCGTAACGCACCGCGGCGCGCACCTGCGCCACCCAGTAATCCGGTTTCAGGATCTCGTCTCCGGCGATCTCGCCGGAGATATTGGATACCAAGGGAATCCGCGGGGTATGGAAAGTGGCTGCGGCAGCGACGGTCTCGAACTCGCCGAGCATGGGCTCCATCAGGTGCGAATGGAAGGCGTGTGACACCCGCAGCCGGTTCGTCCTGCGGCCCTGCTCGGTGAATTGCCGGTTGAGGATGTCGATGGCGTCGGCGTCACCGGAGATGACCACGGCAGCAGGGGCATTCACCGCCGCGATCGAGACCCGATCACGGTACTCGGCAATCGCGGCGTCGATTTCCTCCTCGGGTGCGGCGACCGCGAGCATCGCACCGCCCTCGGGCAGTGCCTCCATCAGGCGGCCGCGGGCCGCGACCAGCGCGCAGGCATCCTCCAGGGACCACACGCCCGCCAGGTACGCCGCGGTCAGCTCGCCGATCGAATGGCCCACCAGGACATCGGGTGTCACACCGAAGGACTCCAGCAGCCGGTACAGCGCCACCTCGAATGCGAACAGCGCGGGCTGAGTGAAGCGGGTGCGATCGAGATTCGCCGCTTGTCCGGTGAACATCGTTTGCCGCAGCGAACAGTCGAGCAGCGGATCGAATTGCGCGCACACCTCGTCGAGCGCGGCGTCGAATACCGGGAAGGCCGCGGCGAGTCCCGCACCCATCCCGACCCGCTGCGCGCCCTGGCCGGTGCACAAGAAGGCGGTCTTCCCGGTGCCCACGGTGCCGGAAACGACTCCGGCAGTTGCGGATCCGGCAGCCAATTGCGCCAGCCGGGCGAGCAGTTCGTCGCGATCGGCACCCAAGACGGCAGCCCGCGCCTCGTGCTGGGCGCGGGTGGTGGCGAGCGCGTGCGCGACCTGCGCCGGATCGGTGTCGGGGTGGTCGATCAGCCACCGCTGGAGCTTCGCGGCCTGCGCCCGCAGTGCGGTGTCGTTCTTGGCCGACAGCAGCCAGGGCACCGTACCGAGCGGGTGGCTACCGGCTTCCGCCGGAATCACGAGGCGGGGTGCCTCTTCGAGGATGGCGTGTGCGTTGGTGCCGCTGACACCGAACGACGACACGCCCGCGCGACGCGGCCGGTCACCGCGCGGCCACGGGTGCGGCTCGGTCAGCAGCGCGACGTCTGCCGCGGACCAGTCCACGTGCGGGCTCGGTGCGTCGACATGCAGTGTCTTGGGCAGAGTTTCGTGTCGCAGCGCCTGCACCATCTTGATGACGCCGCCGACACCCGCGGCGGCGACGGTGTGGCCGATATTCGACTTGAGCGAGCCGATCCGCAGCGGGCGCTCCGCGCGGTCGCGCCCATAGACCGCCATCAGCGCCTGCGCCTCGATCGGATCACCCAGCGGGGTGCCGGTGCCGTGCGCTTCGACCGCGTCGATATCCGACGGCGACAGCCCGGCATTCGCCAACGCCGCGGTGATTACGCGTTCCTGGGACGGACCGTTCGGCGCGGTCAGGCCATTGCTCGCCCCGTCGGAGTTGATCGCCGTGCCACGCACCAGGGCAAGAATGTTGTGCCCCAGGCGTTTCGCGTCGGAGAGCCGCTCGAGCACCAGCACCCCGACACCCTCGGAGAAGGCGACGCCGTCGGCCGCCGCGGAGAACGCCTTGCATCGGCCGTCCGGCGACAGTCCGCGCTGCCGCGCGAAATCGACGGACAGATACGGGCTGGCCGCGACCGTCACGCCGCTCGCCATCACGAGGGAGCTCTCCCCATTGCGCAGTGCCTGAGCGGCCAGATGCAGCGAGACCAGTGAGGAGGAGCAGGCGGTGTCCACGGTGAGCGTCGGACCCTCCAGCCCCAGCGCGTAGGACACCCGCCCCGACATCACGCTGCTCGTGGTGCCGGTGAGCCGATAACCCTCCAGATCACCGCCGACCAGGTCGACGTAACCGGATGCGCCCGCACCGACGAACACCCCGGTATCGGTGCCCCGCAATGAGTTCGGGTCGATACCGGCGTCCTCGAGTGCCTCCCAGGACGTTTCGAGGAGCAGACGCTGCTGCGGGTCCATCGCGGACGCCTCGCGGGGACCGATCCCGAAGAATCCCGGATCGAAATCAGCCGCGCTGTCGAGGAATCCGGCGCGCCGCGAGTAGACGGTCCCGGGCTTGTCCGGATTCGCGTCGAACAGTCGCTCCAGATCCCAGCCCCGATCGGTCGGGAAATCGCCGGTCGCGTCGATCCCGGCGGAAACGAGATCCCATAGCTCATCGGGTGATTCGACGCCGCCGGGGAACCGGCATGCCATGCCGACAATGGCGATCGGTTCGTCGGCCTTAACGCGGCGGACCGTCTTCTTGACGGGTTCGCCCGCCGTCGGTTCGACGCGGGACAGCACCAGCTTCGCCACGGCTGCCGGGGTCGGATGATCGAATACCAGCGTCGACGGCAGTTGCAGACCGGTGGCCTTCCCCAGCCGGTTGCGGAACTCCACGCCGCCCAGCGAATCGAAACCGATCTCGTCGAAACGCTGATCCGACCGAATATCGGCCGCGGAGTCGTGACCCAATACCTCCGCGGCTGCGGACAGCACGACCTCCAGCACCACTTCTCCGTGCCGTGCCGGGGGTATTTCGGCCAGGCGAGCACCGAGCGTCCCGGCCGCCGCGACGGCGGTCGGCGTGGCGGCACGCGCCCGGCGGGGGAGGAATCCGCGCAAGATCTCGGGCACCTCGGACTCGTCACCGGTGCGCAGTGCACCGGCGTCGAACCGGATCGGTGCCAGTCGCGCCGAGCCGTGTGCGAGTGCTTCGTCGAACAGGCGCACACCGTCGGCGTCGGCGAGTGGGCTCAGCCCCAGCCGTTCCCAGCGCGCCAGCGCACCACGATCCAGTCCGCCGGTCATACCGCTGGACTGATTCCACGGACCCCACGCCAACGAGGTCGCCGCGAGACCGGCGTCGCGACGGCGCTGGGCCAGGGCGTCCAGTGCGGCATTGGCCGCGGCGTAGTTCGCCTGGCCCGAGGTGCCGAGGACGGCCGCGATCGAGGAGAACAGGACGAATGCCCGGACATCTCTGCCCTGGGTCAGTTCGTCCAAATGCCAAGCGCCGTCGACCTTCGGCGCGAGGACGCGGTCGATTTGTGCGTCGGTCAACGCGGAGATGGTTCCGTCATCGAGCACACCGGCGGTGTGCACCACCGCGATCGGAGTGTCACCGGAGATGTCCTCGAGCAGCGTGCGCACGGTCTCGCGATCGGCCACATCACACGCGACGACCCGAGCCTGCGCCCCCAGCCGCGCCAGCTCCGCCACCAGCTCGGCGGCTCCCGCCGCATCCGGGCCACGGCGTGAGGTCAGAACCAGGTCGCGCACACCGTATTCGGCAACCAGGTGCCGGGCGAACAGCGAGCCGAGGCCGCCCGTGCCGCCGGTGACGAGTACGGTCGCTCCGTCGAAGGTGGCCGAAAGGGCGACCGGCTCCGTTGCGGCGCTGCCCGTTTCGGCCGCGCGCCTGAGCCGGGGCGCCAGAATACGGTCGTCACGCACCGCGACCTGTGGCGCGCGTGCGGTCAGCACGGCGGCGATCCTGTCGGGGCTCAGCGACTGGACAGAAGTTCCACGTGGAGAACCTTCCGCCTGACGCACTGCTGGTGTGGCGGGGTCCTCGTCGATCAGGACGAATCGATCGGGATGCTCCGACTGCGCGCTGCGCAGCAGCCCCCACACCGCTGCGGCCGCCGGATCGACGGCTCCCCCGGGAATGCCGGCACCGCCCGAAGTCACCACTACCAGCTGGGTGTCGGCCAATCGCGGCTGTGCGAGCCACGAGCGCAGTAGTGCCAAGGCCGAGTGCACCCCTGCGCGTATCACGCTTGGTTCATCGGAATCCTTTGCGGCTGAAGACGAAACGGCACGCCATACCACTGCGCGGGGAAGGTCGACGGCGGCGACGAGATCTGTGACCGATGAGTATCGCTTACCGAAATCCAGTGCCGTGTCGGTTGATTCCGCATCCGTGAGCAGCGCGAGGGTGGGCACGGACTCGGCGACCGCCGCGCCGGGATTGAGATCCTCCTCCCAGCGCATCTCGTAGAGCGCGGCGTCGTCGGCCGACAGCGCACTGCGGAATTCCCTGACGTCATAGGGCCGCATCACCACGGCGTCCACCGACACCACCGGATTGCCATCCGGGTCGACAGCCGCGACCGCCACCGCTTCCGGCCCCTGGGCGACCGCGATGACCCGCAGGGCCGACACCTCGGTCGACGCATGGTGGAACCGCGCCCCGCCCCAGCGGAAGAGCAGTTTGCCGGTGTTTGGATCCGGATTGCCGTCACGCCAGATCAGCCGGGAGAAGGCGGCGTGCATCACCATGTCGAGCAGCGCGGGATGCAGGGTGTGGCGTCCGGAATGCGCTGCGGCAGTGCTGAGATCGGAGTTCAGGGCGATCTCGGAGAAGACGGCGTCGTCGCGCTCCCACACCTGCTGTACCCCGAGGAACGCCGGACCGTATTCGAGTCCCGCGTCCGCGGCGATCTGCGCGGGTAGACCGGCACTGTCGAGGTGTTGTGCGTCGGCAGGTGGCCACGATTCCGCCCGCAGCCGGGAGAGCACTTCCGGTTCGCGCCCGGCGGCCACGGCGAGCGAGCCCGTCGCGTTGTGGATCCATTCATCGGAAGTCGATGTGCGGAAATAGAATTCGAACGGGCGATGCCCGGTCGCATCGGGGGCCTGCACCAGCACCTGGAGTTCGATCTCATCGCCCGGGGTGGGCACGATCGGTGCTTGCAGTGTGAGTTCTTCGATTGCCGCGCAGCCGATTCGGCCACCCGCGACCAGCAGGAACTCGATCAGCGTGGCACTCGGCAGGACCACGACGCCGTACGACATGTGGTCGGCGATCCACGGATGCGTCGCCGCCGATAGTCGGCCGGTGAAGAGCCACTCGTCCGAACCGGCCAATCCAAGTACTCCGGTGAGGATCGGATGGTCCGACAGGTCCGCGGCCGCACCGTGGTCGGGGTTCAGCCAGTAGCGGCGACGTTGAAAAGCGTACTTGGGCAGGGTGATAGGAGACGTACCGCGCTTGGTGAAGGTCGAGCGCCAGTCGACGCGCGCGCCGGTGATCTGGATCTGTGCCAAGGCCGCGACGAACTGCCCGATCTCTTCGGACGACCGTCGCGCCAGGGCGACTGTCGCCGGTGTAGCCGCGAGATCGGTGTTCTCGCCAAGGCATTCGCGGGTCATGGCGGTCAGTACCGCGTCGGGTCCGACCTCGACGAAGCGGCGGACCCCGTCGGCGCGCAGGGTGTCGATGGCGGGCGCGAAGCGAACGGTGGCGCGGACCTGCTGCACCCAGTACTCGGGATCGGTCACCGAATCACCGGCCGGTTCGCCGGTCACGGTCGAGACGATCGGCAGGTTGGGTGCGTGGTAGGTGAGTTTCTGTGCGACCGAGCGGAACTTGTCGAGCATCGGCGTCATCAGCGCCGAATGGAAGGCATGGCTCACCCGCAGCCGCTTGGTCCGGATGCCTTGGGCGGCGAGTTCGCGTTCCAGGCTCTCGATCGCCTCGGCTGCGCCGGACAAGACCGTCGAGGTGGGGCCGTTCTCGGCGGCCACCGAGACTCGATCGGCCACTGCCGCAACAATTTCGATTGCGCGCGCCGCATCGACGTCGACGGCGAGCATCGCGCCGCCCGCGGGCAGTGCGCCCATCAACCGGCCGCGGGCCGCCACGAGCGCGCAGGCGTGCGGCAGTGACAGCACTCCGGCGACATGCGCCGCCGCCAGCTCGCCGATCGAGTGACCGACCAGCACATCCGGTGCGACACCGAAGGATTCCAGCAGCCGGAACAATGCCACTTCGAAGGCGAACAGCGCGGGTTGTGTCCATTCGGTGCGGTCCAGCACGCCTTCGTGGTCGGTGAACATCACCTCCCGCAGCGACCGTCCCAGTACCCGATCCAATACCGCGCACACCTCGTCCAGTGCGGTGGCGAAGGCCGGGTACGCGTTATAGAGGTCGGCACCCATCCCGACGCGTTGCGCACCCTGACCGGTGAACAGGAATGCAGTCGCACCGGAATCAGCCTTCGCTACAACGGTATTCGGCCCATCCGAGGCCAAATCCGCCAAACCGGTCAGCAGTTCGGCACGGTCGCGGCCGGTGACCGCGCCGCGCCAGTCGAGCAGAGCCCGCGAGCTCGCTAGCGCCTGTGCCATCTCGTGCACGTCCACGTCGGGATGCCCGATCAGCCACTGCCGCAGCCGATCCGCTTGGGCACGCAGAGCGGCTTCGGATTTGGCCGAGACAACCAGCGCGACGCTGTCGGCCGCGACGCGCGGCAAGGTATCCGCTTCGGCCGCGACCTCCGCCGGGGCAGGAGCTTCCTCGAGAATGAGGTGCGCATTGGTGCCGCTGGCGCCGAAGGACGACACACCGGCCCGGCGCACGCGTTCCCCGTGCGGCCACGGGTGGCTGTCCTGAAGCAGGCTGACCGTACCGGCGGACCAATCCACGTGCGGTGTGGGTTCATCCACGTGCAGCGTTCTCGGCAGCTCACCGTGGCGCATGGCCTGCACCATCTTGATCACGCCGCCGACACCCGCGGCGGCCGAGGTGTGGCCGATATTGGATTTCAGCGAGCCCAGCCGGAGCGGCTCGCCCTGGCGACTCGCGCCGTATACGCCGATGAGTGCCTGCGCCTCGATCGGATCGCCGAGCATGGTGCCCGTTCCGTGTGCCTCGACCGCATCGATGTCGGCGGGATCCAGTCCGGCATTGGCCAGCGCCTGGGCGATGACCCGCTCCTGCGACGGGCCGTTCGGCGCGGTGAGGCCATTGCTCGCACCGTCCTGATTGACCGCGCTCCCTCGAATGACCGCCAGCACCTGGTGGCCCGCGCGCTGGGCGTCCGAGAGCCGTTCCAGCACCAGCATTCCGAGTCCCTCGGAGAAACCGGTGCCATCGGCGGCGGCCGCGAACGCCTTGCACCGGGCGTCGCTGGACAAGGCCCGCTGCCGGGCGAAAGCGATCAAGAGCGACGGGTCCGACATGACTGTGACGCCACCGGCCAGCGCCACGTCCGTATCGCCCTGACGCAAGGCCTGGCAGGCCAGGTGGATGGCCACCAGTGAGGACGAACACGCGGTGTCGACCGCGATCGCCGGGCCGGTGAACCCGAAGGTGTAGGCGATGCGACCGGCCAGAACGCTATTCGAAACACCCAGGTAGGCATGGCCTTCGGTCTCCGCACCGATGGTGGCCGAACCGATGCGGGGGCCGTAGTGCTGATGGATGACACCGGCGAATACACCGGTTTGACTGCCACGCAGCGAGATCGGGTCGATACCGGCGTCCTCGAGGGCTTCCCAGGAAGCCTCCAGCATGAGCCGCTGCTGCGGATCCATTGCCGCCGCCTCGCGGGGGCCGATGCCGAAGAAGGCGGCATCGAAATCACCGATATCGTCGAGGAATCCACCGTCGCGCGTGTAGATGGTGCCCGCCGCGTCGGGGTTCGGGTCGAACAGCCGCGCGAGGTCCCAGCCGCGATCGGTCGGATAGCCGCCGATGGCGTCGACGCCGTCCGCGGTCAGCTGCCACAGCTGCTCGGGGGAGCGCACGCCGCCCGGGTACCGGCACGCCATACCGACAATGGCGATCGGTTCCCGCATCCGATCGGTGAGCGTGCGCAGCTGCTGTTTGGTGTCGTACAGCTCCTTGGCCGTCTTCTTGAGGTACCGGCGCAGTTCGTCGTCGTCAGCCATCAGTGAAACTCCTGGTCTATCAGCTCAGAGGCTGTCGATGAATTCGAAAAGCTCGTCGTCGTCGGCGGATTCGAGATCCTCGGCGCCATCCACCCCCGGTGGGTGAAGTGGGCCGCGATCGGTTCGATCGGCCGCTACGTCCTCGAGCTTGCGTAGTAGCGCGGACAACTTCTCGGCCAGGCCGGAACGCTCCGACGAGGTCAGTTCCGCCGCGGCGAAACTTCTGGTGAGCGAGTCGACTTCGGCGGCGAGCGCTCGCGCGGCCGCGTCGGCGGGCACCAACTCCTGACGGAGGAACTCGGCCAGGGCCGCAGGGGTCGGGTGATCGAACATCGCGGTGGCCGACACCTGCACTCCCGCAGCCGATTTCAACCTATTGCGGAATTCCATCACCCCGAGCGAGTCGAACCCGATCGCGCTGAACGGTTTATCCGGCTCCATCGCGTCGGCACCGGTATGCCCGAGCACGGCCGCGGCGTGCACGCCGATCACGCCGAGCAGGACACGCTTCTGCTCCTGCGCCGAACGACCGAGCAGGCGAGTAACCAGCTGTCCCGAATCGGCGGCGATCTCCGCCGTCGCCGATTCGGTGACCGGCCCGCGCCGCGCTGCCGGTTTGGACAGTGCTCGCATGATCGGGCGGACTCCAGCCGGATCGCCGCCGCCGAGCGCGTCGCGGTCTATGCGGACCGCCACGGAAGTGGGATGGCCCGCGGTCGTCGCCGCGTCGAAAAGGTCCATGCCCTCATCCGCATTCAACGGGAGCAGGCCCTCTCGTCGCAGCCGCGCCAGATCGGCTTCGGTCAGATCGCCGGTCATACCGCTGCTCTGCTGCCATGGTCCCCACGCGATGGAGGTCGCGGGGAGTCCCTCGGCGCGCCGGTGGTGCGCCAGCGCGTCGAGGAAGGTGTTGGCGGCGGCGTAGTTGGCCTGGCCCGCCGTACCGAGCACTCCCGCGATCGAGGAGTAGAGCACGAAGGCCGAGAGGTCCATGCCCGCGGTCGCTTCGTGCAGATTCCAGGCGGCGTCGACCTTGGGACGCAGGACCCGTGCGATCTGCTCGTCGGTCATGGTGGCGAGCAGGCCATCGGCCAGCACACCCGCCGCGTGCACGACCGCGGTCAGCGGGTGCTGGGCCGGGATCGTGGCGAGCAGCCGGTCGAGCGCCGCCCGGTCCGCCGCGTCGCACGCGACGACGTCCACGTGCGCACCGAGTGCGGTGAGTTCGGCGACCGTTTCCGCCACGCCGGGCGTCTCCGCACCGCGCCGACTCGCGAGCACGAGCCTGCGCACACCGTGGGCGGTGATGAGGTGGCGTGCAGCCACCACACCCAAACCGCCGGTGCCGCCGGTGATCAGCACGGTGCCGTCGGTTCGCAGCGGTGTCGGGACGGTCAGCACGTTCTTGCCGACACCCCGGGCCTGGCTGAGGTAGCGGAAGGCCTCCGGGGCACGCCGCAGATCCCAGGTGGTGATCGGATAGGACGCCAGCTCGCCGCCGTCGAACAGGGCCACGAGGGCTTCCAGAATCTCCCGCAGCCGGTCAGGTCCCGCTTCCATGAGCATGAAGCTGGCGTAGCGCACGCCGGGGTGCAGTGCGCCGACCTCGACGGGGTCGCGACGATCGATCATCCCCATCTCGACGAATCGGCCGCCGTGGGGGAGTAGACGCAGGGAAGCGTCCACGAATTCGCCTGCCAGCGAATCGAGCACGATATCCACGCCGTCGCCGCCGGTGCGGTCGGAGAACTTCCGTTCGAAATCCAGGGTGCGCGAATCGGCGATGTCCGAGTCGTCGAAACCCATGTCCCGCAGCACGTTCCACTTGGGTTTACTCGCCGTCGCCAGGACGCGAAGCCCCAGGTGCCGGGCGAGTTGCACCGCGGCCATGCCGACGCCGCCGGTCGCGGCGTGCAACAGCAGGGTCTCCCCGGAGCGCGCCTCGGCTAGGTCGACCAGACCGTAGTAGGCGGTCGCGTACACAATCGGAACGGCTGCGGCTTGTGCGAACGACCAGCCCCGTGGCATCGGTGCGAGCAGTCGACGGTCCACCACGACCACCGAACCCATACCGGGGGTGAAGCCGAAAACGCGATCACCGACGGCGAATTCGCTGACGTCGGCCGCGACTTCGAGCACGACGCCCGCGCCCTCGCCGCCGATTCGACCGAGCGGATCCGGATAGTTGCCCAACGCCATGAGCACATCTCGGAAATTCAGGCCCACCGCTCGCATGCTCACCCGGACCTGGCCGGGCTCGAGAGCGGTTGTCGCGCCCGAGGTTTCGTCGATTCCGAAGTTCTCCGTGGCCAGGGTTCCCTTGTCACGGAGGGTCAGCGCCCAGGCCCCACCGTCGGGGGCGGTCAGGGCGCCGGAGTCGCGGGTGACTCGCGGGACGTACACCGCCGAACCCCGCACAGCCAGCTGGGATTCGTCGGCGATCGCCGCCGCCGACTCCACACCTGCGCGATGGTCGCGCTCCCGGCCGATGTCCACGAGCCTGATCCGGTCCGGGTTCTCGCTCTGCGCGGTACGCAGCAGACCCCACACCGCGGCGCTCGCCGGATCGATGTGCTCGCCGGGCTCGGCCGCGACGGCCCGGCTGGTGACGATCACGACGGGATCATCACCCTCCACCAGGCGCCGCACTCGCGCGGCAGCGTCGATGACGGTCTGGCGCACCGAATCCGGGAGGCTCGGCGCCTGGACGGAAGTCTCTCTTGTCATCCCGGCGTGCTTTTGGCCGGGATCTCCCTCGCCGTGGTGGATTCCGGCCAAAAGCACGCCGGAATGACGGGGGGAACTTTCGGTCGCCGGTTCGATGCGAGCGACCCTGTGCCTGCGCCCGCCGATCGTGGCGGTCTCGTAGTCCCTGTCGGGTGCGGCGTCTTGCGGTGTTCCAGCGTCCCAGACGACATCCACTGTGTCGCCGTTCGGTTGCGGCGCGGCCACCCACTCGACGTGGTAACCGAGGCGGTCCCGCCGGGATTCGGTGAGCGCCCCCGTTGCGATTGCGCGCAGGGTCAGTGCCCGTACCTCGCCCACGGGAATGCCCGCCTGGTCGGTGAAGGTCAGGGCGATGCGTTGGGTCCCGGAGTCGGAAACCCTCGCGTGCACCCGGAGCGCGGTCGATCCGATGCCGCGCAGGTCGACCTGTTCCCAGGAAAATGGCACGGCGACAGAACCATTCGGCGGCGTGGGAAGCAGTCCACCGAGCAGGATCGCGTGGAGCGCCGAATCCAGGAGGGCGGGGTGCATCCCGTACTCCCCGGCCTGGTCGCGTACCGAATCCGGCAGTGCGATCTCGGCGAACGCCTCACCGGTACGCGCCCACAATGACCGCACACCGCGGAAGGCGGGTCCGTATCGGTAGCCGCGTTCCGCCAGTGCCGCGTAGCCGTCTTCGACGGCGATCGCCGCGGCGTCCGCTGGCGGCCACTCGTGTGAGCCATCCGGGTTCGACGGTGCGGACGCGTCGTCGGTGAGGGTCGCGGTGGCGTGGCGCACCCACTGCGATTCGCCGTCGGGTCCGGCGTTCTCGATTCGCGAATAGAACTGTGCCGTCACGCTGTTCGAGTCATCCGGTGCATCCGCCACCAGGCGCAGCTGGACCCCCGCGTCCGCCGGTATCGGCAGCGGCGCCTCGATCACCAGTTCGGCCAAATGCGGCCGCCCGGTGACCGCACCGGCATGCAGCGCGAGTTCTGCCAAGGCCGCGCCGGGCAAGAGCACCGTGCCCGCGACCGCGTGGTCTTCGAGCCACGGATGCGTGCTTCGCGACAGTCGGCCGGTGAACACCACCTGCTCCGAGCCGGGTAGCCGGACGATCGCGCCGAGCAGCGGATGGTCGGCGTCCTCCAGTCCCGAACGCCGGACATCGTTCGCCACGACGGGCCGGGCCCAATAGCGCTGACGCTGGAATGCGTAGGTGGGCAGGGCGACACGGACAGCAGGCCGGTCCTGACCCTGCGACCAGTCGACGGGAATACCGGCGGCGTCCGCTCGCGCCAATGCGGTCATGAACGCGGTCGGCTCGTCCATCGACCGCCGCGATGCCGCCACCGCAATGGATTTCGGCTCCACCTCCGGGTACTGCGCCAAACAGGCCGATGTCATGGCGGTGAGCACCGCGTCCGGGCCGACCTCGAGGAACTTGCGCACACCGCTCTCGATCAGGGTGTCCACTCCCGGCGCGAAACGTACACAGCCACGCACCTGCGCCACCCAATATTCCGGGTCGCGGACGGCATCGCCCGCCTCGGTGCCGGTGACGTTCGAAACGATCGGCAGCAGCGGCTGCCGATAGCTCAATCCCTGCGCGACAGTGCGGAATTCGGCCAGCATCGGGTCCATCCGCGCCGAATGGAACGCATGGCTGACTCGTAGTCGACTCGTCCGGACACCGCGCTGCTCGAATAGCCGGTCGACCTCGGCGACGGCGTCCTCATCACCCGAGAGCACCACTGCGGCAGGCCCATTGACCGCCGCCACCGAGAGGCGATCGGCGTAGTCGGCCACCACCGCGACCGCCTCTTCCTCGGAGACTGCCACCGCGAGCATGGCGCCGCCTTCGGGCAGGCCACCCATCAACCGTCCGCGTGCCGCCACCAGGGCGCACGCATCCGACAGTGACCACACGCCCGCGACATACGCCGCGGCGAGCTCACCGATGGAATGCCCGGCGACCACGTCCGGGACGACGCCGAAGGACTCCAGCAGCCGGAACAGCGCCACTTCGAACGCGAACAGTGCGGGCTGCGTGAATTCCGTTCGGTTCAGCCCGCTTTCGGGCGCATCGAACATCACCGCGCGCAGCGATCCGCCGAGACGGCCGTCGAATTCGGCGCACACTTCGTCGAGGGCGCTCGCGAAGGCCGGGTAGTCGCGGTAGAGCCCGGCACCCATGCCGCGCCGCTGCGCACCCTGCCCGGTGAAAAGGAACGCCAATCGCCCCGGTGTCGCCGTGCCCGCAATGGCGGTCGCGGTGGCCTGCCCGTCGGCGAGGGCCGCCAATCCGGCGAGTAGTTCGTCACGGTCGCGGCCGATGACCCCGCCGCGCCAGTCCAGTCGCGCCCGGGTGCCGACCAGGGCCGAGGCGATATCCCGCGCGGCGAGCGCCGGGCGTTCGATCATCCACTGCCGCAACCGATCCGCCTGCTCGCGCAGTGCCGCCTCGGAGCGCCCCGAGATCATCAGGGCATCGACGTTCGGATTCGCCGGGGCGACAGCGGGTTCGGCCGCGGTCACGGGCGGCTCCTCGAGAATGACGTGCGCGTTCGTCCCGCTGATGCCGAACGACGAGACACCGGCGCGGCGTAGCCGGTCACCGCTGGGCCACGGCTCGGCGTCGGTGAGCACCCGCACGGCTCCCGCTGACCAATCGACATGCGGTGAAAGCTCTTCCGCGTGCAGCGTGCGCGGCAGCACGCCATGGCGCATGGCTTGCACCATCTTGATGATTCCGCCGACGCCCGCGGCCGCTTGCGCATGCCCGATATTGGATTTGAGCGAGCCGATCCGCAGGGGTTCCCGGTCGCCGCGAGCCTGTCCGTAGGTGGCGATGAGCGCTTGCGCCTCGATCGGGTCGCCCAGGGTGGTTCCGGTGCCGTGCGCCTCGACGGCGTCCACCTCGGCGGGTGTCACACCGGCATCGGCCAGCGCCTCGGCGATCACCCGCTCTTGCGCCGGTCCATTGGGCGCGGTCAGGCCATTGCTGGCACCGTCCTGATTGATCGCGCTGCCACGCACGACCGCGAGCACCGTGTGGCCGAGCCGCTGTGCGTCCGAGAGCCGTTCGACGACCAGCACGGCCGCACCCTCCGACCACGCCACGCCGTCGGCGGCCGCGGAGAACGATTTGCAGCGCCCGTCCGAGGCGAGACCGCGCTGCCGGGAGAAGTCGAGGAAGACCGTGGGCGTGGCCATGACCGTGGCCCCGCCGACCAGGGCCAGGGAACTTTCCCCGTCCCGCAGCGCACGGCACGCCAGATGCAGCGCCACCAGCGAGGACGAGCATGCGGTATCCACCGTCAGCGCGGGGCCTTCCAGTCCCAAGGCGTAGCCGATACGCCCCGAGACCACGCTGCCCAGCGATCCGGTGAGCGCGTAACCCTCGACCTCCGGACCCGCATTGCGGGTCAACGATTCATAGTCCTGGTACATCACGCCCGAATAGACACCGGTATCACTGCCGCGCAAGGAGATCGGGTCGATTCCCGCGTGTTCGAGTGCCTCCCAGGACACTTCGAGCAGCAACCGCTGCTGCGGATCCATGGCGACGGCCTCGCGGGGGCCGATTCCGAAGAAGCCCGCATCGAAATCGGCCGCGCCGGTGACGAATCCGCCCCGGCCCGAATACGTGGTGCCCGGGTTGTCGGGGTCCGGATCGATCAGCCGGTCCAGCTCCCAGCCGCGATCGGAGGGGAAGTCGCTGGTGGCGTCCGTTCCCGTGAACACCAGATCCCAGAGTGCGTCGGGGGATTCGACACCACCCGGGTAACGGCAGGCCATGCCGACGATCGCGATCGGCTCATCGGTGCGTGCGTGGCTCGACGCCACCGGCTTCGCCGCTCGGGTCGCCGTCGGCGCGATTCTCGACTGGACCAGCTTCGCCACCGCCGCGGGCGTCGGATAGTCGAAGACCAGGGTCGAGGGCAGAGACAGGCCGGTGGCCTTACCGAGCCGATTCCGCAGCTCCACTCCGCCCAGTGAATCGAGGCCCAGTTCCCGGAACGGCGTCTCGGCATCGATCGAGTCACCGGAATCATGTCCGAGGACGGCGGCGACCTGGGCGCGCACCGTCTGCAGGGTCAGGTCGGCACTGCGGTCCGAACCCGCCTCGGCCAGCCTCGCGGCCAATGTCTCCACCGCACCAACGGATTTCGCGACCTCGGCGGCGCGGCGTCCATACCCGCGCAGGACCGACGGCAGCGCGCGAGCATCGGATCCGCGACGCACTGCGGTGGCATCGAAACGAAGCGGAACCAGGCGCGCCGCACGATGCGTGAGCGCGGCATCGAACAGGCGCAATCCCTCGGCGCGTTCAATTTGCCCGAGCCCGAGGCGATCCCACCGCGCGACGGCGACGTGGTCCAACTCGCCCGTCATTCCGCCCGCTTCACCCCACGGCCCCCACGCCAAGGACGTCGCAGCCAAACCGGTAGCGCGTCGCCGCTCGGCCAGCGCGTCCAGGAAGCTGTTCGCGGCGGCGTAGTTGCCCTGCCCGGCCGAACCGATCACTCCCGCGACCGAGGAGAACAGCATGAATGCGGAGAGGTCGAGACCCTCGGTCGCTTCATGTAGATTCCACGCGCCCGCGACCTTCGGCGCCAAGACCCGGTCGACCTGCTCGGCGGTCAGGGAACCGATGGTGCCGTCGTCGAGGACACCCGCGGTGTGAATCACCGCGGTCAGCTCCAGACCGCTCACCAGCTGTCGTACCGATTCACGGTCGGCGACGTCGCAGGCGATGATCCGAGCGTGGGCACCCAGGGCGGCCAGTTCTTCGACCAGAGCCGCCGCACCGGGAGCGTCGGGGCCTCGGCGGGAGGTCAACGCCAGGTCCCGGACGCCGTATTCGGTCACGAGATGCCGGGCGAACAATGCGCCCAATCCGCCTGTGCCGCCGGTGATCAGCACCGTACCGGTGCCGAACGGGGTGGCGTCGACCTCGGCGTCGGCGGTCTCGGCGCGAACCAAGCGCGGTACGAGCACGTCGGCACCGCGAATCGCGATCTGCGGTTCATTGGTGCGCATGACGGCGGCGAGCGCTTGGTCATCCAGCGGTGCCGCCGGGTCCTCGTCGACGAGGACGAAACGATCCGGATTCTCCGACTGCGCGGTGCGCACCACACCCCACACCGCCGCCGCGAGGAGATCAGGGGTTTCGTCGGCGACTCCCACTCCGCCACGGGTGACGACGACCAGCCGCGAATCCGACTGCTCTTCGTCTCGCAGCCACGAATTCAGCAGGGCGAGCGTCTCGTGCACGGCCCGCCGGGTCGTCGAATAGATGTCGGCCGGTTCATCACTCGGGAACTCCGCACGGTATACCACCGCGGTCGGAACCTGCTCGCCGATGACCGCGGCACCCGCGCGTTCCCAGCGCACTTGATATAGATCGGCCGGGTTGTCGGACAGGCCTGCGAAGAATCCCTGCACGTCATAGGGACGCATGACGACGGCATCCACCGAGATGATCGGCCGCCCAGCGGAATCGACCGCGGCGACGGAGATGGTCTCCGGTCCCGTCGCGACGGCGGCGACTCGAAGCGAGGTCAGCCGCGCCGATCGGTCGGCCATCGGCCGGTGGAATCGCGCACCGCCCCAGCGGAACAACAATTTCCCGGAGCCCGGCTCGTGATCCAGTCCGTGCCAGAGCAATTCGGCGAGTCCGGCGTGCACCGTCATATCTACCAACGTCGGGTGCACACCGAAAGCGCGTGCGGTGCTATCCACCTCGGCGCGCAGGGTGATCTCGGAGAAGACCGCGTCCGCCTGTCGCCATACGGTGTGGACGCCGCCGAACGCCGGGCCGTATTCGAGCCCGGAGCCCTCCGTCATCAGGCTTGGAATACGCGTCGCGTCGAGCGCTTCCGCATCGGCGGGCGGCCAGGCCTGGCCGAGCAACCGCAATGCCTTCGAGTCGCCCGAATGTTCCCGTGCGAGTGAACCGGTCGCGTTGAGTACCCACGGGGCATCCCCGGACTTCCGGAAATAGAAATCGAAAGGTCGACGCCCGGACTCGAATGCCCGAACGGCGACCTGGAGCTCGATCTCATCGTCTTCGGCCGGGACGATCGGAACCTGCAGCGTGAGTTCCTCGAGCACACCGCAGTCGATCCGTTCGCCCGCGATGAGCAGGAATTCCACCAGGACCGCACTCGGGACGACCACGACACCGTGTGCCGCATGGTCGGTGATCCACGGGTGTTCGCGCAGGGACAGTCGACCGGTGAACAACCATTCATCGGTGCCCGCGATACCGACGACACCGGTGAGAATCGGGTGATCACCGGACGTAGCTGCGGCGAGGCTCGGGCGCAGCCAGAACCGTTGATGCTGGAATGCATAGGTCGGCAACGGAATTCGTCGATCGGAGACGGGAAGCAGGGGCCGCCAGTCGACCGGTCCACCGGTGACATGGAGCCGCGCCAGGGCGGAGAGCAGCTGCGGTACTTGATCATTCGACCGTCGCGAGGTGGCCACGACCGAGGTCGACGACTCGAGGGCCTGGTCGGTCGCCAGGTACCGGTTGATCGCCGCGCTGAGAATGGCATCCGGTCCCACTTCTACGAATCGCCGCACTCCGCTCGCGAGCAGGGTGGCGATCGCGGGCGCGAAGCGGACGGTGTCCCGCACCTGCCACTCCCAGTATTCGGGGGTAGTGATGCTCTCGCCCGCGACCTCTCCGGTGACGGTGGAAACGATGGGGATCCGGGGCGGGTGGTAGGTGAGGCGCTCCGCGATCGCACGGAATTCCGCCAGCATCGGATCCATTCGCGCCGAATGGAAAGCGTGGCTGACGCGCAGTCGGGTGGTCTGAATTCCCTCGGCGGTCAGCTCTCGTTCGACGGCGTCGATCGCGTCCGAGTCACCGGAAAGCACTGTCGCGGAAGGGGTATTAACCGCGGCGAGCGAGAGGCGACCATCGAATCCGGCGATGAGGCCGTTCGCTCGCGCCTCGTCTACGGCGACGGCGAGCATCGCCCCGCCCTCGGGAAGTTCGCCCATCAACCGGCCGCGGGCCGCCACGAGTGCGCAGGCGTCGGGTAGCGACAGCACTCCGGCCACGTGGGCGGCCGACAGTTCGCCGATGGAGTGGCCCGCGAGGACGTCCGGTGCCGTTCCGAACGATTCCAGCAGCCGGTACAGCGCGACTTCGAAGGCGAAGAGCGCGGGTTGCGTCCATTCGGTGCGATCGAGCACGCCGCTGGCATCGGTGAACATCACTTCGCGCAGCGATCCGCCGAGGAGCGGATCGAGGTGTGCGCACACCTCGTCCAGCGCGGTCGCGAAGGCAGGGAAGGCGCTGTAGAGGTCGGCACCCATGCCGACTCGTTGGGCACCCTGTCCGGTGAACAGAAACGCGGTCTGGCCCGCGACGAGGGTTCCGGTGACGATGTCGGTGCCAGTGCCCGCATCGGCGAGGACATGCAACCGTTCGAGCAGCTCGTCCCGGTCGCGTCCGAACACCACCGCGCGCGAATCCAGTTGTGCCCGTGTCGAAGTCAGCGCACCGGCAACCTCGGCGACATCCAGCTGCGGACTCTCCGACAACCACATGCGCAAGCGGGCGGCCTGTGCACACAGAGCCGCCTCGCTCTTACCCGAGACGACCAGCGGCACCGGGATCTCGTTCGGGAGATCCGAGCCGCTGCGAGCAGTATCCGATGTCGCCGCGTCGATGGGCGCTTCCTCGAGGATCACATGGGCGTTCGTTCCGCTGATCCCGAACGACGACACCCCCGCCCGACGCGGCCGATCCCCGCGCTCCCACGGTTCTGCCTTGGTCAGCAGCCGCACCGCCCCCGCATTCCAATCCACATGCGGGGAAGGCGTTTCCGCATGCAGTGTGCGCGGCAGTCGTCCATGCCGCATCGATTGGACGGTCTTGATCACACCGGCGACGCCCGCGGCGGCGACGGTATGGCCGATATTCGATTTGAGCGAACCGATGCGCAGCGGTTCGCGGTCGCCGCGAGCCTGTCCGTACACGGCGATCAGCGCCTGTGCCTCGATCGGATCGCCCAGTCTCGTCCCGGTGCCGTGCGCCTCGACGGCGTCCACATCGGCCGCCGATATTCCGGCGTCGGCGAGGGCCTGTTCGATCACGCGTTGCTGCGACGGCCCATTGGGTGCGGTGAGCCCATTGCTCGCACCGTCCTGGTTGACCGCGCTACCCCGCACCACCGCCAGGACGTGGTGTCCGAGTCGGCGAGCATCGGAGAGTCGCTCCAACACGAGCACGCCCGATCCCTCGGACCAGCCGACACCGTCGGCGGCGGCGGAGAAGGCCTTGCAGCGGCCATCGCGCGACAGCCCGCGCTGCCGAGCGAAATCGACATACAGGTCGGGGGTCCCGGCAATGGTCACGCCTCCGGCCAGAACCAGAGAGCTCTCGCCCCTGCGCAAGGCCTGACACGCCGAGTGCAGCGCCACCAGCGATGAGGAGCACGCGGTGTCCACCGTCACCGCGGGCCCCTCCAGGCCGAGGACGTAGGCGAGCCGCCCCGAGATGACGCTGTGCGAGGTGCCGGTCAGCCGGAAGCCCTCCAGGTCGCCGGTGACGAGACCGGAATACCCTGACGCGCAGGCTCCTACGAAGACGCCGGTATCACTGCCGCGCAGTGTGGTCGGGTCGATTCCGGCGTCTTCGAGGGCCTCCCAGGCGGTTTCGAGGAACACCCGCTGCTGCGGGTCCATCGCCAGTGCCTCACGCGGGCTGATCCCGAAGAAGCCGGGGTCGAAATCGCCTGCGCCGCTGAGGAAGCCACCCCGGCGCGTGTAGACGGTACCCGCCTTGCCGGCGTCGGGATCGTAGAGGCGATCGAGATCCCACCCGCGATCGTCGGGGAAATCACCGATCGCGTCGCGTCCCGCCGCGACCAGGTCCCACAGCTCCTCGGCGGAGGAGATACCGCCCGGGAACCGCGCACCCATGCCGACGATCGCGATCGGCTCCTCCGAGGAGGTTCGCCGCGTGACCCGGCCGCGCTTCTCACCGGCCGCGGTGGCGCGTGACCTCAGCAGATCGGCCACCGAGGTGGCGGTGGGGTGATCGAAGATGAGCGAGGGCGGCAATTCCACACCCGTCGCCCGGGTCAGGCGTTTTTGCAGTTCCACGCCGCTGAGCGAGTCGAACCCGAGATCGGTGAACGGCAGGTCGCCGCGAATCGACTCGGCCGATTCGTATCCGAGCACCGCGGCGGCCTGCTCGCGGACCACGGCGAGAACCGCTGCGCGGTGCTGAAATTCGGGTATCGCTCGCAGATTGCGCGACAGGATGCTGTCGGAAGGCGTGTGATGGTCGGTGTCGTCACCGGCATCGCTAACCGCATTGACAGAAGTTCCGCTCGTCATCCCGGCATGCTTTTGGCCGGGATCTCTGACAGTGCGGTGGATTCCGGCCAAAAGCGCGCCGGAATGACGAGGAGGACCTTCGACCAGTCGCTTAGTCCGCTCCGTCGGGGCGGGTGCTACCGGCGGTGACTCGACGGACTCGAGATCCGTGAAGTTCTCCCGGCGGCGAAATGCGTACGGCGGCAGATCTACCCGGACACCTGTAATCGCCCAGGCGCTCGAATCCACCGGCTGCCCAGCGCGATACGCCTGAAGGAGTGACTCCCGAACCTGCCGGGCGCTGTCGTTCGGCAATGATTCGACGCTCGGCGCGACGGCTTCCGAACCGCCCTCGCGTTCGATGAGCGCCCCCAGCTCGGACAGGAGCTGCTCGCGACTCGACGCGTAAAAGCCTGCACGCCAGGACATATGGGCGCGGGTCGTGAGCAGCGAATGTGCTACATCGGCAAGGGCGAGCTCCGGGTGGCGCGCCAGCCAGTCGCGGAGCCGACTCGCTTGCGCGCGGAGGCCGACCTCATCGCGCGCGGAGAGCACGATCGGCACCTCGTCGGCGTCTTCGGGCTCGAAGGTTGTTGTCGCAATATCCGCGATCGGAGCCTCGTCGAGGATCAAGTGAACGTTCGAACCGCCCATGCCGAATGCGGAGACGCCCGCCCGCCGGATGGTGGTCGCGGCCCACTGTTCGGGTTCGCTGACCACACGCAAGCGCAGATCATCCAGCGGAATCGCCGGATTGGGCCGCTCGAAGTTGAGGCTGGCCACGAGTTCGCGGTGCCGCAGACACAGCGCGGTCTTGATGAGGCCGATGATCCCGGCAGCGCCCTCCAGATGGCCGACATTCGTCTTGACCGACCCCACCGCCAGCGGCGAATCCGGCGCGCGATCGGCGCCATAGGTCGCGCCGAGTGCGGCGGCCTCGACCGGATCGCCCGCCGGGGTTCCGGTGCCGTGCAACTCGACGTACTGCACGGAATCGGCGGGCACATCGGCCGCTTCTAGGGCGGAGCGAATCGCGGCGACCTGCGCTTCGCGACTCGGCGCACTCAATACCCGCCGCTCATTGCCGGTATTGACCGCGCTACCACGGATGACGGCGTGAATGCGGTCGCCATCGTCGATCGCCTGTGCCAGCGGCTTCAGCACGATCACGCCACCGCCTTCGCCGCGCACGAATCCGTCCGCGCGCGAGTCGAAGGTGTAGCACCGCCCCTGTGCCGAGTGCGCACCGAAGTGTTCGATCCGTTCACCACTGGTCGGCGAGAGGATCAGATTGACGCCACCGGCCAATGCGATATCGGTTTCGCCCGCGCGCAGGCTCTCGCACGCCAGGTGCACCGCGACGAGTGAGGAGGCCTGCGCGCTGTCGACCAGGAGGCTGGGGCCGGTGAAACCGAAATAGTTGGAAACCCGGTTGGCGATGATTCCGCGCGTCGCACCCCACAGGGAGTGGCGCGTAATGCCGGGCCCCTCGGCGGCCGTGACGAGTTCCGCGAAGTCACCGCCGGTGCAACCGAGAAATACCCCGCCCCGGCGCGATTCGCGTGCCACCTCGGCCAGCCCCGCATCTTCGAGGGCCTCCCAGCTCAGCTCCAATGCGAGCAATTGCTGTGGATCGATCGATCGGGCCTCATTGGGGGCGATACCGAAGAACTCCGCGTCGAAATCGCTCACCGAATCGAGGAAACTCGCGCGTTCGCTGAGATTCGCGCGCGGCGCCGGGGCGGCGCCGACGGTGGCGCGTCCCTCGCCGAGCAGCCGCCAGAAACCGTCGAGATCAGCAACTCCCGGCAGCCGGCACGCCATTCCTACGACAGCTACGGGGAAATCTGATCGGGTTACCACTCGAGAACCTTCCTCACAACGAGCACGCACCTGCGCGCATTGGCATCGCGCCTGTGCGAAATGTGTACTACACCAAGAGCTTCAGAGATTGTTGGAGGTTCCCCGATAGGGCGGGATGCCGAAGAAGTCGGGATCGCCGGTAGTTCGATCGTTCCGCTGGGATATGTCAGCAGTGGCAACGTAAGACACAGAGTCTCCTCGGTAACTCGAATCCCCCCGAGAAGTGATGTGCGGGATCGCACCCCGCGGGTTTGCTACGCTGCGATGTTCCACATCGGTTCGCGCGCAACGACATTCAAGTCCAGTCCGGTGTGGCTCGTCGATAACATGCCGCGCCGCATGGCGAATGGCAACCTCAACCAGCTGATCAACACCTGCACCCTCAACCTGCCTTGCCGCGCCCGACCTGCCCGCCGGAACGCCCCTCGAGCCCGCGCTGGGCCATAACCTGAACGACTACTAGCGGGTAGCTTACCCGGGGGTAGAGATGGACGCTTGGCTATTTTTGTGCCGTATCGCATTTCGACTGCCATTGATTTGCGACAGATCATCACCTATAGCGCCGCCTCGCGGCCATTGCCGCCAAGGCATATTGACTCAGACAGTCGAATGCCTTGTCGCGAGCCATCGAATTCATGGTCATATCGGATTACGTCGGCCAACGAAAGAGGCCCCGATCCAATGGATCGGGGCCTCTTCTCAGGGTGACCGACGGGACTCGAACCCGCGACAGCCAGGATCACAACCTGGTGCTCTACCAACTGAACTACGGTCACCATTGCCGGGAAGCGGTAACTTCCGGCGCGATAGATCGTAACGTGTGTCGGTGGTCAGTACCTAATCGGCTGGTTAGGCCGGTTTTTGGCCCAGTTCGGCGGCTACCGCCGCGATTTCCGCGGTGGACGGGCCGGGGGGCGCGACGAAGGCGGTGCGGCGGTAGTACTGGAGTTCCTTGATGGACTCCTGGATATCGGCCAGGGCGCGGTGGGCCAGGCCCTTCTCGGGCTGGCCGAAGTAGATGCGGGGGTACCAGCGGCGGGCCAGTTCCTTGATGGAGCTGACGTCGATCATGCGGTAGTGCAGGTGCGCGTCCAGGGCGGGCATATCGCGGGCGATGAAGCCGCGATCGGTGGCGATCGAGTTGCCTGCCAGGGGGACGGTGCGCGGGGTGGGGACGTACTGCTTGATGTAGTCGAGGATCTGCTGTTCGGCCTCTTCCATCGTGACGGTGGAGCGGCGAACCTCCTCGGTGAGACCGGAGCGGGCGTGCATATCGGTCACGACCGGCGGCATCGAGGCCAGGGCGGCGTCGTCGGCGTGAATGACGATGTCCACGCCCTCACCGAGGATATTGAGGTCACTGTCGGTCACGAGCGCGGCCACCTCGATCAGCTTGTCGCTGTCGAGCCGTAGGCCGGTCATCTCGCAATCCATCCACACCACGTATTTGTCGCTCACCGAGAAGAGGTTAGTCGTTTCGCCGCTGCCGTCCGGATCGCCCGGCCGCGTCGGGGCGGCTTTGCCGTCCGACCGGGCAGTATCGTTTGGCGTATCCGCGCGCGTGAATGCGGTCGGCATGTTGGCAGGGCAGTTCGTAGAGCAGTCGCAGTTGGCAGAGCAGACGGAGGAAGAGCGCGATGACCACCCCTCAGGAAAAGGCAGCGGCGGCCCGTAAGGCCGCGGAGGACGCCGCGCGGATCGCGGCGGAGGCAGCGGCAGCCGCGGAGGCCGCCGAAAAGGAAGCCGCCGCCGAAGAAGCAGCCGAGAAGGCCAAAACGGAAGCTGCCGACGCGGCGGAGACAAAGGCCGCCCCGGCGAAGGCGAAGGCGGATTCGGCCGCCGCCGGTGACCCGGGCGAGGCGGCCGCGCAGCAGATCGCGGCCGGGTACGCCATGGAGGGGCTGGCGCTCGAGCTCGGCACCGTCATGATCGACGGACAGGTGCATCCCGATGCGCGCGTACGGATTCCGATGAAGACCATGAACCGGCACGGCCTCGTCGCGGGAGCCACCGGTACCGGTAAGACGAAGACCGTGCAGGGGATCGCCGAGCAGTTGTCGGCGGCGGGCGTGCCGGTGGTGCTGGCCGATATCAAGGGCGACCTCTCGGGGCTCGCGCAGCCCGGTGCCTCCAACGACAAGCTCTTGGCGCGCGCCAAGGAAACCGGTGACCCGGACTGGAAGCCGACCGGATTCCCGTGTGAATTCGTGTCATTGGGCACCGAGGGCATCGGCATCCCGATTCGCGCCACCATCACCTCGTTCGGCCCGATCCTGCTGTCGAAGGTGCTGGGGCTCAATGAGACTCAGGAATCCACGCTGGGCCTGATCTTCCACTGGTCGGACAAGGCCGGACTCCCGCTACTGGATCTCAAGGACCTGCGCGCGGTCATCCAGTTCCTCACCAGCCCGGAGGGCAAGGAGGATCTGAAGGGCATTGGCGGCGTCTCGGCGACGACGGCGGGCGTAATCCTGCGCTCCCTGGTGAATTTGGAGGCCGAGGGCGGCGACACCTTCTTCGGTGAACCGGAAATGGATCCGGCCGATCTCATGCGCGTCGCGGGCGGACAAGGTGTCATCACCCTGTTCGAGCTGGGCGCGCAGGCCGCGCGGCCGCAGATGTTCTCCACCTTCCTCATGTGGGTGCTCGCGGATCTGTTCCAGACCCTGCCCGAGATCGGCGATATGGATAAACCCAAGCTGGTCTTCATCTTCGACGAGGCGCACCTGCTGTTCAATGGCGCGTCCAAGGCCTTCCTGAGCCAGGTCGAGCAGACGGTGAAGCTGATTCGCTCCAAGGGCGTCGGCGTGTTCTTCTGCACACAGCTGCCCACCGATATCCCGAATGCTGTTCTCTCCCAGTTGGGTGCGCGCATCCAGCACGCGCTGCGCGCCTTCACCCCGGAGGATCAGCAAGCGCTGTCCAAGACCGTGCGCACCTACCCCAAGACCGCCAACTATGACCTCGAGAAGGCGCTCACCTCGCTGGGCATCGGTGAGGCGGTGGTGACGGTGCTGTCGGAGAAGGGTGCGCCGACACCGGTCGCCTGGGCGCGCATGCAGCCGCCGCGCTCGCTCATGGACACCATCGGTGATGAGGGAATCCGTTCGCGGGCAAAGCAATCCACGCTGTACGGCAAGTACGGGCAGACCATCGACCGGGATTCGGCCTACGAGATCATGGCGGAAAAGCTGGAAGCCGCCGCGCAAGCGCAGGCCGAAGCGCCTCCGGCCAAGACTTCGTCACGTTCGTCGAAGCCCGCGCCGGAGGACGAGTCGGTGGCCGAGAAGATCGTCAACAATGCGGCCTTCAAGAACTTCCTGCGCTCGGCCGCCACCGTGGCCGGGCGGGAAATCGGCCGCAGCATCTTCGGCACCCGCAAGCGCTAGAGACCAACTCGAAGGGCTTCGGAGGCAGGACGCCTCCGAAGCCCTTTTTCAGCAGCCGATATCGCGGCTCATCAGGTCGTCGATGGTTTCGCGGCGGACGATTTCCCGGGATTCGCCGTCGCGGACCGCGACGATCGGCGGGCGGCCGATGCCGTTGTAGGACGAGGCAAGGCTGTGGTGATAGGCCCCGGTGCAGGGCATGGCGATGATCTCGCCGGGGCGCAGGTCGGCGGGCAGGCGGATATCGCGGGCGAGGATGTCGCCCGCCTCACAGTGGCGTCCGGCGAGGGTCACGGTCATATGCGGGCCGGTGGGGTGCCGGTTGGCGACGACGGCTTCGTAGCCCGCGCCGTAGAGGGCGACGCGCGGGTTGTCGCTCATGCCGCCGTCGACGGTGACATAGGTGTGCCCGTTCTCGACATGCTTGACCGACAGCACCCGGTACAGGGTGACACCGGCGCGCGCCACAATGGCCCGGCCGGGCTCCAAAGAGAGTGCGGGCCGCGGGAATCCGTGCCGCGCGCAGGCCGCGTCGAGCGAGTCCTCGATAATGTCGGCCAACTCCGGCAGGTTCATCTCGGCATCGCCGCTGCGATAGGCGACGGCATGCCCGCCACCCAGGTCGAGATCGGTGAGTGTGACGCCGAGATCGTCACGCAGGCGCGCCATTTCGGCGATCATGCGGCGCACCGCCTCGCCGTACGGGAAGGTGTCGTAGATCTGCGAGCCGATATGGCAGTGCAGGCCGACCAATTCCAGATTCGGTTGCCGCACAATGCGATCCACCGCATCGGTGAGCGCGTCGCTGCCGATCGGGAAGCCGAACTTCTGATCGGTGACGCCGGTGCGCACCGCGGGATGCCCGTGCACATCGATATCCGGGGTCACCCGCACCAGCACCCGCTGCGGTTCGGCGGCCAGCGCGGCCAGCAGGTTGATCTCGGTCACCGAGTCGACGACGATCCGCCCGACCCCGCAATTGATCGCCGTCTCCAACTCGGCGAACGGTTTACCGTTGCCGTGCAGCACGATTCGCGCCGGATCCACCCAGGATGCGAGCGCCACGGCCAGCTCCCCGGCCGAGCACACATCGAGCGATAGCCCCTCATCGGCGATCCACTCGGCCACCGCCCGGGTGAGCAGCGCCTTGCCCGCGTAGATGATCTCCGCATCCGGGAAGCGTTTGCGATACGCCCGGCACCGGTCCCGCACCTCGTTCTCGTCGAGCACATAGGTGGGTGTGCCGTGCTGATCGGCGATATCGGCCAGGGCCACGCCGCCGACGGTGATCCGCCCCTCGGCGTCATAGTGCGTATCACGCGGCCAGACCGCCGGATCGAGGCGAGGAAGCAAACCCCCCGACCGCAGCGACGGGAAGATGTCGAGCAGCGTCACGTTGTCTCCTGAGTCGCCCCCGCTTTCCTTTCTGCGGGGCCCTTTCTCAGGACTACGCCGCTTCCGGCACCCGGTGCACCACCGGCTACGCGCCCTTGACGAGGGTCCGTTCGATCTTGACGGAATCCGAGCGGACCGAGTGACGTGACCCACGAAAAACGCTCTTCACCCCCGCAACCGCAGGATGAAGAGCGCAATCGGTGTGTGAAGAGACTTCTTACTGCTCGCCGAGCTTCTTGTAGGCGGCACCGGCGACGACCGAGGTGATTGCCCGGGGTGCGAATTGGCCCGCCAGGCTCATGCCCTTGCTGAGGACGCCCGGGACGATGCGCATCTTATTGCGGGCCAGCCCGTCGATGGAGATCTTGGCGGCGTGCGCGGCGGAGACCCAGATGAACTCCGGGATCTTATTGCTCACTTCTTCCTGGTCCGGGTTGTCCGTACGGACCGGGCCGGGGGCGAGCAGCGTGACATTGACGCCGGTGTTCTTGAGCTCCCCGCGCAGGGATTCGGCGAAGGTATTGGTGAACGCCTTCGAGGCGGCGTAGGTGGTGTTGTTCGGGATGGGCATATTGCCCGCGGCCGACCCGGTGATGAGGATGCCACCGCCGCGCCGCTCCAACATGCCGGGCAGCACGGCCAGGCTCAGGTCATGCACCGCAACGGCATTGAGTTCCATGATGTCGCGCTCGTACTGCAGATCCAGCTTGGCCAGTGGCCCGAATGTGGCCACGCCCGCGTTATTGCACAGGATCGCGATATCCCGCTTGGCCAGCTCGTCCGCCAACGGCGCGCGCTGCTCCCGATTGGACAGGTCGACCGCGCGCACCTCGGCGGTGATCCCGTAGCGCTCGGTCAGCTTCTGCGCCAGAGCGGTCAGCAGGTCGCCGCGCCGGGCGACGAGAATCAGCGAGTAGCCCCGCGAAGCGAGCTCCTCGGCGAGGGCGGTGCCGATCCCGGAGGAGGCTCCGGTGACGACGGCACGATTGTCGGCGGTGGGTGCAGGCAAGCTCACGATCAGGCAGCCTACCCATGAGTGCCCGAAGCCGGGGGAACGGTGGCCGCCCGGTCCGGCGAAACATTCAGCAAACTGTTATGCACTGAATTGCATAGTACGGGTCGTCTCAGTTACCCTGGCCGCATGGCCCTGGAGCATGCGTTGCTGGTATCGCTGACCGAACGCGCAAGTTCGGGGTATGACCTTGCCCGGCGGTTCGACAAGTCGATCGGGTTCTTCTGGAACGCTACCCACCAGCAGATCTATCGCGTGCTCAAGCGTATGGAAGAGCAGGGGTGGGTGACCGCCGAGGCCGTGCTGCAAGAGGGACGGCCCGATAAGAAGGTCTATACGGTCAGCGACGCCGGGCGGGGGGAGCTCACTCGGTGGATCGCCGAGCCCAGCGATGTCGGGCCGATGCGCAATGAGCTCGGCGTGAAGCTGCGGGCCGCCTCCCTGGGCGATGTTCCCGCGCTGGCCGCCGACGTGCAGCGGCATCGGGATCAGCACGCCTATCGGCTGGATCTGTATCGGACCTTCGAGAAGAAGGACTATCCCGCACCGGATCAGCTCTCCGGCCGGAAACTCCACCAATACCTCGTCCTGCGCGGGGGCATCCGTATCGAGGAGGGATTCCTCGATTGGTGCGATGAAGTGATCGCAGCCCTGACTCGTGACACCGCACAATCCGAAGGCGGCTCAGCCCAGTCGCCGGCGTCCGACCCGAAAGGCACTCAGCGATGAGCGCATTCCCGCATCTCTTCGAACCTCTGGACCTGGGATTCACCACACTGCGCAATCGCGTGGTCATGGGTTCCATGCACACCGGCCTCGAGGACCGGGCCTGGCATACCAACCGGCTCGCGGCGTACTTCGCCGAACGTGCCCGCGGCGGTGTGGGTCTCATCATCACCGGCGGTTACGCCCCCAATCGCGTTGGCTGGCTGCTGCCGTTCGGTGCGAAGCTGACCAATAAGACCGAGGCGTTCCGGCATCGCGCCATCACCAAGGCGGTGCATGCCGAGGGCGGCAAGATCGCCTTGCAGATCCTGCACGCGGGCCGCTATTCCTATGTGCCCGGCAGTGTGTCGGCGTCCTCGATCAAGGCCCCCATCAACCCCTTCCGGCCGCGCGCGCTGTCGAGCAAGGGTGTCGAATCCACCATCGACGATTACGCCCGCTGCGCCTATCTCGCCAAGTTCGCCGGGTACGACGGCGTCGAGATCATGGGTGGTGAAGGCTATTTCATCAACCAGTTCCTGGCGCCGCGTACCAATAAGCGCAAGGACAAGTGGGGCGGCACCGCCGAGAATCGCCGTCGCATCGCGAGCGAGATCGTGAAGCGCGTGCGCAAGGCGGTCGGCCCGGACTTCATCATCGTATTCCGTTTGTCCATGGCCGATTTCGTGGAGAACGGGCAGACCTGGGACGAGATCGCGGCTGTCGCCAAGGATGTGGAGGCCGCCGGGGCCACCATCATCAATACCGATATCGGCTGGCATGAGGCGCGGGTGCCCACCATCGTCACCTCGGTCCCGCGCGCGGCGTTCGTGGAATGGACCGCGAAAGTCAAAGACGTGGTGAGCATTCCGGTGTGCGCGTCGAACCGCATCAATATGCCGGAGACCGCGGAGGAGATTCTCACCCGCGAGGACGCCGACCTGATCTCCCTGGCCCGCCCGCTGCTGGCCGACCCGGACTGGACGCGCAAGGCGCAGGAAGCCCGCGTCGATGAGATCAATACCTGCATCGCCTGCAACCAGGCCTGCCTCGACCATGCCTTCCAGGCGAAAACCGTGTCCTGCCTGCTGAATCCGCGCGCGGGTCACGAGACCGACCTGCAACTGCTGCCGACCCGGCGCACCCGCAGGTTCGCGGTCGTGGGCGCGGGACCGGCCGGACTGTCCGCCGCGGTGAGCCTGGCGCAGCGCGGTCACCACGTCGACCTGTACGAGGCCGATGACAAGATCGGCGGCCAGTTCGATATCGCCCGCCGCATCCCCGGCAAGGAAGAGTTCAGCGAGACCATCCGCTACTACACGCGGCAGATCGAAGTCACCGGCGTCCGACTACATCTGGGCACCCGGGCCACCGCGCAGCAGCTCATCGAGGGCCGCTACGACGAGGTCATCCTGGCCACCGGCGTGAAGCCGCGCATCCCGAACATCCCCGGCATCGACCACCCCAAGGTGCTCACCTATTCCGAACTGGTGCGCGAGGGCAAGCCGGTCGGCAAGAAGGTCGCGGTCATCGGCGCGGGCGGTATCGGCTTCGATGTGAGCGAATTCCTCACCGTCGAAGGGCATCCCAGCCTGAAGCTCGACGAGTGGAAGGAAGAGTGGGGCGTCTCCGACGATCCCGACATGCGTGGTTTCCTCACCGCACCCAAGCCTTCCCCGGCCGCCCGCGAAGTCGTCCTGCTGCAACGCAAGTCGTCCTCGTTCGGTAAGGATCTGGGCAAGACGTCGGGCTGGGTGCACCGCGCCGCCGTCAAGGCCAAGGGTGTGGAGCAGATCGGCGGCGTCAACTACGAGCGCATCGACGACCGCGGCCTGCACATCAGCTTCGGCGAGAAGCGGCAGCGCCCGCAGATCATCGAATGCGACAATGTGATCCTCTGTGCCGGACAGGAATCCGTCCGCGACCTGGAAGAGCCATTGAAGGCCGCGGGCGTCGAACTACACATTATCGGCGGAGCCGACCTGGCCGCCGAACTCGACGCCAAGCGCGCCATCAACCAGGGCACCCGGCTGGCGGCGGCCCTGTAATGCCGAACCTCACCCGCCTGGGACTGCCCGGAGACGAGCAGTCCTGGGCGGCACTGGGTTTCACCGTTACCGACGGCGGCTTCCGGATCGGCCACGTCGAGTGCACGCTCGGCGCGGCCGCCTGGGGGTTCGATGAAATCCAGGCCGCCCCGGACGAACTCGGCGTGCCCTACCTCGATTCGACCGCCGAGGGCAATACCCAGGAATTGGCGGCGCACCCCAATGGGGTCACGATTGTCGACCACGTCGTCTACTGGGTTCCCGAACTCGATGCGGCGGTCACCAATCTGGATGCTGTACTGGGCATCCCACCCCGCCGCCGATTCTTCCCGCGCGGCCCCGAAGGCCCGGAAATGGCTTTCTATCGCGTCGGTGAACCCTTCATCGAAGTGGTCGGCTCCGGTCTCGATCCGGCCCTGGTCGGCGTCGCCTTCCTGACTCCCGACCTGGATGCCGCCGTCGCGGCCGTACGCGCCGCGGGCGGCCCTCTCGGCGACCCCAAACCGGCCGTCCAGGGTGGCCGGATCGCCAGTGTCTGGCGCGGTCACCTGAATTGGGGAATCGCCTTCATGGAGCCGAAGCCCAAAGCCTGACGGTCATCCGTCGAATCCATTGGTGGAGAGCGAAATCACGTTTAGGTCGCAGATCTTCTGATACTCGCAGTTGGCAATGTCGTACCCCCCTGTCATGATCTCGAGGTACCGATCTCGGTACGTTGCTTCATTATTGGGGAGAATGTCTATGTCACTGTCGCGTAAGGCTGCTCTGGGAGTGGCCGTCTGTGCTGCGGCAGCACTGTTCACCGGCGGAATGGGTACCGCCAACGCCGCGGGCGACCTGTACGGGTCGTTCGCCATGGCCGATCTCGGGGATGCCTGGCAGGTCGGCGTCGCCTGGGACGCGCCGGACCAGGCCCGGGCCGAACGGAGCGCGCTGGACGAGTGCGGCTACTCGTTCTGCGCCACCTCGGTGAGCTGGTCGAACGGCTGCGCCGCCCTCGCCGCCCGCGGCGATGACGTGTGGTATGCCATCGCCTCCACCAAGGCCGCGGCCGAGCGCAATGCCCTCGCCGCCACCGGTCCCGACCCGAACCCGCTCCTGGTGAGCTTCGGCAGCTCCAAGCCGAGCTCGGCGCACATCGTCGGCTCTCAGTGCACCTCCAACGCGGGCTGACCTAGGCGCTGCGTAGCACTGTGCCCCCGCTGCCCGAAGGCAGCGGGGGCACAGTGCTTTACATGTTCACCGGGTTACTGGGTGGCGGTTTGGCGCTTGGGGAGCTTCCAGTTGGGGCGGGGGAAGTGGCAGGTGTAGCCGTTGGGGTAGCGCTGGAGGTAGTCCTGGTGCTCCGGCTCGGCTTCCCAGAAGGTGCTGGACGGGGTTACCTCGGTGACCACCTTGCCGGGCCAGATGCCGGAGGCGTCGACGTCGGCGATGGTGTCGAGGGCCACGCGCTTCTGGTCGTCATCGAGGTAGAAGATGGCGGAGCGGTAGGAGGAGCCGATGTCGTTGCCCTGGCGGTCCTTGGTGGTCGGATCGTGGATTTGGAAGAGGAATTCCAGGAGGGCCCGGTAGTCGGTGACGGCCGGGTCGTAGACGATTTCCACGGCTTCTGCGTGACCCGGATGGTTGCGGTAGGTGGGGTGGTCGTTCTGGCCGCCGGTGTAGCCGACCCGGGTCGAGAGGACGCCGGGCTGCTTGCGGATCAGGTCTTCCATGCCCCAGAAACATCCGCCGGCCAGGATGGCTTTACGGGTGTCGGTCACGCTTCCTCCTTGGTGAACAGGGTCTGGTACTCGCCGTAGCCTTCCGCCTCGAGTTCGTCGAGGGGGATGAAGCGCAGGGATGCGGAGTTGATGCAGTAGCGGAGGCCGCCCTCGGCACGCGGGCCGTCGGGGAAGACGTGGCCCAGGTGGCTGTCACCGTGCAGGGAGCGGACCTCGGTGCGGACCATCAAATGGCTGAGGTCGCGCTTCTCGACCACATTGGTCTTGTCGATCGGCTTGGTGAAGCTCGGCCAGCCGGATCCGCTGTCGAACTTGTCCGTCGAGGCGAACAGTGGTTCGCCGGACACCACGTCGACGTAGATGCCGGGCTCGTGGTTGTCCCAGTACTCGCCCGTGAACGCGCGCTCGGTGCCGTTCTTCTGGGTGACTTGGTACTGCTCGGGCGACAGCGCATCGAGCGCCGCCGGGTTCCGGATGTACTCCTTGGCCACTTTGACCTCCTCGTGATGGCTATCCGTTCAACGCCCGGCCGGGCGGGAAAATCCCCACTCGGCCGGGCGTCATACTTCGGTCACCTTTACCCAGGATGTCACCCTGCTATCCGCGTGTCACCGGGCGGCACGCGCCGCGAGGGCGGCCGCGGCCAGGACGGTCACCCCCTCGGCAATGGCGGTGATGCCGACCGCGTGGGCGGCGGACAGGACACTGCTTCCGGCGAGGCTGAGGAAGACCGAGCCGAAGGTCGCGATGCCCACCACGACGCCGAGCTGGACATTGGTCACCAGGATGCCGCTGGCATCGGCGGCCAATGCCAGGGGGATCTTGCTGGTGGTGCGGGCCATGAGCGGGCTGAAGGACAGACCGAATCCGATGCCCATGATGCCGAAGACGATCAGTTCCACCGGACCCATACCGCGGCCGTCGCGCAGCAGCACCCCCATGATGACCATGGTCGAGGCCGCCAGCACCAGGCCGAGCGGAATCATGACGGCGTGGAAGCGGGCCGGGATGCGGCTCCAGTTCAGGCTCGCCAGTGCGAAAGTCGCGCCATTGGGCAGGAACATGAGTCCGGCGTGCAACGCGCTGTAGCCGAGGGTGCCCTGCAGGTGGATGGCCATGACGAACAGCCAGCCGCTGAAGGTGCACATGACGGTGAACAGTGTTGCGGCGGTGAGGATCAGGCCGGGAGCGCGGAGTACGCGATCGGCGAAGAGCGGCTCGCCGCCCCGACGATGCACCCAGCGCTCCACCAGGGCGAAGCCCGCGAATCCCGCTACGGCACCGGCCAATGCGAGCCAGGTCCACACCGGCCAATCCTGTTCATGGCCGAGCACCAAGGGCACGACCAGCAGCAGGACCGCCGGAGTCAGCACGGCCAGGCCCGCGAGATCCAGCTTGCGGTCATTGCGCACGGTGACGGGCAGGATCTGCGGTGCGACGGCCAGCAAGGCCAAGCCGATCGGCACATTCACGAGAAACACTCCACGCCAGGTGGTTCCGCCCAGATCGGCGCTGACAATGAGCCCGCCGACGATCTGCCCGATCACCATGCCGCCGGAGATCACCGCCGCATAGGCCGAAAGTGCCCGCGCCCGTGTGGTTCCGGTGAAGGTGCGCTGAATCAGCGTCATGACCTGCGGCACCATGGCCGCCGATCCGACACCCTGAAGGAAGCGGAAGACGATGAGCGTCCCCGTATTCCAGGCCAGCCCGCAGGCCAGCGAGGCCACCGTGAACCCGATCAGCCCGGCGACGAACATATTCCGCTGTCCGAATCGATCACCCAGCCGCGCGCCGGTGACCAGCAGCACGGCGTAGGCGATCACATATCCGGAGACGATCAATTGGAGCCCGGAACCCGAGGCGTGCAAGGAGGTCCGGATCGACGGGATGGCGACATTGACGATGGAGGCATCCAGCACGGCCATGAACTGGCCGAGCAGGATGACGGCCAGAATGGCCAGTGGACGACGGGGACTGGAAGGAGCGGCTGGGGGAGCCGCCACTGATGGCGCTTGGGTCAGGCTCTGAGACATGTGAATGAGCCTGCGCCGGGGCCGATCCTGGTAACAGGAGCCTGCTTATTCTGGTACTGGCACCACCTGGATACGGTGCGCGATCGGCGCGACGATGGGGAACGTGAACCGACGTTCTATTCCAGGGCCGCCCCGAGGTCGCGAATCAGGACGTCAAGGCGCGGGGCCTCGGGCCATCGCGGGCGCAGAGTGCCGATTCGATGCCAGCCCCACTTGAGATATTTCGTATAGGCGCGCGAGTTGTCCGGCTCGACAAGCAATGTCGCCCGTTCCTCCGGGCGGCCCGCGAGCAGGTCATCGTGAAGTGCCCGCGCGATTCCGTGGTTTTGGTACTCGGCGCACACCATGAGTTCGCTGAGTGCGAATGTGCGACTACCGGTTTCGGTGATGAACTCGGCGCGGTCGGCATCTGGATCGTCGAGTTCGAGATTTCCCCACCACGCGGCGTTGGGGCGAAGTGGCCAGCCCCAAGTCTGTCCGACTGGTTCGCCATCGATTCGCGCGATAACCAGCTCGAGCCGGGCTGATTGGGCTGGGTTGGTGTAGGCATCGAACCTGGCCATGAATGACTCGGGGTCGTCGAACGTGTCGCCGGATGCGATCGCCTCGACGTATGACCGACGGTAGATCTGTTCGACGACGTTGCGCAGGTCGCGAGCCTGTGCCTTGTCGTAGTGCTCGAATTCCAGGCCGACGGGCAGGGTAGTCATGCTGTGGTTGCTTTCGTCAGGAGGGCGTCGAACTTGTCGGAAAACTCGCCGCCGACAGGGTTTTGATCGACGGACGCACGGATGGGTTCCAGGTTACGCAGCGTGCGAATCGACGTCAGACCGGTCAGTGTGTCGAGGACGGGCACGGCCTCGGCGACAGCTTCGCGAAGATCGCCCGCCCGCGCCCGGATGACGGCTCGCCAGGCGGCGATGTTGATCACGTTTCGCGGAAAGCGTTCGACGTCGGCGACAGAGTCGAACAGTGCAATCGCGCGGTCGTACTGCTCGAATTCGGCGCGGCCCCGCGCCTCGTGGGCGGCGATCTCGGCCGGGGTGACGGCCCAGAGCCAGCGCGGGCACTCGTCGAGCGGCTCGAAATTGGACGCCTGATCCATCTCACGCCATGCGGTGGCGATGGCACGCTCGAATGCCGAACGCTCGCACAGCAGTCCGTACGCCTGGGCTTCGCGTACGGCGATGAGCGCGTGAATTCGACCGGGCGGCGTGCCGCGCATGAGGTCTCGGGCGCGGGTCGCGAGTTTCAGTGCGACCTGCGGGCGGGCCTTGCCGCCCCGCGCGAGCCCGAGCAATTGTCCGCCGCCAATCAGGCAGGTACGTGCGATGAGGCCGGGGTCGTTGGCCTCGCATCCGAGGGCCATGGCATCGGCGTAGCAGCGTCGTGCGAGTGACTGCCGGTCGGCGTCGTAGGCCAGCCATCCGGCCATGACCGCCAATTCCCCTGTGGCGATGGTGAATGCGTCGCCGACGGCGGTGTCATAGGTGCCGATCTCGCGCCAGTGCTTGGCCTTGGCCAATTCCGTTACCGCGAAATCCACCAGACGCCCACCACCGAGACGCTGATCCTCCGATTCCAGCGCCACGACCCCCTCGCGCAACCGGGTCACATCGGACATACCGAGCTGCCCGGGTTTCGTCCCCAACAGCACGATCGACGCACCTGCCAACGCCGCCTTACCAAAGTCTCTTCTTCTCACGTCGTCCTCGTCGACTTCCCAGGAATACAGACCGAGCCTGCTACCGCCGGAATCTGTTTCGCTGGCAACACCTTCTGCGGCTTGCCCATCGATGCCCGGGGCAGGTGTCCCCTTGCGAACCAGTTCCCAGAACCGTGCTCGTTGCTCGGGCTCGGCATCGGCGAGAACTTCGAACAGCTGTCGGCGGTTGGCCTCACGCATGTTCTGGGTCTGTCCGGTCAGCCAGTCCCGATGGGCGCGCGCGGTGACCCCGATTCGCTTGCAGAACTCGACTTTGTTCATGCGCAGCGCTGCACGAAGGGCTTCGAGTTCGTCGGGTGTCCATTCGATATCGACCATTGGGTCCTCCGGGGCCCTCGGTTGGGGACGGTACGGGCGGCGCGAAACTACCCCCATTCTTCCGCTTTCTTCTCTGGAAGTTCCCCGATCGTTGCGCGCAGGCTCAGATCAGCCCCGGGCCGAGGCAGAACACCCATTTACAGGGTTGGCCGTTCGGACTGACCCCAGAACTTGAAACCGTCCGGTTTCTCTGGCTGCTCGGCACGGGTGCTCTTGAACCGCAAGGCAAGCAAGAGAGGCAACCCCGCCATGGAACCCACTCCCACGGTCGAGAGGCTCGCGCTCGGGTGCATCGATCCGCCGGACCAGGCGGAAGAGCCCGCGCCGCGTACACGGTTGTTCCAGTTCCCGGGCGGCGTGTTTGAACTCCAGAGCCACGGTGACGAATCAGATGACTACTCGGGGTTCTACCTCGAAATTCACGGACACATCGCACTTGACGGACACGAGGACAGAGGGGCTGTAATGCGTTACAAGCCAACGTGTTTGGGATACCTTCGGACCGACGTGTCCGGTGCGGCGCAGTTATGGGATCAGAGCCAAATCCGCAAGCTCGCAACTCGTTTGGGCTACGACTTCGCCGACATGGTGATCTACGATCCCCGATTCGGTCGGCCGCCATTGGCGCGTTTGAAGGCGCAAGCGACCCGTTTGGACGCCGAGGCGGTCATTGTCCCCAGTCCCGAGCATTTCGAGGGCGCGGAGATACCGGGGACGCTCGTGCAGCAGTTCGACGTGATTACCGTGACCCCAGAAGAGACCTACGCCCGGCGCATGATGCCGCCCCTTCGAGACCTCCCGCCCGCCCGTGCGGACGGCGCGTAGGCAGGGCGGACCGGCCCCCTGGAGCCATTCCGATGCGCGGGACCTCGAGAGGGGGTGGTTGATCGACGTAGCGATTCAGGACAAATCGATGGCGTTGTTCCACAACGCATTTCGCGATGGACCCTCGGCTAACCGCAACCGTGCCGGGGGTTTCCGCATCCCACGGGGGAATGGGTCCCAGTCCACCGGAGACGGATTGGGGCCACTCCCTCATCTACACCTGATGAGGAATCTTTGTGATGGCTGTTGATTTGAGGACCTGGGTCCGAGTGGGGGCGCGTGAACGTTCTGGATGCGTTCAACGACGACTGCGGCCGTACCGGTCGCGCGTTGACCCGAGTCACCCACCGTTCCGGGTACGCGCTGGCGGCGTGCGTGGTCGGCTGGTTCTTGGACTCGTGGTGGCTTACGGTTCCGGTCCTGGCGGTGTGTGTCGTGTTCAACGGCGCGGTGACGGTAGCAACCCACGTACGGGCTGATCCTGGTAACAGGAGCCTGCTTATTCTGGTATTGGCACCACCTGGATACGGTGCGCGAATGGGGAGACGATGGGGGACGTGAACGTGGTACGCATCAGCGATGTCAAGGCCGAGAGCGGTCCCGCGGTACGGGCGGAGGCCCGCTCCTTGCGAAAGGCCAAGCGCGAAGAGCTGTCGGCGTTCCTGAAGACGCGGCGGGCGCGGATCAGTCCCGAGGATATGGGCCTGGTCCCGGGTACTCGGCGGCGGACGCCGGGGCTGCGGCGCGAGGAAGTGGCGCAGCTGGCCGGGGTCGGTGTCACCTGGTACACGTGGCTGGAGCAGGGCCGCGACATCAATGTGAGTGTGCAGGTGCTGGATGCGATCGCGCGGGCCCTGTGCCTGGACGGCGCGGAACGGGCGCACCTGTATCAGCTGGCGAATGTGCCGACCGTCCCGACGGCGCAGCTGGACGGGCCGGTTCCGGGGGAGTTGCAGGTGATTCTCGATCATCTGCACCCGCTGCCGGGTGTGGTGATGACCGCCCGTTACGACATCCTGGCGCACAACGACGCCTATGCCGCCATGTGCCCCGGCTTCCTGTCCGAGGACCGCAATGTCCTGCGCAAGGTGTTCCTCACCCCGGCATGCTGCAATCCGTATGCCTCCGCGGAGGCCGAGCATTTGGCCCGGATGGTCGGCTATCTGCGGGCGGCGTACGTGAAGCATCTACAGAATCCGGACTGGACCGTGTTCATCGATGATCTGTGTGCGAAGAGTCCGGAGTTCGCGACCATGTGGGCGCGCAATGATGTCGCCATCCCGGTCGGCCGGCTCCGGCGCATTCGGCAACTCGCGGTCGGCGATCTGGAGATGGTGATGACCTCGATGTCGATGCCGTCCATCGCCGGTGCGTGGGTGCAGATTTGGACACCGGCGGACGAGGATGCCTGGGCGCGCCTGCGGCGGTTGCTCGCTATGTCCGAGGAGGAACGCCAGGCCCCGTGGCAGGAGCATTACGAGCGAGATCACGGCGGGATTCCGGCCTGAGCGTTTCACCCGGCCCGGCCGGGATTATTCGCCTAGTCTGCGCAGCATGACCGAGGTGCCGGGACAGGCGACGATCGGACAGGCCACCGGACGCGGGCCGGTATGGGCGTGGGGTTCCTGGGATTGCGGTGCTTCGGCATTCAATGCCGTGATCCTCACCTTCGTGTTCTCGGTGTATCTCACCGACAAGGTGGGTGAACATCTGCCGGGCGGGGTGTCGCCGAGCGCCTGGCTGGGCTGGGCGCTCGGGCTGGCCGGGCTGGCGGTGGCCGTGACCGCCCCGGTGAGCGGGCAGTGGTTCGACGCCTCCGCGAAACGCAAACTGTCCCTGGGCATTCTGACCGCCATCACTGTGCTGCTCATGGCGAGCATGTTCTTCGTGCGCAAGGACTACCACTATCTGTGGTTCGGATTGTTGCTGCTGGCACTGGGTTCGACGACCTTCGAGCTGGCGCATGTTCCGTACAACGCCATGCTGCGCCAGGTGTCCACGCCCGCCACCGTGGGCCGGGTTTCCGGATTCGGTTGGTCCATGGGCTATTTCGGCGGCATTATCCTGCTGCTGACCTGCTACTTCGGCTTCATCTCCGGGAAGGGTGACTATCGCGGCCTGCTCGGCGTGCCGATCGACGACGGCTTGAATATTCGCCTGGTCGCGGTGCTGGCGGCGGTCTGGTTCGCGGCCTTCGCGATTCCGCTGTTCCTGTATGTGCCGGAGGTGCCGCACACCGATGCCGATCCGGGAGCGGCGATTTCGGTGCGGGAGCGAGGCGTGTTCCGCGCGATCGGCAATGCCTACCGGGTGCTGTGGCGCGATGTGCGCGAGTTGTGGCAAGAGGATCGCCGCACCGTCGGATTCCTCATCGCGAGCGCCATCTTCCGCGATGGACTGGCGGGTGTGTTCACCTTCGGTGCGATCCTGGCCGTGCGTGTGTACGGCATCGCCGACTCCGATGTGCTGCTGTTCGGTATCGCCGCGAATGTGTTTGCGGCACTGGGCGCTCTGGCGGGCGGCCGCCTGGACGATCGGATCGGTCCCAAGGCCGTGATCGTCGGCTCGCTGGTCGCCATGATTGTGGCCGGTCTGTTCTTGCTGGTGGTCTCGGGCCCGCTCATGTTCTGGATCTTCGGCCTGTTGCTGACCATATTCGTCGGCCCGGCCCAATCCTCGGCCCGCTCATTCCTGACAAGGGTGGCTCCACCCGGTCGCGAGGGCCAGCTGTTCGGCCTCTACGCCACCACGGGGCGCGCCGTATCCTTCTTGGCCCCTATGCTTTTCGGCTTCTTCGTCTGGGCCTTCGACGCCGATCGCGCGGGCATAGTCGGCATCCTGCTGGTATTGATCGCGGGCCTGCTCGCCTTGCTTCCGGTGAAAACCCCAAGGGCCACACCGTAATTCGTCAGGGCTTCCAGGTCCCCATGCCGAGGGCGATCAATCGCACCTGGAGCACCGCGCGTTCGATGATCCGCGCGGGTTCACGGGCATCGATGACCAGATAGTCCGCGATCCGGTCCGCCACGGTCGACACGATGAGGTCGGCCGCGAGCTCCAGATCATCGGTCGACCAGTCGTCCAGGGCGCGCACCCGGGAAAGGTCCACCACCAATTCCCGCACAATGAGCTGCATTTCGACCGAAATGGCCCCGCGCATTGCGGCCGACCCGCCGTGGCGTTCCCGAATCAGGAATCCCCACAGATCGCGTTTGCCGTCCACCTGCTCGAAGACGAAGCGCACGGTATCGCCGAGCTTGGCATTGGGTGTGCGGCGCATTTCCCGTAGCGCCAAGCGCAATTGGCGCACGCCCTCCTCGACCAGGCTGGTACCGAGTTCGTCGAGTGAGGAAAAGTGCCGGTAGAAGGCGGTAGGCACGATGCCGGCCGAGCGGGCGATCTCACGCAGGCTCAGGGCGGCGAACCCGCGGTCCGCGGCCATGGAGAGGGTGCCGTCCAGGAGCGCGGAGCGGGTGCGTTCCTTGCGCTCGACTCGGGTTGCTGCCTGCTCGCTCACGTCGATGAGCATACATGCGTTCACATTCGTTCCAATCGAGATATGTCGTGTGGGTCACACGAGCTGCCGGTTGAACTGGGATGCCTCCACACGGCAGACTAGCTCAGTGTACAGATGTGCACCGAAATGGAGGCCCGCATGGTTGGACTCATCGACCTCGTGCAAACACTGACCACCCCGCACCCGCTGGACCGGTATCTGGAACTGGTCCACCCGACCCTCACCCTGCGCGATATGCGCGCCGAGATCACACACGTGCGACGCAGCGCGGTCGGCTCGGTGACGCTCACGCTGCGGCCCAATCGCAAGTGGGCCGGGCATCAGGCCGGGCAGTACGTGCAGGTCGGCGTGGTCATCGACGGTGTGCGACAGACCCGCTGCTATTCACCGGTGAATGCGCAGGGCCGGCGGGACCGGCATATCGAGCTCACGATCAAGGCACACCCGGGCGGCCTGGTCTCGAATTACCTGCACGAGGAAGCCATCCCGGGCATGACGGTGGATCTCGCGCCCGCCTCGGGCGTCTTCCACCTGCCCGAACAGCGCCCGGACAAGCTGGTCCTGATCAGCGGCGGCAGCGGCATTACGCCGGTGCTGTCCATGCTGCGCACCCTGGCCAATGAGGGCCACCGGGGGCGCGTGCTGTTCCTGCATTACAACCGATCTCCGGAATGGGTGCCGCATCGCGCCGAACTGGAGGCGATCGCCATGCAGCACAGCAATATCCAGGTCGAATTCCGTTATCCGGAACTACAGCGGGACCCGAGCTTCAGCTATGACGAGCTGGAACGACTGGCCCCCTGGTTCTCCTCGGCCCACACCTACCTGTGCGGCCCGGGCGGCCTGATGAAGGCGGTCCGCACCGTCTATGAGGCTGAACAACTCAGTGAACGACTGCACATGGAGGAGTTCACCCTCACCGCCGCGCCCGCCGATCCGGCCACCGTCGAAGGCGACGTGACCTTCTCCGGCAGCGTCATCACCACCGCCAACACCGGCGCGAGCCTGCTCGAGCAGGCCGAATCCGCCGGTCTCACCCCGGATTACGGCTGCCGCATGGGGATCTGCTTCTCCTGCACGGCCGTCAAGCGCAGCGGCTGCACCCGCAATCTGCGCACCGGCGAACTGGACGCCGATCCGGACCAGTCCATCCAGCTCTGCATCAATGCCCCTGTCGGCGACGTCGACATCGCGATCTGACCAGGAGTCATCATGGCAATTCTCACCGAAACACCCGACGGCCCGCTCGTGCTGAGCGTCGAACAGGTCGAGGAGATCGGCCGCGAGCTCGATGCGCTGCGCGCCCGGATCACCGACGATCTGGGCGAGCGCGACCGCGAATACATCTACTCGATCATCAAGGCGCAGCGCGGTTTCGAGGTCGCCGGGCGCGGTCTGGCGTACCTGGGCTTCCTGCCGCCGTTCTGGCTGGCGAGCGTGGCCGCGCTGAGCGTGTCGAAGATTCTCGACAATATGGAGATCGGCCACAATGTCATGCACGGCCAGTACGACTGGATGCGTGAGCCGGACCTGAATTCCCGTGAGTTCGAATGGGATACGGTCTGCCCGGCCGATCAGTGGCGGCACTCGCACAACTACATGCACCACACCTTCACCAATATCCACGGCATGGACCGCGATATCGGCTACGGCATCCTGCGTGTGGACGAGGCGCAGGCCTGGAACCCGCTGCGCCTGGGCAACCCGGTGTACGCGTTCTTCCTCATGCTGGCCTTCGAGTGGGGCGTGATGGGCCACGACCTGGAGGTGGAGAACATCGTCCGGGGCAAGCGCAAGTGGTCGGATGTGAAGGCGCTGCTCAAGGGGCAGTGGAACAAGGCCGGTAAGCAGGTCCTCAAGGACTACGTGATCTTCCCGGCGCTGACCGGCCCGCTGTTCCTGTCCACCCTGAGCGCCAACTTCACCGCCAATATCGTGCGGAACATCTGGACCTTCTCCATCATCTTCTGCGGGCACTTCCCGACGGGCGTACAGACGTTCACCCAAGAGGAAACCGCCGAGGAGACCCAGGGTGAGTGGTACGTGCGGCAGATGCTGGGCTCGGCGAATATCGACGGTGACCGGCTGTTCCACATCATGTCCGGAAACCTGTCCCACCAGATCGAGCACCACCTGTTCCCGGACCTGCCCGCCAACCGCTACCCGGAGATCGCCCCCGAGGTGAAGGCCCTGTGCGAGAAGCACGGCCTGCCCTACAACACGGGCAGCTTCGGCAAGCAGATCGGCTCGGTCTGGGCGAAGCTCTTCAAGCTGGCCGTACCCCCGTTCCTCACGGGGAATTCGCAACCCAGCGGTGTTATCGTGATGCGCCGGGGGCAGGCTAGCGAAGTGGGCGTGTAGATGATCGGAAAATTCGAAAGCAATAAGGATCTGATCCAGGAACTGACGTCGTCCGGAGCGCGGCACGTCGGCAATATCGCAACGATCATCACCGGAACGGTCGCCGAGGTGACCCGGGAGATCGGCGACTGGATCACCGACGCCATCGAAATGCGTGAAGCGGCGGCCGCCGCCGAACAGGATGCCCGCGCGCAACGCGCCGCGGACGCCGACGATTTCGACGACTTCGATGAGCCGGAAACCGCTGGCGCGCAGGCTGATCCGGCCTCGAAGCCGGTAGTCGAGCCGCCGCGAGTCGACGGTGCGGATGTCATCGACGCCGAAGTCGTCTATCCGCGTCAGTCCTGATCAAGGGTTGAGGGGTCTGGGGGCGCAGCCCCCAAGACCCCCCGATCGCTCAGGGGGTTTGGGGCGCAGCCCCAAGACCCCGCGTCAGCGGGACTCCGCGTCAGCGGCTTCTCACCACACGGGTAGGCGGCGTCGATGCTGCGCTACGTCGGTGATCAGATCCTTATACCCGTCGGCGAGTTCGGCGAGGCGATACCACTGTAAGTGCGCCTCGCTATCCACGCCCCGGTGTGGGCGGTCTTCGCTCACCCGGTGCAGCGTGGTGTGTCGCCGAGCTCGTCCGTCGGAGCCTTTCGAAGCCCGCGCAACAGGTGTGCTCACGCCCAAAGCCTGTTGTGCGGCAACCCATTTCGCCGCCATCCGGTCGATGACCGCGCCGAGGGTCTCGGTATGCAGGGAGGCCCCGGTGCGGTGCGGGATGTTCACCGCCACCCAGTCGTCGATGCGGCCCACCAGATCCGTGCGTCGTTCGTCGATGTCCTCGACCACGCGGCTGCATTCGGCCACCCGGTCCGGGGTGGCCTCGGCGGCGTGTGCCGCCTCCTGCGCCCGGTGCCTGCCTTCGTGGCACAGCACCAGTTCGTGGGCGGATTCGAGTACGTCGCGGTCGCGACGTTCGGCGGTGACGGGCTCCCGGAAAGCGCGCAGTAGCGTTGATGGCGATGGGAGCTCGACCCCGAAACCCTGTTCGGTGTAGTCGACTGTCATGTTTCCCACCCTTGGAAGTTTCTGTTGTGGATGCGCCAGGGCCGAGGGGGTTTCGGGGAGGGGCTCCCCTCGGCTCCGGCGCAGCCCCGCACCCCGGAACGCACAGCTCATCACCGGCGGCGCGGTGAAGAAACCGGGAAATTCGCGACGATGCGATGAGAAGACTGTCCGTTGATGCGGGACATATTCAGGAAAGCGCGATAGTCGGACGGGCGCAACCATCCGGCGCTTGATCGGCGAAGCTGCCGGAAAATCGTTATACACCATTACAGCTCGGTTACGTGGGCGCGGCTTTTGGTGGCGGATCGACATCTGTGCGGCCGCCGTATGGGACGGCGCGGCCCGGCCCTCGCGCGCGCCGGACCACCGACTCCCTGCCCAAAGCGGTTACCGAGGCTTATCAACAGCTACCCGTGCGGCGTGCCCGGGGGAAATGCCGGGCGTAGTCCGTTAGCCTCGGTATTCGTGCCCGCATATGCTTCTTCGCCGGAGCTAGGCTTCGGTTTCATGTTCGCTCTGGAAGACCCCGAGCGAATCGCGGAAGTCGTGCGCACCCTGATTGTTCGCCGCAGGGTGTCGGTGTTCCGGCTGGCTCACCTCTCCGACGACGGTGGCCCGCCCGAACGGTACGTCGTGAACTGGGCTGCGGTGCCGCAGATTTCCGTGACCACCGCCGCGCCGAGCGTCGAGGAATTGCGTTCCAGCGGAACGATGCTGGTCAATGCGTTCCTGGGGGAGGACGGCGAAGTGAGCCTCTACTCCGCAGAGGGAAACGTGCCGCCACAGCCATAGCGGGCCGCTATGCATGTGTCCGGTGTCATGAAGGTAATTCAGCAACCTCTCAGCAACGGGCCAGGACTCTGTAAGGGAGTCTCGGCAAGGTGGGTCACGTCGCCGATCGGAAATCCTGATCGTCGATGTCATCCACTAGAGAGGTTGAAACATGATCCCGGTTATCATCGATACTGGTTCTGCTGCGCTCAACGGCCTGTTCAACACCGGTAGCGCTGCGTTCAGCGGTATTCTCAACACCCTCTTCACCGGCTCTTTCGGCGGCCGCTAAAACCAGCTGATACGAAGGGTTTTCGGGCAACCGCTCCGGGTGTACGCACCCGGGGCGGTTTTGGGTCTCGAGGGTTTCGGCCGCTGGTCACGGACCGGCCTCAGCTGACCAGCGCCGGGGCGCGCCGTGCCCGCAGAATCTGCTCCAGCAGCTCCACCAGCACCTGCTTCACCGATTCCCGGTCGCGCGCATCGCATTCCATGAGGTGCACGCCCGCGTGCAGGTCGAGCGCCTCGCGCACCTCGTCGAGTTCGAAGCCGGGCCCGCTGTCGAATCGGTTGACCGCCACCACGAATGGCGTGCCGCGCTGTTCGAAGAAGTCGAGCACCGGATAGCAGTCCTCGACCCGTGAGGTGTCCAGCAGCACGATGCCGCCGAGCGCGCCGTCCAGCAGGTCGTCCCACAGGAATTCGAACCGTTCCTGCCCGGGCGTACCGAACAGGTAGAGCACCAGGCTTTTATCCAGGGTGATGCGGCCGAAATCCAGGGCGACGGTGGTGGTGGTCTTACCGGTGGCCAGGCCGGGATGGTCGACGCCCACCGACACCTCGGTCATGGCGGCTTCGGTCGCGAGGGGTTCGATTTCGGAGATGGCTCCGATGAAGGTGGTCTTGCCGACGCCGAATCCGCCACTGATCACGATCTTCACCGAGGAGGCCAGGGGCGCGGGGGCCATGGGTTCAGAGTGCCCGAACAAGATCCCGGATCCTTTCGAGTGAGGTGGTGGACAGGTCATCGACCTGGCTCACCGCGACGTGGCCGGCGCTGAGCAGATCGCTGACCAGTACCCGGGCGACGCCGATCGGAACCCGCAGGGTGGCACCGATTTCGGCGATCGAGAGCGGGCTCTGGCACAGCCGCACCACACGCTCGAGTTCGAATCGCAGCGGCGCGGACAGGGCGGCGGGCGTGGCGCGGACCAGGGTTTCGATGCGCAGGCCGTCCACCACGGGGGTGGTTCGACCCGAGGTCATCATGAACGGCCGGACCACCTCCTCCTCGAATTCCGCTGCGGGCGGTGCGGATTGGGCTACATCGTTCGCGGCCCAGCGGTGCGGCCGGGGTAGCGCTATCATGCGCGGATCCGGCAGCCTATGCGAATCATTCATCGGCTCAACGACTCTCGCAATTCGGTGATCAGCGTCGGGGTGAGCAGTGCGCCGGCGCGCTCGGCCAGGACCGCCATCTGATAGCCGACCAGGCCGACATCGGCGTCATTGCCCGCGATGACGCCGATGCAGCTGCCATTGGCCATGGCGGAGACCAGCAGGAAGCCCCGGCCCATCTCGATCATGATCAGGCGCAGGCCGTCGAAATCGTAACTGCGCGAAGCGCTGCGGCCGAGGCTCGTGAGTCCGGACACCATGGCCGCGAGCCGGTCGGCCCCGGTCCGGTCCAGCCCTTCGGACTTGGCCATGAGCAGGCCGTCGGAGGACACCGCCACCGCATCGCGCACACCGTCGGTGGTGCGTACGAAATCGGCCAGCAGCCAGTTGAAGGTGTGCGGATCGGTGTCGGTGTAGTGGGTCGTCACCTGTTGTCCTCCTGTGCAATCGATCCGGGGTGTCGCGGTTCCCCGCGTTCGCCCCGTTGATGCCCGGCGCGGAACCCGGTGAGCAGGCCGCGCACCGCATCGGGTGAGCGTTCGGCGGGCGGGGCGGGGCGGGCGGCCGTGCTGGGCTGTGGGACGCCGCCCGGCGCGACGCCCGCATTCTCGTGAGTCTTGCGGGTGCGCTTGACGAGACCGTTTCGCGTGCGTTGCGCGGTGGGTTCGGCTTCCGCACCATTCGGTGCGGCGAGACGAGAACCGTTGGGTGCGGCGGGGTGGGAACCGTTGGGTGCTGCGGGATGGGAACCGTTGGGTGCTTCCGGCAGCGGGACGAGCTTGATCGGCCGGGCGTTCTGGGGTGCGATGCCCGGTCGGGCCGATGCACCGCCCCGTGAGCCTTCGGGCTGCTCGATGACCTTGGCGTTCGTGATTCCGCTCGAGCTCGCGGCCCGGGGCGTCTGGGTGAGGTGCGCGGAATGGCGTCCGGCGGTGGGTTCGGCCATATCGTCGGATGGGCCGTCCGTGCCCGGAAGCTGGCTTGCCGCACCGTGTTTGGCACTGTCTGGCAGCTGTGGCATGGGTGCGGCCGGATCGCCGAGCAGTTCCTCGGGGAGCAGCAGCCGGGCCACCACGCCGCTGGTGGGGGCGACGGTGAGCTCGACCTCGATGCCGAGTCGTTTGGCCAGGCGGCCGACCACGAAGTGTCCGAGGAATCGGGTCGGGGCGACCAGGAAGTCGGCCTCACCGCGCAGGCGGGCATTGGCGGTGCCGAGTTGATCGGGGGGCATGCCCACGCCGTGGTCGACAATGGCGACCATGTACCTGCGGCCCATCTTGCGGCCGTAGATCTCCACTTCCAGATCCGGTGGGGAGAAGGACAATCCGTTCTCGATGAGCTCGGCCAGCATATGCGCGAGCTCGCTGACGTGGGCCCCGGCAATGGCGGCCTCGTCGACCCGGCGGAGCACCACGCGGCGGTAGTCGTCCACTTCGGACAGGCCCGCGCGGATCACATCGCTCAGCGGAATGGGTGTGGACCAGCGCCGCGGGCTCGTCTCACCGACCAGCACCAGCAGGCTCTCGGCATTGCGCCGCATGCGGGTGGCCAGGTGGTCGAGTTCGAACAGATTGGACAGCGCGCTGGGATCGAGTTCCTCGCGCTCGAATTCGCTGATCAGGCCGAGCTGGCGGCGCACGAGGTTCTGATTGCGCCGAGCCAGGTTGGCCATGGACTCGGTGGTGTTGCGGCGCAGTCGAGCCTGTGCGGAGGCGAGGTCGAAGGCAGTGGTCTGGACGCGGTCGAGGGCGTGCGCCACCGAGACGATCTCCTGTCCGGCGCTCGCATCGGCCCGGACCGGTTCGGGCGGGGCGGGTTCGACGCCGTCGCTGTCGTGCCAGGCGGCGATGAGTTGCGGCAGCCGCTCCTCGGCGACCGCGTGGGCCTCCTCGGCCAGGTCGGCCAGCGGCCGCACGATGGCGCGCACGCTGGCGATCACCAGTGACACCTGGGCGGCCACGGCGAGCAGTGCGGCCAGGACATAGACGCCGAGCACCAGCGCGGCGGCCTTGCGCAATTCGTCCGCGCGATGGTGGATCTGTGCACCGATCGTCCGCTGCACGGTGCGTTCGGAATCGATGACCGAGGTCATCTGCTGCCACCATTCGGCGGGGTTCACCGGTTCCAGCACAGGTCCGCGGATCGAGTCCATCGCCACCGACTCCGATTGGGCCGCCCGCATCGACTGGTCGGTGCGCATGGCGGTGTAGAGCTGGGCGCGCTGCTCGGCAGTGGCATCGCGTTCGAAGGCGGCGGTGGCGGCCTGCTTGGCGGCACGAATATCGAGGAACTGCACGTATTCGCCGGAACCGAAAGCGCCCGCGGCGAATACGCCATTGAGGAAGCCGCGCTCCTGCCCGGTGGCTTCCTTGACGTCACCGAGCGCGTAGAGCGCCTGCAATCCGCGCCACAGCTCGGAATCCTGCGCGTGGTCCAGGCCGGGCCGGGTCTGGTTCAGGGCGGTGATCGCGCCGGTATAGAACTGGAACGACGTCGAGCGGTCCACGCGGCGGGCGTCCACATCGCTGCGATTGGCGCTGACTCCGGCGAACTGGTTCAGCGCCGAGCGGACCTGATCGGTACCGGGGGCCTGCCGCGACAATGCCTGATTCAGCGCTTGCAGGGCGAAGTCGGTGGCGGCGCGCTGATCGGTGACGGGCTGGCGCAGTGAGCCGTCGCCGCCGAGCAGGCCGTTGGTGAGGCCGCGCTCGCGCTGCACCTCGTGCACCAGATCCTGGACGGCCAGGGCGAGATTCACCGCGCCTGCGGTGTCTCCGGTCTGCCGATACCCGTTGGTCTCCCTGACGATGATGACCGTCAGCAGCGCGAGCACCAGGGCCACCGAGACGATGAGGATGCGTCGCAGCCGGGCGCGAATGGTGCGGGGCCGGATGAATTCGGTTGCGGCCGTGAGCTTCATGTTACTTCGCGGCAACAATTCAGCCGGACGTAAATTCACGGTCGCTCCTGGTAGTCGGTTTTAGTCCCGACCGACGCCGAGCACACGGGCAATGGTCAGCAACTTCGCACACGACGCCGACTCCCGCAATTCGAAACCGGACACTGTGGCGTGCGGAACTCCTTGCCGTGTGCGCTATTACAAATGTGGTCACATTCCATGAGAAGGAGATGTGATCTTCGCGTCCTAGGGGAAACAATGGGATGAACAACGGCTCACTGCTGTTCCGGCGGCGGCCGAGAGGGCTGCCGTCGGCACTCGAGAGGAGTGACGGTCATGCAGCCGAGTTCCACGGGTTACCCCGTACGAGTGCGCGGAGATCTGGATGCGGGCCTGTCCCGCTGGATGTGGCTGGTCAAGTGGATTCTGGCCATCCCGCACGTGATAGTGCTGATCTTCCTGCACATCGCCTATCTACTGGTCACGATCGGGGCGTTCTTCGCCATTCTCATTACCGGCGGCTATCCGCGCGTCCTGTTCGATTTCAATGTCGGCGTGATGCGCTGGGCGTGGCGGGTGCGGTTCTATGCCTACTCGGCGTTGGGGACCGACCGGTATCCGCCGTTCAGCCTGCAACCGGACCCCGACTATCCCGCCGATCTGGAGGTCGACTATCCGCAGCAGTTGCATCGAGGTCTGGTATTGATCAAATGGTGGCTGCTGGCCATTCCGCACTACTTGATCGCGGCGGTGTTCGTCGGTGCGGGCCGCTATCAGATGCCGCTGCTGCCAATTCTGGTGGTGATCGGCGTGATCGGGTTGCTTTTCACCGGACAGTATCCGCGCGGGCTGTTCGATTTCGTCATAGGTATCAATCGGTGGCTGTACCGAGTTCGCGTGTACGCATCGCTCATGACCGACGAATATCCGCCGTTCCGGTTGGATCAGGGTCCGCGTGAGCCCGAACAGCCTGTGGCCGCAACGCCTTCCGCGTAATTCGCGGTCAGCGCAAAGAGTTGGCCGCGGCCTCGTAGATGCGGCGGACCACGTCCTCGATATCGGGTTCCTCGATGGACAGGTCGCGGACCTCCGCACGCGCCGAGACCGCGGCCAATAACTGTGCGGCGGTGGTGATCTCGGTATCGAAGGCCAGCCGCTGTCGCATGCCCGCGCCCTCGGTGCCGAGCAGCTTCGCACCGGGCAGATCGGTGAGATCGGGTGTGGGCTCGGCCAGATCGACGGTCAGCACCCGGTGCGCGCCCACGGTGGCGGCGAGCCCGGCGAGCGAGCCGTCGTAGACCAGCCGCCCGTGGTCGACCACCAGCACGCGTTCGCAGAGCCGCTCGATATCGCCCATATCGTGGGTGGTGAGCAGCAGGGTGGTGCCGCGCTGGGTGCGCTCATACCGCAGGAACTCGCGTAATCGCTGCTTGGACAGCACATCCAGGCCGATGGTGGGCTCGTCCAGGATCACCAGCTCGGGCGAATGCAGCAGTGCCGCCGCGACTTCCGCACGCATGCGCTGCCCCAGCGACAGCTGCCGTACGGGGGTGTCCAAGGTGCCGCCCATCTCCAGCTGTTCCACCAGTTCGCCGGTGCGCCGGGTGGCCGCGCGCGGGTCCAGGCGGTGGATGGCCGACAGGATCGAAAACGATTCGCGCAGTGGCAGATCCCACCACAGCTGTGAGCGCTGCCCGAACACCACCCCGATCCGCCCGGCCAGTTCGCGCCGCTGTCGCACCGGGTCCAGGCCGCAGGTGCGCAGCCGCCCGGTGGTCGGGACCAGGATTCCGGTGATCATCTTGATGGTGGTGGACTTGCCCGCGCCGTTCGCGCCGATGTAGCCGACCGCCGCGCCGCGTTCGATGCGGAAGCTCATATCGTCGACGGCGGTCAGTTGCTCGCGTCGCCGCCGCCAGCGTCCCTCTTTGCGGCTGAGCACGAAAGTGCGTGTCAGGCCTTCGATATCGATGATCGGTTCGCTCACCCACCGCCTCCTTGATAGTGCCTGGTGCCCTGCCGCCACAGGTACAGCGCCGCGATCCACACCCAGGACGCGGCCAGTGGCGAGGCCCAGGCCAGCCAGTTGGGCAGCAGGTCCGGGCCGGGCAGGCCCAGCAGTGCCACGGCGGGCAGATATGAGGTGAAGGCGACCGGTATGAGGAATCCGAAGACGAGTTTCATCGGGGTGGGGAATACCGAGGCGGGCTGCATGGAGGCGTAGGAGCCGCCGTAGGTGAAGGCATTGGTCAGCTCGGACCCGTCGATGAGGAAGAACTGGAGCCCCGCCGCACACACGAACAGCCCGGCGAAGATGGCGATGCCCGAGGCCAGGGTGAGGGTGATCAGCGTCAGATGCGCTGGGGTCCAGTCGATGTCATTGCGCGCGATGCCGAAGCCCAGGACGGTGGCGGCCACGGCGATGCGGGCCACCCGGCGCAGGGCGATATCACTGGTCATGAGCTGTAACAGCAATGGTTGCGGTCTCAGGTAGAAGGCGTCCAGCTTGCCCATCCGGATATACGTGGGCAGCGTGTCGGCGTGCCCGACGAGCATGTCGGCCACGGCGAAGGCGGTATTGCTGAGCCCGAACAGCAGCAGCATGGCGTTGAGGTCCAGGCCGCCCAGGTGCGGGACATTGCGGAAGATCACCCACATTTCGGCGAACTCGACCAGGCCGATCAGGAAGGCGCTGAACAGGTCGGTGGCGAAGGAAACCGGATAGGCCCGTTGCGCGCGCAGCCGCGAGGCCAGCACCGCGCGGTAGGGGGCGAGTCGCCCGGGCCGGTCCGGCGCCAGTGTCTCAACCACCCTGCACCTCCAGCTTGCGGCGACCGGCGCGCAACAGCAGCTGTCCCGCGCCCACCAGAACTGTCAACCAGAAGCATTGCACAGCAACGATTTCCACCGCCGCGAGACCGGTGGTGCGACCGGACAGCACATCGATCGGCCATTGCAGCATGGAGGGGAACGGCGTGGCATAGGCGATGGCCCGCAACCACTCCGGGAACAGGTGCACCGGCGCGAACAGCCCGGCCAGGAAGGTCCCGCAGATCATGTGCAGCGAGCGCAGGCCGCGGGTTTCCACGAACCAGAAGCCGGACAGGCAGACGGCGAACATGGACAGGAATGACAGCGCCATGGCCAGCAGCACGCTGATCGCGCCCAGCACATAGGGTCCCGGCGTGGTGGGTATGGCGAGTCCGAAGGTGAGCGCGCCGATCAGCACGCTGGGCACGCCGCGCGGAATGAGGGTGCAGCTGGCGCGCCCGAGATATTCGGCCAGATGGGCGAACTGGACGTCTATGGGCCGCAGGAAGTCGATGGCCACGTCACCGGTTCGGATGCGTTCCACGATATCGGGCATGGTCCAGAAGGCGATGGCGCCGAGCAGGCCCTGCGAGAGCCAGGTGTAGGTGCCGATGGTGCCGCGGTCATAACCTCCGAAGCCATTGTTGGCGTGCACGGCCGACATGAGCACGGCGGCGCGGACGAAACCGAAGGTGACATTGCTGATCAGGCCCGCGAGCATGGCGAGCCGGTAGTACGACTGTCTGCGAAATCCGGCCTTGACCAGTTGCCAATAGACCCCCACATCGGCGCGCACAAGAAGTTGACACTACGGGCGGCGCGGGTGTGCGGCAAACGAATCCGTGCGGTCTGCTCTAAAGGGGTCATGCGGTCGGTTCGCTGGAGCTATGCTCGGCGCGGTCTGAAAGAGGTTCGGGTCACAAATCGCAGGTGGCGAGTTGCGGGCCGGTCGGATTCATGGAAAACGGTTCCCCCGGCTGCTCGTCAGTGATAGAAACATCAACGTTTCACTTTGCTGCGACGCTAGGACCACCGATGACCATTGCCGAGACGACCGTTTTCGAGGCGCTCGAATCCAATGTGCGTGGCTACTGCCGGTCCTGGCCCGCCGTCTTCGACACCGCCCGCGGCGCCTGGCTCACCGACGAGAACGGCAAGGAATACCTCGACTTCTTCGCCGGGGCGGGGGCCCTCAACTACGGGCACAACAATCCGGTCCTCAAGCAATCGCTCATCGACTACCTGCTCGCCGACGGCATCACCCACGGCCTGGACATGTCCACCACCGCCAAACGCCGTCTGCTGGAAAGCATTCGCGACCTGCTGCTCACCCCGCGCGGCCTGGACTACAAGGTGCAGTTCCCCGGACCCACCGGCGCGAACGCCGTCGAGGCCGCACTCAAGCTGGCGCGCAAGGTGACCGGCCGCACCACCGTCCTGAACTTCACCAATGCCTTCCACGGCATGACGTTGGGCGCGCTCTCGGTCACCGGCAATGCCGCCAAGCGGGCCGGGGCCGGAGTGCCGCTGGTACACGCCCACCCGATGCCCTTCGACGGGTATCTCGAAGAGGCCGAGGACTTCTCGTGGATGCGGCGCGCGCTCGACGACAATTCCTCGGGGCTGGACAAACCCGCCGCCGTCATCGTCGAGACCGTACAGGGCGAGGGCGGGGTGAATGTGGCGCGTGCCGAATGGTTGCGGCAGCTCGCCGAACTGTGCTCGGACCGTGGCATTCTGCTCATTGTCGACGATGTGCAGATGGGTTGCGGGCGCACCGGGCCGTTCTTCTCCTTCGAGGTCGCGGGCATCATCCCCGACATCATCACGCTGTCCAAATCGATTGGCGGCTACGGGCTTCCGATGGCCTTGGTGCTCATGCGGCCCGAACTCGACCAATGGGCTCCGGGTGAGCACAATGGCACCTTCCGCGGCAATAACGCGGCCTTCGTCACCGCCGAGGCCGCATTGCGGCACTACTGGTCCGACGGCCGGTTGGAGGCCTCGACCGTGGCCAAGGGCGAACGTATCCGCCAGCACCTGCTCGGGATCACCGAAGGCTTCCAAGGCATTTCGACCCGCGGCCGCGGCCTGGTGCAGGGCCTGGTCTTCGACGACGCCTCCCAGGCCGCCAAGGTCTGCCGGATGGCCTTCGAGGACGGACTGCTGGTGGAGACCTCCGGAACCGCCGACCAAGTGGTGAAGCTGATGCCGCCGCTGACCATCACCGACGATGAAATCACCACCGGCTTGGGCATTTTGACCCGCGCGGTGGAGGTCGTACGCGATGCTCACTGAGCACAACCGCGGCGCGCACTGACGCGCCGCCCCCGAACAGCGCCCGCGGGCGCGAAAGATGTCGGCTCCGCCCACACCGGAGCCGACCGGCGCCGGGTTCCCAGCTGCGGAGGGAACCCGGCACCACCTAACGGCGCGGGTGGTAACGCGGTGAGCCGGGCTCAGCCGAAGTTCTTCTGGAACCAGGCCAGCAGGGCCGCCTCGGTTTTCGGCGCGTTGGCGGGATAGGTGGGGTCCGAGGCGCAGCTCAGGACCATCAGGTGCAGTTCGTCGTGCATGGCGATCAGGCAGGGTTCCTTGAAATCGCTATTGGCGTCGGTGAAGCAGAACAGTCGTCCGGCGGCCCCGGTGCCCTTGTGCCAGACATCATCGGAGGCGGTGCCGCCACCGCACTGATGACCCGGGAATTGGCCGAGGTCGGCCTGATACAGGACGTTGGCGGCGCGGCGGTCCGGAAAGCCGTAGAAGCTGGCCCCCGGCTCGTCGACCGCGCCATTGCAATCGATCACCGCATTGGTCTGACCGGTCGGCGGATCGACATGGCGGCAGACATCGGCGCGGTAGCTGTCGCCGGTGTGCTTCAGGAGCTCGCGGTCGGCGTCGGTCCAGGCGTCCGGGTCCTGCGCCTGATCGGCATTGCGGAACTGCCCGCCATTGCTTGTGGCCCGGAAGTCGCGCAGCGGTTCCTCGCTCGGATCGGCCCAGATGTAGAGGGCCACGGCCATGGCGGCCTCATTGGTCAGCACCAGAGTCGGTTTCGGCGAGTTCGGGGTCTCGGTCTTATTCGTGAAGCACGCCTTGCGGCCCACCTCCTTGCCGTCCACCAGCGAGGGTGCGTCCGCACCGGTCGGATCGCCGGGGCAGCTGGCGGCGTGCAGGCCGTTCAGGATGACGGTCTTGAAGTAGGTGTGCAGCGAGTCCGCAGTGCGGAAGCGAATGAACCGCGCCACCGGTGCGGAAGCCCCCGCGGTCGCGCCGCACAGGAAGATCGCGGTCATCGAGGAATCCGGGTTCTCGTGCGTACAGTTCCGGCGCTTGTATCCGGTGCCATTCGTGATCGACAGCAACTCGATATCGGCCGCCACCAGCGCGCTACTGTCCCCGGTCGCCGTCCCCGGCTTGGTCTGCTGCCACTTCGCCCACCCCGCGAATCCGATTGCGGCAGCGACCAGGACGAGCACCCCCAGCACACTCGCGATCCGCCGCGGACCGCCGCCGCGCGTGGTGGAACCGCCGCCGCCGGTGTCGTCACCCTGGCCCGAGCCCGATGTCGAGTATCCCGGCCCCGTGCCGGTCTGCCCCGGATTCGTATGCGGCCGGGGCGGATTCGTGCCGGTCGCATCGGAAGGGGAGACGACCGGCTGTTGTCCTCCGGTGGTTCGCGTCAACGCGGATTCGTGTGAGCCGGTTCCCGGTCCAGTGGTGTCGCCTTGCCGAGGCGTGCTGGTCCACCACTGTGCGGGAGCAACCGATTCCGGCGTCTGTCCCGAGTTCGATTGGGGCTGCGAAGGATTCGTCCCTCCCGCCCGTTGCTGCCCGCCGGTGCCCGGTGGGGTCGGATCCGGTGCGGGCGGGCCACCTTGGGGACGACGGGGGCCCATCTCGGCCAACGTGGTGCTCCATGGCGCGGAACCGCCACCGGGCTGCGAGGTTCGGCTCGCGCCCGAGGCGACCGTGGGCGGGTCGGGTTCCGGCGGGGCTGTGGTGCCGGGGAGTAGCGCGTCGCGGGCCGCCTGGGCCAAGTCACCGGCGGTGGGGTAGCGGTCGTCCGGATCCTTGGCCATGCCGCGCGCGATCACCGCGTCGAAGGTGGTGGGGATGGTGGAGCGGACCTGGCTGGGGCGGGGGATGGGGTCGAAGAGGTGGGCCGCCATGATCTGGGCGTCGGTCTCGCCGGAGAAGGGGCGGGTGCCGGTGAGGCATTCGAAGAGCACGCAGGCCAGCGCGTAGACATCGCTGGCGGGGGAGAGGTCTCGGGTGGAGAAGCGTTCGGGGGCCATATAGCGGAAGGAGCCGACCGCGCCGCCGTCACTGGTCAGGGTCTCGTCGGTGGCGGATTGGGCAATGCCGAAATCCACCAGATAGGCGAAGCCGCCGCGGCTGAGCAGAATATTGTCCGGCTTCACATCGCGGTGCAGCAGGCCGTCCGCGTGCGCGGCGTCCAGGGCCGCAGCCACCTGTTCGATGAGTCCGACTGTGCGCTCGGGTGATCCGGGCCCGGCGCGATGCAGCAGCGAGCGCAGGCTGTCGCCGTCGACCAGGCGCATATCGATGAACAGCCGCCCGTCGATCTCGCCATAGTCGTGAATGGGAATGACGTGCGCCTCGCGCAACCGGGCCGCCGCATGCGATTCGCGCTGGAAACGCGCTCGGTACACCGGGTCCTGCGCCATGCGTTCCGGCAGCACCTTGATGGCCACCGTACGGTCCTTGACCGTGTCGTAGGCCTGGTACACCTCGCCCATGCCCCCGCGCCCGATCAACCGGTCGAGCCGATACGGCCCGAACCGGGATCCGACGCTGAGCGGGTGATCTGGACTGGTCATTTCGTCCTCGGCTCCTCGTCGCGGATCCATTGTGTCAGTCAGCGAATCCGGCGGATCAAGAATCACATGGATTACAACCGGTGACGAGCCGGTTTGCGCGCGGCACTCTCGAACCCGGCGATCAGGCCCGATCGCCATGGTCCCCGTCCCCCTCCGAGGTTCCCGTGTCTTCAGTTGCCGTGCCCGCCAGGCCCATTGCGGGCCGCTTGCGGCTGCCCCGCGCCTCGGCGTGGACCCGACTGATCAGTCCGCTGGTCCTGGTCGCGATCTGGCAGGTGGCGAGTTCCACCGGACTGCTGTCCGAACGTCTGCTGGCCTCGCCGGTCACCGTGCTGCACACCGCCGTCGACCTGATCCAGGACGGCACACTCACCTCGGCCCTGACGGTCTCGCTGCAACGCGCCGCGCTGGGGTTTCTGATCGGCGCGGTCTTCGGCATCGGCCTGGCGCTGGTGGCCGGGCTGAGCCGGGTCGGCGAGCACATCGTGGACCCGATCCTGCAGATGCTGCGCACGCTGCCGTTCTACGGGCTGATTCCACTGTTCATTCTGTGGTTCGGCATCGGTGAACTGCCCAAGATCGTGCTGGTGGCGTTCGGGGTGGCGATTCCGTTGTACCTCAACACCTTTGCCGGAATCCGCGATGTGGACCAGAAGCTCGCCGAACTCGCGCGGGTGCAGCGGCTGGGCTGGTTCGCGCTGGTTCGGCACATTGTGCTGCCGGGCGCGCTGCCGCAGACGCTGGTCGGATTGCGGCAGTCGCTGGGTGTGGCCTGGCTCGCGCTCATTGTCGCCGAGCAGATCAATGCCGATGCCGGACTCGGCTATCTGATCAATAACGCCCGGGAATTCCTGCGCACCGACGTCATCGTCGTCGGACTGCTCGTCTACAGCGTCCTCGGCCTGATCACCGACGCGCTGGTCCGCTTGATCGAGAGGAGAGCATTGACATGGCGACGCGGCTTCCTGGCGCAGTGACCCGAATCCGGGGTCTGGTCAAGGACTTCGACGAACGGCGGGTCCTGCACGGTATCGATCTCGATATTCAGCGTGGCGAATTCGTCGCCCTGCTCGGGCGCAGCGGATCCGGGAAATCCACCCTGCTGCGGGCCCTGGCCGGACTCGATGGGGCGACGGCGGATGAGTTCACCGTCTCCGGGGATGTGGCGGTCGCCTTCCAGGAACCGCGGCTGGTGCCGTGGAAGCGCGTGCTGGCCAATCTCACGCTCGGACTGCGGCACGACGATCCGAAGGCCGCGGCCCGCGCCGCGCTCGCCGAGGTCGGGCTGAGCGAACGCGCCGAGGCCTGGCCGCTCACCCTGTCCGGGGGTGAGGCGCAACGAGCCTCCCTGGCACGAGCGTTGGTCCGCGAACCGGATCTGCTCTTGCTGGACGAACCCTTCAGCGCCCTGGATGCCTTGACCCGCATCACCATTCACAAGCTTGTGCTCGAACTGTGGGCCCGGCACCGCCCCGGCGTACTGCTGGTCACCCACGATGTGGACGAGGCGCTGCTCCTGGCGGACCGCGCGCTGGTGTTGGCCGACGGCCGCATCGCCCGCGACATCCGCATCGACCTGCCGCGCCCGCGCCGCCGCGAGCACCCCGACTTCGTGGCACTGCGCGGCGAACTGCTCGCCGAACTCGGTGTCGTCCCGGACGACGAATCCTCGGAAGACCTTGTCCCCCTGAAGGACAGCGTTCTATTGAAAGGCATCGCATGATCACCAGACGCCTATTCGCCGCGCTCGCGGTCACCACCGCCCTCGCCGCGGCGGCGTGCGGGTCCGGTGATGACAACACCAAGGGCGTGAATGCCGATGGCTCGGTGGACCTTTCGCAGGTGACGCTGCATGTGGGCGATCAGAAGGGGCAGGCGCTGCAAGCCCTGCTCGAGGTGTCCGGCGAGGGCAAGGGCGCGCCGTACAAGATCGAATGGTCGCAGTTCACCGCCGGACCGCCCATTCTGGAGGCCATCAATGCCGGATCCGTCGATATCGGCGGCGTCGGCGACGCCCCACCGGTGTTCGCGGCGGCGGCCAAATCCAGGATCACCATTGTCGCCAGTTATGAGGGTAAGAACGAGGGCCAGGCCGTCCTGGTGCCCAAGGACTCCACGCTGAAGGATCCGAAAGACCTGCGCGGCAAGAAGATCGCCGTCACCAAGGGCAGTTCGGCGCACTACCACCTGCTTTCGGTGCTGACCAAGAACGGGCTGAGCTTCGCCGATATCGAGCCCCAATACCTGCAACCCGCCGACGCGCTCGCCGCGCTGTCCACCGGCCGGGTCGATGCCTGGGCGGTGTGGGATCCCTATGTGGCACAGGCGGAAAAGGACGGCAATCGAGTCCTGGTGGACGGCACCGGGTATGTGAAACCGGACTCCTTCTTCGTTGCATCCCCCAAGGCGCTGGACAACAAGGCCAGTTCCGCGGCCATCCGGGATCTGCTGACTCGGATTCAGCGGGCGCACGCCTGGATCAAGGGCAACGAACAGGACTGGGCCAAGCAGTCCTCCCAGATCACCGGTGTGCCTTATGACGTCACCCTGGCCGCGGTGAAACGCGGTATCTATCAGCATCATCCGCTCGACGAGGCGACCATCGCCGCCGAGCAGGGGGTGGCCGACGCCTTCGCCGAAGCCAAGCTGATCCCGAACAAGGTGAACATCAAGGACTTCATCGACACCCGCTACAACGACCGCTTCACCGCATAGGAGCATTTCGAATGAGCTTGTCGTTCCATTGGTTCCTACCCACCTCGGGTGACTCGCGCGGTCTCGTGGTCGGCGGGCACGGCACCGCCATGTCGGGCGACCGCCCGGCCTCACTGCACTACCTCAATCAGATTTCGGCCGCCGCCGAGACCAATGGCTTCGAAGCCGTGCTCACGCCGACGGGTTCCTGGTGCGAGGACGCCTGGCTGACCACCGCCATGCTCGTGGAGACCACCGAGACGCTGAAATTCCTGGTCGCCCTGCGCCCCGGTCTGATCAGCCCGACCCTCGCCGCCCAGATGGCGGGCACCTTCCAACGGCATTCCCGGGGCAGGCTGCTGCTCAATGTGGTGACCGGCGGCGAGCCGATCGAACAGAAGGCCTTCGGCGACTTCGCCGACAAGGAATCCCGCTACGCCCGCACCGGCGAATTCCTGCACGTGGTGAAGTCCCTCTGGAACTCCCACGAGCCGATCACCTTCGAGGGCGAGCACATTCGCGTCGAGAACGCCCTCCTGAGCAATCACCCCGACCCGATCCCTCCGGTCTTCTTCGGCGGCTCCTCCGGCCCCGCCGGTCCCGTCGCCGCCCGCTACGCCGACACCTACCTCACCTGGGGCGAACCGGTCCTCGCGGTGAGCCGCAAACTCGAATGGATCCGCGGCCTGGCCGTCGACAATGGCCGCCGCCTCGACTACGGCCTCCGCATCCACGTCATCTCCCGCGACACCTCGGAAGAAGCCTGGGCGGTGGCCGACAAACTCCTGGCGGGCATCGACCCCGCCGATATCGAGCGCGTCCAAGCCAGCCTGGCGAAGAGTGAATCCGAAGGCCAGCGCCGCATGAGCGAACTCCACAATGGCAATACCGATCGCCTGGAAATCGCCCCCAACCTCTGGGCCGGTGTAGGCCTGGTCCGAGGCGGCGCGGGCACCGCCCTGGTCGGCTCCCATGCAGAGGTGGCCGAACGCCTCCTCGAATACTCCCGAGTCGGCATCACCCACTTCGTCCTCTCCGGCTATCCCCACCTCGAAGAGGCCTACCACTTCGGCGAGGGCGTCCTCCCCATCCTCGAGCGAAAGGGCGTGTGGCAGCACCCAACCCGCCGCCCCGCCCGACCCGCCGCCATCCCCTTCGCCGGGGCCTCCAGCAGCTGACCGCACACCCGGCCGCCGTGGAAATGAGGGGCGGCAGCCGGAAGCACCGCAAACCGGTGAGGGAGCTCTGGTGGCGGAAATCCGTGTGTGTCTCCGCCATGAGAGCTCCCTCGCCGGTTCATCTAGCGGCGCTACTAGCAGCTGCGGCTATGCCTGCCTCCCGAGAGTGAGGGGGCGGGATTCGGAATCGCGCGGTTGGCGACTCGGCTTGCGCGCGTTGATCTGTGGTGAGGGAGCCGTGGTGGCGGGAATGTGCGTGCTTTCGCGCCGTGGGAGCTCCCTCAGCTGCCTTTGCTCATCAATTCGGCCAGGGTGGCCGTGTCGGTGGTGAGGGAGCCGCCCGCGAAAGCCAATGTGGCATGCGAACGTTCGGCTGCCTCGGCGTGACCCGCGCCGCAGGCGTCGGTGACCATGATCGGCAGGTAGCCGAGGTCCGTGGCGTGCCGCACGGTCGGTTCGATGCCGACCTCCATGGCGATGCCCGCGATGGCGAAGGAGTCGATTCCCAAGTCGCGCAGGGCGATATCGAGCGGCGTTCCGGCGAAGGCCGACATGGTGATCTTGTCGAACACCACCTCGTCGGGTCCGGGGGTGAGTTCCGGCGTCAGCTGATACTGCGGCGAGCCCTGCGGAAAACTCGAGCGGACTTCGCTGGGATCGTCCACCCGCTGCCATGCCATGGCCGTGCGCAGCTGAGAAACTCCGGACGCGGCGGGCGGCAGCGACATGTGCCGGGTATAGAAGACGCGAAATCCACCGGACCGTGCGGCATCTCGCAGTTGCACGCAGGCCTGCACGACCTTGTCGCTATCCGGTATCTGACGGACGATCCCGACCTGCATGTCATAGATGATCAGCGCCATCGCGGCCGGATCGCAGGCCTCCGCGACCGTCTGCGGAATGTTCAGGCCGAAAGCCTCTCGCATGGGCTCACTTCGTCCGATCGTAGGGTTCGGCCACATCGACCGACGGATCCATCAGCGCTTCCAGCGGCAGCGGTGCCATGACCGGCACGTACGTCCACTCCAGGAAGCCCTTCTTGCTCAGCGGGAAATCGTCGATATAGCGCTTGGCCTCCTCGACGCTCTCCACCTCCCACACGATGACCACACCGGTTTCATCGGAGCGCGCATAGTTCTCCCGCACGATCCCGGCCTTCCACAGCCGCCACACATTGGCGACCTCCTCCGGCAGGAACGGTTGGATCGTCTCCAGCGTCACACCGGGCTTGAAACGATCAAAGGTGATGACTTTCATTGGATTTGGCTCCATTCGAGATTTCGAAAACGAGTACGCCCTCCATAGAAGTCCGATGATTACAGTGTTACAAGGACGCACTTTTTAGTTAGTACCTCGGAGGCGCACGGTGACGGAGAAGCATTACTACTGCGCGGTGGAGGTGACCGTCGAGCTCATCGGCGGCAAGTGGAAGCCGGTGATCCTGGCGCATCTGAAGGAGGGCGTCCGCCGCTACGGCGAGCTGCGCAGGCTCATGCCGGACACCAGCGAGAAAATGCTGGTGCAGCAACTGCGCGAACTGGAGTCCGATGGGCTGGTCCGCCGGACCGCGTTTCCCACCGTCCCGCCGCAGGTCGAATACGACCTGACCGAGGAGGGTTGGAGCCTGGTGCCGGTGCTGACCGCCCTGTACGAGTGGGGTGAGAAGCGCAGCGAGCGGGTGGGAATCACCATCGGCTGAGTCGCGGACCGCCGGAATTCACTTGGTCGTTGCACATGCGCCAACGGCGACTGGCACAGTCAACGGTCATGACTGCGCGTCGACGTGTCCTCGGAATGTGTGCGGCCGTGCTGAGCCTGGCGCTGGTCGCCGGATGCGGCGGGTCCGGTGATTCCGGCCCGGCCACCACCACCGCGTCCGGTGTCGCGCCACTGGTTTCGACCGGTGACCTGCCCAAGGCGGAACCGGGCGAGGTGCACCTGTTCGGGTTGAACGACCTGCACGGCAATCTGCAACCGCCGGAGGGCTCCAATGGCAAGATCGGCGGCTATGTCGCGGGTGGGGCCGCCTATCTGGCCGCGCATCTGGCCAGGTTGAAGGCGGCCTATCCGGCGAGCGCGATTCTGGCCGCGGGGGATGATGTCGGCGCGAGCCCGCTGGTCTCGGCGCTGTTCCACGATGAGCCGACCATCGAATTCCTGAACTCGATCGGTACGGCCGCCTCCTCGGTCGGCAATCACGAGTTCGACCATGGTGTTCCCGAGTTGCGCCGCCTGCAACAGGGCGGCTGCGCGGCCGATGGCTGCTCGCCGGGCGAACCGTTCACCGGAGCGAAGTTCCCGTACCTGGCCGCCAATGTCACCGATGGCAATGGTCAGCTGCCGCAGGGGCTGAAGCCGTGGACCATGCTCGAGGTGGGCGGGCATAAGATCGGCGTGGTCGGCACCGTCACCACCGATACCGCGAATATCGTGATGCCCGAAGGCATTCGGGGCTACAGCTTCGGTGATGAGACCGATGCGATCAATAAGTACGTGCCCGAGATGAAGGCGGCCGGTGCGGAAACGGTTGTCGCACTGCTGCATGACGGCGGGTCGCAGCAGGCCAAAGGCCCCGTCGACTACAACGGCTGCGCCGATATCTCACCGAATGTCACCGCCTTGGCCAAGAAGACCGATGCCGCCGTGAAGGTTTTGATCACCGCGCATTCTCACCAGGCCTACAACTGCACCATCGACGGCAAGCTGGTCACCCAGGCGGCTTCCTTCGGCCGCTTGATCACCGATATCACGCTCCGCTTCCAAGACGGCAAGGTCGAGGCCAAGGCCGTCAACCGGGTGGTCACCCGCGATATCACCGCCGACCCGGCCGCCACCCAGCTCGTCGACTTCTTCACCGCCCAGGCACAGCCGCTGGCCAAACGAGTGATCGGATCCGCCTCCGGTGCACTGCCCAATGATCCTGAGCGCGCCGATGATTCACCCCTCGGCGATGTGATCGCCGATGCCATGCTCACCGCCATGGCACCCGGTCAAGCGGTGGTGGCCTTCATGAATCCCGGTGGCGTGCGCGCGGGTCTGGCCGGTGGCCCGATCACCTATGAGCAGGCATACACCGTGCAGCCCTTCGGCAATCAAGTCGTGTCGGTCACGCTGACCGGCCAGCAGATCCTGAATCTGCTGGAACAGCAATGGGATAACCCGAGCAAGACCGCGGTGCTGTCGATCGCGGGCATCACCTACGCCTACACCCCGTCCGCGCCCAAGAGCCGCAAAGTGGTCGCCGATACCGTCCGCATCGGCGGCCAGCCGCTGAATCCGGTCGCCGTCTACCGGGTGGCGACCAATAGCTTCCTGGCTTCCGGCGGTGACGGATTCAGCGTGTTCAAACAGGGCGGCGACAGCCTGATCGGCCCGATCGACCTGGACGCCTTCGAGTCCTACCTGAGCTCGCACGCCGCCGTCGAACCCCCGGCGAGCCGGGTCGAACGCCGCTGACTACCGCCGGAACTCCTCCACCGGACTGAACTCGGCCGCCCGATCGCCGACCTCATTGCGGTACCACTGTTCCCGGCGATGGCGTTGCACGCGATCGGCCATGGCATCGAGGCCGGGAATGGTGCGGCGCAGCGTCTCCGCGCCGAAGATGATGGGGGCCTGGACAATCGGGTGCAGCACCCAGGGGAAACGGCCGGGCATGGTGTGGCGCGAATAGGTGCTGGGTAGCAGCCACACTCCCGTATAGCCGATCTGAACCCGATAGTTGATTTCGTCGCGAATCCTTTTGCGCCAAGGGGTTCCGGGCTTGGGTGCGAACGCCGGAAGGTACGACTCGACGAGCTCCTCCCCATCCTCCCCGGCGGTGTACGCGCGCTTGACGAACGCTGCGAACATGAGCTGCACCGACTCCCGGAAATCGCGCGGATACCATTGCGGCTGCACCCCCAGCAGATGTCCGACATACCGCCAAAAATGCAGTGTCGCTTCAATTTCCCGAACCGTCGTCTGATACCCCAGGCTCCACAAGGCCAGCCCCGGCACCACACTCCCGCCCATCAACGTGAGCGTCGCGTCCCCGATGCTGATCGGCACGCCCCACGCGTCGTACTCCCATTCGGGCCGCTGCATGAGCTTGCGCCGAATGAACACATGCATGATCCGCACCCGCATGGCCGTCTGCCGCCCCCGGGCCCCAGCATCCAGCCCGCCGGGCTCGGACACATCGATCCAGAACCGCACCGTCTCCAACTGCCGCTTATGCGCCTTGTCCCCGGCATACCCGCCCGCATACGACAGCGGCTTGGTAATCGAACTCTCCGAATACATCTCCAGCGTGCTGGTGGTGGCGAAGCTGAAAACCGAAGTCCCCCAACGTCGGAACACCTTCGCCCCGAGTGCCACCAGCTCCGGATCCAACCACTCCGGAGCGGTCTCGAACTCCTCGAACAACCTGATCAGCGACGGCGGCGCATCCGCCACCGACTCCACCCCGTGCGCGAGCGCCCGATCCAGCATGGCCCGCCCCGCCTTCGGCCCGGCCGACCCCAGATAAACCTCGTCCACGAACGCCTCGGCCACCGGATCGGCGTGGTAATACGCCTCCCCGAACGCCCTGACCAGTTCCTCCGACGGCTGCGGATCGAATCGGAACACGCTCCGGAACACCTGTCGAGCCCGCTGCACCCTCGGAGCCCCGACCTTGTCCCAATAACGGAACTCGCCCGGAATCTTCCCCGCCGCAGCCATTTCCAGCGTCATACAAGCAGCGTAAGTTGAGCAAGTGCTCACCTTCTACTCACTTCTAGCCCTCGATACCGCGAATGCCTGAAACCCGCCCCATCAGGCGAAAGAAGCCCACCCAAGACCGCGCCCGCGAATCCCGAGAACGAGTCCTCGCCTCGGCCGCTCACCTTTTCGCCGCCCGAGGCATCCCCGACACCTCCACCAACCGCATTGCCGCCCACGCCAATATGAGCATCGGCACCCTCTACCGCTACTTCAACGACAAACACGAAATAGTCGAGATCCTCCGCACCCGCTTCCTCGCCGAAGTAGAGGAAACCTTCACAGCCGCAGTCCTCTCCGCCGTCCCCCTCCCGCCCCGAGAAGCAGTAGCAACCGGCCTCCACGCCATAGTAGAAACCCTCTCCGCCAGAGAATCCCTGGTCCGAGCCCTCTCCGCCGACGCCACCCTCTCCGGCATCGGCCTCCAAGGCCTGGAACGCCGCCTACTCCTCCTGACCCAAGCCTTTCTCCTCCATCACCTGACCGCCGTTTCCACCGAAGACCTCGAAACTCGAGCCTTCGTAATGGTCAACGCAGGCCTATCCACCTGTCTCCGAATAGCACTCGATCCCCCGAGTGGCCTAGACCGCGACCACTTGGTCCAAGAAACCGCCAACCTCATCGGAGGGTGGATCGCTTCCTGACTTCCCCTGGTTCGGCTCGGCCTTCGGCCATCGCTGTCATTAACCGCACCGGTCAAAACCAGCGTCTCGGCCGCTCGTGTCCGAAGCGCACGGCAGTACGGATATAGCGTGGTCGCCTCGCCTGCCGTACCCGACTTTGGCTCCCCAGCCCGGAGCCGTCACCTCTCGTCCCAGCCTGGCTGAAAGGCTGTGGTCCCGTTCCGGGACCAACCCCAAAGAACAAGACCTGAAAGACCAAAAGACAAAGACGCCCGGACAAGAAGAGACAAACCTCAAAGAACTCGAGACGACCCGGACCGTGGAGGTCTCCCCCTGGCTCGCTGCGCTTCGCATCCCGAACCTCGCTGCGCTTCGCATCCCGAACCTCGCTGCGCTTCGCATCCCGGGCCTCGTTGCGCTGCGCTTCGCATCCCGGGCCTCGTTGCGCTGCGCTTCGCATCCCGGGCCTCGTTGCGCTGCGCTTCGCATCCCGGGCGTCGCGGTGCTTCGATCTCCAGCGGCTCATTCTCCAAGGGGGACCTGCGGGTGCGTCGCGTTGCGGCTGGCGGGAGTCGAGTTGCGACTGGCAGGTGGCGAGGGAGCTGTGGTGGCGAGATTTCCGGCGTGTCCCCACCACCACAGCTCCCTCACCGGCGCCGCCCGGCGTGTCGGTCCGCGTCACACGCGTGTCGGGGTCGCTGGTTCATCGAGTGGGACATGAGCCGGGGTTTTGTCCGGATCGACCAGCCTCATGTCCCACTGAACGTGTTCCACCCTCGGGATGCGCGATCGGAGGTGCCTTCCCGGTGGCGACACGCTGGGGCGGTCGGTGGGGAAGCCCCTCGAGGGCGTGCCCGGCAAGGGAATCCGGCGAATCGGGCATGAACGCGCACGGGCCGGGGGTGGGCGTCGGTGTGTTGCGGCGTGTCGGGTGGCCCGTTCATCGAGAGGGGACATGAGCCGGGGTTTTGTCCGGTTAGACCAGCCTCATGTCCCTCCTGAACGTGTTCTACCCCTAAGGCGCGCAGCGGCGGGGCCATCGGAGGCTTCACGGCTGCTCGTTGGTCGTTGTTCTTGTCTTGTATCTCTTGTTTTGTCTCTTCTTGTCCAGGCGTCCTTGTCTTTTGTCTTGAATCTCTTGTCTTTTCGTGTTTTGTTCTTGGTTGTTGGTCCCGGAACGGGACCACAGCCATCCAGCCAGGCTGGGACGAGAGGTAACGGCTCCCAACGGGGGAGCCAACGTCGGGTACGGCAGGCGAGGTAACCACGCTATATCCGTACTGCCGTGCGCTTCGGGCACGAGCGTCCCGAGTCGTGTTTCTGACCGGTGCGGTTAGTGGCAGCGATGGCCGAAGGCCGAGCCGTCCCATAGGGTGCGCAATATGAGCCAGGAGCGGCGGGTGCCGGTCGCGACTGTGGATGAGTTGATGTCCCTGCTGGGCAACTGCGCCGACGCCTGGGATATGCCGGATCGGAGTGGGGATCCGGTGGACATCCTGGATCACGACCGCCAGTGCGCCGAGTTGCTGCGGCGGGAGTTTCCGGAGGACGAGGAGCTTCAGGTCGCCGGGCTCGTGCACGACATCGGGCATGTGCTGGTGCCGGGGGATGATGCCGGGCATGGGAGGCATGGGGCCGAGGCGGTGCGGGGGCTGTTGGGGGAGCGGGTGGCCCGGTTGATTGAGTTGCATGTGACGGCTAAACGGTATTTGGCGGCTACGGATTCGGTGCATGCCGCTGCGCTGTCGGCTTCCAGTCAGCGGACTTTGGTGGCGCAGGGCGGGCCGATGACGGCGGCCGAAGTTGCTGCGTTCGAGAGTGATTCGGATTTCGATGCCGCCATTGCACTTCGGCGCGCGGATGATGCGGGCAAGGTTGTCGGGCTCACCGTGCATCCGCTGGAATGGTGGCGACCGGTCATCGAGCGGGTTGCCGCGGCCCGTTAGAGCGTCCCGAGGAATACGCGGACGGCCTTGGCGAAGGCGATCGGGTCACCCTTGTGGGCGAAGTGATCCGTGTCGAGGGTGACCAGGGTGGTGCCGGGGCGCTTCGCCGACATTTCCTGGGCGAGGACGGGGTCGACGCAGGGCCGTTGGTTGCCGATCACGAGTAGCGCGGGGCAGTCGCTGCCGAGCCAGTCGGCCCAGTGGTCGCCGGAGACCTGTGCTTCGGAATCGACCATGTCCTGCGGCACGAAGGGGAGTCGCCAAGTGCCGTCAGGGTTTTCGCGCAGGCTGTCGCCGAACATGGGGGCAGCGAAGCCGAGGGCGTCGAGGAGTTCCTGCTGGGTGGCGGCCTGGTGCGGCCAGCCGAGGATGAAATTCAGTGCGCCGGTGCTGGTGTGGACCGCACCGAGTTCTTCGACGATCAGCCCGTTGACGAGTTCCGGGTATTGCGCGGCCAATTGCATGGCGGTGAGCGCACGGCCTGAGTGGCCGAGCACGGTCACCGGGCCGAGATTCAGGTGCTTCAGGAGTGCCACCGCGTCGGCGACGTAGCCCTCGGGGGAGTAGTCGGGGCCGCGATCGGAGTCGCCATGGCCGCGCTGATCCGGCGCGATGACTCGCCATTCGGGTGCCAGGCGTTCGGCCAGATCGGCCCAGCCGGCGCCTTCTTCGAGGTGTCCGTGGAGAGCGAGTACTGGCATTCCGTCGCCGCCGGCGTCGAGGTAGGAGATCCGGCGGCCGTTGGCGGTGAATTCGTTGCGCTGCATGGGGAAGACGCTAGAGGAGATTGAACAAATGTGCAAGACATATGTATCAGACACACGTGCAATCAGGAGTGAGCGGCTCGAATCGGCTGTCGACACGGCCCGCCGCGTGCGGGTGAGCGGTTCGGCAAGATCGGGGCATAGTCTCGATCTATGCCGCTTTCACCTCGTGTGCCTGACCTGGCCGCTCTCGACCTGCTGCTGTCGGTGATCGAGTTGGGCAGTCTGGGGCGGGCGGCTAAGGCGCATGGGATAAGTCAGCCTTCGGCGAGTTCGCGGATTCGGTATCTCGAGCAACTGGTGGGCGTGCCGGTGTTGGAGCGGACCACGCTCGGGTCGCGGGCGACACCGGCCGGGGCGCTGATCGCGGAGTGGGCGCGGGATGTGGTGGAGGCGGCCGCGCGATTGGATGCGGGGATCGACACGCTTCGGGTGCAACGGGATTCGAGGCTGCGGGTCGCGGCAAGTCAGACCGTGGCGGAGTACCTGTTCCCGAAATGGCTTATGGCGCTGCGGGTTCGGATGCCCGATACGTCCATCGCGCTGGAGTCGGGGAACTCGGCCGAGGTGGCTAAGGCCGTGCTGGAGGGGCGGGCGGGCATCGGGTTCGTGGAGAGCCCCAAGGTGCCGCGCGATCTGGAAAGCCATGTGGTGGCGCGGGATCGGCTCGTCGTGGTGGTCGCGCCCGGGCATCGGTGGGCCAAGCGGACCGAGATCACCGTGCAGGAGCTGGCGAATACGCCGCTCATCTATCGGGAGCCGGGATCGGGAACCCGGATTTCCTTCGAGCGGGCCATGGCCGCGGGCATGCCGGATTGGGAGCCGAGCGTGGTGCTGGAGTTGTCGTCCACCACGGCGATCAAGACGGCGGTCGCGGAGGGTATTGCCCCGGCGGTACTCAGTTCCTTGGCGGTGGCGAGTGAACTGGCCGAGGGTGCGCTGGTTTCGCCGACCGTGACCGGCCTGGACCTGGACCGGCAGTTGTGTGCGGTGTGGCCGAGTGGGCAGCGTCCGACCGGCCCGGCGCGGGACCTTTACGCCATCGCACGCCGTCCGATCTGAGCCCAGACGCAAATCTGGTGGATGGTCTTGCCAGATTTGAGAGACTGATGGAGACTTTCTCTCAGATGGTTCTGGTAGAGACCGCTGCCAGACTTGTGAAGGAGAAGCTCGATGACGCGCTCTCACGGCCCTGCTGCCAATGGCCCAGCCATTCCCACGCGCCACCCCGTCGAACGCGCCGATGTCCCGGTGCTCGGCCCGCTGATCAAACTGCTCGGGATCAAGCCGCCGAACGATCGCGAATGGGCGGCCATGGGCGAGGCGCTCACCATTGGTGACGAGCCGATGGACGCACTCGTCGCATGGATGTACACCGCGGGTATGGGTCAGGTCCGGCCGCTCTTCGATCAGGCCCTCGAGCACGGCATCGACAGCATTCCGGATGCGCCCGAACCGCTGCGCACCTTCTTCCACTCCGTCGAGAACCCGCCCGCCTGGGTGGACTGGGACCGGATCAAGCTGGGGGAGAAGATCTATCAATCCTCCGGTATCGACGGCGTCTACATGGCGCGCGATGTGCCGTTCCTGGGCGGATTCGTGGCCTCCGGCATCAATCACACACTGCTGCTGACCAATACGGGTAAGAGCGGTGCCACCGGCGGCGGGCAGCGCTTCGCCGAAACCTTGCAATGGGCGCTCGACATCATGTCCGACGACGGAATGCGGCCGGGCGGCAAGGGATTCAAATCCACCCTGCATGTGCGCCTGATTCACACCTTCGTGCGCCGCCACGTCGCGAAGCTGCCCGAATGGGATGCCGAGGAGTGGGGCGTGCCGGTCAATCAGACCGATATGGCGGTGACCATGCTGGGTGCCCTCTACGCTCCCGCGGTGATCGGCATGCTGATGGGAAACCTGTACACGCCAAGGGAACTCGATGCCATCGCCCATCTGACCCGCTATACCGGATGGCTCATGGGCATCGAGGAACGCTATCTGCCGAACAGCTTCCTCGACGCGGCCAAGATGCTGTACCACTACCTCACCGCCCTCAGTACTCCCGATGAGACCAGCGCGCAGCTGGCCAAGCCCATGGCCTCCGATCCGCTCACCTGGCACTACTCGAACCTGGTCACGGTCCGCCGCACTATCGCTTGGGCGCAGCATCTTTCGATCAGCACTGCATTCCTGGGGCGGCAGCGCATGCGGGAACTCGGGCTGCCCGGCTATATGCCGCCCTGGTATCCGGTGCTGCGAATCCCCGTCAATGTGGTGCGCTCCGGCGCTGCCCTGCTGCTGCCCGGTGGGCGTGAGCGCCAGGCCCGGGCGGGGTCGCGCGCGCAGCACGGCTTCATGGACACCCTCATCGGCCCGAAGCGGGACGGTGCCATCGGTGGTTCGGTGAACTACATCAACCACGCCGCCTGACCCATTCGAACTGGCGACTCCGGCCATTGACGGGTGATGGCCGTCACCCTAGCGTTTAGGAAGTGATCACTTCCTTACTTCGCCTCGGTGCACTGTTCGCACTGCTGGGCGTCATCGCGACCGGTGGTGCGCAGGCCGCGCCGAAGCCGTATGACGGACAGATCCAGCCACTTCCGGTGATCGTGGTGCCGCCGGAAATGGATCCGTTCTACAAGGCCCCGGCGAATGTCATCGCCGAGACCGAACCGGGCGGCATCATCAAGGCCCGGCAGATCACCCCGGCGTTCCTGTCGGTGCTGCCGTTCAATATCGACGCCTGGCAGGTGCTCTATCGCACCGACGACAGTCACGGCAATGCCATTGCCACGGTGACCACGCTGGTCAAACCGCGTGGTCCCGCACCGGACGAGGGGCTGAAACTGCTGTCGTACCAGGTGGCGGAGGATTCCACCGCGCAGTACTGCACCATGTCCTATGTCGCGCAGCAAGGTTCGATTCCGGTGGACTACGTGAACTCGGCCGAGACGGCCCTGGCCATGCTGCTCGGCGTCTCGCAGGGCTGGGCGGTGTCCATTCCGGACTACGAGGGACCCAATTCCGCTTACGGCGCATCGATTCTGGGTGGTCAGGCGACCCTGGACGGTATTCGGGCTGCGGAGAACTTCGCACCCTTGCAACTGGCGGGGGAGCGGACTCCGGTCGGGCTGATGGGCTACTCCGGTGGCACCATCCCGACCGGTTGGGTTGCCGAGCATCACGGGGAGTACGCGCCCGAGCTCAATATTGTCGGCGTTTCCATCGGCGGCGTGGTCATGGGTGATCTGAAAGCCGTGCTGCGCAGCAATAATTCGAACCTCGGCGCGGGCCTGATCGGTGCCGCACTACACGGCTTCGCCACCGAATACCCCGAGGTACAGCAGGTATTCGATACCAAGTACGACTGGTTCGGCCGATTCATGACCTCGATCAAGGGCATCCTGTGCCATCCGCAGGGCGCGGCGCTGTTCCCGTTCTGGAACTACCTGGGCTCCTTCACCGGCCCGGGTGATCCGCTCGAAATCCCCGAGCTGAGTGCGGCGATCACGGCCCAGCAGCTGGGGCAGCGGACGCCGGATGTCCCGATGTACATGTACCACGCGCAGAATGACGAATTCATTCCGAATACTGGGACAGATCGGGTGGTGGACGGGTACTGTCGCGATCCGCGCGCGAGTGTCACCTACACGCGAGAATTCCTGGCCGAGCATATAGTCGGCATCCCGGGCTGGCTGCCGGATGGGTATCGGTTCATCATCGACCGGATGAACGGCGTTCCCGCGCCTACGGGATGCACGATCACCAGCCCGTTCAGCACTCTCACCGAGGGTGATTTCACGAATCTGCTGATCACGGAATGGCCTGCGCTGAGCGGTTTGCTGACCGGATTTCCAGTGGGCGCACGCTGATCCGCAAATGTCCGGCGGCCGATTTGTGACCCGCAGATTCCCGCCGGGCGTTACCTTTCCTCCGCAAAATTTGCAGTTCGAAGGCTCAAGTGCGCCAACGGCTCCGGAGTACGGCATCCAGGCGTTATCGTAACGTTATGGTGCGAACTGCTGTCGCCGCCGAGGAGCCGGACGAACAAGACCGTCCGGGATCGCTCTCGCGGCCACACCTAGAGGTTGTTCCTGAGTCACCCGATCCCGATGCGCCCCAGACTCACTCCTTCGGCGCGAACGTCCTGGCGGAAGTCGATATCGACCGTCTCCCGTCCTCCGTCCGACACCGCATCGCCGCGTTCATTCACTTGCAGGTAGCGACCCTGGAAGAGATGCCCGAGCCGGTCCTGCCTATATTGCCCGCCACCGAGGATCTGTAAACCTTTAGTTGCGGCAATCTTCAACTACTCGAACGTGATTCGGGTGCGAGTTCGCTGAAACTTGTGCACCGGGACAGTGGGGGTCCCGTTTTCCTGGCATTTTGCCGGATGGACGGTTTTCGGTGTGCCCTGGCAGGGTGCTTCTCAGTTAGGCATCGACTGCACACCGGAGCGTCATGATCACGAATAGCCCTGCGCGCGGCCCTTTCGGGCGCGCTTCGGTATTACTGTTCGCCCTCCTCGCCTGCGGTGCGCACACCGCGGCAAGCGCTGCGGCCGAACCGGATTCGACGACCTGGTACGTGAGCGCGGGGGCGGCTCCCGGGAGTGTCGGCAGCGCCGAGGCGCCATTCGATTCACTGGCCCGGGTGGAGGCCGCATCCCGAGACGGCGACACCATTGTGGTGCAGGCGGCCGCGGCGGCATTGGACGGCGGGATCGCGCTCAAGCCCGGACAGCAGCTCATCGGTGACCCGGTGCCCAATGGTGCTGGACTGCCTCGGATTACGAACACCACCTCCGCACACGATGGTGACGCGGTCCGCCTGGCCACGGGTGCACAGGTGCGCAATCTGGTGATCGCCGGGGCGCGGCGAGGCGGGATCTACGGTTCCGACGCAGCCGATGTCGTGATCAGCGGCAATGATGTGAGTGCCACCAATCAGCAGTGCGCCGACGGCTTCATGATCGGACCCTTCGGCCTGCCACCCACGCTGCCTCTGGGGTTGGCCGCGCCCGCGCTGCCCGACTTCATCACGCTCAATAATGGCTGGGCCGCGATCATGACCGACTTCTCCGCCGCTGCGGGGAGTGTGCGCATCGAAGGAAATACCGTGCACGACACCGCGTGCGGCGACGGCATAGACGTGCGCGCGCACGGGAACAGCCAGGTCACGGCGCAATTGACCGGAAATACGCTGCGCACCATCAACCTGGGCCTGGTCAAGCTGTCAGTGCTGGCCATCGGCATTCAGGCCGGTGATACCGCGAGGCTCACCGCCGATCTCGTGAACAACACCGAGACCGATATCGCCGCACCCACCGCATCGGTGCTCAATGCGGTCGCCGACAGCGAGGGCGTCTTCCTCAATGCCCTCGGCCGAGCACGCATGGATATCACCATCTCCGGCAACGACTTCCGCAATGGCTCCGGAAACTTCTCCGCCAACGGCCTGGAATACGTCACCACCAGCGGCAGCCCGCAGAGCGAAGTCCACGTCACCGACAGCACTTTCGAGAACGTCACCGGCGACCTCATCGAAAACTACAACCTGTCCACCGGCGGAGCGCACCAATCCCTCACCCTCGACAATGTCCGCGCCCACCACTCAACCTTCCCCGGAGCCCTCCTCAACTCCCTCGTCCCCGCCAACCTCGGAACCTGTGTGGTCACCACCAATTTCGGCCGCACCGCCCACACCGACCTCACCATCACCAACTCCGACCTGGCCGATTGCAGCGCCGACGGCATCGGCCTCATCGCCTACACCCCCACCGGTTCGAACCCGTCCACATCCGAGCTGATATTCGACATCCGCGACACCACCCTCAACGGCGCAGCAGCCAACGGCATCAACATCATCAACGTCGGCGACACCGCCGCCTTGCGAGGCTCGCTCACCCGAGTAGCCATCTCCGCGGCGCAACAAGCCCTCCTGCACACCAGCAACAGCGGCGGAACCATCGCCACCGCCTCCCTCGACCTGAGCGCGGTCACCCTCGACGGCGCCGCCCTGGACTGCCTCACCGGACATCCGCGAGTCGCCCTCTCCGGCCTCCCCGCGACCTGCCACTGACCCTCGCTTGCTGCTGGGAGGCGGGGGTGGGCGGGCATGGCTATCATCGCGTTCGTGCGTGTGGTGGCGGTGGCCTCGGGGGTGGTGCTGGGTATCGCCATGCTTTCGGGGTGTGGGGGACAGCAGCAAGAAACCGCTTCAGCACCGGTGACTTCGACTGTGCGGGCGGTGGTCGAATCGGTGCATGTGGGCCGATGTGGCTCGGTCGCGGACTCGGAGGTAGGGGCGGTCGCGGGCTTCGGGGCGGTGCGTTTGGTTTCGGGGGATGCGTTGTTGTGCCGATGGGAAGGCGGGGGCGGCGCGAGTGTGACGTTCCGGTGGTTTCGGGGGAGTCCGCTCGAGGCGTATCACTCGGAGGACGGGACGCGGGCCGCGGTCCAAGTGGATGGGCGGGCCGGGTTCAGCTGGCAGGGGCAGCAGGTGTGTGAGGAGGCGGTGCCCAGTGGGGATGGGGACTTCGTCGATTGGTTGATCGAGGCTCCGGGGCAGCCCGCCGCAGCGGACTGTACGGCCGCCAACCGACTCATCGATATGACTTTGACGAGGTAGGGGCGATGGCGCGCAACCGGATTCGGGTCGGGGCGACCATGTTCGCCGCCATCGGTGTGCTCGCGGGCGGGTCGGGCCTGATCGCCGGATGCTCGGCCGCGACCGGCGGGCAGGCGCAGACCGCGCCGGTGGAGGACAACGGGCTGGCCGGGTGCGGACCGCTGGCGGACGCCAAGATCGAGAAGTTCGCGGGTGTCACCCGGTTGCATAGGCAGGCGTCGCCGACCATTTGCGAGTGGACCGCCGTGTCGAACACCGGCGGAACCGTGGACATCACCTATGGATGGCTACGCAAGAACTCGCTCATGATGGATCGGCAGACCGCCATCGACCTCGGGTACACCACCGAGAACCTGGTGGTGAAGAGCTTCGGCGGCTTCTACTGGCGGGATCCGCAGGATCCGGGCGTGTGCGGGGTCTCGGCCGCCGACTCCGGGACGGTCAGCTGGTGGATTCACAATCGCGACCACGCCGCGCAGCCCGACCCGTGCGCCGCCGCCTTCCAGCTGATGCTCGGAACCGTGCAGCTGGACGGCTGATTCCACTACCCAAGCCTGGGTCGACGATGTCGCGACCCTCATCGGCCGCGCCCGGGACGCGAGCCGCACCGGCCCCGACCTGGACCCCGCCGTCCCTGAGTCGGCGGACGCAAAAAGGGAAGTGCGCAAAAAGAATCGGGCGGTGGATACCGGCCCGATTCTGTATGCGGTTGAGTGGGTGGGTCAGATCGCCAGTGCGACAGGCTCGTTCACCGGAGCGGACACCGCCTGGACTGCGGGCTTGCGCAATACGGTGAAGCTCACGGCCAAGGCGGCGACCAGCAGTCCGGTCGCGACCATGAAGGCGAGGCGGTAGCCGCTGGTCAATGCCTCGGCCTCAGAAGCGCCCGCGGTGAGCTGGCTTCCGGTGCGGGAGGCGGCCAGGGTGGACAGCACCGCGATGCCGAGCGCCATACCGATCTGCTGAGTGGTGTTGAACAGCCCGGACGCCAGTCCCGCGTCATCGGCCTTCGCGCCGGACATGCCCAGCGTGGTCAGCATCGGAAGCACCAGTCCGCCACCGGCGATCAGCACCATCATCGGCAGCAGATCGACGACATAGGTGGCGTGCACCGGCAGCCGGGTCAGCCAGGCCATGCCGACCAGCAGCAGCACCAGACCCGCGATCAAGACATTCCGCGCCCCGAACCGAGTGCTGAGCGGAGCCGACACGAACAGCGACACACCACCGATCGCGACCGCCGCGGGCAGCATGGCCAGCCCGGTCTGCAGCGCGCCGTAGCCGAGCACCTTCTGCATGTACAGCGCGACAATGATCTGGAAGGCGAACATGGCCGACAGGGTCAGCATCTGCACGACATTCGCGCCGGACACATTGCGGGAGCGGAAGATACGCAGCGGCAGCAGGGGAGTCGCGGCGGTCGCCTGCCGAACCAGGAAGCCCGCGATCAAACCGGCCGACACCGCGGCCCCGCCGAGCGTACGGCCCGACAGCCAGCCGTATTCCGCGATCTGAACGACGGTGTAGATGCCCAGCATCAGTCCCGAAGTCACCAGCACCGCACCGAGAACGTCCGCGCCCGCGGCCATTCCGATACCCCGGTCATTCGGCAGCGCCTTCAGCGCCAACGCCACGGTGACCAGCCCGATCGGCACATTGATGAAGAACACCCAGTGCCAGTTCAGCGCATCGGTGAGCACGCCACCGAGCACCTGCCCGATCGAAGCGCCCGCGGCCCCGGTGAAACTGAACACCCCGATGGCCTTGGCCCGCTCCCCGTCCTCGGTGAACATGGTGACCAGGATCCCGAGCACCACCGACGCCGCCAGCGCACTACCCACACCTTGCAGGAACCGTGCCGCGATCAACTGCCCCGGCCCGGAGGCGACACCCGCGAACAGCGAAGCAGCGGTGAACACGGTGTTCCCGGCCAGGAACATCGACCGCCGTCCGATCAAATCCCCGAGCCGCCCGGCCAGCAGCAGCAACCCACCGAACGCGATCAGGTACGCATTGACCGTCCAGCTCAACCCGGCCGGACTGAACCCCAGATCCTGCTGAATCGCAGGCATGGCCACGGTCACGATGCTGCCGTCCAGGATGGTCATCAGCATTGCGGCCGACAGCACCCCGAGCGCAAGGACTTTGGAATTCGACAAGGTCTTCTCCTATGAGAGCGTGCGTGATTCGCCGGTCCGAAGACCGGCGCTCCCAGCAGTTGATCTGTCGATAACGTTATGCGCTCACTGTGAGCGTTCCAATGTCCCAATTACTCGCTGTTATGCCCGTCCCGCTCACAGATGACTTGAGTCTGCGAGCTACTGGCAGGTCTTGTTCTGTACCGAGTGCGGATCCCGAAGGTAGCGGACCACCTCGGCGTCGATGCAGGGATCCACGTCGCCGAAGACGAAGGTGTGGCCGTCGCCCTCGCGGATCAGCAGGGGGCTGCGCATGTAATCGGCCATACGCTGGGCGTTTACGAGAGGCGTGGTCGGGTCGTGGCTCTGGGCTACGAAGAGCAAAGGGGCCGCGCTGTCCGGGCGGGAGGGGACGGAAGGGTGCACCGCGCCGGGGAAGGGCCACAGGTCGCAGACGTCGAGGGGGAATTCGGTGGGGCGGGGCTCGTAGTTCTCGTAGGTCGAGGCGTTGTAGCGGGCTTGTGCATCGCGTTGCCGGGCGGCGCGATCGGTGGTCGGGTCGGCGGTGTCCGTGCAGGTGATGGCGGTGATGGCATTGGGGTCGCTGGGCTGGGCGGAGCTGTCGCGACCCGCCCGGTGACGCGGGGCTGGAGTGCCCGATTCTTCTGTGACACTGCCGGTTTCGGCGAGTTCGTGAATCGCGGTGCCGTCGCCGTGCCGGACTCCTTGCAGAGCGTTCAGGTAGGGCACCCAGCTCGACTTCCACAGCAGGCCCTTGGTGGTCGCGGTGAGGATTTCCCCGCCCGTGACCGGGTTGGTGGCCCCCGCGGGCACGGGGTGTGCGTCGGCGTCGCGCAGTAGCTGCTGGAATGACGTCGTCGCCGTGGCGGGGTCATTGCCGAGCGGGCATTCGGTGTGCTCGGTGGCGCGGTATTCGCCTGTGCAGTAGGCGATTACGCGGTCGAACGTGCTCTGGTAGCCGCGCTTCTGGCCGATCAGCATGTCATTCTGCGATTCCGCGATATTCACCACGCCGTCGAGCACCGCAGCGCGGTAGCCGTCCGGGTAGCGCACGGCGTACATGCCCGCGATCTGCGTGCCGTACGAGGCGGCGAGCAGGTTGATCCGCTGTTCGCCCAGGACGGCCCGGATGAGGTCGACGTCGTCCGTGGCTTCGTTGGAACCGATGTGGCGCAGCACATCCACGCCGGTGCCCGCTACGCAGGCTGCGACCGTAGCGCGGTTCGCCTGTTCGGCGCTATCGGTGTCGGTGCCGGTCTCGGCATTCTCGCCTTGTGAGGTGCATTTGATGGTGGGCGTCGACTTGCCGACGCCGCGCGGGTCGTAGGAGACGATGTCGAAATCGGTGCGGACGGCTTCCGGGAACGACATTTCGATCATCTCGAGGCCCGGATCGCCGGGCCCGCCGCTGATGGCCAGCAGCGATCCCGTCTTCTGACCGGTCGCTGGCCGCCGCGCCACCGCCAGTTGCACCGTCGGGGTGTCGCCGAGTCCCTTGCCGCGCGCGGCCGAATAGTCGAGCGGGGCCACGATCTGCCCGCACTGCTGATCGGCCGGGATCTCGCCGGTGAACCATCCGGCCGTATCGCCCTGACCGCAGGGCCCCCAATGGACCGTTTGGGCGTCGAACGCCTGGAGGTCCTTGTCCTGGGACCCCGAGTCCTTCGAACATCCGGTGACGCAGAGGGCGGCGGTCAGGACCGGCACCGCGACTGCGGCGACGGTCCTGACGGCATCAATGAAGGTCCTCGGCATGACAGCTCCTCGAATTCGTGATTCGACGACGGTAGGCCAACCTTTATGAACGTCCTATGAGCAAACCAGATGGCGGTTGATCAGTAGGTTTCGAGGTGGATGGCGTTCGAGGCGTGTGCCAGCGGCTTGATGATCGGACGCAGGGCCAGACCCTTCCAGGGCATCCGGCGCAGCATCCGCAACATGGTGGTCTGCATGCGGATCGCACGCTTGCCGCCGGCCACCATCTGGGTGGCATTGCTCCAACCCAGGGTCAGATTCAGGTCGATGTACTCCCGCATCTTCTCCTGATACGCGGCGAACGCGACACGATGATCACCGGCCGCCGCCTTCAACTCGCCCGCCAGCACATACGCGCCGACCAGGGCCATGCTGGTGCCCTGCCCCGACAGCGGCGACGGGCAGTACGCGGCATCGCCGACCAGCGCCACCCGGCCCTCCGACCACCGATCCAAGTGAATCTGACTGACCGTGTCGAAATAGAAGTCCGGAGATTCCGGTATGGCCCGCAGGAGATTCGCCGTCTCCCAGCCCCCATCGGCGAATGCCTCCGCGACCAGCCGCTGCTGCCCCGCCACATCCCGGCGATCCGGCAGCTGCCCTGGTTCGGCAAAGATGAACTGCGCCTTGGCCGCCGACCGATGCGTGCTGTACATCTGCACGATCCGTCCCGGCGTCGGATGCACCAGCTCCCAATGATCGAGATCAAGAAAGTTCGGCACGGAGATCACGCAAGCCGCCATCCCCGTATGCCGGGCAAACTGCTCCTCCGAGCCAAAAATATTGTGCCGCACCGTCGAATGCATCCCATCCGCACCGATCACGAGATCGAACACCCGCGGCGGCGAATTCCGAAACCCGACCTCGACACCCTCGGCTAGCTGCCGCAGCCCGGTGATCGAATCCCCGAAGATGTACTCCACCCCACTCTTACTGGCATCGAACAGAATTCGAGCCAAATCACCGCGCAAAACCTCGTCATCTCCCGGCGACCGCAACCCGATCAGATCCGGCCCGAGCGTGGCCAACGCCTTCCCCGACTCATCAACCCAAGCCCCGCCCCGCATATCGGTCGAAGCCCGCTCGATCTCCGCTGACAACCCCATCCGCGCAATGACATCCATGGCAACGCCCCGAATATCGACCTTGTACCCGCCCTCCCGCAATGTCGAAGCCTGTTCGACAACGGTCACGCTGAACCCATACCGATGCAGCCAGTAAGCGAGCGCGGGCCCCGCGACGCTGGCGCCAGAGATAAGAACCGTCTTATTGGTGAACTGCTGTGTGCTGGTCATGAAAAGAGCATCGGCTGGACCCCTCACCACACCCTCACCATCGGCTCACCACCCCAACCATGCCAGTGATAACCCCGGCTCAGACGTCATTTCGGCATCGTCGACAGCCGCTCGAACCGCTCCCGCCCCCGCGAAATGAGGTCGCATCTGCGTTCTATCGGTTCACCCGACCCACGCGAGCGATAGCACCTCTGCCGGGGGCATCTCGGTGCCGAGGCGGTAGGCGTTCTCGAATCGCTTGTCGCCCAGTACTGCCCGCGCCGCGGCGGTCACCGTTGCGATATCGGTGTCACCCTCCAGCGCCAGACCGCGCATACCGGTCGCTGCTCCCAGCAGCGTTGCCGCCCGCTCGGCATTGCGGTCTGCCGATTGGTCGGCACGGGTGTCCATGGCGTGGTCGGCGGTTGTGGCGAAGGCCGTTGGTATGGATGCGCCCGCGAGTCCCACGGCTGCACCGGCCGCGATGTGCCGGAGGCGGTGGTCGAGCGCCAGTTGGAGAGCTGTGCGGTGATCGTAGAGGGCTTGTGCCACAGCGCCATCGCTGATGTTTATCCAGCCCAGGCCGATCAGGCTGCGAGCGCGGGCTTCGACCGCGCCGACCGACTCGTCGGGGGGGAGTGCTAGTGCGGCCATGTAGTGGCCGCGAGCCTCGTCGCGATCGGTGGTGCGCGCTATATCACCGAGACCGCGTAAGGCGTTGGCCCGCAGATCCATTACGCCGATGGACCGGGCCAGGTCGGCGGCGCGCTCGTAGTCGGCGCGAGCGGCATCGAGGTCACACTCGGACAGGCCGCCTCGCGCGAGGATGTCGCCGTGACGGTTGAGCAGGTCAGCGCTATCGGCCACCGCACCCAGCTCGTCATTGAGAGTGAGTGCCTCCTCGATAAGCGCCAGTGATGTCTGCCGATCGCCGCGCCAGTCCGCGATGGCAGCCAGCTTGTCCAGCGTGGAGGCGATCGCCCAGCGGTCTCCAGTAACACGGAAATCCTCTAGGGCCGTGCGCAATTCGGGCTCAGCATCGATCGGATTCCCGGACATGAGCATGCGCAGACCTTCACCCAGCCGCGTGAAGGCCTGCGACCAGGCGTCGGGCCCGAACAGTCGGCGCTGCTGTTCAGCACTGGAGGTGAGCAGCCCACCGGCAACAGCGAGCAGGAAAACCAGATACGGCCGCCGCAATGGAGTCTCCAGCCGCCCGACCGCCGCCGTGGCCCGTTCCACCTCAGCACCGGAGAGCGCTCCACCGCGTGCGCCCACCGCAACACACAAGGCATACGCTTCCACCGCCTCGGCATCGTTCAGCCGCGTCACCGGGCTCGAATCAGGCTGGGGCAGTCCCGTATCCAGCTGGAGGGTGGGACCCCGCTGAGGCGGTTGCCTCGAGTCCGACGGGGGCATTGGACCCGGGTTCGGGCGAGGCTGTAGGTCTGAATCCAGGTGGGGGAGTAGGTCTCGGGCGAGTTGGGGGGCGTCGCCGGGGCGGCCGCTCAGCCACCAATACCAGGCTTGGGCGGCGATGAGGCGGAGGGCCAGGTGGGGGGCGGAGTGGACTGACCAGCGGAGGGCGGCTTGGAGGTTGTCGTGGTGGGTGCCGAGGCGGGTGAGGTGGGTCAGTTGGTGGTTGCCTCGGAGGAGGGGTTCGGAGTGTTCGGCGAGGGCGGTGAAGTATTCGGCGTGGGCGCGCAGGAGGGGGTCGGGTGCGCCGGATTCGGTGAGGCGGGTGTGGGCGAATTCTCGAATGGTCTCGAGCATGCGGTAGCGGTTGCCGGTGACCTGGAGTAGTGACTTTTCGGCCAGGCTGGGGAGTAGTTCGTCGGCGTCGTCCAGGGCGCAGACGTGTTGGACGTCTTCGGCGGTCGCACCGCCCGCGAAGACCGTGAAGCGTTGGGCCAGTAGCTGTTCCGCGGGGTCGAGTAGATCCCAGCTCCATGCCACGACGGCTTGCAGGGTTTGGTGGCGGGGTTCGGCGGTGCGGTCGCCACGGCCCAGGAGGCGGAAGCGGTCGCTGAGGCGGGCGTCGATCTCCTCGAGGTCGAGGGAGCGCAGGCGGGCGGCGGCCAATTCGATGGCGAGAGGGAGTCCGTCCAGCCGGGCGCAGATTCGTCGCACCGTGCCGATGGTGCCCGCGTCGACGGTGAATCCGGGCCGCGCCGCGGTGGCCCGGTCGGCGAACAGGTGGACCGCGGGGCTGCGTAGTTGTTCGGTGAGCGCCGCATCGGTGTCGGCAACCGGCAATTGCCCGACTTGCAGGACGGTCTCGCCGGTAATGCTCAAAGCCTCTCGGCTGGTGGCCAATACGCGCAGTCCGGGGCAGCCGAGCAGGAGCCGATGGGTCAGCCGGGCGGCGTCCAGGATCACCTGTTCGCAATTGTCGAGGATGAGGAGCAGCGGCCGGTCGGCGAGCGCGGCGAGCACTCGAGTCTCAGCGTCGCGCGGCCCAGAAGTGGAGTGCGCCAGAGTGTCTCGGCTGCCGAGTGCGTCCGCGATCGCCTCGGCGATATCCGCGCCGTCGGCCAGCGGAGCCAGCGCGACGAAACACACCTCACCACGGAACTGCGTGCCCGCCTCGAGCGCCAACCGCGTCTTGCCGGTTCCGCCCGGACCGGTCAGTGTCACCAATCGGGTCTGCGCGAGCAAGGGCACCAGCTGGGCGATTTCGGCATCACGGCCGACGAAACTCGTGAATTGTGCTGGCAGCCTGCGTGTCTGAGCGGCCCCGGAACTCGGGGCATCCGCGCGCAGGATGGTCATATGCGCTTCGGCCAACTCCGCCCCGGGGTCAGCGCCGAGCTCCTCCGCGAACAGCCGCCGCCCCTGCTCGAACAGCTCCAGCGCCTCGGCTTGCCGCCCCGCCGCGTACAGCCCCCGCATAAGCAGCGCCCGAGTCCGCTCCCGCAACGGATGCGCGGCAACCAGATCGGGAAGTTCGGCAACCACCCCCTGATGCTCACCCAGCGCCAGCCCCACCTCCGCCCGATCCTCCGCTGCCGCCAGCCGAGCCTCGGTCAGCCGGGCAACCTGAACATCGGCGAACGGCGCATCCCGCACATCCGCCAACGCCGCCCCCCGCCACAACGCCATAGCCTCATCCAACAGTGCCGCAGCGGCCGCAAAATCCTTCTCCCGCAAAGCCTTTCGCCCGCCCTCGGCCAGCCGCGCAAACCGATGCGCGTCCACCGCCTCCGGTTCGACCGCCAACCGATACCCCGCCGCCGACGACTCGACAAGCTCGCCCCCCTCCACCCCATTCCGCAACGCCCGCCGCAATCGCGACACCTGCGATTGCAGCGCATGCCCCGCATCCCCCGGCGGCTCCTCCCCATACAGCCCGTCGATCAATCGCTCCCGCGACACCACCCGCCCGGCATCGACCGCCAGCAAAGCCAGCAATGACCGCACCTGCGGCCCACCGACCGCAAGCGGACTCCCATCCCCCCGCCGCACCTCAACCGGACCCAAAATCCCGAACCGCACGCCGCCAGTATGCCCGGGTAACCCCCACCGAACTGATCACCATGCAGCGGTGCAGGCAAAACGCGAGTATGGCCCACCACCACTGCATGGTGGTTGCTATCAGCCGGGCCCACGCCGAGGCGCGGGCGGCCCGCAATGGCCTGGCTTGCATGGCAACTGACGATGGGGAACCGCAGGGGGACGGAGACCATGGTGATCGGCCTGATCGCTCTGGTCGAGAGGCGCCCGGCAGCCGCGGGCGGGCCGCAATGGCCTGGCTTGCACGGCAACCGATCCTCAGCCGCCGAGAGCCGGGCTGATGGCGGTGCCGCCGCTGACGTCGATCACATTGGCGGTGATCCAGCGGGCGTCCTCGGAGGCCAGGAAGCCGACCACGTCGGCGATATCGGCGGGCTGGCCGACTCGGCCCAGTGCGGTCATGGCGCTCATGGACGCCCGCATCTGCGGGTTGGCGTTCAGGAACATGGCCATGCCCTCGGTCTCCGTCGCACCCGGTGCGACCGCGTTCACTGTGATGCCGCGCGGACCGAGTTGCACCGCAAGGGTTTTGGTGAGCACGTCGATCGCGCCCTTGCTCATCGCATACGCCACCTGCGACGGAGCCGCTACCCGCGGGGCGCACGAGGAGATGTTCACGATGCGGCCACCATCACGCAGCACCGGCAGCGCGCGCTGGGTAATGAACAGCGGCGCAGACACATTCACCGCGAACAGCGCGTCGACCTGCTCCGGGGTCAGCTCCTCGAGGGAACCGGCACCGCCGCCGCCACCCGCATTGTTGACCAGAATGTCCAGCCCGCCGGGCAATTCGGCGCTCAATCCCTCGAACAGTGCGTCGATCCCGGCCGGATCGCCGAGCTGGGCTTGAATCGCGAACGCCTGCCCGCCCGCCGCCTTGATCTCGGCCACGGTCTGCTCGGCCGCTTCCGCATTGCTGCCGTAGTGCACCGCGACCACGGCCCCATCCTTCGCCAGTCGCAAGGCGATGGCGCGGCCGATGCCCCGCGAAGCGCCGGTGACGACGGCGGTCTTATTGGTGAGAGACATGGTGAACTCCTGTGCTGAGCAGTGGTTTCCGGTACGTCACCTACCGTGGCCGGAACTGCTCACCGATCGCTCACCATGCCCTCACCGGCACGGGCTCAGCTGGTTGTGTAGAACGTGCGAGCAACCCGGAACGAATGTCCGGGCCCGGCGCATTCGACATAATCCACGGTGCTCAGGCAGCTGAATTGGCCGATCGAGGCACGGCTCCCATAGTCGAGCACCGGCGCGGTCGCCTCGACCATGCGATCACCGTGGCAGTGGAACTGCGTCCCGCCCGATTCCACGGTGATCCGATCGCCCCACGCCCCATAACAGTCGGCGGGCTTGACCGGTGCCGAATAGGAGTAGTTGTAGATCTCGCACGCCGCCATCCCGTCGGACACAAGGCACCCGATATTTCCGGTAGGCGTCCGGAACGAAGTACTCGGACCCTGTGCCTGCCCCACCGCCTGCGTGAAAACCGACGCCCCGACAAGCGCCGCGATCGAAACCGCCGCCCCCAGTGCCACAGTGCTTCTCATAGCTTCCCCTTGCGCAGACCAACGTGCGATGTACTGCCACGTATTCGCGCACACGGGTGTTCTTGTTAATGCCTCAGGAATTGATCCCGGTAGCGAGCTTCACCACGACCTTGTCCCCGGTGATCTCCTGCACCGACACCTTCAGCCCGTCCGCAGGCCGCGTATCCCCCACCGGCACACTGACCTCCCGCCCCGCCACCTTCAACGTCACGGTGTCCCCATTAACCGCCATCAACTCGGCATCGACCCCCAACACACTGGCCTTGGCATTCACCCCGCGATCAAAGGTGACGGTGCACCCACTCACAGTGCAATCAGACTTCGTCCCCGCCCCCTCACTAGAACACGCGACCACCCCGAGCGGGACGATCGCGGCGAACACGGACACAGTCAACACTCTTCGGATTCGCACGGCCGCCAGTCTAGAGAAGCTCCGCCATCTCCCGCGGAAATCGCGACCCGGGACCTAGGGACACGGCAGGAACGGGAAACACGCGGGAGCTACCGTGGTGTACGGGATGGTCGGATCGGTCGTGGTGGTCACCAGGACCGTGCTGCTGGAGTTCGGGGACAGAGGCTGAGCAGCGCGTTGGGTCGGCATTGAGCAAACGTTGAGCGTGTTCGCCCAGGCTCTGGATCTGTGCGAGCGAGGCATGTCTCGCACCGGATTCGAGGCGAGGGAACGATGAGCAACAAGGGTAGTAAGCGATCGATGCGTGCGGTCGCCACTGTGGCTACGACGGTGGCGACACTGGTACTCGGAATGACCGCCGCGGCGTGCACGGTCAAGGCCGACAATGGCTCGCACGGCGAACAGCCGGTGGGGGAGAAGCCGGGAGTGCTGTTGGTACATGGCGCATTTGCGGACGGCTCTAGTTGGAGCAAGGTGGTGGATCGTCTGCAGCGCGACGGCTATCGAGTCACCACAGCGGCGGTGCCCTTGCGCGGGCTGGTCTACGACGCGGCATACATTCGCGGTGTGCTGGATGGGATGCCGGGCAAGGCCATCGTGGTCGGCCATTCCTACGGCGGTGCCGTCATCACCAATGCCGCGACGGGGTCGGACAAGGCGGCCGGGCTGGTCTATATCGCCGCATTCGCTCCCGATGAGGGCGAGAGCCTCGGTGCGCTCGATGGCCGCTTCGGCGGTCCGGCCACCAAGATCGGCGTACCGCGCGAATACCCGCAGGCGGACGGCAAGGGCCCTTCGGTCGAATTGACCGTGGCGGCCGACAAATTCCCCGAATTCTTCGCGCAGGACCTGCCGCAGGCCGAGGCCGCCGTCCTGGCCGCCTCGCAGCGTCCGATCGCGGCGGCCGCATTCGCCGAGCCGTCGGCCGTACCGGCGTGGAAGACGCTGCCGAGCTGGACGCTGATCAGCCGCGACGACCGGATGATCCCCGCGGCCGGGCAGCGGGAGATGGCAACTCGGGCGCACGCCACCATCGTGGAGGAATCCGCCAGCCACGCGGTCACGCTGTCGCAGCCGCAGGCCGTCACCGATCTGATCGAAACCGCTGCGCGGTCGGCCAAGTAATTCCGTTCCCCGCCAATAAGATCCGGCTCTGCCGGGCAGCCTGTCGGGTGCCCGGCGTCTCGGATCAGAAAGGCCTGGTGGGCAAGTACTTTCCATCGAGCGTGATGACGGCGCGCTCGCCGCCTTCAGGGTCGGCGACCTTCTTGATGTCGAGTGTGAAGTTGATCGCGCTGATGACGCCATCGCCGAACTGCTCGTGGACCAGGGCCTTGAGGGTGGTGCCGTAGACCTGGAGCATTTCGTAGAAGCGGTAGATGGTCGGGTCGGTGGGGACGCCGCCGGGGATGCTGCCGCGCACCGGGACGCTTTGGAGAAGCAGCGAGGTATCGCCGGGCAGGCCGAGCTTATCGACGACGGCTCCGGCGGCCTCGGCGGGCAGCGGGTGCTGGCCGAGCAGGGCCGCGGTGACGAAGGCGACCGAAAGCCCTGCGGTGTCGGCCAATTCCTGCCAGCTGAGGTTCTTGCGGGCCTTGGCGTCGAGGATTCGGGTGGTGAGTTCCACGCGGGCATTCTGGTCGGCCTGGGTGTGCAGCATTGTTTGATGTCCTTTCAGGAGTGGATATTTCGGAGAGGTATTCAGGCGGCGATGCCGACGAATTGACCCGTGGCGGAGTCGAATTCCTCGGCGGTACCGGAGGCGATGTCGTAGCACCAGCCGTGCAGGCGCACCGAACGCTGCGCCATGGCCCGCACCACCGACGGGTGCGTGGTCAGATTGATCAACTGGCTGCGCACGTTGTCGCGAACCAGCGCAGCGACTTTCAGCGGTCCGGAAGCGTGATTTCCCGCCTCGGTGCGGGCCTTGGACGCCTCCGCGTGACGCAGCCAGCCGGCGACGGCGGGCAGCTGATCGAGCGGCCGATCGGATGCCATCGCCGTCATCGCGCCGCAATCGGAATGGCCGCACACGATCACGTCGGAGACTTCCAGCACGCTCAGCGCGTATTCGATGCTCGCCGCGATGCCGTCCGCGCCGGGCGCATAGGGCGGCACCAGATTTCCGGCCGTGCGAATGACGAACAGTTCGCCGGGCTTGCGCTGCGTGATCAGCTCGGGCACCACCCGGCTGTCGGAGCAGCCGATGAACAGCGCGGTCGGCTGATGCGTGGTCGCGAGGTGCTGAAACAGCTCGGCCTGGGCCGGGAACACCTCCTGCCGGAAGCGCCGGAACCCGTCCGCGATGTCATTCATGGGGACCTCCTTCTGCCGTGATCGGTTTCGGTTTCCCGATGAGATCCACCCTGCCCGACCTGCATGCATAGTGTCCAAGACGCAGTTTCCATCGCTTCTATTGGTTTCATCTATGGTTGTGGGTATGGGCGTAGAACTCCGGCATGTCCGCTATCTCCTCGCGGTCGCCGAGCACGGCAACTTCACCCGGGCCGCCGAAGACCTGCACATCTCCCAGCCCACCCTGTCGCAGCAGATCAAACAGCTCGAGCGAGCGGTCGGCGCGCAACTGCTGGACCGCACCGGCCGCACCGTGCGACTCACCGATGCGGGCGAGGCCTACACCCGCTTCGCCCGCCGCGCCCTGCGCGACCTGGCCGCCGCCGACCGCGCCGTCCACGACGTAGCCGACCTCACCCGCGGCCACCTCCGTCTCGGTGTGACGCCCACTTTCACGGCCTATCTCATCGGCCCGCTGTTCGCCGAGATGCATGACAGGCACCCCGGAATCACCCTGCAATTACAGGAGATGTCGCAAGACAACCTCGAATCCGCCTTGCTGGCAGACGAACTCGACCTGGGCATCGCCTTCGACAGACCGCACCCGCCGGGCATTACCGCCGCCACCCTCTTCACCGAAGCGCTGGCCCTGGTCGCCGCCTCTGGTCCCGACATCGATCCCGCCCGCCCGCTTCCCGTCCGCAATCTCCCGGGCCTCGCATTGCTCACCGGCGATTTCGCCACGCGCGCGCACATCGACGCATACCTCTCCGACAACCGGGCTCGGCCTCGAATCATGATGGAAGCCAACTCGATTCAGGCCCTCACCGAAATCATCGAGCGCACGCCCCTCGCCACCATCCTCCCCGAGGCGGTCGCCACCGATCACCCCACGCTGACCACCCTCGCGCTCGACCCACCCCTGCCCACCCGCACGGTCGTCCTGCTCGCTCGCGAGAACACCTACCGAAGCGCCGCCGCCCGAGCCTTCACCGAGTTGATCGAGAAATACGAGCTCCCGGCGTAGTCGAAACGATCGACATTCGTAACCGTAACCAACATATAGCTCATAGCTATTCATGCAGGTAGAGGAGTAGCCTGGGCACTGCCGAGATCACGGCGTCAGGTCTTTACTGGAGATGAGTCCCATGTCTCCGACATCCGGAAAATGGTGGCGCAATGCCGCCATAACCCAACTCTCCCGCTCGGGAGCCGGTGCGGCGGTGCTGTTCCTGGTTCTCGACGACGGCGACGAAGTCATCACCTTCCCCCGCCTCAACTGGGCCATTTTCCTCATAATTTTCACCGCGATCCTCACCGCCGCAACGGCAGTCATGATCCTGGTCAGCACCGCCCACTTCGACGATTCGCCGACCCCGACCACGATCCCACCCGCAACCTGCGACCTCTTCTGCCCGCAACCCACCTGAATCCTCCGCGCCCTAGGATCGAAACGTGGTGAGGCGCAAGGTGGGGGATAAGTCGGTCCCGCAGTGACAGGGCAGCGACGAGGAACGGGCCATGCTCGAGCAGCAGAGGGTGCGGGCGGAAGAAGAAGCGCGGCTTCGGGAAATCCGGCTCGCGGTCGCGGACTTCTCGGCCCCCGGAGCGGAGGCTCCTGGTGTGCGGCGGCTGGCCGAACTCAATGCCGAATTCCCGGGCGGCGATCCGGCCTGGCTCGCCAAGCAACTGAACGAGGACGGCAATCGCGGCGAACCCTGGACCCACGCCGACGTCACTCGCGTCATCGGATTGCTATGGCCCCCAGCAGGATACAAATCTTGGGATCGTGATGCCCACGGCCCCTATCCCGGCTATGTGGGCTCCCTGCGCGATACCCCGTTCTTCCTGAAGGTCGGCAGTAAGGACGATCGAATCGGCCGTCCCCCGGAACAGATTTCATGCCTGCGCTGTAGCGCCGAATGGCCCACCGGCTGGCCCGGCAGCGAAGCGGTCGTGAACGGCAAATCCCGCCCGGTCTGCCCCGACTGCGGCGGCCTCTCCATCCGCTGGACCGCCCCCACTCGCGCTCACAGCATCATCGATCTGCACCGACCTTCCACCCGGAGCCATCTACACCCCTCTCGACCGGCATCCTCTCGATGGCGACGGTGACCCTTGGATCTACAAGGGCCCAACTGAAGGCTTCCGCCGTGTGAACCCCATCCCGTTGCCGCCACCGCCGCCCTGGGTCGAGCCGAAACCCGACCCCGGACCCTTCTGCTGACCTGGGCGTCCGAGCCGGACGGTTATCGTTGGACTCGTCACCTGGGTGACGGCGTGCGGGCCTGAGGGAGAATACGGACATGAGCAACACCAGCAGGAAGTCAAGAGAACAGCCCGGAGTATCCGCGGTCATGGATCCGGCGGGTACCACGGCACCCGCCGGCGGCTAGTTCGATGTCGAACCGGGAAGAGCCTGGACGGGAATCATTGCCGGGGCCCGGTCCCAAGCGTTTCGATGCGGTGGAACGGTTGCGCAAGAAGCTGGAAAGCATGAAGCCTGCCGAAACCCGTTCCCCGGAGGCGGGGGAGGACACGCCGAATCTCGTCCGGCTGCCCCGTCGTCCACGGCGCATGACGGAAGAAACCAGCGAGCGTCCCCAACCGGCTTGGCGTCCGGAAGGCGGCTCTGTCTACGACCCCGCGCCGACCAGGCCCGTGCTGCGCTCCGAACTCCAGCGCGAGACGGGATGGTGGCTGGCCGACCCAGGCTCCGCGCTTCCGGCTCCGGAGCACGACCAGCGCGGTGCCGAGCATGACGGCAGTGTCACCGACCTCGGCGCATTGCGAAGGAAGCGTGCCGGTGACGATGCCCCGGCCGCGGGCATCCGGCGCATGCCCAGGCCGCGCAGAATTGGACCTGTCGCAGGTCAAGGACCCGACACCGCCGGGGATCAGGACGACGGCCCCGATTCTCCCCGGCCGGACGGACCTGTTCGGCGGTAATGACTTTCGCGATGGGCGCTACGACCACTGCCCAGGCTGAAACACGTCAGTCCACTCGGCGGGCCAAGTGGCGAGAGCAATGATCGCCACGACGACCAAATGCACCGGCGCGGAAAAGCTTTCCTTGAGCCCATGATGGTTGACGATGTGCGTGACCACCGCGCCGGTCAACACGAGCACCAAGACCGCAGCCCCGAGAAACCGCGCCTCCTGATACGGGATCGCCAGCAAAACCGCACACACCCCCTCGATCCCACCGACAACGAACCGGAACCACCCCGGCCACCCCCAGTCCGGAAATTTGACCGAATACGCGGGCCCGAAAAACGTTGGCCCAGGCCAAAACTTGGTAGCCGCCCCCATCAGAAACTCGAAGGCGACAAACCAAAGAAACCCGGTAGCGACCCATCCGGGCCAGGTGTGCGCAATACCCATACCCCCACGACCATCCCCGCCCCCGCAATGTGACACGGGACTGGACAGGGCGGCCCGATGCAACCATGATCGTCCAGATATCGAGGTTCTCGGGGGTCGTGGCATGTCGTTGTTGGGAAAGTCCGCGCTGGCAATGGTGGTTCCCGCCGCCGCAGTGCTCGTGATCACCGGAGCCGGAACCGCGCATGCGAGCGGTGATCTCTACGGCGCGATCGCCGAGCAGTCGGATGGTGGCTTCCTAGGAGCCTCAGGAATCGGCGAGGCGATCGACTATCCCACCCAGGACGCCGCGAACCAGGCCGCCCTCACCGCATGCGAACGCCAGAACCCGCACTGCTTCGTCGGCATGGAGATTCACAACGAGTGCGGCGCGGTCGTCGAATTCGACATCCGGTCGGATCTGCTGAACACCGTCAGACCCGCCTACACCTTCGGAAAAGGCTCCACCGCCGCAGCCGCGGAACAAGCCGCGACCGATCAAGCGAACCGTATCGCGAACGACAACCCCGTCACCCCGCTGACCCTGTCCCGAGTCATCAAGCCACCCTTCGTCCTGGACACCCTCTGCACTTCGAACGCCGAATAAATGCTTCACACCCCTGCTCGGGGTGGTTCACGGGTTCGAATTTCGGGGGTCGAGCTGTAACAGTGATGCGGATCACCGGGGTGAATCGACGCGATTTTCGGGCCCATGACCTGTGGAAACCCAGGTGTGACAGAGGGTTTCCAAACGGTGTGACAGGCACACGACTTCCGTTTACAGCGGGTCGGCGCCGGATTCCAACCCGTATGAACAGCAATGGCGAAGGCGGTCACACCACGAGCCGACCGGATTCCTGTCTGCTCTGGTTGCTCGCTCCACGGTCTGGCCTTGCTGACCGGCTGAGGATCTTTCGGCCGGTCACGCCGTCGGCCCGGTGAGCCAATTGCCGTATCCGCGTTCGGTTCCCTGTTGGGCCAACGTCTCGAGCGCTGCGAGGACGCGCGGGTTGGCGAACCGGATCCAGGCGAAACCGGAGATGGCGATCACCACCGCGAGGGGCATGGTGAGGCCAACCTTGTAGCCCTTGTGGGGCGAGGTCAAGGCGATGAGTACGGGCAGGGTCAGACCGAGGGTCGCGAGTGCCAAGTAGAACCAGGACATCGCGAGCCCGGCGCGGCGGTGGGCACGTTCGTCGATGATCAGGCGATTCCAGCGGATGGCTTCGTCTGTGGTGGTCAGCGGAGGCAATTGCCGTGCACGCAGGCATTCGTAGAATTCGCGCATCCGCTCGCGGCCACCGAAACGTCTGCGTTCCCGCGCGAGGCTCACCGAGAAAACGGGCGTGAATATGACGATCAGAGGTACGCCGAACCAGCCGACCCCGGTCACCATCGCGATTCCCCATAGCACCGCGCATGCCATCGGCACGATTACCCAGAGCGGGGCAAAACGCAACTCTCGCAATCGCTCCATCGGGATGTCCGTCCTGGGATCAGTACTGGCGCATTTGAATGAGGGTGCCGTCGTAAGCGGCGGGGTCGGTGAGCCACAAGCTGACGGAGCCGCCGGGATGCGCGGCCGCTTCGCGCCACAGTTGAGCGAAGGAATAGCCGCTGTACCAGTCGCCGTTCGGACCCTGGAAGGCCGGGCTGTTCGAGTACCACGCGGGGTCGACGAATTGGTTTTGCGGCGTGGAGGTTTGGTCGATCCAGTCGGGAATCCCGGTGTTCGCGAGGAGGCTTGTCTCATTGTGGTCGAGCTCGACGTAGACGTAGCCCTCGTCCGCGTTGACCGCCAATTGGGCCGCCGATGCCGACCCGGCACCGAACACCACGGCGGTCGCTCCCGCCGCTATCGCACCGCTGATAATCCATCGTCGTGCAGTCATCTCACTACCGTCCTTTCGGTTGGTTCAGCGAATTTTCTGTATCCCGGAAGACTGTGTGGCCCCGGTTCCCGCGGGGCCACACAGCTGGTTCTCGGCTCGAAGTCCGGTCGTGCTCGAGAACCGTTCTTCTCCCTTCACGGCACATAGCGTGAGGTCTGCGTGCCGTGATGGGGAGTCTCGAGGGAACCGTTCAGCGGTGTCACGTCAGTCCACTGAGCCAGTTGTGCAGCCAGGATGTCGCGGTCTGTCCGTCTGCGACCGGGTAGCTGGCGTAGGACGCGTGCACCTGGGAGCGGTAGAACTGCTCCAGTTGGCTGATTCGGGTTTCGTTCGCTGCCGCGGTGAACTGGTTCTGCAGCGCGGGGAGGCCGCCCGCGGCGAGGAGATCGCCGACGATCGCCTCGGCCTCGAGCTGAATATTCAAGGTGTTCAATGGATTCGGATCCGAGAGTTGAGCCACGAATCCGGCGAACCGGGTGACGAAGTCTTCGGGGGGCGTCGCACAGTAGAGGTCGCCCTCCGCGCAGAAGGTGCGGACTTTCGATGCGAGAGCCCCGAATCCGCCGGGGCGGGGCCCGCTGGCTCCGGCTCCGGCCACGGGTGCGCCCACGAGCATGTCGCCGGGCGAGCGGCGCGGGTCGGAGATCAGGCCGACGGCGGCCATCCGCTCCGGGGCGACAACGCTTGTGCGGCTACCGATTTCCGCGGCGAGGTCGCCTGCGGCATCCGCGCCCTGGCTGTAGCCGAGCAATGCGATGCGGGTCGACGCGCAGGAATTCGCCATGTCGGCGACCATCGCACGCGCATTGCCGATGGCCTCCGCCTTGGACTGCCCGTACACCTCGCCTTCCCACGGGAACGCGGTGGCCGCGTAATTGACGTAATCGACGCGAACCGTCGTCGGCAGACCGGCGGTGACCGTATTCAGCAGTCCTGAATCCTCGCCCGCCGGACCGGATTCCGAGGTTTCCCAGGTTCCGGGGACGGCGACCACATAAAGGCCGGGGCACTCGGTGTCCGCAGCGGCGGAACCGGCTCCCACGACGAAGCCTGCCGCGGTTGTCGCAAGGGTTGCCGTCAGCGCCGTGAGAGTGGCGACTGCGATTCGGTGTCGGATCATTCGTCGTTCCCTCCTGGTGAATGCCGACCGGGGCATCGCCCCGGCCCGGCGTGGACACGGCGAGAGCGTGCTAGCCCAGGCCCGTCCGCTTCTGCTGATTTTTGAAGTGGGGTGGAGTCCGGTGGGCCGGAGAAGAGGCTTGCATTAGATGGACAGGACCGGCGTGGTCAGTTGGACCACGCCGGTCCTCTTGCCGTCGATCAGTCGCTGTCAGCGCGAGGGCAGAACCTCAGCAGGGTTCGTGCCGGCTCCCTCGAGCGCGCCCATCTGAGCTCCCATGATGCCGCCGGTAGCTCCGCCGATGACGGCTCCGGCGATACCGCCGATTACCATGCCGACCGGGCAGCCGATCAGGAAGATCGGGAGCCCGACAAGACATCCGGCGGCCACACTGACCAGTCCTCCGAACAATGCCCCCTTGAAGGCACCTTCCGCGCCACGCTGGAACATCTTCTCGAAGGTTCGGTCCCAGTCGCCCGTGTTGTCGGCAACCGGTTGAGCGATGTCCGCGGCGTCCGCGCCGTCCTGCTCGATAACCGGCGCTGCGGTGCTGTCGAATTCGGTGTCGGGCGTGACCGTGCTCGTGTCGTCGAACGGAAGGTCCACCGCGGCGGCCGGCAGCAGGGCCGCACGGACGGTTTCCTCGAACCCGACGCCACTGGCCGGGGTGAACAACGACATCAGTTGCGCGATCGGGTCACCATCCTGGCCCGGCAGAGCGATCGCCGCGGCCGCAGGCCCCTGATCGGTGGCCTCGGCATTGGCGGGCGAGGCGATCGCTGCGCCCGCGGCGGCCAGGGACAGTGCGACAGCGGCCGAGATCGCGGTCTTGCTGATTCGAGTACTGACACTCATGGGAACTCCTTACAGAGGATCCAGCGGAGGTGTTGTTGGGCGGGTTGCCGGTTCAACGATGTTGCGATTTGCTACTTGCCCCCGATGCTCGGGTTGGTCCCCGGCGTCGGTTCGGCAACTAGAGCTGGAACACCACTGGCAACGGAAGTGGTGTGCCAGTAACACCTGATTGGAAACCCATGGAACACCAGGGTTTACACAGGTCAAGAATGGGAAAAAGGACGGCTATACCCGACGTGAGCCGCGTCACGATGACAGAAAAATCGTCGTAGCAGCTGCTTGGTGAACCACTCGAGCAAGGCTGTGGCTATCGCGATCAGCGGTTTTGACGAGGGAGTTCGAAGCGGCGTATCAGGGCACGCCGGACCCAGAGGTCGACCGAGCCTGATGGATCAGGAGTGCGACTGGTGCAGGCTCGTAACCAGCGCGATGACCAGCAAGAGTGTGATCCCGGCGGCCATGATGGGGGTGATGGCCGGAGCGAGGTGACCGGTGGCGAGGGTGACGGTGTAGGTGACGATCGCAGCCAGGCCCGTCGCCTGCAGCACACGGGTGAGGATGTACTGGTGGTGGGCGGGCCGGATTCGATTGTCGATGGGTGCGATCGCGGCGAGGGCGAGCAGGACGGCGAAGGCGGTGGACGCGAATTCCGCGCTGGCGGGCAGGTCTGCGGTCTGCTCGATGGCGGAATTGGTGGCGAGGATGACGGCGATGGCGTCGGCGCCGAATGCGACAGCCAGCAGACGTGATTGAGTGACTCGGATTCCCCGGACACTGGCGAGCAGGGCGAGGGCGATCATGGCCCCGTCGGCGAGGGGGTACAGATAGGTCCGCAGGAGGAAGGTCTCGTCGGCGCCGTGCCGGGCGTGCGGAAGCGCGGAGAGGAGCCAGACCGCGCCGGGTACCGATAAGGCGGCAACGACGGTGAGCGCGACCGTTTGAACGGTATTCTCGCGCGCCGCGCTGGCGGTGGGGTTGTTTCGCAGGCGCAGCCACAACGCGATGATCATCAGCGGCGAGTAGGTGTGGAATCCGATTTCGGAGATCATCACGCCGTGCTGATTGCCGCCGATTTCGTAGGCGAGGATCCACCACACCATTGCCGCACCCCAGCACGCGCTGGCCAGGCAGGCGAAGACGAGCCAACGGCGTTCGAACTCCGCGGCCCGGAATGCGTGCAGGCCGAACGCGATGGCCGCGGCGATGGCGAACACGGCCTGAGTGAACACGGCAAGCCATCGATACGCCGTCGATTCCGTTGTCATCGCACCGGCCACGGCGGCCGGAAGGATCAGCCCGAACGCCAGGGCCGCGCATACCGGAATGAACCAGGGCAGCCGGGTGGGCGTCGGCGGGTCCGATCGCGGCGGGGCCTCGCCAGCGAGCTGCGCACGAGTCTGCGGCGTCCCGGTCGACGCCCACTGCCACAACGGTTCGACCTCAACGCTGTCGCCACCCAGAACCTGAGCGATCGCCGCGATCGAGGTCCACGACGGCAGCTTGCCCTGAGTAGAGAATGCCCGCGAAACGGTGGTGTGGCTGACCTGAGCCCGCATCGCGATCGTCCGCAAACTCAACTCCGAGTGTTCGCCACGCAGTTGCAAAAGCTGCTGCGTCAACGCCTCACGTCCCTGTTCGCGGTGGCCCACGGATCCGGATTCTAGGTGTCCTCATGTCACAGTGACACAGCCCACGCAGGCGAGTCCAACCGATTCCCATGCCTTTGACCTGTGGCAACCCAAGTGTGACAAGTTTTGCCAATCCCCGAATATCGGTGTTTCGAATGAACCCCTAAAACTGGGGACCGAAGTGCGGACCAAACAGATTGCTGGAAAGTTTCTGTGGTGCGCCGTCGCCAGCTGCGTCGCGGCCACCGCTCCATGCGGCACCGGCAGGGAAGGCGTGGCCTGTATCTGGTTGTTCCGCGGGGACTGTCCCCGGGCGCTGAACTGACCGGTAGGTAATGTGGTGAAATGCGTTTCAAACCAGGGGGATTCGAACGACGGACTCTCCCGGCATCTCTCCTGACACCACGCAGGCTGCGAACGGTGATGAATCTTGCTCCGTCTCTCCTGTTCCTCGGCGTACGCGTCGAGCGATTCGCCGAGGACTGGACGTCCGCGGAAATAAGCCTGCGCGTGCGCCGCTGGAATTCCAACCACAATGGCGCCGCACCAGGTTGGTCCCTATTCGCGATGACCGACCCCTTCTTCGGCATGATGGCCAACGGTCAACTAGGCCAGGGCTATCGGATCTGGAACACAACCGCCGAGATCGAGTTCATCGCCCCCGGCCGCGGCACCGTCCGCTCCACAATGCTGATGCCCCACAACCTCGTAGACGACATCCGCCAAACCACCGCCAACGGCGCGAAGTCGATCACCGAGCACGAGACGCAGATCGTCGACGCGACCGGTGCCCTGGTCGCCCGTGCCCGCCAGCAGCTCTACGTCAGAAAGACGCAACCGGCCCCGGCAACCCACTCCTGATCCTCCGAACCCACTGATCCAGGAATACGCCCGCCACAACGGCCACGCTGACCTTCTCCGAGAACGAATCGACGGCCAGACCGGCGCATAAGCCCGCACACCAAACACCTGGTCCTCATCAACCGCTGCCGTGACGCCCGCTGCCATGTTGTGACACTCATACTTGAACATGTTCAAGAGATGGCCTAGCCTCGCAGTTGAACACGTTCAAATCTGCAGGGAGCTGGGATAATGAATCTTGTCGTCGTCACTTACGCGGCCTATACGATCATCAGTTTGGCGGTCACATTCTGGGTGGCGCGGGTCCTGCATCGCCATGGCGCGCGGTTTCTGGTCGATGTGATGAATGGAGACCAGGACCTCGCCGAAGCTGTGAATCATCTGCTGGTTATTGGGTTCTGGCTCGTCAACGCGGGGTTCGTGGCGCTGGCCTTGCGTATCAGCGTCCCGGTCATCGATGGGCGCGTCGCGATCGAGGAACTTGCCAGGAAACTTGGCATGGTTCTGCTTGTATTGGGCGGCATGCACTTCGCAAACCTGATCGCCCTGAACAAGATCCGCCGCAACAGGCATTGGGAGCAGCAGGCTGCTGTCCCGCCGACTTCGGTCGACGCTGCCCTACTAGCCTGAGCCGCATGCCCCGCCCCGAGCCCACGACCGCGCGCGGTGAGGAAACTCGCCGGCAGATCATCGACGCCGCCCTGCGCTTGTTCGAGCAGAACGGCTTTACGAAGACCACCATGCGCGCGATCGCGGGCGAAGCCGGTGTCAGCGTCGGCAACGCGTACTACTACTTCGCATCCAAGGAACAGCTGGTCCAGGGTTTCTACGAACACATCCAAGCCCTGCATCAGCAGCAGGTCGAGCTGGCCCCCCGCAGCGACTCCCTCGCCGCCCGATGGCAGACGATGGAAATGGCCTTCGTCGACGTAGCCGCGCCCTACCACGAGTTCGGCGGCAAGTTCTTCGCCATCGCCGCCGAACCCACCAGCCCGCTCAGCCCGTTCAGCGACGAAAGCCGCCCCGCCCGACAGGCATCCACCACCATCATGAGCGACCTGGTCATCGGCACCGATGTCAAGGGTGACAAGCGGCTGATGGCCGAGCTACCGAATCTGCTGTGGCTGGCTCACATGGGCATCGTCCTTTTCTGGGTCCACGACCGCAGCCCCGACCAGGAACGCACCCGACTGCTGATCCGCCGAACCGCCCCACTCGTCGAACGCATCGTGGCACTCTCGAGACTCCGTCCACTGCGCCCCGTCCTCTACCCGGCCCTGGATCTCATCCAGGAGTTCAGCAACTGATCGGCCGCACCGCCGACGCAAGGCATCGGGCCCACCGCCGAACGGCATTACGCACAGGTTGGGCGTGTCGAAGACTCGACGCGCCCAACCTGGGTTTTCGTACCGGACAACACGGGTATTTGCCACGGATGTCGGATATGAACAAGCGCAATCTTGTCTATTTCGAGCATCCTTCGATGCGAGGGCTGTACGCCTGCATGGACGAGTGGCAGCAGGCCAATAGCCAACGGTTGATGTCGATCAGCGTTCAGCGAGATGGCGGTAACTACTGCTGCATCGCCCTGACGAACCCGGCCGAGGTGGTCATCACGAGCGTGGATGGAATGCATCACGCGAGTGTCAACCGCTTCGGCTTCCTGGCCGTCACGGGCGAATAACCGATCGCCGACTGCCTACCGGGGGCGGATTGCATTGTGTCGGTGCAGGTTAGGGCTCGAGCACGATCTTGCCGTGGGTGTGTCGGCGTTCGAGTTCGGTGTAGGCCTGGCGGACCTGTGTCAACGGGTAGACGTTCGCGATCGGGACTTCGAGGTGTCCCTCGGCGATCAGGGCGGCCAATTCGGCGAGTACCTCACCGCCCGGCCGGGCGGTGGTTCCGGGTTCGGTCTTGACTCCGTACTTCGCGGCCGCTGCGAAATCGGCGATCGTGTCGATCCGCTCGACGGCGACGCCTAGAGCAAGGGCCAGTTCGACGTACCCGCCGCCGTGGGTGTCGATGAAGGCATCGATGCCGCCCGGTGCGGCGGCCTCGAGCCGGTCGATGACGCCGTCACCGTAGACGACCGGGATCACGCCGTGGCGTTGCAGCCACTCGTGGTTGTGCTCGCTCGCCAGGCCGATGACCGTGGCCCCGGCACGGCGCGCGAGCTGAACGGCGAGCGAGCCGACTCCTCCGGCCGCGGCGGAGACGACAACGGTTTCCCCTTTGTCGAGTTGCGCGGAATGTACTGCGCCCCAGGCAGTTACCCCGGCGACGTAGAGGCCGCCAGCCACCTCCCAAGGGACGTCGTTCGGTTTGGGTGTGAGGTTCTCGACGTCGACCAGGACCAATTCGGCTTGTGCGGCTCGCTTCTCGGAGAACCCGATCACCTCGTCGCCGACCGAGAATCGCTCGACTCCGACGCCGACTTCCGCCACAACCCCGGCGAGATCGCTGCCCTGCCCGGACGGAAAGGTCGAGGGAAAGATGTCAGCCATCGCACCCGTTCGAATGGCTGCCTCACCGGGGTTGATGCCTGCCGCCTTGACCCGCACGAGGACCTGCTCGTTCCCCGGCACAGGGTGGTCGATCTCGTCGACTCGCAAGACCTCGATTCCGCCGAACTCGTCGTATCTGACTGCCTTCACCAGGGCACCGTTCCGGCGTCGTCGAAGAATCCGCCGGTCGGGCCGTCGTCTGGCAGGGTCGCGAGGCGAATCGCGATGGCCGCACCCTGTTGCGGTGTACGGACGCCGCGAAAACCGTTCAGGTCGGTGGCGGTGAAACCAGGGCAACCGCTGTTGATCAAGATATTGGTGTCGCTCAACTCTTTGACGTATTGGATCGTGACGGCGTTGAGAAACGTCTTCGATGCCATGTACGCGGTGATGGCGAACGAACCGATCTCCGTACTGGGCAGACCGGGCGTGGTTTGCAGGGTGAGCGAACCGACGCTACTGGACATGTTCACGATCCGCGGAGATGCGGAATCGCGCAGCATCGGCAGCATCGCGTTGGTGACCCGGATGACACCGATCACGTTGGTTTCCACGACATTCCGCAGAGTCGCGGGATCTACCGTGGTGGGTGTCTGCGGATGATCACCGACGATCGCCGCGTTATTGACCAAGACGTCCAGACCTCCGGCGTGGTCGGCGATAAAACCGGCCGCAGCGGCCACACTCGCGTCGTCGGTCACGTCGAGCGGCACACCGAACGCGTCGGCCCCGGCCGCGCACAGCTTCTCCACCGCGTCGTCGCGGCGTTGCCGATCACGCGCGCCCACCCCGATTCGCCAGCCGAGCGCGCCCAGGCCAGCCGCGATCTCGTATCCGATTCCCTTGTTCGCGCCGGTCACCAGCGCAATCGTTCGTTCACTCACACCGCTGATCCTGCGGCGGTTGCGGTTGCCGCGTCCAAGACCGATCGGGTGGGCGGCAATACCGCACGGGTATTGGTCGTGGTCATCGCCGGATACCATGACCTGATGGAGACGCGAGAGATGCGATATTTCGTCGCCGTCGCCGAGGAATTGCACTTCGGGCGTGCGGCACAACGGCTTTCGATCGCGCAACCGCCACTATCGCGAGCCATCCAGCAACTCGAACGGCGACTCGGAGTCGTCCTGCTACACCGCACCTCTCGCGCGATCACTTTGACCGAGGCCGGGACAGTGCTGCTGCGAGAGGCCCGGACCGCACTCGACGCGGTCGAAGCCGCCGAACAACGAACCCGCCGCGCCGCGGCCGACCGGCCCGGTGTGGTGCTGGCCACCAAGGCCGGAGCATCCAGGGAACTGTTGTCGAAACTGCTGGATGCCTACGCCGCCGAACCGGGCGCTGTCGCAGTCGAGGTGATGCTGTGCGGGCCCGGCGAACCGGAAGCCCTGCTGCGCAACGGACGTGCCGACGTTGCCCTGCTCCATCGCCCATACGACACGACAGCCGGATTCGACACCGAGGACCTGCACACCGAACAGCAGGTCGTGGTCCTGCCCGCGGGCCATCCCCTCGCCACCCGGGCGCATCTGCCGTTAGCTGAGGTCCACACCCTGACGAACCTGCCCCTGCCGCGCTGGCCCGGACGAGATGGCAGCTACCCGGACGGCCCCGGCCCACAGGTGCGCGACCACACCCAACTACTCCAACTGATCGCCCTCGGCCTGGCCTGCGCGATCGTGCCCGAGTCGCTGCGAACCCAGCTACGCGACGATCACGCCGTCGTGCCCGTGCCAGACGCACCGCCCGTCACGACCGTCATCGCGTGGCCACCACACAGCAGATCCAAAGCCGTCGCCGACCTCGTCCACACCGCGACCCGCCTCTAACCGACAAGCGGTTCTGCTGAGCGACCGCGGTGAGGGTAGGCGCCCAACCTGAGTTTTCGTACCGGCGTGCGGCAGTGGCCGTCCACCACTAACCCGATTCGCCCCACCCTACTTCGCTGATTCGGCCAGCTCTCGCAATCGCTCCAGATCTCGAATCAGGTTGTGGCGCAATAGCCATCCCAGTAGTAGCACCACGATGCGCTCGCTGCCGCGAGGCTGTAGCCGGGTCTCGAGCCGGACGATGCAGTCTCCGGCGGCGGTCGGTGTCACCGCGCGGGAGCCGGTTGCGGCGACGCCGCTCGTTGTGCGCCAGGTGAATCTCGCACCCGGATCGACGGCTATGACTTCACCGTCGTTGTGGTAGGTGCGTCCGCCGAACCGGAGTTCCTCTGCGGTGCGAGTACCGGTGGTGACGAGTCCGACCGGTCGCGGGTCCATGGTTGCCACGCCCCGGCGCCATCGTGGGTCATTGCCGTAGTCGGCGAGTAGTTCCCACACCTGTTCGGCCGGACGAGCGATGCGAGTTTCGGCGATCAGCGCGGTCATCGGTTCATCTCGAGTGCGGCGAGCATTGCGGGCGTATCGATGTAGGCGTCGTAGCGGGCGACGAGCCCGGTACGCAGATGCCAGATGTGAACTTCGGGGATGTCGAAGGCCGTGCCGTTCTTGGTGCTGCCGACGGTTCGGCCGATTTGGATCACGTCGTCACCGGCGGCGAAGATGCGTTCGGCAACGACCTTGCTGTCGATATTGGCCTGACGCTTTGTGTGCAGGTCAACCAGGAAGAAATCGCCCCTGCGGCATGCGAATTCGGTGTGTGGGGTCGCGTTGGCGAGGAAGATTGGCGGGGACGGCGCAAGTAGGGAGGTCTCATGGAAACCCACACCGACGAGATCGCCGAAGATATCTACCGCATCTCTACCTTCGTTCCCGAGATCGGGCCAACCGGCTTCACCTTCAATCAGTTCCTCATCGATGCCGAGGAACCGTTGTTGTTCCACGCCGGTATGCGTGCGTTGTTCCCGCTGGTTTCCGCGGAAATCGCGCGGATCATGCCGGTGGAGCGGTTGCGCTGGATCACCTTCGGTCATGTGGAAGCGGACGAATGCGGAGCAATGAACCTCTTCCTCGCTGCCGCACCACATGCGCAGGTGGCCCACGGTGAGCTCGGCTGCCTCGTCTCGATCGACGATATGGCGGATCGGCTGCCGCGTCGGCTGGCCGACGGTGAAGTCATCGATCTCGGTGACCGTCGAGTACGACATCTGGATACTCCGCACGCGCCGCACAACTGGGAGGCGCGCGTGCTGTACGAGGAGACCACCGGCGTGCTGTTCTGCGGTGACCTCATGACCCAGCTGGGAAATGGCCCGGCCCTGACCGATTCCAATCTGGTCGAACAGGCGGCCGTCGCGGAGGACGCGTTCCACGCCACCTCGTTAGGGCCCGCCGTGCCCGCCACTCTGCACCGGCTGGCGGATTTGGCACCCACAACGCTGGCGATCATGCACGGCTCCAGCTTCACCGGAGACGGTGCCAGCGCGCTGCGCAATCTAGCCACGGTCTACCAGGCCCGCTTGGACGCCTGATCGCCCGTGTCTGGGCCGTGGCCCATTGGATCGGCTCGGCATTATGGGCATAGCGGCTGTGGATGGCTTGGTCAGAGCACCAGATCGGTGAGTTGATCCCAGTCGAGTTGGATACGGATCGGGAGGTCGACAGCGAGGGCGGTGCCGGGCTTGAGGATTCGGGCGAGTCGGTAGTGGCCTACGCCGTGGTCGAGGGCGTATGTCTCGATGGCGGTTACCTCGGTGTCCGACACGCTTACCAGCCAGTACCAGGGGATTTTCGCTCTGGAATGAGGAGCTGTGCCTGTCCAGCATGTACTGGGTAGCGTCCCTGGCCCCCACATCGACGCCCCACCGGTGTGGGTGTGATGGTTGAACGAAGCCGGGTGTTTCGCTGTAGGCGGGCGAGCAGTTCGTGCGTGTTCAGCAGACGGTTTTTGCGATTCTGTCGATGGCGTGTGACGTGGCGATGACCGTGTTCAGGGTTTCGACGAACGCGGACACCTGCGGGGAGAGAAAGTTTTCGAGCAGGCGAATTGCAGGCAGTTGGCGGCCATCTCAATGTTGACCGCATGGGTCTTTGGAGCTGTGAGCTCGAATGGCTCACTGACGCAGGCAATTGTCTAGATGTATTGACCACGGGCGTTGTTGGCAAGTGGGCGGGGTGATTCTGTCTTTTGCTTCCGGCTGTCACCCGGCTCTTGTGCGGTCAGCCAGCGGTGACGGCCTCAGCAGGGTCTGTCTCGTCCGCGACCGCGCCGGGGGTGTTCTTGGGGCCGAGGAGAGCGATGTAGACGAGTAGGGCGCCCATGATGGCGGCGCCTGCCCACATCGCCTGCTGCCAGCCGTCGACGAAGGACTGGTGGGCTGCGCGGAGCAGGTCCTGTGCGTGCGGGCCGGTGCTGGCCGCCGCTTCGACGGCGTTCGCGACGCCTTCCCGGGCGGTGTCAGCGGCTCCCTGGGGGATACCGTGCAGCCTGTCGTCGATAGCGCTGCGGTAGCCGGCGGACACGAGCGCGCCGAGCAGGGCGACGCCGAGTGCGGTGCCGAACTCGCGGGTGACGTCGTTGAGGGCGGAAGCGACACCTTGTTTCTCGCGCGGCAGGGAGGCGGTGATGACCTCCGTGGACGGGGTCATCGACAGACCCATACCGACGCCCATGGCGAGCAGGCCGGGCAGGACGGAGATGTAGCCGCCGCTGACGGAGACGAACAGCGCCATGAGCGCCATGCCGGCGCAGGCCAGTGCGATGCCAACGACCATGGTCGAGCGTGCGCCGATACCCGCGGCCAGCTTGGGGGCCAGGCCGGAGGCCATCATCATCGCGAGGGCCATGGGCATCATCGCGACCGTGGACAGCAGGCCCGACCAGCCGAGTACGGCCTGGAAGAACGGGAAGAGGACCACGCCGATGCCCGCCTGGACACCGAAGACCACCAGCAGAGTGAGCGAGCCGCCCGACAGTCCGCGCTCCCGGAACAGCCGCACCTGCAGCAGCGCGGCGTCGCGGCGGTGCAGCTCCCAGGCCACGAAGCCGACGGCGGCGACGAGGCCGACGGTCAGGCTGATCAGTGTCGCGGGCGCGGTCCAGCCGCGTTCGGGGCCTTCCTGCAGGACGAAGATGAGGCCGGTCACGGCGATCACGCAGACAAGGGCGCCGACGGTGTCGAAGCGGTGGGCCGAGGTCTCACGGGAGTTGGGAATCGACTTCGCCGTCATGGCCAGGGCCGCAAGGGTCAGGGCCACCGGCAAAGCGAACAGCCAGCGCCAGGAGGCGACGTCAACGAGGAGGGCGGAGAGGAACATGCCCAGGATGCCGCCACCGCCAGCGACGCCGGTCCATACGCCGATCGCCTTGCCGCGCTGCTCGTCGGGGAAGGTAGAGGTGATGACGGCGAGAGTGATCGGCATGATCATCGCGGCGCCGATACCGCTGGCGACGCGTGCGGCAATCATCACCTCTGCCGTGGGGGCCAGGGCCGAGACGACGGTGGCGACGCCGAAGACGCCCAGTCCGGCGAGGAGCGTGGGCTTGCGGCCCAGGCGGTCGCCGACGGCGCCGAGCGGCAGCAGCAGGGCGGCCAGGGCGAGGGTGTAGATGTTGATGATCCACAGGACCGTGCTCTGGGAAGCGTCGAATTCCACGGCCATGTGGGTCTGCGCGACGTTCAGCCCGGTCACCGAGGCGATCACCGCCATCAGGGCGATCGAGACGGTGATCAGGATCGAGCGCAGCTGCCGCGCATCAGGGGCACCCCCGCCGGCCTGCGTGGCCTGTACGGATTGGTTCGTACTCATGGATTCCTCTCGAAATGGGCATGCCGAGTCAGCGCCGGAGCAGGGCCGGTCGCTGGGCGAAGGGGATGGGCGGGGCCCCGGGCCGTCGCACGCATCGAGGGTGTGCGGGACCTGGTGCCGAGCCGGATGTCAGAGGGCGGGAGTTTCGCCCTGGGTTGCGGCGAGGGCCGCGTTGGTGTCCGCGGTGGCCAGCATGCTGTTGATGTGGGCGCCGGCCAGGGCACCGGCCGCCGCGGAGGCGCCGACCTGGGCGGCGAGGTCGGTGGCGTTGCCCGCCACCCACACGCCCGGCACCTCGGTGGTGCCTGCCATGCCGGAGGCGACGCGGCGGCCCATGTTGTCGGGCAGGTCCTCCACCGGCAGCTTCAGACCATCCAGGCCCTCGGTGCGGGCTTCCATCCGGGTGGCGACCGCGAGCACGCGGCGGGCCACGACCTGGCCGTCGGTCAGGCGCAACCCGGCGAGGGTGCCGTCCTCGTTGTTGACGACCTCCCGCACCGGGGTGTCGACGATGTGGATGTTGCGGGCGGCGAAGCGGGCGCGGGTGTCCTCATCCAGGTCGATGCCCTGGGTGAAGTAGGTCAGGTCCGCGGTCAGCTGTCGGAACAGGAAGGCGTGGCCGATGGAGGCCGGGCCGGTGGCGAGGATGCCGATGGGCTCATCGCGCACCTCCCAGCCGTGGCAGTACGGGCAGTGCACCACACCGTGGCCCCAGTGCTCGGCGAGGCCGGGGACCTCGGGCAGCACATCTGTGAGGCCGGTGGCCACCAGGACCCGGCGCGCGGTCACGCTTCGGCCGTCGGCCAGGGTGATGGTGAACCGCAGATCCCCGTCCGTCGACGGGGCGGCGGGCTCGGCCGCGGCCACCTCGCCGAAGACGACGCGCCCTCCGTACTGGCGCACCTGCTCCCGGCCCCGCCGCAGGATCTCGGGGGGCGGTGTGCCGTCCAAAACGATGAAGCCGTGCATGGCCTCCGCTGGCGCGTTGCGCGGGGAGCCGCTGTCGATCACGACGACCGAGCGGCGGGAGCGGGCGAGCATCAGCGCACCATTGAGCCCCGCGGCGCCGCCACCGATCACCACCGCGTCGACGGTCCCACCGAGCAGTGCGTCACTCGCGTACGGAGAAGTTGTCACAGCCATGGCCTCCTGCCTTTCTCGTGCACTGGCCCCAGACGTTGCGGCCAGCTACACACGACGCTAAGCCTGACTTGCCGCGAAGGCATACAATGTTGCCCATGACGCAAGAAGATGGAGACTTGGACAGCCTCGTACGCAAACGCATCCGCGCCCTGCGGGTAGCGCAGGGCTGGTCCCTGGAGGAATTGGCCTCCCGCGCCCACCTCAGCCAGTCCTCGCTGAGCCGCATCGAGAACGGTCAGCGCCGCCTCGCACTGGACCAGCTGCTCACCCTCGCCCGCGCCCTGGACACCACCCTGGATCAGCTCGTGGAGACCGCCACCGACGACGTCGTCACCAGCCCGACGATCGACAGCACTCACGGCCGGATGCGCTGGACCATCAAGGCCGACCCCGGCATGAGCGTGGTGCGCCAGCGCATGACCGAACCGCCCCCCGACAACCCGGCCCGCATGCGCGCCCACCCGGGACGTGAATGGCTAGTCGTCCTATCCGGCACGGCGACCCTCATGCTCGGCCACCGCCGCTTCCGCCTCGAGACCAACCAGGCCGCCGAATTCCCCACGATGATGCCGCACGCGATCGGCGCCGAGGGCGGACCGTGCGAGATCCTGGGCATCTTCGACCGTGACGCCCGCCGTGGCCACCAGAGCGACAACGGCGACGACGCTCAGGGCGCTCCCGAATGATCGCGCGGGCCGCGCGAAGATCTCCGCACCGATGACCTCTTGCGCGTCGAGCAGCACTCACGACCATCATCTTGCGTACCCAGGGAAACTTTATGCGGCAGGGGCATATCCGTCTTAGTGTGAAAAACATGAACCACGCACCCCATCACGGCGCCTCGCACGGTCACCACCACGAGCACGCAATAGATGGCCAGGCGGAGATCCTCGACCTGGACGCCGAAGTCCTCGCCGAGCACACCGCCTCGATCACCGCATGGCTGCCGCTGCAGACCGACCCATGCCACATCGTGGACCTGGGCTGCGGTACGGGCGCGGGCACCTTCGCCCTCCTCGACCGCTTCCCCGACGCGCACGTCACCGCCGTCGACGCATCCGTCGAACACCTTCAGCGCCTGCGCACCAAGGCATGCGCCCTCGGCGTCCAGGAGCGCATACGCACCATGCAGGCCGACCTCGACGAAACCGCTTGGCCCGACCTCGGCTCACCGGACCTGGTCTGGGCGTCGGCCTCGATGCACCACATGGCCCACCCCGACCGCGCGCTCCGCGCCGTGTACGACGCGCTCGTGCCGGGCGGCCTGTTCGCCGTTGTCGAACTGGCCGGCCATCCCCGCTTCCTGCCCGAAAACGCCCCCGAGGACCGGCCCGGCCTGGAAGAGCGCGTCCACGCCGCAGCCGACCGCCGCCAAGCCGAACACATGCCCCACCGCGGCGCCGACTGGGGCCCGATGCTGACCGCCGCCGGATTCACCATCGAGGGCGAACGCACCATCGCCGTGAACCTCGACGGCACCCGCAGCGAAGCAATCGGCCGCTACGCCACCGGCGTCCTACAACGCATCCGCAGCGTCATCGCAGACAGGCTCTCCCCCGAGGACCTCACCGCGCTCGACCAGCTCCTCGACACCAGCAGCCCGCACAGCATCCTGCGCCGCGACGACCTGACGGTACGCACCGAGCGCACCGTCTGGGCCGCCCGCCGGAACTGACCACGGACGGTTCCTCCCGCCAGGGCGGGCCCGCCGCCGGCGGTGATCCACCAGACGACCAACAACCGTCGGCCGAGGCACATTGGCAGGACCCAGAGGTAGCCCTGCACTTCCGTCTGTTGTCTCGCGGACGAAGATCTGGGCCGCGCCCAAGGAACTCCAGCTCGTTATCAGAGAGTGCATGCCCTTCGTTTGTACAGTTACCGTCATGCAACTGGATCTGAATCTGCTCACCGCCCTGGACGCGCTGCTGGAAGAGGGCAGCGTGGCCGGGGCCGCGGCCCGGCTTCACGTCACCGCGCCGGCGATGAGCCGCTCGCTGGGCCGTATCCGTAAGGTCACCGGCGACCAGATCCTGGTCCGCACCGGACGCCATATGACGCCCACCCCCCGCGCGCTGGCCATGCACACCGAGGTCCACGCCCTGGTACAGCAAGCTCACCAGTTGCTGTCCGCCCGTACGGAGCTCGACCTGGCGGCCTTGGAGCGGGTGTTCACGATTCGCTTGCACGACGCCCTCACCGCCGCCTGTGGGAGCGCCCTCGTCGCCGCGGTGCACCACCAGGCTCCGGGGGTGAGGATGCGTCTCACGGTCGAGCCCGGCCACGACACCCCTGAGCTGCGTCGCGGGGAGGTCGACGTGGCCTCGAGCGCCGACCCGCCGTCTCAGCCCGACATCCGCCACCGCCTCATCGGCCAGGACAAGATCATCCTCGCTGTCCGGGCGGGTCATCCGCTCACCGCAGGGCCGGTGACCGTCGAGCGGTACGCGGCGTCCGATCACGTGACCGTCTCCCGGCGCGGAAGCCTGCACGACCGGGTCGACGAGCTCATCGCCGCCCTCGGCCACGAGCGCCGTGTCATCGTCTCGGCCCCCGCGACCGACACCGCGCTGCGGCTCGCCCGTGACGCCGACGTCGTGGTCACCCTCCCCGACGCGGTCACCCGCTCCGCCCGCGACCAGCTGGGCCTGACCACGCTGCCGCTGCCCTTCGACCTGCCGCCCGTACCCCTCTATCTGCTCTGGCACCAGCGTCACGACGACGACCCCGCCCACACTTGGCTGCGCACCATTGCCACGCGGACCCTTCAGGACCTGTTCACCGCCCCGGGCGAGTAGGGCTCCACGGCCGGTGGACCCTTTCGGCGAGACCGGCGTAACCGCCGGTGCGATCCGCGCGGCGTGACGACCGGTCCCGAACGACACCAGCCGACACTTGTGCAAGTGTCGGCTGGTGTCGCCCTGCCGGACGAGCTGTCTCGGGCTGTCAGCGGGCGATCGAGATGGCGAAAGGGGCGAACCCGCTGGACCGGATCACGTGTGGTACGAACAGGATCGCGGCCTCGGTGGCGCGGGCGGTCTCGATTCCGCCGAGGTCGGTGATCCACTCCTGCTGCCAGCCGAGGTCGATGAGGAGCCCGCGGACGTCCTGCTTGGCCTCCGGGTCCTGGCCGGAGAGGAAGACGGTCGGCGGCTGATCGAGCGCGGCGGGCGCGGTCATCACCGGGAAGAGCATGGTGTTGAGCGTCTTCACCACGCGCGTTTCGGGGAGCGCTTGCTGGAGTTGTTCGGCCAGGCTCGAGCCGGGGTACATCAGATCGCCGGGCAGCCCGTCGGGTCCGTCGATGGTGGCGTTGGAGACGTCGACGAGGATCTTGCCCCGAAGCTCCTCGCGCAGCGCGGTGAGTCGTTCCAGCGAACCGACACCCGGGGTGGCGTTGATGACGATCCGCGCCGTCTGGGCGGCAGCCGCGGCAGCGCCGGGTTCGCGGTCGACCACGGTCACCTCGTGACCGGACAGGGTGAGGGCCTTGGCGAGATTGCCGCCGACGCGGCCGTTTCCGAGAACTGCGATCATGGTCATGTCAATAGTCCTTTTCGTGTGTGTGGGGAGTTAGCGCGACAGCGTGGTGACGGCTGCGGCGTGCACGCCGGGGGCGGCGGCGAGGAAGGACTCGCTCTGCGGAGTCCAGGGACGACCCTGCGCGTCGGAGATCTGTCCGCCCGCCTCGGTGACGAGCAACGCCCCTGGCAGCAGGTCCGCGCGGGCACCGGCGAACTGCCAGAACGCATCGATCCGCCCGGCGGCCACGTTCACCAGGTGCAGGGTGGCGGGCACGGAGGTCCGTACCACGAGCGCGTCGAACAGCATCGCGGTGATGGAGGCGCCGATGCGCCGCACGACCCGCTCGTCCTCGTCGGGTCGCGCCTGGCTCGTCGCCACGAGGCCGAGGCCGAGGTCCTCGGTCTCGGACACGCGCAGCGGGCGTCCGTCGACGTGCGCGCCGGCGCCGGCGAGCGCGGTGTAGGTCTCACCGGTCAACGGCAGGTGGACGACGGTGAGCACCGGCTGGTTGTCGCGCACGAGCGTGGCTGTCACCGCCCACTCCGGCAGGGCGTGCAGGTGGTTGACATTGCCCTCTGCCGGATCCACCACCCACCACTCACCATCGGGCAGGGCCCCGCCCGCGAGCTCGTCCTCCACGAAGCTGGCCTCCGGCCGCAGGAGGGCGAGGCGGGGGCGCAGCACCTCGAGCGCCGCGTCGTCGTTGACGGCGAGCGCGCTCATCAGTTCTTCGCGAGTCCGGTAGCGAACCACATCGCCGAACCGCTCCCGCAGCACCGAACCCGCCGCACGCACGGCATCCGCGGTCTGTGCCAGCAGGTCGGCCTCGGCCGAGGTGCCGGTCGCGGCAATTCCGGTGGTCTGAACCGACTCGGACATGGTGGTGCTCCCATCTGAGGGGGTGATCGAGCGGATCAGGCGAAACCGTGTTCCGTTCGCCTGCGTCACAAACATTAAAATCGCGAACCATTAACCACAAGTGCATGTAAAACACTGTTGGATTGACTTTCATGCAACTGGATTTGATCTCAGCGAATCACGCACGCCATCAAGCAAAGATGCTTGAGGTCGTGCGTGATTCGGATGCGGGGCAGGCCCACCCGGACCGGCGGGCGCCCGGGAAAGGGCGCTACTTGTCGTCGACGCTGAAGGCTTCGTCGCCGACGGCAGCAGTTGCGGAAAGACCGGCCCAGCGTGCGTAGTCGTGGTCGAAGGTGTCGAGGAGATATGCGGAGACCGCATCCGCGACGAGTGCGACACGAGCCGGATTCTCGTCGGTGGCGATGGTAAGCAAGCTCTTGGCACCCGGGCTGAAGTGGTAGGCGTCGGTGAACCAGTCCGGCCCACGGGTGGACATCGCCGATTGGTCCTTGCCGCCCGCGATGACGAGCGTCGGCGTGCTCATGGCCGAATAGTCCGGCCTCATGAAGGGCAGGTGCTCGGCCGCGAACGGGGTGAGCGTGTCCCCGGTACCGGTCGCCGCGATCAGTACGCCGGCCTTGACCGCGGCATGGGTGAAGTCCTCGCCCGCGTTGCCGTCGGAGTCGAGCACACGTGCGCCCAGCAAGGTACCGGCGGTCTGAGCGCCCCACGAGTGCCCGACGACGGCGACCTGGTCGTGGTCGATTCGAGCGTCCAGTCCTGCGGCGCGGGCGAGGATGTCGTCGAGGTTGTCGAGCACCGCGTGCAGGTCGGCGATGCGGACCCGCCAGATGGTGCCGAAGATCGGGTTGTCGAAACCGATGCCATGACGTCGGGAGTCCAGGTGCGTTGGCTGCACGACAACGAATCCTGCTGCGGCCCATCGGTCGACGAGCGGTTCGTAGCCGTCCATCGACCATCCGTTGCCGTGTGAGAACACGGTCGACTTCTCATGTCACTTTGATGACGACTTTTCCTGTGGCATGGCCGTTTTCGACGGCGGCGAGGGCGGCGGGGGCGTCGGAGAGCGGATAGACCGCGGTGATCACCGGCGCGAGAACGCCGTCGAGGGCAAGCCGGGCGGACCGCGCGAGGTTCTCGCGGTCGAGGCGACGCTCGACGAAACGCCCACCGATATCGGTCACCGAAGCATCACCCACCGCGATGATGTCGCGGGCGCTGCGGGCCAGCGGAGCGACTGCTCGCAGCGCGGCGCCTCCTACCAGGTCGATGATTCCGTCGACCCTGTCCGGGACCAGCTCACGTGCGGCGGCGACAACGTCGGCGGCGGCGTAGTCGATGAACCGCACCCCGAGGGCTTCGGCGTGCTCGCGTTTGGCGGAGCTCCCAGTGCCGATCACTCGCAGTTCGCGCGCACGGGCCAGCCGGGCAACGGCGAGGCCGACCCCACCGCCGACACCGTTGACCAGGATCGTGGCACCGGCCTCGAGATCGAGCTGGTCGAGCACATCCACCGCGGTCGTCCCGGCCACCGGCAGGGTTGCTGCCACCGTCGCGGACAGGCCAGCCGGGATGCGTGCGGCGCTGTCGGCGGCGAGCACCGTCGTCTCGGCGTAGGTGCCGCCGCCGGTCAGTGCGAAACCGAAGACCGCGTCGCCGACCTCGAGCCCGTCGACGCCCTCGCCCAGCTCCAGCACCGTTCCCGCCGCTTCCATGCCCAGCACAAGAGGAAAGGGACGCCCGCCGTCGAGACCGGGAACCAGACCCGCGCGCAGCAGGTAATCGAGGGGATTCACCCCGGCGACGCCGACCCGGATCAGCACCTCACCATGTCCCGGGACCGGGTCGGGACGCTCGAAAAACTCCTGTACCTCTGGCCCGCCGTACTTGTCGAAACCCCACGCCTGCCCCATTTTCCGCCGCCTCTCGTGTGACCGGCCCGGCGGTTCCGGGCCTGCGACCAATACTCACCCCTCACATTGACGTGAAGGGCAACCAAGTGAGAGACAGGTCATAGCAGCGGACGGGCCATGTCACGGCGACTGCTGAATCGGGAGTCGTCTGGACCACGGAGACGGCACCCCCGGTTCGACGTATGGGTACCGATCAGCGACATCGCCGCGTGGCGCGAAGAACTCCATGCCACCGGATACGAGCGGATGAACCCCGGCATCGACGTCGACTCACCAGGCGGGCCCACCATGGAGGTCATCGACCCGTTCTCCAACACGATCCGCTTCTGCCAAATCACCGCCTAGAACCGCGCGGGCAAAGCACCATCCGTGACAATGCCACGCCCGCAACAACTAGGTGACCGCTTCCGACGCGGTGGAGAATTCCGCCCGATGCCGGGCATTCGCGTCGATCAGTACATCGAGCGCATCCCGCGTCTGGATCAGATGTGCGATGTCAGCATCGATCCGGTCGCGCTCGCGCACCATCGTCTCGAACGCCATCTCGACGATGCCCTGATCACCGGGGGTCTCCACGCACGGCAGCACCGACGTGATCACCCGGCTGGACATCCCCGCGTCGAACATCTGGCGGATGAGCACGACACGCTCGACCTCGGCGTCGGAATAGTGCCGCTGCCCCGCCTCGGACCGCGAGCTGGTCAACAAGCCCTGCTCCTCGTAGTACCGCAGCGAGCGTGGACTCACGCCTGTGCGCCTGGACAGCTCACCGATCCGCATCCTCGAGACTGTATGACGACGCGGCACCCGAACGTCCAGCCGGGTGATGTCGATGCTGGCCGCGGTAGGTCGGCGCGCCCGCGCCCACAGCGCGCCCGAGCTTGGCCGAATGCTTCAGGGGGCCTGCTACATCACGATCGCCTACCTGTCGGGAATGCGCGCCAGCGAGCTCGAGCACCTACGCCGCGGCGCCGTGCGCGCGCTGTTCGGCAACAACTTTCATCCGCAGGGCGGCCTATCGCAGCTGCCGTCGGACCTTCGCAACGTGCTCACCGCCAACTACAGCCTGACCACTGTGGACAAGCAGTACAACGGCATCCAATACTCCAGCTTGACGACTTCTATGGTCTCGGGCACAACTACTTCGTCCGCATCCAGAATCCGGATGCCGACACCCAGTAACAGCTGTGTGGCGGATCGTGACGTCAGAGTGCGGCGATGTGACCATCTGTGCGTGTGCGCGTGTAGGTGGTTCGCAGCGGGCGGCATCTCCATTTGCCACCTCCACGAGACGACAGAATTCCTCGGGGAGCTTGCGCCAGAGATGTCGACGGTGATCGGTTCGGGCTGGACATTGTCCGGCGGGCCCACTCGAAGGTCCCCGACATGGGCTCAATCCTAGAGCGAGCCCTGGGGATGATGCGGTTGATAAGGAGCGCAAACGTCGGCTCGAAGCAGGAAGCCTTCGGTGCCCGGCCGACAATCCCTAGGTGTTTGAGAGGGGATTGATATGGGTATGTGTCAACCTGGCGCTGTGCGCGCAGGTTGCACCCAAAAGCGCCCCCGGCAGGAATCGAACCTGCGACCTAGGGATTAGAAGGCCCTTGCTCTATCCAACTGAGCTACGGAGGCATTGCGGGCATCGTGGTGATGCGGCCATCAAACACGATGGCGCATATCGATCTCGGTGTCCAGCGCATTGAGTATAGCGAGCGTCCAGATTGGGTTGGGGTGGTCGGCTGGCAACTGTTCGGCGTGGGAGGGCGTTGCAGCGGACCGGAGGACCGTAAACCCCCGGGGAGTTCGGACCGTTACTCCGAACTACGCTTGGGTTATGTCGTCAGCGCAGGACCCGCCCGTAGCAACGGATGTTCAGGTGAAACGGTCGGGTTCGGGGACGACGTTCGCGGCGGTTACCGCGTTGGGCGGGGCGATGGCCGCGGTGGTGGCGGCGCTGGTGGTCGGGTTGTCGGCGTCGCAGGCGTTGAGTCTGCTGGGGATTCCGGATCCGGGGCCGTTGACCACTTATGGGTTGCCTGCCATGCGGGCTATTGCTGATCTTTCGGCGGCGCTGTGCATTGGATCGCTGGTGTTCGCGGCGTTTTTCGTGCCGCCGCAGGCGAATGGGCTGCTCGATGTGGGGGGTTATCGGGCGCTGCGACGCGCCGGGAACGCCGCGGTCGTGTGGGCGGCGGCGGCCGCGCTGCTGGTGCCGTTGACATTGTCGGACACCACCGGGCAACCGTTCATGAAATCGCTGCGGCCGGAGTCGGTGTGGCGTGCCGCGGATCAGGTCGATGTGGCCGGGTCGTGGCGGTTCACTGTGTTCTTCGTGCTGGCGCTCGCGGTCGGGTGCCGGTTGGCGCTGCGCTGGGGCTGGACGCCGGTGCTGCTGGTGCTGGGCATCGTTTCGCTGCTGCCGGTCGCGCTGACCGGGCATTCGTCCTCCGGCGGCGCGCACGATATCGCCACGAACAGCCTGATCCTGCATCTGTTGGCCGCGTGTTTCTGGGTGGGCGGGCTGTTCGCGGTGCTCGCCTACGCGCTGCGTGACGGCAAATACACCGCGCTGGCCACCCGCCGGTTCTCGCGGGTGGCGACCGTCTCATTCGTGGTGATCGCGATCAGCGGTGTGATCAATGCCTATGTGCGGGTGCCGGTGTCGGATCTGTTCGACACCAATTACGGGCGGCTGGTGCTGGCCAAGACCGCGGCTCTGATCATGCTCGGCTGCATCGGGTTCCTGCAGCGGCGGCGCGCGCTGCCCGCGCTGGAGAAGGATCCGACCGATCGGGGCGCGCTGATCCGATTCGCCGGAGTCGAGGCGCTCGTCTTCGCCGCGACCGTGGGACTTGCCGTGGGCCTGGGCCGTACCCCGCCGCCGGAACTGCGCACGGTCCCGACCCCGGCGGAGGTGGAGATCGGCTACAACCTGTCCGGCCCGCCGACCCTGCCGCGCCTGCTGTTCGACTGGCGCTTCGATCTGATCTTCGGCACGCTCGCCATCGTGCTGGCTGTTGTTTACGCGCGCGGCGTGCGACGGATGCACAAGCGCGGGGATGCCTGGCCGGTCGGACGGACCATTGCCTGGATGTCGGCGTGCGCGGTGCTGTTGTTCGCCACCAGCTCCGGTGTCGGCCGGTACTCCCCGGCCATGTTCAGCGTGCATATGGCCCAGCACATGATGCTGTCCATGCTCGCGCCGATCCTGTTCGCGCTCGGCGGGCCGGTTTTGCTGGCGCTGCGGGCAATCCCACCGGCCGGTAAGGGGAAGGCTCCCGGGCCGCGCGAATGGATCCTGGCCGCTGTGCACAATCCGGTGTCGCGCTTCATGACCCAGCCCGTGGTGGCGGCGGTCTTCTTCGTGGCCGGTTTCTACGCGCTCTATCTGGGCGGCATCTTCGACAAGTTCGTCGGCTCGCACGGCGCGCACCTGCTGATGAATGTGCACTTCTTGCTCAGCGGCTACCTCTTCTATTGGGTGGTCATCGGCATCGATCCGAAGCCGCGCCAGGTGGAGCCGCTCACGAAGCTGGGAATGGTGTTCGGATCGCTGCCCTTCCACGCCTTCTTCGGTATCGCGCTGATGAGCATGAACACCGTGCTGGGTGGTTGGTTCTATCGCGCGCTCGGCCTGGGCTGGAACAACAATCTGCTCGATGATCAGCACACGGGCGGTAGCCTCGCGTGGGCCAGTGGTGAAGTGCCGCTGGTGGTGGTGATGCTCGCGCTTCTCATCCAATGGTCGCGCAGCGACAAGAAGTTGCAGACCCGGATCGATCGCGCCGCCGATCGCGACGATGACGCGGAATTGACCGCGTACAACGCCATGTACGCCGAGCTGGCCCGGCGTGATCGAGAGGTACGCAAGTGATCGACGCCGCCATGGCGACTCGGAAATACAAGCGGCTCTATCGATCCGATGTCCGACAGGCCCGCCGTGTGCTGCGTGGTCACGTTCGCAAGACCCCCGTCTTCCACACCGAGATCCTGGGCCCGCGCGGCCCGGTCCCGGTCACGCTGAAGCTCGAGCATCTCCAGCATGGCGGTACCTTCAAGGTGCGCGGCTGCCTCAATGCACTGCTGGCCGCACCGCCCCGAACGACCAGCGTGGTCATTGCCTCCAGCGGTAATGCGGGCATCGCCGCGGCCATGGCCAGTGCGCTGCGCGGGCTTTCGTGCACCGTGGTGGTGCCGGAATCCGCGCCGCATACCAAGGTGGCGGCCATGTGGTCGCACGGGGCCGAAGTGCTGTGGCACGGAACGACTTACGCCGAGGCCAATCGATTCGCCTGTGAGCTGGCCGCCGAGCGCGGGGCCATGCAGCTGCACGCCTATGACCTGCCCGCCATAGTGGCCGGTGCGGGCGTGGTCGGTCTGGAGATCGAGGAGCAGGTGCGCGGGCGGCCGCCGGTGCTGGTCGCGGTCGGCGGCGGCGGGCTGGTGGCCGGGGTCGCGGTGGCGTTCGGGCTGCGGGGCCGGGTGATCGGGGTCGAACCGCACGGTGCGGCGACGCTGCACTCCGCGCTGGCCGCGGGGCGTCCGGTGGATGTCGATGTGTCCAGCGTGGCCTCGGATGCGCTGGGCGCCATTCGAATCGGCGAGATCGCCATGGAGGTCGCGCAGCGGTATTCGGTGCGATCGCTGCTGGTCACCGACGATGCGATTGTGATGGCGCGGGAGTATCTGTGGCGCGAGTTCCGGATCGTGGTCGAGCCCGCCGGGGCGACGGCGGTGGCCGCCATCCAGAGTGGCGCGTACGTGCCGGAGGCGGGGGAGCGGCCGGTGGTGGTGCTCTGCGGCGCCAATACCGATCTTGCGACTCTCTAGTTATTCACATCACGAAAGTTATCCCCAATCGCCGAACTGGGGCTGTTGCGCTGCTCGTGGGCAGGTCAGGCTGGATGCACTGACAGCTCGCAACGCGAAACAGCAAGGGGGACGGCGATGTACGAGGCGAACACAGCGGTGATCGGACGGGTGGCCACCCACCCGACGCGGCGTGACCTCCCGAATGGCGACCAGCTGGTCACCTTCCGAATGGCCAGCAACTCCCGCCGCTACGATTCCGCACGGGGCGACTGGGTAGATAGCGGCACGCTGTATCTCACGGTCAACTGCTGGCGAAAGCTGGTGGAGGGCGTCGAGGCCTCATTGCAGCGCGGCGACCCGATCATCGCCTACGGCCAACTGCGGTCGAACGAGTACACCGGCCGTGATGGCAAGGAGCGCAGCGATCTCGAGATGCGCGCCCTCGCCCTGGGCCCGGACCTGGGCCGCTGCACCGCCCCGGTGCAGCGCAAACACTTCGGCCGAGCCGAGCCGGCCGAGCCCGCACCAGACCAGAACACAGAACCCGACGCTGCCGGTGAACCGGCAACTCAACACAGTTAGGCTTGCCCATATGGCTGAGTTCATTTATCAGATGATCAAGGTTCGAAAGGCGCATGGCGACAAGGTCGTGCTCGACAATGTGACCTTGAACTTCCTTCCCGGCGCGAAGATCGGTGTCGTCGGCCCGAACGGCGCCGGTAAGTCGAGTGTGCTGAAGATCATGGCGGGACTGGACCAGCCGAACAACGGCGATGCCTGGCTCGCCCCCGGCGCCACGGTCGGCATCCTCATGCAGGAACCGGAGCTGAACGAGGAAAAGACCGTTCGCGGCAATGTCGAGGAGGGCCTCGGCGAGGTCAAGGTCAAGCTGGACCGCTACAACGAGGTCGCCGAGCTCATGGGTGTCGAGTACACCGACGAGCTCGGTGACGAGATGGGCCAGCTCCAGGAGTACCTCGACCACGCCGATGCCTGGGATATCGACTCCCAGCTCGAGCAGGCCATGGACGCGCTGCGCTGCCCGCCGCCGGACGAGCCGGTCACCAACCTCTCCGGTGGTGAGCGCCGCCGCGTCGCGCTGTGCAAGCTGCTGCTGAGCAAGCCCGACCTGCTGCTGCTCGATGAGCCCACCAACCACTTGGACGCGGAGTCCGTGCTGTGGCTGGAGCAGTACCTCGCCTCCTACCAGGGCGCCGTCCTGGCCGTCACCCACGACCGGTACTTCCTCGACAATGTCGCGGAATGGATCCTCGAGCTCGACCGCGGCCGCACCTTCCCGTACGAGGGCAACTACTCCACCTACCTGGAGAAGAAGGCCGAACGGCTCGAGGTCCAGGGCAAGAAGGACCAGAAGCTGCAGAAGCGCCTCAAGGAGGAGTTGGCCTGGGTTCGCTCCGGCGCCAAGGCCCGTCAGGCCAAGAACAAGGCTCGTCTCGGCCGGTACGAGGAGATGGCCGCCGAGGCCGACAAGATGCGGAAGCTGGACTTCGAGGAGATCCAGATCCCGGCCGGTCCGCGTCTGGGCAGTGTGGTCGTCGAGGTCGAGAACCTGGACAAGGGATTCGGCGATCGTCAGCTCATCAAGGATCTGTCGTTCACCTTGCCGCGCAACGGCATTGTCGGCGTCATCGGCCCGAACGGTGTCGGTAAGTCGACGCTGTTCAAGACCATTGTCGGCCTGGAGAACGCGGACAGCGGCATGGTGCGCGTCGGTGACACCGTCAAGCTGAGCTACGTCGACCAGAACCGCTCCGGCATCGACCCGCAGAAGAATGTGTGGCAGGTCGTTTCCGAGGGGCTGGACTTCATCCAGGTCGGCAATCAGGAAATGCCTTCCCGCGCTTATGTTTCCGCGTTCGGCTTCAAGGGCCCGGACCAGCAGAAGCCGGCCGGTGTGCTCTCCGGTGGTGAGCGCAACCGCCTGAACCTGGCACTGACCCTCAAGCAGGGCGGCAACCTGATCCTGCTCGATGAGCCCACCAACGACCTCGACGTCGAAACCCTGGGCTCGCTGGAGAACGCGCTGGAGAACTTCGCCGGGTGCTCCGTGGTCATCTCCCACGATCGCTGGTTCCTGGACCGCACCTGCACCCACATCCTGGCCTGGGAGGGTGACTCGGACAACGAGGCCAAGTGGTTCTGGTTCGAGGGCAACTTCGAGGCGTACGAGGCCAACAAGATCGAGCGCATGGGTCCGGAGGCGGCGCGCCCGCACCGCGTCACCCATCGCAAGCTCACTCGCGGATAACCGGATGCCGGGGAACTTTCCCGGCAACCGCTCCGACTACTCATCTGGGGGCCACTACGGTGGCCCCCGGATGAACGGCTATCGAATAGCGAACTCGGCGGTTTCGCGTACGCAAAACTGCGTGAAATCCGTTCAGGTGCAAGGTTTGTCGTACTCGACCTGGCGATTCCGTTCAGGCACGGTGCGCGCCGTACCGTCCGTTTGGTCCGAACTGTGCGACGCGGCGCAGCATTGACAGGAATTCAGAGCAGGACCCTCCGCGTCCAGCTACTCTCGGACCCGGCGTCGCTTTGTTACGGAACCGAATCCGAGGAGTTGGCGAAATGACCGTCTCGTCCGAATTGTCTAGCGCGGCCTGGGCTGCGAGTTTGCCCGCCTCGCTGCGTGGCAACTTGGTTGCTCTGGAGGAGGCGTATTTTCGACACGTCGACGCCGGCGATGCGGACTGCGCGATCCCCGCGACTTCCACCCAGATCTTCCGCTGCCATGTGGATCTCGCGATCCAGCGCACCCCCGGCATCGCCAATGTGCGGGTCTATCACGCCGACGATGAAGCCAGTCTCGGCGTGGCCGTGCAGCTGGTCACCAAGGACATGCCGCTGCTGGTCGAATCGGTCACCTCATCGCTGAGCCGCATCGGCGTCAGCGTCAGCGAGGTGGTGCACCCCATCTTCGAGGTGACCCGTGACGCCGACGGCCGCCTCGAGACCGCGGTCCCGCACGAGGTGGATGGCAATGGCGCCACCGGCCTGCGGGAATCCTGGATGCACATCCAGCTGCACCCCGCCACCAGTCGGGAGCAGTTGCGCCGGATCGAGACCTCGCTGCCCGACGTGCTCACCGATGTGCGCCGCGTCATCGAGGACACCGAGGCCATGCGCGAGGCCCAGGGCAGCGTCGCGGTCGAACTCGAGGCCGCCGCCCAAGCGGGCAAATCACCTTTCGCCGCAACGGATCTCACCGATTGCGCGGACCTGTTGCGCTGGCTGGCCGACGGCAACTTCACCGTGCTCGGCTACGCGCGCTACGAGCGCAGCACGGTCGGCGGGCAGGCCAAGTCCGTCATCGTCCCGGAGAGCAGCCTCGGCGTGCTGCGCCCCAATGTCGGCACCGACTTCCGGGTGCCCGACAACAGCGGCGACCAGCCGCTGCTCATGCTCACCCAGGGCCTGGTCCCGGCCACCGTGCACCGGGCCGTCTACCCCTACTTCGTCGGCGTCGCCGAGATGGACGAGGCCGGCGCGGTCGTCGGCGAGCACCTGTTCATCGGCGTCTTCACCGTCAATGCCCTGCACGAGAACGTGCTCGATATCCCGGTCATCGAACGCCGGGTCCGGTCCATCATCGAGACCAGTGGCTTCGATCTGGACTCCTTCTCCGGCCAGGAGATGCTCGAGGTCATCCAGTCCTTCCCGCGCACCGAACTGTTCTCCTCCGACGGGGAGACCCTGCGGCGCACCGCCGGTGCGGTCCTGAATGTCGGTATGCGGCGGCAGGTTCGGCTGTTCATGCGCATGGACGGCTACGGCCGCTTCGTCGCCTGCATGGTGTATCTGCCGCGAGATAGATACACCACCGCGGTCCGCCTGGAAATGCAGGAGATCCTGGTCCGCGAACTCGGCGGCGAATCCATCGACTATTCCGCGCGGGTGTCCGAAAGTGACCTCGCCAGTGTGTATTTCACGGTCCGCATGCCCGATCAGGGCGGCGCGGCCGATACCGAGGAACCCAACCGGCTGCGCATCCAGCACCTGCTCGCCGAGGCCAGCCACACCTGGGACGACCACCTGCGCGATGAGGTCGCCACCTCCACCGTGCTGGACCCGGCCGTGGTGCAGCGCTACGCCGACGCCCTCCCGGAAAGCTACAAGGAGGATTTCGGGTCCACTCGCGCCCTGGCCGATATCGTCCGGCTCCAGGGGCTCGCGGACGGCGGCATCGACCAATACCTGTACCGCCGAGCGGATTCCGCACCCGGCTCCTGGCGTTTCACCCTGTACATCGGCGGCAGCGGCATCTCACTGAGCCAGGTGCTGCCGGTATTGCAGAGCCTCGGCGTGGAGGTGGTGGACGAGCGGCCGCACCAGCTCGAGCTGGATCATGGTCCGGAGCAATGGATCTACGATTTCGGCCTGCTCGCCCGGCCCGATCTCATGCGTGGCGCGCTGGATCGCGATATGGATGCCGAACTGGTCGAGATCCGTGGCGGGGCAGCCGGATCCAGCGCCGCCCGCCTGGACGTCCTCGACGCCCATGTGCGCGGTTTACGCGAACGCTTCACCGAGGCCTTCGACGCGCTCTGGTTCGGCCGCGCCGAAGCGGACGGCCTCAATGAGCTGGTACTGCGCGCCGGACTGTACTGGCGCAAGGTCTCCATACTGCGTGCCTACGCGAAGTACTTGCAGCAGGCCGGTTTCCCGTACAGCCAGGCGAACATCACACGTGTGCTGCTGGCCTATCCGGACGCGGCCCGCATGTTCGTGGACCTGTTCGCCGCGCTCTTCGATCCCGACTCCGCCAATGAGGAGCAGGCCCGTGACCTGGACGCTGCGGTACGCCACAGCATCGATGAGGTGGTCAGCCTGGACGCCGACCGCATCTTGCGCGCCATCCTCGGGTTGATCAAGGCGACCCTGCGCACCAACTACTACGTGCTCGACGCCGAGGGCCGCTCGCGGGATTACCTGTCGTTCAAGGTGGAACCGCAGGAGATCGCCGAATTGCCCAAGCCCAGGCCGCAATTCGAGATCTTCGTGTATTCGCCGCGGGTCGAGGGCGTGCACCTGCGCTTCGGTCCGGTCGCGCGCGGCGGGCTGCGCTGGTCGGATCGCCTGGAGGACTTCCGCACCGAGATCCTGGGCCTGGTCAAGGCGCAGGCGGTGAAGAACGCGGTCATCGTCCCGGTCGGCGCCAAGGGCGGCTTCGTGGTGAAGCAGCCCCCGGCCGCGACCGCCGATCCGGTGTCCGACCGTCAGGCCTTGCAGGCCGAGGGCATTGCCTGCTACCGCACCTTCATCTCCGGCCTGCTCGATATCACCGACAATGTGGACCGCGCCTCCGGTGACGTCGTCCCGCCCGCGCGGGTGCGCCGCCTCGACGGGGACGACACCTACCTGGTGGTCGCCGCGGACAAGGGCACCGCGACCTTCTCCGATATCGCCAATGGTGTTGCCCAGCAATACGGTTTCTGGCTGGGTGACGCCTTCGCCTCCGGTGGTTCGGCGGGCTATGACCACAAGGCCATGGGCATCACCGCCCGCGGTGCGTGGGAATCGGTGAAGCGGCACTTCGCCGAGATGGATATCGACACCCAGACCCAAGATTTCACCGTCGTCGGTGTCGGCGATATGAGTGGCGACGTGTTCGGCAACGGCATGCTGCTCTCCGAGCACATCCGCCTGGTGGCCGCCTTCGATCACCGGCACATCTTCATCGACCCGGATCCGCGGGCGGAGTCCTCCTTCGCCGAGCGCGAGCGCATGTTCGCGCTGCCGCGCTCGTCCTGGGCCGACTACGACCGCTCCCTGATCAGCGAGGGCGGCGGCATCTACGACCGGACCGTGAAGTCGATCCCGGTCAGCGAGCAGGCCCGCAAGGCACTGGGTTTGGCTGATGGCATCGCCGCGCTGTCCCCGCCGGAGATGATCCGCGCCATCCTGAAGGCCCCGGTCGGTCTGCTGTGGAACGGCGGTATCGGCACCTACATCAAGGCCAGCACCGAGACCAATGCCGACGTGGGCGACAAGTCCAATGACGCGGTCCGGGTGAACGCGAACGACCTGCGGGTCAAGGTGATCGGCGAGGGCGGCAATCTCGGCGCGACCGCGCTGGGCCGCATCGAGTTCTGCCGGCACGGCGGCAAGATGAACACCGACGCCCTGGACAATTCCGCGGGTGTGGACTGCTCGGACCACGAGGTCAATATCAAGGTCCTGCTCGACGGCGTGGTCTCGGCCGGGCAGCTGGCGGAGGCCGAACGCAATCCGCTGCTGGCCTCCATGACCGATGAGGTCGCCGCACTCGTCCTGCAGGACAATGTCTCCCAGAACTATCTGATGGGCATGTCACGCGCCGAGGCCCCTCGAATGATGAATGTGCACAAGCGCGTCATCGAGGATCTGGAGCAGCGCCGCGGCCTGGATCGCGAGCTGGAGGCCCTGCCCAGCGATATGGAGATGAAGCAGCGCACCGAACAGGGCATCGGCCTCACCTCGCCGGAGCTGTCGAATCTCATGGCGCACGTGAAGCTTTCGCTCAAGGCCGATCTGCTGGCCTCCGATCTGCCCGACACCGCCTACTTCTCGGCGCGGTTGCCGGAGTACTTCCCGACACCGCTGCGCACCCGCTTCGGCGCGGCCATCAAGAAGCATCGGCTGCGCCGCGAGATCACCACCACCACGCTGGTGAACGAGATGGTGGATCTGGGTGGCATCAGCTACGCGCACCGGCTCAATGAGGAGATCGGGGCCACCGCCTCGGACTCGGTGCGGGCCTTCACCGCCGCGACGCAGATCTTCGGGCTGCACTCCACCTGGTCTCGGATTCGCGACGCCGCGGTCTCCACCGCCATGAAGGACGGGCTGGAACTCGAGACCAAGCGCACCCTGGATCGCGCCTCGCGCTGGCTGCTCAATAATCGCCCGCAGCCCATCGCGGTCGGTGCGGAGATCAACCGGTATTCCCAAGGGGTGCGGACGCTCTCGCCCAAGGTGCCGGGCTGGCTGCGCGGCCACCACATCGACATCCTGAACGAGCAGTCGCAGGCGCTGATCGGCCAGGGCGCGCCGACCGAGCTCGCGACCGAGGTGTTCGGGCTGCTGAACCTCTTCCCGCTGCTGGATGTGATCGATATCGCCGATATCACCGATCGCAGTGGCGACGAGGTGGGCGCGCTGTACTACGCGCTCAATGACCACCTCAAGATCGACTGGCTGTTGCAGGCGGTCAGCCACCTGGAACGCGGCGACCGCTGGCATGCGCTGGCCCGGCTCGCGCTGCGCGACGACATGTACGGTTCGCTGCGCTCGCTCACCCTCGATGTGCTCTCCGCCGGTGACCCGGAGGAGACGGCCGAGGAAAAAATTGCATACTGGGAGTCGAAAAATCAGTCCCGGCTGGGTCGCGCCCGCGCCGCCCTGTCGGAACTGTTCGAATCCGGAACCCACGACCTGGCCACACTGTCGGTTGCGGCGCGGCAGGTGCGCAGCATGGTCAGCGGGGTGGGTGCCCAATCGGAGGTACCGCGTTGACGAGTGTCGGATCGCTGAACGGCCATGGCAAGGCACAGACGGTGAGCGCCGGGGAGCAGCCACTCCCCGGCACGCCCAAGCGCTTTCACACCAAGGTCGAGGTGCGCTGGTCGGATATGGACGCCTTCCAGCACATCAACCATGCGCGCATGGTGACCTTGCTGGAAGAAGCCCGCATTCCGTGGCTGTTCCTCGACGACCGGCCGACGGTCAAGCTGCGCTCGGGTTGCGTGCTGGCCGATCTGCACGTGCAGTACAAGGGTCAGCTGCGCCATGAGGATTCGCCGCTGGACGTGTCCATGTGGGTCGAGCGGCTGCGCGCCGTGGACTTCACCGTCGCCTACGAGGTGCGGGCGGCCGATGCCGATCCGGATTCCCCGGCCGCGGTAATCGCCTCCACCCAGCTCGCCGCCTTCGACATCGACACCCAGCGCCTACGCCGCCTCCTCCCCGAGGAACGCGACTACCTGTCCCTCTGGCTGGCCGACTGACCCGAGCTCCACACGATGTCGGGACAATCCACCCTCTACATTCCGGATCCGGCCGAACGCGAGAACCTGGCCACCTTCCTCTCGCATGCGGTTCGGCTGGATCCGGCCGCAGTCATCCGGCTGCGCCGGCGCGGTGATCGCTACGTATCCGCTTGGGCCGCCACCGGTTTCGAGGCCCTCGCGGTGCGTACCGTGGTGGCCGAGCTCGGTACCGATGACATCACGGTGGGTGGCGACACCATCCTGTCGGGACTGCACGGCCCCGGCTCGGGTGAACCTTTCCACCTGGGCTACGCCATGGACTCGGCCTGGCGTACCGCGCTGCCGCCGGAATCCGGTTTCGTCCACATCGATGACGTGCCCGCCCGCATGCTCGTCGAATTGGCCGAGCGCGGAGCCGAACTGGCACAGGAGCACGGCAGTTCGCACGGCCCGCCCGCATCCCTGCTGGACCAGACGGTCCTGACCGTTTCCGGCGGCAGCGAACAGGTAGAGGTGCCCATGCGCGTCGTCTTCGCGCTCGCCGCAATGGATTTCATCCCGCACGGGGGCGAGAAGACCGATTCCCGCCGCATCCCGGCCGACGAGATCGTCCGGGTCCGGGCCGCGCAGACCTGGCTTCGTCTCGACGCCCGCTACGGCTCGGTGGCCCGCCGCCGCGGCCCAGGCCTCTCACTCTTCACCAGCTGAGCGCCACGGTGATGCCGGACCATCGGAATTCCGATGCCCGGCATCACCGCTTCGATTGGTCCGAAATATCAGGCTTCACTAGGTTTGTGGCATGAGTGAACATGCGATCGTGACCGAGTGGATCGATATCACGGTCGGCGATACGACCATGGCCGCCTTCGTTGCCCGTCCCGAAACCCCCGGTGACTACCCGGGAATCATTGTCGGCCACGAGATCTACGGCCAGCACGAGTCTGTGCAGGCGGCGGCCGAACGCCTGGCCGCCCTCGGAACCATTGCCCTGCTGCCGGATCTCTTCCACCGCTCCGAGCCCCGCGCCGCCCTTGAATGGACCGACGAGGGCCGCGAACGCGGCTTGGCGCTGCTGCGAACCCTGACCCGTCCCACTGTGGTCGCCGACATCAGCGCCTGCATCGACGAACTGAAGAGTCTCGGAGCCACCTCGACCGGCATGGTCGGTTTCAGCGCCGGTGGCCATGTCGCGTACTACGCCGCCACCCAACTCCCCCTGGATGTCATGGCCGCCTTCTACCCGGGCTGGCTCACCAACACCGATATCCCGCTGTCCACCCCCGAACCCACCATCGAATCCACCGCCGATATCACCGGCCGGGTACTTCTATTCTTCGGTGGCCTGGATCCGCTCATCGATGCCGAGGCCCGAGCTCTCCTCGAAAAGACCCTCACAGACAACAACATCGACCACGAACTCGTCGTCTACGAGGACGCCCCACACGGCTTCGTCTACCCCGGCCGCGACTGGTACCGCGAGGAATACGCGGAGGACGCCTGGTCCCGCCTGGTGAATCTGCTAAACCGCTAGCGATTCCGCGTCCGGCGCTGCCGGACGTTCGGCCTGACAGGGAAATTCAGGATAGGCCGGGGTCGAATCCGCTCAGGCGAGGCCGAGGAACCGCAGCCCGGCGGTGGTGACCGCGGCACTGAGAATGACCACCAGGAGCGGGACCCGCCGCCAGGCGAGCACGGCGGCCACCAGAACGCCTGCGGGCAGGGCCATTCCGGCCTTGCCATTGCCGGACGGGACCAGGGTGGTGACGACCAGCGCGGCGAGCAGCACGACCGAGGCGATCTCCAGCAGTTTCACCACGCGCGGCGAGATCTGCATGCGCTTGCGCAGGACCGGGCCCGCGAAACGGAATGCGAAGGTGCCCACCGCGAGTGCCATCGCACCCAGCAGCAGTGCCTTGGTCATGAGGCGGCCTCGGCGGGGATGGGTTCCGCGATGGCCGACTCGGGAGTGTCCCCGGTGCGGTGGGCCACGAACACGATGGCGACCAAGGCCAGCAGGACCGGCAGTCCGGCTCCGAGGAACGGTGTGGTCACCGCGGCGACGGCTCCGCCGATGAGAGCCGCTGTGCGAGTGACGGGTTCGCGCAGGGCCGGCAGGACCAGGGAGATGAGGACGGCCGGGAAGATGGCGTCCAGACCGAAGGCGTTCGGGTCGGGAACCACCGAGCCGAGCCCTGCCCCGATGGCCGCGCCGATCGGCCATGCGGCGAGGACGGCCAGCCCGCAGAGCCAGTACGCGGCGCGACGGCGATCGCGATCGGGCTGAGCCAGGGCCATGGCGACGGATTCGTCGTTCATGACATGGGTGCCGATCAGTCGTCGCCAGCCGGTGCCGACCACGTCGGGCACGGACAAGCCGTAGGGGAGATGCCGGGCATTCACGAGCAGTCCCGCCAGCACGGCCGCGACCAGCCCGCCGCCCGCGGTGAGAATCCCCAGGAAGACGAACTCGGAGCCCCCCGCGACCACGGCCACGCTGAGCAGCATGGGCAGCCAGACCGGGAATCCGGACGTGACGGCGGTGGCGCCATAGGACACGCCGATCATGGCGACCGCAAGGCAGATCGCCGCAATACCGGTGAGCACACCCCGATCGAGTGTTCGCCATATCGAACGCATGACTACTATAATGAACACAAGGAGGCAGGTTCGTCAAAGACATCCCGCGACGGCCCGGTAATCTGTGAAACCGTCATGACCCAGCCGCACGACAACCCCCCAGCCGCGTCCCCGCAGGAGACGATCGCCGCTGCCCTGCGCCGTGAGCGCGTGCGCTCCGGGCTGTCGCTCACCGAGGTCGCGCGCCGCGCCGGGATCGCGAAATCGACACTGTCCCAACTGGAATCGGGCTCGGGCAATCCGAGTATCGAGACGCTGTGGGCGCTGTGCACGGCCCTGGATGTGCCGTTCTCGCGGCTACTGGATCCGCCGAGTCCGCAGGTTCAGGTTATCCGGGCCGGAGAAGGCGCCGTGCTCGCCTCCGCCCAATCGGAATATCGGACCACGCTGCTGGCGGCCTCACCGCTCGATGCGCGGCGTGACGTCTATCGGGTCACCGCCGAGCCGGGGCATCCGCGCGACTCCGATCCGCACACTCACGGCGTGGTCGAGCATGTGGTGTTGTGCGCGGGCCGCGCCAAGGTCGGCCCGGCCGAAGCGCCGGTGGAACTGAACCCCGGCGACTACATCGGCTATCCCGGCGATATGCCGCACGTCTTCGAGGCGCTCGAGCCCGGCACCTGGGCCCTGCTCATCAGCGAATACCGCTGAACTAGGCCGCGCCCTCGCCGAGGTACTGCAACCACATCGGGTCCAGCTCGGAGCTGGCCGAGAGCAGCCGCCAATGCGGGCCCTTGGGCGCGACCATCGGATGATGCAGCGTCCAGCCGAGCTCGCTCAGCATCTTGTCCGCCTTGCGGTGATTGCACGGCGCACAGGAGGCCACGCAGTTCTCCCACGTATGCGGCCCGCCGCGGCTGCGCGGAATCACGTGATCGATGGTTTCGGCCTTGCCGCCGCAATAGGCGCAGCGGTAGCGATCGCGATGCATGAGGGCGGCGCGGGTCATGGGCACGCGGGCGCGGTAGGGGACACGCACATAGTTGCGCAGCCGGATGACCGACGGGAGGGCCAGTGCGGTGCCCGCGGAATGGACGACCGGGCCTTCGGGATTGTCGTGCACCGCATCGGCCTTGTCGCAGATCAGCAGGACAATGGCGCGGCGCGCGGACAGGGCGGTGAGCGGCTCATACGTGGCGTTCAACAGCAGCACGCGGCGCTTGCTCCACGTGGGAGCGCCCGGAGATTCGGGGGGATGTTGCGTTTGATGCGCCCCGGGGCGGGAAGGCTCAGGATGAGCGCCCGGGTGGGAATGCTCGGAATAATGCTCGGTCAATAAATGCAGCGGAGTAGCCCCCGGCCCACGATTGTGGACATCGGCGGGCTGGAGTTGTCGGTGCGTGCGCGCCTCATGCCGGGCGCTGTGCCGCTGCTTCATGGCCTGTACCCCGAATTCGTAAATGTCCGATTGGTGTGGTATCTCGGCAGACTGCCACCCAGTTGACCATGGAATCCCGCAGATTGCACGGTGATTTCGAACATTGTCGGGCACAAACGGATGAACGGGACGTGACGATATGGATCGCGCCCGCGACGGGCGCCGAACCGTGCCCCGAGCGTAGCCCCGGAATGGGGTTTTCGGGCGGTTCGCACCGTCGAACGGCCACCCGCGACGGGCCGCGCCGGGCGAGAGTGGGCACAATGGTTGGCGTGACTTCGGGCGAGCAGCAAACCACGACTTCCTTCTACGAGGCGGTCGGTGGAGCCGACACCTTCCATCGGATCGTGGGGGCCTTCTATCGCGAGGTGGCGGCCGACGAGGTGCTGCGCCCGCTGTACCCCGAGGCGGATCTGGGTCCGGCCGAGCGGCGGCTGCGCATGTTCCTGGAGCAGTACTGGGGCGGGCCGCGCACCTACGGCGAGGAGCGCGGGCATCCGCGGCTGCGTATGCGGCATCATCCCTTCAAGGTCGGCCCGATCGAGCGCGATGCTTGGCTGCGCGCCATGCACATCGCGGTGGCCGAGATCGAGCCCGAGGTGCTCGACGATGCCCACCGCAAGCAGCTGCTCGACTACTTCGAGATGGCCGCCAATTCGCTCATGAACTCGCCCTTCTGAATTCGTTTCGCAGAAGTCGTAGGCTCCCACAGCGTTTCCGATAGTGCCGCCGGTCCGCTGATCATTTGCTGAAACTGGACAAGTCTCACCGACGCGCCCTCGAGCAGCGCCGGGCTTTGGCACTATTACTCGCTGTGACAGATACTTTCGCCGCGCCCCTGCCTTCCGAGTCAGGCGCCGCGCCCACGCAGGCGCCGTGGTGGCGATCGGCCGTGTTCTATCAGGTGTATCCGCGCTCGTTCGCTGACTCCGACGGCGATGGCGTCGGAGACCTGCGCGGGCTCCGCGACAAACTCGGCTACCTGGAACTACTGGGGGTGGACGCGCTCTGGATCTGCCCGGTCATGCGCTCGCCCATGGCGGACGGCGGCTACGACGTATCCGATCCGCGCGATATCGATCCGCTCTTCGGTGGGATCGAGGCCATGGACGAGGTGATCGCGGAGGCGCACGAGCGGGGGATGCGGGTCACCATGGACCTGGTGCCCAATCACAGCAGCGACCGGCACCCGTGGTTCGCGGCCGCACTGGCTTCGCGGCCCGGCAGTCCCGAGCGGGCGCGCTATATCTTCCGCGACGGCCGCGGGCCCGGAGGCGATGCGCCGCCGAACAATTGGCCGAGCATCTTCGGCGGACCGGCCTGGACTCGCGTCACCGAGCCCGACGGTCGGCCCGGGCAGTGGTATCTGCACATCTTCGCGTCCGAGCAACCGGATCTGAACTGGGAAAACCCCGAAGTCGCCGCGGATTTCGAACGGACCATGCGGTTCTGGCTGGATCGCGGGGTGGACGGCTTCCGGCTCGATGTCGCGCACGGCATGGCCAAGCCACCGGGCCTGCCCGATTGGGAGCGCGTCAGCACCCGCATGTTCGCCCACGACGACAACGATCCGCGATTCAATCAGCCCGGCGTGCACGAAATCCACCGTCGCCTGCGCAGAGTCATGGACGACTATCCGCGGGCGGTGGCGATCGGCGAGGTGTGGGTGGACGACAACACCCGCTTCGGGGAGTACGTGCGGCCCGATGAACTACACCTGGCCTTCAACTTCCGATTAGCGGAGACGCCGTTCCATCCCGACCGGATTCGCGCCGCCGTCGACAATTCGCTGCGCGCGGTGTCGGCGGTCGCGGCGAGTCCCACCTGGACGCTGTCCAATCACGATATCGAGCGCGAGGTCACCCGCTATGGCGGTGGCGCCGTGGGGCAGACGCGGGCGCGGGCGATGGCCATGCTGGAGCTGGCCTTGCCGGGGGCCGTATTCGTCTACAACGGCGCGGAATTGGGGCTGCCGAATGTGGACGACCTGCCGGAGGCGGCCTTGCGCGATCCGGTGTGGGAGCGGTCCGGGCATACGCAGCGCGGGCGCGATGGCTGCCGGGTGCCGTTGCCGTGGGAGGGGAAGCAGCCGCCGTTCGCGTTCACCACGGGGAGGTCGTGGCTGCCGATGCCCGCGCAGTGGGCGCATGTGACGGTGGAGAAGCAGTTGGAGCGGCTGGATTCGATGCTGTCGCTGTATCGGATGGCGATCGAATTGCGGGCCACGCGTCCGGAATTCGGCGGGCCGGGGCTGGAGTGGTACGGCAGCCCACCGGGGTGTCTGGCGTTTCGGCGGGACGGGGGTCTGCTGTGTGTTCTGAACGCGACGGATGCACCGATTCTGCTGCCCGCCGGAGAGGTGTTGCTGTCGAGCGCTCCGATTAGCGCTAGAAAACTTCCGGCAAACTCGACCGCCTGGCTGGTTTGAAGCGGATTCGAACCGGATTTTCGCGACACGCGTTCGGGCACGCCAACCGGTCGGCGGACCTGATCCGACCATCGACTACCGTTGGGCCGTGAGCATTCTCCAGACAGTGCTGATCTATGTCGGCATCCCGCTTGCGATCTATCTGGTGATCGCCGGATTGTCGTTCCTCGGTAAGCCGCTGCCCGGCAAGAAGCCGGACCACTATGAGCTCGGCGCGAAGTGGTCCCAGCCTCCGGTGCTGTGGAGCGCGACCGACGAGGTGACCGGGTCCGGTCATCACGACACCGCTGAGCATTCGCATGGCAATCATGCGGCTATCGAATCCGCCGTGGCGGACCTGATCGGAGGCCGGGCAAGTGGCAAGTTCTAAGTGGCCCGCGGTCAACGAGGCCGAGCTACCCCACGGTTGGGTCGTCACCACCAATGGACGCGTGTCCGGTGTGCACGAGGCCGGCGCCGTCTTCGACGAGGTGCCGTTCAGCGATCATGAGCGGCTGCTCATGGACAATGCGCTCACCGATGCCACCCGCGCCACCAAGGTGCGCTTCAACATCTACATCGGCGACCTGGGCGAGGATTCCGGCCGCGGCGCCGACTCCGTGTTCCCCGCCACCCCGGAGTTCACCCGTTCGGTACTCATCGCAGTGGACCCGAACACCAACTCCGTCGAGGTCCGCTCCGGCCGCGATGTGGCCGAGCGCGCCAACGACCGCGTCTGCCAGCTGGGCGCCACCGCCGCCCTGAGCTCCTTCCGCCAAGGTGACCTGATCGACGGCCTGGTCTCGGCCGTCCGCGTCATGGCCGCCGCCATCGGCCGGATTTAGCACCCGCCCCGCAACTCTGGGAGCCCTCGGAGGCATCTCGCCCCCGAACCCCACTCGGAGTCCCGACCCCGCGCCGCACCCCGGCCGGGGTCGTCCCGTTTCTACGCTCTGAGCGTAAGAGCCGCCGCACCGGCGGGCATCGACCTTAGGCTCGGACCATGTCCGAGTACCCGCGCCTCACCGCGATCCCCGGCGGACGAGAAGACCAGCCGCTCGAGCCCCTACGCACAGCGGTCGGCGACCCGCTGCGCAGCGAGATGCCGGATCGGCACCCGCAGCAACCCGTGCGCGGGCCCCAGCGCCGCAACCACCCACGCACCCCCCTCCGGGTAGTCCGCGAGCCGCTCTGGCGCGAGGTCCTAGGCGAGCAGCTCCGCTCCCTCCGACAGCAACAAGGCGAGAAGCTCACCGAAACCGCAGGCCGAGCAGGCATCTCCCCCCAATACCTCTCCGAGGTGGAGCGCGGCCGCAAGGAACCCTCCAGCGAAATGATCGCCGCCTTGGCCGGAGCCCTGGGCATCACCCTCTTCGGCCTCACCCAACAGGTAACCGAAGAACTAGGCCGCCGCCTCCTGACCACCCCCTCCCGCCCCGCCATGCCCACCATGACCTCCGGCCCCACCCTCATGGCCCTGGCCGCCTGAACACTCGTCGCCCAATTCGGTACGGGGCGGAGGCATTTGGTCCACCGGCCGCCTCCTGCGTACCGCGCCGAGGCCCTTCCGCCGGTCTCGGCTGTCGGCCGTGGTTGCTGCCGTCCGACGGGCCGTGTAGGACTCGGCTAGTCGGTCCTCACCGATGAGCATGCAATGGTGGAGGCGCTACTCGGCGTTTGCCTCCGCCATTGCATGCTCGTGGGGGCGATCATTCTCGGGGGTCGAGGATTCGGTCTACCAGGCCGTAGTCGAGGGCGGCTTGGGGGGTGAAGACTCGGTCTCGGTCGGTGTCTCGGCGGAGGGTTTCGAGGGGTTGGCCGGTGTGGTGGGAGAGGATTGCCTCTACCTGGGCTCGGAGGCGGACTACCTCGTCGGCTTGGATTATGAGGTCGGGGATGGCGCCTCGGCCGCTGGTGGCTTGTTGGTGCAGGACTACTCGGGCGTGGGGGAGTAGGGTGCGGCGGCCGGAGGCGCCGCTGGCCAGGAGGACCGCGCTGACCGCTATGGCTTGGCCTACGCAGGTCGTGGCTACGGGGGAAGAGATGTGTTGCATGGTGTCGTAGATGGCGAGCATGGCCGAGAGGTCGTTGCCGCCTTCGGAATTGATGTAGAGGTTGATTTCCTGACCGGGACTGTCGGCGTCCAGGTGCAGGAGTTGGGCGATCAGGGCGTTGGCCACGCCCGAGTCGATGGGGGTGCCCAGGTAGACGATTCGCTCGGCCAGCAGGTGCGAGTAGACGTCCATGATGCGCTCGCCGCGCGGATGCTGGGCGATGACATTGGGGATCGTGTAGGAGGTCATGCTGTTTCCTTTCCGGCGTGAGTGGGGCCCTGCGTGGTAACGCTTCGCTTCCGCCTTCGGGCCTGACCACTCACGCCGAGATTCCCATCTTGTGGCGCTGCGGGACTACCTGCCAGAAGGATTCGACGATCTCGTCGATAAAGCCGTACTCCTTGGCCTGGGTGGCGGTGAACCAGCGGTCGTGCAGCGAATCCTCGTAGATCTGGTCGTACGGCTGGCCGGTGTCGGCCGCGATGAGGCTGAGGACGGTTTGCACGGTGTGGCGCAGATCGTCGGCCTGGACTTCGATTTCGCCCGCGCTGCCGCCGATTCCGGCCGAGCCCTGGTGCATGAGGATCCGGGCGTGGGGCAGGGCGAATCGCTTGCCGGGGGTGCCCGCGGACAGGAGGAACTGTCCTGCGCTGCACGCTAATCCGAGCGCCAGGGTGGAGACTTCGCAGGGCAGCAGTCGCATGACGTCGCGAATCGCGAGCATGGCGGGGACGGAGCCGCCGGGGGAGTGGATCCACAGCGAGATACCGGCTTCGGAATCCTCGGCGGCCAGCGAGAGCAGCTGCGTCATGAGCAGCGTCCCATTGTCGTCATCCAGGGCCCCGTCGAGCACCAGGACGCGGCGGCTGAACAGTTGTTCGCGAGTGCGCCAGTTGAACATCGGCGTCTTGTCGTCGTTTGCCATAGGTCCACCGTGCCTCGCCGGGACCCCGGAATTCGCGCCACGCTGCCCATGGCGGATCTGCTCACAGCAGCGTGGCGCGAACGGGGTGCAACGGGCAGCCTTGGTGAACTGACGCAAACGGCTGCGGCCCCCTCCCGATAGAACGGGAGGGGGCCGCAGCCGTGTCTACGAGCTACTGCTGGTCGAAGGCGCGAGCGCGGAGCGAGCGCTCGATTCCGGCCCGGCCCTCCACCACGAGACGGCGCAGGGCCGGCGGGCGGTCGTCGGAGAGGAACTTGTCGGCGGCGAGGACGGCCTCGTCGGTGATCGCCCAGTGCGGGTACAGCCCGACGACCACGGTCTGCGCGACCTCGCTGGAGCGGCGCTCCCACACGGCGGGGATATCCGCGAAGTAGCGGTCCACATAGGAGCTCAGCAGCTCCGACTGACCGACCGGCGCGAAGCCGGTGACGATCGCGCGCACGGTGATATTGGCGACCGAGTCGTCGTTCACGGCCGTATTCCACGCCGATTCCTTGACCGCGGCCTGCGGGCGAGCGGTCGCGGCGGCAGCGGCCTGGCGGCGGCCCGCGGCGGTCGGGTCACGCTCCAATTCGCTGTCGATGAACGGGGTTTCGATGCCGTCGGCGTCGATGACACCGGCCGCCGCGAGGGCCTGGATGAGCCGCCAGCGCAGATCGGTGTCGACCTCGAGCCCGGCCAGTCCGGCGGCCGCCGGATCGGTGTCGAGGAGCTGGCGCAGCACCTCGGTGTGGCGGATGGTGCCGGTGAGCGCGTTGACGAAGGCCAGCTGGTGGTCCGAGCCCGGTTCGGCGGCGCGAGCCAGTTCCAGCAGGCGGTCGGCGAATTCGGGCCAGCCGGTCTGCTCGGCCCAGGCCGGGTCGGCGTAGGCGGCGAGCGCGGTCTGCGCCTGCATGAGAAGCCGCTGCACCACACCGATTTCGGTTTCCGCGCCGACGCCGCGCTGCACCAGGGCGATGAAGTCGCGGGCCTTCATCTCGGCCTGCCGGGTCATTTCCCAGGCCGCCGACCAGCACAGGGTGCGGGGGAGCGGTTCGGCGATATCGGCGATGCGGGACACGACGGTGTCGAGCGAGTCGCGGTCCAGGCGGACCGAGCAGTAGGTGAGGTCGTCATCATTGACCAGCACCAGCTTGCCGTGCGCGGCACCGATCAGCTCGGGCACCTCGGTGCGTTCGGCCGGGTTGATATCGAGCTCGACGCGCTTGGTGCGCACCAGCTTTCCGTCCTGATCGTCGTAGATGCCGATGGCCAGGCGGTGCTTGCGACGCTCACCCGCACCGGGCTCCGCGCCATCCTGAATGACGGTGAAGGAGCTGTACTTGCCGTCGGCGTCCACGGTGAAATCGGGGCGCAGGATGTTCAGGCCGGTGGTCTTGAGCCACTGCGCGCCCCAATCGGACAGGTCACGACCGGAAGCCTTCTCCAGCGCACCCACCAGATCATCGAAAGTGGCGTTGCCGTAAGCATGTTCGGTGAAGTAGTCACGCAGGCCCGCCAGGAACGGCTCCCGTCCGACATAGGCCACCAGCTGCTTGAGCACGGAAGCGCCCTTGGCATAGGTGATTCCGTCGAAGTTGACCTCGACGGCCGCCAGATCCGGGATATCCGCCGCGATCGGGTGGGTGGAGGGCAGCTGGTCCTGCCGGTACGCCCAGGACTTCTCCACATTCGCGAAAGTGGTCCAGGCATTGGTGTATTCGGTCGCGTCCACCTGGCACAGCACCGAGGCGAAGGTGGCGAACGACTCGTTCAACCACAGGTCGTCCCACCACTTCATGGTGACCAGGTCGCCGAACCACATGTGCGCCATCTCGTGCAGCACGGTCTCGCAGCGGCGCTCATATGAGGCGCGAGTCACCTTGGAGCGGAAGACGTAATCTTCGAGGAAGGTGACCGCGCCCGCGTTCTCCATTGCGCCAGCGTTGAATTCGGGCACGAACAGCTGGTCGTACTTGCCGAAGGCGTACGGCACACCGAAATTGGTGTGGTAGAAGCCGAAGCCCTGCTTGGTTTCGGTGAAAAGCCGTTCGGCGTCCATGAATTCGGCCAGCGAGGCGCGGCAGTAGATGCCGAGCGGGATCTCGCCGTGCGAGTCGCTGAAGCTGTCGGTCCACTTGGCGTACGGTCCGGCGATGAGCGCCACCAGGTAGGTGCTCATGCGCGGGGTGGTGGCGAAGGTGTGCTCGAGCACGGTGCCGATCTTGCGGGTGCCGGTGACGGCACCGTTGGAGATGACCTCCCAGTCCTCCGGCGCGGTCACGACCATGTCGTAGGTGGCCTTGAGGTCGGGCTGGTCGAAGCAGGCGAACATGCGCTTGCAGTCGGCGGTTTCGAACTGCGAGTACAGGTAGACCTTATTGTCGGTCGGGTCGACGAAGCGGTGCAGACCCTCACCGGTATTGGAGTATTCGCCGTCGGCCTCGATCACGAGGACGTTGTGCTCGGCCAGCCCGGTCAGGGTGAGGCCCTGAGACTCGTCATAGCCGCTCACATCCAGCGCGGTGCCATTGAGCACCGCCGAGCGCACGCCCGCGCCGACGAAGTCGATGAAGGTCCGCGCACCCGCCGTCGCCGTGAACGTCACCGTCGAGCGCGAGAAGAAGACCTCGCTGCGCGGCGCCTCCGCGCTGGTGGGCTGTCCGGTCAGGTCCAATTCGACGCGGTAGTTCTCCACCTGGACCGTCGCGGCGCGTTCGATGGCCTGTTCGCGGGTGAGATTCGGTGCGGACAAGGGGGCTCCTTAGCTCTCGGAGAAGCAATGCGGCGGGCGGCGCTGCCCACCGACATACGTTGCCCAGAATGCCACGTCGCCCGGCCGCGCCGCGCCCGCATTGCGCGGCCGGGTCCGACGGCTTGCGGAACCGTTCCGGCTGCTCGGTAGGCTGTGCGGCGGCAGCACGTCGCGCGATTCGCGCCCCAGCACGAGGAGGACCGTTGAAGCACATCCACGCCGGCAAGGTGCGCGACCTGTACGAGGATGGCGATTCGCTGATCCTGGTCGCCTCCGACCGGGTGTCGGTGTACGACGTCGTTCTCCCCACGCCGATCCCGGACAAGGGCGCGCTGCTCACCCAGCTGTCCAACTGGTGGTTCGGCTTCTTCTCCGATGTGCCCAACCACATTCTGTCCACCACCGATGTGCCCGCCGAGTTCGCGGGCCGCGGGGTGCGGGTCAAGCCGCTGAAGATGGTCAAGGTCGAATGCATCGCGCGCGGGTACCTGACCGGCTCCGGCCTGAAGGAGTACCAGGCCACCGGAACCGTTTCCGGCATCCAGCTGCCGCCCGGCCTGCGTGACGGCGACAAGCTCCCCGAGCCGATCTTCACCCCGACCACCAAGGCCGACGAGGGCCACGACGAGCCCATCTCCTTCGTGGATGTGGTGAACCAGGAGGGCCGCGAGGTCGCCGAACAGCTCCGCGACCTCACCCTCAGCGTGTACGCCCGCGGTGCCGAGCACGCCGCTTCCCGTGGCGTCATCATCGCCGATACGAAGATCGAACTCGGTTGGGACAACGACCTTCTCACCGTCGGCGACGAGGTTCTGACCTCGGATTCCTCCCGCTTCTGGCCCGCCGACGACTACGAGCCCGGCCGCCCCCAGGCCTCCTTCGACAAGCAGTTCGTGCGCGACTGGTCCACCTCCACCGGCTGGAACAAGGAATACCCGGGTCCCGAGATCCCCGCCGAGGTCATCGACGTCACTCGCCAGAAGTACGTCCAGGCCTACGAACTCATCACCGGCAACACCTGGTCGGGCGTCACCGCCTAGCATCCGCAGTCACCGCCGACCGACCTCGCGCCAACAGCGCCGGGCGGCAACGAGTGTCACCGGCTGGTGAGAGTCGGTATTGCGGCGTGCCGGTCTCCAAATCGGGCGGATTCGTCTTCACCCACTTTCCTAGGTCTTCACACACTCGATTGCGTGGGTGAAGTGCCGGAAAAGTGGGTGAAGTCAACGAGTTCAGGTGGCGGGTGGGGGATTACGCGGGGACGCGGTCCACGGTCAGGAATTCTTCGACCAAGTCGGCGGCTCGGCGTTCCAGGGCTGTGTACTGCGCTTCGCGTTCCGCCCCCATGACGGCCTCGCCGATGTGTAGCTTGCCCTCGGCGTCCAGGCGCTGGGGGCGCTCTTCGGCGTCGGGCAGGATGCCGACCTGCGAATGCGAGAAGCCGCAGTAGTAGGCGATGCCCATGTTCAGTTGGCCTTCGAGCGCAGTCTGTATGAACGCGATGATGGCATCGTCCTCGGCCGCGCCGGCCAGTCCGAGCCAGAGCATGCGCTTGCCGGCGAGGCGGGGCTTGCTGCGGCCGTAGGCGAATCCGTAGTTCCAGACCCGGTCGATCCAGCCCTTGAGCAGGGCGGGCGGGGCGGCCCAGTAGATCGGGAATGCGGCTACGACGATGTCGGCGTTGAGGATTCGCCGCATATGGTCCTCGACCTCGGGGGAGTAGACCTTCTCGCGATCGTTCCAGTCGGGCTGGTCGGCGACGGTCATACGCGGGTCGAAACCTTCCGCGTGCAGATCGAGCAGGTCGATGCGGTATCCGGCCGCCTCCAACTGACGGGTGGTCCGCCGGGCGATATGCGCGGTGAGCGAATCGGTGCGATGATGCGCGACCACGACGAGAGCGGTGCGGGAGCCGTTGGCATCGGCGTGAGTCATGGATGGTCTCCTCGGTGTGCGGTTCGTTTAGGTCTGTACCCAGTACAGCCGCGATCGCATGGACGATCCATGGGTGGAAAGCTCCGATCGATAGGAGTTCGTCTACATTGGAAGTCGTGGACCCCTTGAGTCAGCTATTGAGCGGTATCCGGGCCGAGGGATCGGTGGTCAGCCATGCCGTGCTGCAAGCGCCCTGGACCATTCGCTTCGCCGATCGCGCGCCGCTGACCATGGTCACGGTCCTGCGCGGCGGCGGTGCGCTCGTGCAATCCGATGGCACCTGCACACCGCTCGTTACCGGCGACACCGCGATCGTGCGCGGGCCGGAAGCCTTCCACTTTGCCGACCAACCGGACTCGATTGGTGGCCCGCACACCGAATACGAGATCGCCTGCTTCGCCGCCGATCCCGACTGTGCGGTCGAAGGATTGCGTGGAATCCATTGGGGCACAGACTCCGACGATGCGACCGCGCTGGTCGTAGGCGCCTACCAGACCTCCACCCGCCGCCACGAACGACTGGTGCGCACCCTCCCCGAAGTGCTGGTGGTCGCCGACGACACCGACATGTGCCCCTGGATGGAAGCCGCCGCGCAAGAAGCCGTCACCCACAGCGCCGGCTCCCAAGCCATGATGGACCGCCTCCTGGACTGGGGCCTGGTCTGCACCCTGCGCAGCTGGTTCGAACAGGCCGGACCCGACGCCCCCAGCTGGTACCGCGGCCTGAACGACCCCGTGGTCGCCCCCGCCCTGAACGCCATCCACACCCGCCCGGGACTGCCTTGGACGGTCGCCTCCCTGGCCGCCGAATCCGGTATCTCCCGAGCCCTTTTCGCCAAACGCTTCAGTGCCACCATGGGCCGCCCACCCCTCACCTACCTGACCGAATGCCGCATGGACGAAGCCGAAGAACTCCTCGCCGCAACCGAATTCACCGTCGCTCAGGTAGCCAAGTCCGTCGGCTACGCAGACGCCTTCGGCTTCAGCGCCGCCTTCAAACGTTCCAGAGGCCTGAGCCCCACCGCCTACCGCTCGGCCGCCGCCTAGCCTCCTGATGGCGGCCACCGCCCGGGTTGCCAGGTCAGCAGGTCGATGCCGACATCGGCACCCGCTGCCGCTGAAGCTGTATGCAGGCTCGTCGGTGAGGTGGGTGATCAGGCGGTAGGCGTCCTCGCACCGCACATGAAATTCCGGCATGCTCTTGGCCGGAATCCGTTCGCGCCGTGGGTCCCGGCCAAAGCATGCCGGGATGACGCCCGGGCTTGGAATCAGGGGGTGCGGCGGAGGCGGGCGGCGCGGAGGGTCAGGTAGTCGCGTTCGGGGGTGCTGGTCGTGCGGCGGGCGGCGGCGATGTAGTGGGTGATGGCGGCTTCGTGGTGGCCTGCCATTTCGTGGAGGTGGCCGCGGACGGCGTCGAGGCGGTGCGTGCCGGACAGGCTTGTGTCGAGGGTGTCGGTGAGGTCGAGTCCGGCTCGGGGGCCCTGGACCATGGCTGTAGCAACGGCTCGGTTGAGGGTGACCATGGGGTTGGGGGCCACGCGTTCCAAAGCGTTGTAGAGCAAGAGGATTCGTGGCCAGTCGGTGTCTTCGGGGCGGAGTGGCTGGGCGTGCAGGCTCGCTATGGCGGCCTGGATTTGGTACGGGCCGATGAGGCCGCCGGAGACCGACGCGGTGGCCAGGCGGACACCCTCGATGATCATGGTGCGATCCCAGCGGGTGCGGTCCTGTTCGGCCAGGGGGATGAGTTCGCCGTGCGGGCCGGTGCGGGCCGCGCGGCGGGCATCGGTGAGCAGGAGCAGGGCGAGCAGGCCGGTGACCTCGGGATCGTCGGGGAGCAGCCCGTGCAGGCTGCGGGTCAGGCGGATCGCTTCCGCCGACAGATCACCACGCCGCAGGCGGGCTCCCGCGGAGGTGGTGTGACCCTCGGTGAAGATCACGTAGAGGACGTGCAGCACCGCGCCGACCCGGGCCTGCCATTCGGCGCGATAGCCATTGCCGTCGGCATCCGAGGGCAGCGCGAACGGCCGATCGAGGGCGGCGAGCCGTTTCTTGGCGCGGGTAATGCGTTGCGCCATCGTGGATTCCGGTAGCAGAAAGGCGCGCGCGATCTCCTCGGTGGTGAGACCTCCGACCGCGCGCAGGGTCAGCGCGATGGCGCTGGCGGGGGAGAGCGAGGGGTGACAGCAGAGGAAGAAGAGCGTGAGCGTGTCGTCACGGTCGGTGCTCGCCGTGCCGGGAACGCCGAGGCGCGATTCTGTCGGAGCATCGCGAATCGCTGTGGCGGACTCCCGATTACGCCGCGCCACCTCGGTGCGCACGGTATCCACCAGCCGTCGCGAGGCGACCTGGATCAGCCAGCCCCGCGGATTGTCCGGCCGCCCTTCCTCCGGCCACTGGGTGGCGGCCGCCAGCATCGCCTCCTGGAGCGCGTCCTCGGCGGCATCGAAATCGCCGTATCGGCGCACCAGCGCACCGAGCACCTGCGGCGCGAGTTCGCGCAGCAGATTCTCGATGTCCGACGATGTGGGAGAAGGCATTTCGAGAATCGGCGGCGCTACTGGTCGCTGGCCGGTGCGCTCATGACCGGCCGCACCTCGATGTATTCGCCGATCGGCTTACCACCCGGACCGGGTGCGGCCGAGGCCTGGGCGGCGATCTCGTACGCGCGTTCCGGCGTCTCCACATCGACGATCCAATAGCCCGCCAGGAATTCCTTGGTCTCGGGGAACGGTCCATCGGTGACGACCGGTGCGGAGCGGCCGTCCGACAGGACGATGCGCGCCTCGCCCGGCCCGGCCAGGCCCTGGGCGTCGACCAGTTCACCGGCCTTGGCGAGTTCCTCGCCGAGGACGCGCTGGAAGTCGATGTGCGCCTGGATTTCCTCGGGACTCCACTCGGTGATCGGGGTATCGCAGTAGGCGGCGGGTGCGTAGGTCTTGATCAGCATGTATTTCATGAGTCCGGCCCTTCTGGTCGCGGGTGCACCGCTCGGGTGCGGTGCGCTCGTGCATTGGTCGGAGCCAGGCCCGCGGTTTCGACGTAGTTTCGGATCGCTATCGCGCGATGCCGGTCACAGCGGCGTGCCCGGGTCGGCCAGCCCGACCGCATCGACCGGTTCACCGCTCAGAATCAGCTCCTTGATCCGATCCGTCACATCCCACACATTGACGTTCATCCCGGCCAGCACCCGATTGCCAGAGTCCAACCAGAACGCCACGAATTCCCGCTTGCCGGTATCCCCGCGCACCACGACCCGTGCGGCCTGCTTGGCCGCCACATACCCCGTGTATTCCATGCCCAGGTCGTACTGATCGGTGAAGAAGTACGGCAGCCGGTCGAAAACAGCGGGTTTGCCGAGCATGGTGGCCGCCGCCACCGCGGGCTGATTCAGCGCATTCGCCCAGTGCTCCACCCGAATTCGCCGCCCCAGCACCGGATGCTGCTGATCGGCGATATCCCCGACGGCGACGATATCCGGATCGCTGGTGGCCAGGCTCTCGTCCACCAGCACGCCGTCCTCGGTGGCCAGCCCGGCATCCACGGCGAGTTCGATATTGGGTCGCGCACCCACCGCCACCAGCACCGCGTCCGCCTCGATGAGGGTGTCGTCGGCCAATCGCACGCCGGTGGCGCGCCCGTCCGCGACGGTGATCTCCGCGACCTTGGTCCCGGTGCGCAGATCTACTCCGTGCTCGCGATGCAGCTCGGCGAACACCTCGCCCATCTCGGGGCCGAGGGCGGTCTGCAAGGGCGTCGGCAGCGTCTCCAGCACCGTCACCTCCAGCCCGGCGGTGCGGGCCGCGGCGGTCACCTCGAGGCCGATCCAGCCCGCGCCGATCACCACCAGTCGCCTTGCGGTGCGGAACATTTCGAGCAGCGCCTCGGTGTCCTCGGCATAGCGCAGCGTGTATACCCCGGCGGCGTCCGCACCGGGTACCGGCAGCCTGCGGGGGCGAGATCCGGTGGCCAGGGCCAGTTTGTCGTAGGGCAGGGTCGTACCGTCGGGCAGCGCAATGGTTTTCGACGCCCGGTCGATGCCGGAAACGGTGGTGCCGAGCAGCACCTCGATATGGTGATCGCGATACCACTGCGCCGGATCGACGATGCAGTCCGCGGGCGTCTTCTTGCCCAGCAGGCACTCCTTCGACAGCGGTGGCCGCTCATAGGGCAGCCGCTCCTCCGCGCTGACCAAATGGACCGTGCCGTCGAAATCATTGGCCCGCAAAGCCTCCGCGAGCTTGGCCGCCGCCAGCCCTCCGCCCGCGATAATGAACCTGGATGCCGTGGTCATGCCGAAACCTCCCTGCGCCGCGAAGGGCGCGGCTGCCGACTATGAGGCCGAATACCCGACCCTAACCCTCGGCCGGGGCACCGGAGCGGAAATATCGGCAAGAACCCCGGTTGTTGCGCATGGAGTACGGTCGCGAGTCGACCGCCTTTGATGTGCGAAAGGAACTCTCCTGTGAGTGAGACCAAGAAGGACAAGGTCGACTTCTGGTTCGATCCGCTGTGCCCGTGGTGCTGGATCACCTCCCGCTGGATCCTCGAGGTCGAGCAGGTCCGCGATATCGACGTCAACTTCCACGTGATGAGCCTGTCCGTCCTCAATGAGGGCCGGGAAGGGCTGCCCCCGCAGTACGAAGAACTGCTCAAGAGTGGCTGGGGCCCGGTCCGGGTCGCCATTGCCGCCGAACAGCAGCACGGTGCGAAGGTTCTTCCGGCGCTGTACGCGGCCATGGGCACCCGCCTGCACAATCGCCGCGCCGACTACGAGCAGGACGGCCCGCGCGAGAACATGCTGGCCGTGGTGATCGAGGAATCCCTCGCCGAGGTGGGCCTGCCCGCCGAGCTGGCGGCCGCCGCCACCAGCACCGAGTACGACGAGGCGCTGCGGGTTTCGCATCACGCCGGGATGGACAAGGTCGGCCCGGATGTCGGCACGCCGACCATCCACATCAATGATGTCGCCTTCTTCGGGCCGGTGCTCTCGCGCATTCCGCGCGGGGAGGTCGCGGGCAAGGTGTGGGACGGCGCGGTCGCGCTCGCGTCCTACCCGCACTTCTTCGAGATCAAGCGCACGCGGACCGAGGACCCGGTCTTCGACTGAGACCGCGCCCTCGGCGACTCGTCAGCTGGTGGGTCCGCCCGAGTAGAACAAGGGTGCTGTCTCGCCGTATCCGCCCTGTGGCGGGTACGGCGGGTAGGGCTGCTGGAAGGCCGTCGGCGAATGCATCGGCTTCTGCTTCGGCCGCAGGAACAATTTGCCGTGCCGACTGCGATCGCGCAGCGCCCACATGCGCCAGGTCAGTACCGGATGGCTGGCCATCGCATTGACCACCCAGACGAAGAAACCCTTCTCCTGCGCGGCGCGGTCCGCCATCTCGTCGAATCCGACCAGCGGGTTGAGGTACTTACCGCCCGCGAGGGTCTGCATGGCGCCGGGCGCGCCGACATGCCGATTGCAGAAGCCGTGATTATCGGCCGTGTACTCCTGCGCGCGAATCAGCGAACTGCCCAGAATCGGCAGGAACGACACCAGGAACATGCCGACCTGCCGCCAATACGAGGTGTGCCCGGCGGCGATATGGCCGACCTCATGGCCGATGATGAAGGCCAACGCGTCGGGATTGCGTGCCGCGCCGCCGACTTCGAACAGGTCGCTGTAGACGACCACGTACCGCCGGAATCCGTGCCCGGAGGCGAAGGCATTGATCTGCCCATTGCCGAGGACCACATACGCGTCGGGGACCTTCTTCATGCCGAAGCGCCCGGCCGCCTCCTGCACCATCCGATAGCCCTCGGGGAACTGGGTGGGCGACATCTTCACGCCATTGATCCGCTGGGTCGCGAAGTTCATGCCTCGGCCGATCCACAGCAGTAGCGGCGCGAACGCGAACAGCAGCACGTACTGGTCGATATTGCCGGTCAGCAGCATCAGAATCGCGAAAAGATAGGCGAACACCGTCAATACGACGACGATCACCAGCAGCGGGATCTCCCAGCTGTGCCGCGCGGGCATACCGAACGGCGACAATCCGCGAGTGGACTGATGCGGCGGAATCTGCGGCGGCGAATACGGCTGCTGCACAGCCCATCCCGGCGCTCCCAACTGCGGATTCCATCCGGCCATCCCGGTCGCGGGATTCCAGGCGGGATGGCTACCGGTGGGCGGCTGCCCGGGTTGGCTCGCTGCCGGATAGCTCCCCGTGGGCGGCTGCGCCGGTTGGTCCCATGTGTTCTGCCCCCGGTTGGCGTCCGGCGGTGGCGATTGATCGTCCGACGTCATGGCGTGCACTCTATTCAGTCGTCGTGAACTCGGAGTCCGAGCGCACTAGTTATTCGCGTTTTCGATCAGACCGCGTTAATGCGCGGGCATCCCCCGGCGCGCGGCGGGTTGGCGGCCTGACAGAATCTCCGCCATGCGCGTATACCTGGGTGCCGACCATGCCGGCTTCGAACTGAAGAACATTGTCAAGGCTCACCTGGAGGGCCAGGGCCACGAGGTCACCGACTGTGGTGCCCTGGAATACGACGCCCTCGACGACTACCCGGCCTTCTGCATCGAGGCCGCCCGCCGCACCGTCGCCGACCCGGGCAGCCTGGGCCTGGTCTTCGGTGGCTCCGGCAATGGCGAGCAGATCGCCGCCAACAAGGTCGAGGGCGCGCGCTGCGCCCTGACCTGGAGCGTGGAGACCGCTCAACTCGCCCGCCAGCACAACAACGCCCAGCTCGCCGGTATCGGCGGCCGCATGCACTCCACCGAGGAAGCTCTCGCCATCGTGGACGCCTTCATCGCCACCCCGTGGTCGGAGGAGCCGCGCCACCAGCGCCGCATCGACATCCTCGCCGAGTACGAGAAGACCGGCCTCGCCCCCGCCCTCCCGAACTGACCTGTGCCCGAAGGCCATACGCTGCACCGCCTGGCGAAGCTGCACCACAAACGCTTCGCCGGCGGTCAGGTCCGCGTCTCCAGCCCCCAGGGCCGCTTCGCCGCCGAGGCCGCCCGCCTGGACGGCCGCACCCTCACCCGCGCCGAAGCCTGGGGCAAACACCTACTCCACCACTACGACTCAGGCCTGATAGTCCACATCCACCTAGGCCTCTACGGCACCTTCACCGAATCCCCTTTCCCCTTGGGCGAACCCGTAGGCCAAGTCCGCATGCGCCTGATCGGCGGCGGCCGCTCCGGCGACCTCTTCGGCACCGACCTCCGAGGCCCCGCCGCCTGCGAAATCCTCCTCGAACCTGAGGTCACCGCCCTAACCGACCGCCTAGGCCCCGACCCCCTACGCCGCGACGCCGACCCCGACTTGGCCTGGCACCGAATCACCCGCTCCCAGCGCCCCATCGGCGCCCTGCTCATGGACCAGAAGGTCCTCGCGGGAGTAGGCAACGTCTACCGAGCGGAAGTCTTGTTCCGTCACGGCATCTCGCCGCGCCGCCCCGGAAAGTCGTTGTCCCGCACCGAATGGGATGCCATGTGGACCGACATCGTGGATCTGATGAAAGTCGGTGTCCGCCGCGGCCTGATGCACGTCGTCCGCCCGGAACACGATCACGGTGCCCCGTCCTACGCCGCCGACCGCCCGCGCACCTACGTCTATCGCCGCGTCGGCGAGCCCTGCCGCCTGTGCGGAACCACCATTCATCATGCGGTGATGGAAGGCCGAAACCTCTTCTGGTGCTCCACCTGTCAGCACACGTGAATCGGCGATGGTTGCAAGATCAGCGGCAATAGAGTGTTCACTATCTACCGTCAGTCGGCCGGAAGGCGGCCGAACTCGTTTCGAATCTCGAGGGAAGCCCCGTTCGCGATCAAGAAGTCGACAACGCTCGTCATCTTTCGAAGCGCCGCGTATGCGTAATGCAGAGGGGTCATACCCATGTCGCCCAGTTGGTTGACGTTCGCCCCGGCACCGAGCATCAGACGAATGGTCTCCAGATCGCCCCTACCGGCGGCGATATGCAATAGCCCGTCTTCGTTGGTGTCGATGTAGGTCATCGGGTCAATCGGAGCGAGTGGGTCATCATCCTCGTAGTTGATGAGGTCCTGGTACTTCGATTGTATTTCCCGTATCTCGTCGTCCGTTAGGTCCAATGGTCACACCCCAATCGCTCGATCGCGTCCTCCTGAAGTCCAGAACCTATCGCCTGACCTGCTCTGTCACGGTCGCAGACACGCTCTTCGTCATGACAGTGCGTTGGCTTGCGAAATACCTCGAGATCTCACGTTGAACTAGGACCGTAACTGTCCTATCTCCCCGACATACTCGAATCATGAGCGAAACCGAATCGACTGCGGGACAACCGGATCAGTCCGACATCACCGACTACAACGATCCGAACGCGCCGTGGAACCAGGCGTGGGACCAGGAGGGCGGCATTGCCGACTGGAACGATGATGTGATCAAGGAGTTTCGGGAGAACTCGGGTGCGGTGGGCGGTGCTTATGCGGGTGGGGACCTCATCCTGCTCACCACGACCGGAGCCAAGAGCGGCAAGCCGCGCACGACCCCGCTGGGTCCCCTGTATCGGGACGGCATCATGTACGTGAGCTCGTTCATCGAGGACAAGTACCCGGCCTGGTGGTACAACATCAAGGCGAATCCGCAGGTCACCATCGAGCTCCGGGACAAGACCTACCGGGCGACCGGCAAGGTGCTCGAAGCCGAGGACTACGACGAGTTCGCGGCCTGGACGCTTGCCAACAATCCGCTGCTGGCGGACTTTCAGTCCAAGGTCGACCGGCCGATTCCACTGGTCGTGCTGACCCTTGACGGCGAGAGCTGAGGGCTCCCGGGGACCTTTCGGCCGTGGTATGTCGACAACGGTGCGCACCGGGCCGCGCGGCAGCACCAGGATGCCGCTGATCGGCACGGCGGCAATATCGTAGGGACCTGGACGAATGTGTACTTGTGAGACTCGACCGAGTCGACGGTTGGCTCACCGGGTTCGATTGTTCTGCGGGGCAGGCGATGTCTCACAATCCGGGTGTGACGGATGTGGACGATGACTTCGGGTTCAATCGTTATGGGAGGCGAACAATGAGTGCGCTGACACAGGAAACGATGTATCTCGTCCGCAAGAAGCCGACGCCGGCTCAGGCCGAGGAGCGTCGCCGCGAAGCAGAGAAGATCCTAGGTCGACGGTTGCCCCCGGCTGCCACCCCCGTCACGACCGATAAGTAATCAAGATCTGACAGTCGAGCTGACCAGGCCGTCGTCGGCAACGTCACGAGGCGCGGTGCCTCCCATGGATGCGATGCAGATTCCGGATCGGAATACGGTGTAGCGGAACGCCGTTCGCGACGAGCAACAGCTCCTCCGGGGTAGGCCGCGGGTGCGGCCGATCCTCGGAGATTCCCCACTGTGCGACCGCTACGACGCCGACGCAGGAGAGTGCGACGACAAAAAGCTGAACCAGCATGGATGACAACCCTTCAGCGGTGGTACAGCATGGTGGCAAGTTCGTTGAGTCCCCTGAATCGCGGGTGGTCCAGCGGCAAGACCGCGTCCCAATACTGGGATCTCACCGCGTCCCATAAGGCAACGTGTTTCGGGAACCAGTCGCGCACCTGGACCAGATCGGGGCGGGTGTCGTTCTGCCCGAAATGCACGGTCCCTGGTGTCCCTGCGGGAGCATCGACAATCGCCCCATCGGTCAGCACTCCATAGGCGGCCCGATGGGAGGCGCGATCGGTCAATGACTCCATCGCGATCCGATCCCCGACAATGCGCCAGGTAGCCGACACATCGCCAATCTCGGTTGTATGCAACATATTCCGGTCCACTTATCGGTAGTAACGGCCGCGTGTCGAGAGGGTACGTCGGCCGCGATCGGTGATTTCCCATGTGCCGCGCCCACCGCGCTGCCGCCCCACGATCAGCCCGCGCGAGCGCAGCTTCGACACCGCATTGCGAGTGCGCCACATGGTCAGTTCTGCTGTTCTCGCGAGGCACTCCACAGAGAGGACCCCGCCGGGTGCGAGCGACGCCAGCACCGCGACTTGTGCCTGGTCGAGTCGGGTAGTCGAGTACATGGGACCGAGAATGCGCGGGTTCGGTGATCGAAGTGTGCGGGAATCTCGATTCCGGGAAAATGGCGCGAAAGCCCAGGACGTGTTGCGCTGCAAGGAATATAATTCTTGCAGCGCGCAAGGAACGTACCCAGTGTCATGCAACAGGGAATCGAGCGGCGTGACCGACATCCAAGATCCGATGGAGACAGGCGGCACCTTGCCGCGCAGGCAACTCGGGCGGTTTCTTCGGGAAGTCCGCGAAGGGGCAGGGTTCACCCTCGAACAAGCTGCCGCGCTGATGGAGTGGAACAAGTCGACGCTGAGCAGGCTGGAACGCGGACTGACCGAAAGGATCAGGGTGCGTGAGGTTTTGGCGCTGTGCGAAGCTCTCGGTCTGGACACTGAGGGTGTCGCAGTAGCAAAGGCTCTTGCCGAGCAGGAACCCACGACATCTTGGTGGCATGCCTATGCCGATCTGATCCCGGCCAACTTCAATACGTTTGTCGGGCTGGAGGCCGGTGCAAGGGCCTTGATCTTCTACCAGCCATTCATCATTCCTGGTCTATTGCAGACCGCCGACTATGCCCGCGCGCTGGACCGAACGTACTTCCCCCTCGAAACGGAAGCGGAGATCGACCGCCGGATCGAGGTCCGGAAACAGCGGCAGAGCGTGATCTTGCGTCAGAGGCGGCCGGCCGAGGCACGTATTGTGTTGCACGAGAGCGCCCTTCGAACCGTCGTGGGCACACCGCGTGTGACGGCTACTCAGCTGCGGCACGTCACGGATGTCAGCACGCGAGAGAACGTCGAAGTACGAGTGTTGCCTTTCCGGGCAGGGGTTCCCGTAGGTATGCCCCTCACACCTTTTGTCATCTTCCACTTCGGCAGAAGCGGTCGGAAGAAGGTCGAACCGACGGTCGTCTTCGCCGAAAGCCTGGTTGGCGCAATGTACTTTGAGCGAAAGGCAGAGGTGTCGATCTACCGAGACGCGTTCACAGCCATACAGGCAGCAAGCTTGGACGCTCGCCCGAGCCGAGATCTGATTCGTGAGATAGCAAGGGAGCACGACAGTGGGCATTGACCCGAACCGAGTCGCATGGTTCAAGTCCAGCCACAGCTCAGGGGGGCAGGAATGCGTGGAGGTCGCGTTCCTCGGCGAGGGCAAGGTCGGCGTCCGCGACTCGAAGCACCCCACCGGCCCGGCGCTGATCTTCACGCCGGGTGAGTGGGACGCCTTCACCGCCGGTATCAATGCCGGGGAATTCAACCGCCCCTGAGTGCATGATCGGCTTCAGAACATTGAAGAAGCTCCCCCTGCTGTGGGGCGCTTCTTTGGGGCCAGCAGGGCTGACATATGCGGCACCAGACCAGGTTTCGAGCCTGAAGCACTACCGCGAGTGTGTCACGGCTGGTAATTCCGCACGTAGACCGTATCTACGCCGAGTGCGCCGACGCCGGTTGCGCCGCCTGGATGTCCGAGTGGGATTGTGCGACCTGGCAGCGGCTCGTTGAAGAAGCGGGCGTTCTCGATGATGAACTGCTCTTGGCCCGCGGGCATATCCTCCTCGTAGTGGATCGCGTCGACCGGGCAGGCTGGTTCGCAGCCACCGCAGTCGATGCATTCGTCGGGCTGGATGTAGGCCATTCGATTGCCTATGAAGATGCAGTCCATCGGGCATTCCTCGATGCAGGCTTTATCCAGGACATCGATGCAGGCGGCGCCTATTACGAACGTCACTGTGCGCTCCTCTGCGGTTTTCACTCCGCGACGTGCGGATATTCATGATCCTGCTGGTCGCGCGCGGGAGATGGTAGCGGCACGATGGTGACAACGTCATAAGGTGTTCTTATGGTTCTGCCCTCGAGGACACCCGACCTGGAAGTGCTCGATCTGCTCGCCTCGGTGGCAGAGCTGGGCAGTCTCGGTGCGGCCGCGCGGCGACACGCCATCAGCCAGCCCGCCGCCAGCATGCGGATTACCGCATTGGAGCGGAGGTTGAATCTGCGATTGCTGGATCGTGGGCGGACCGGGTCGGTCTTGACCGATGCCGGGCAAACCGTGGTCGACCTCGGCCGCCCGGTGCTGTCGGCAGCGCTGGAACTGGCGGACGGTATCGCGGCCCTGCACAGCGCCGCGCGACCGAGCTTGCGTGTCGTGGCCTCGACAACCATTGCCGACCATCGCATTCCGCATTGGCTCACGGCGCTACGCAAGATCCACCCGGAACTGGCGGTGGTACTGGACGTGGCGAACTCGCAACAGGTGACCGCAGCGGTACGTGATCGTGAGGCTGTGCTCGGTTTCGTCGAAGGACCGCACCCGCCAACAGGTTTGGGCAGTCGCATCCTCGCCGCCGACGAGCTTGTGGTGGTCGTCGCACCGACGCACCCTTGGGCCCGACGTAATGCGCTGACCCCCCGCGAACTGGCCGACACCCCACTGTTGTGGCGGGAGAAGGGCTCCGGTACCCGCGAAACGGTCTGGGAGGCGCTCGAAATACACCGCACCCCGGCCCCACCGGCAGCCGAACTCGGCTCGGCCGCAGCGATTCTCGCTACTGTCCGCAGCGGCGCGGCGCCCGCGGTAGTCAGCCGCCTGATCGTGGCACACGAACTACGCGCCACCACCCTTCGCGAGGTCCCCCTCTCCGGCTCTCTTACTCTCACCAGAAAATTCCGTGCCATCTGGCATCGCCGAACACCTCCCACCGGCCCGGCCGCCGACTTGGTCGAACTCGCCGCCCGTATCGAATCGGGCCGCATGCGGAAACGGTAGAGCGGCACCGTGCGGACGCTCGAAACCTGTTTTGGTGCCCGACCTGCCCGACCTGTCAGCCGCGGTAGCTGCGTCACACAACAGATCGGTTCCGGGAGATCGTTCGGCGATATGGATACGCCCAGGTGGGCGATCGTCGCACGATGGGAGCGTGGGAAATCGACCGAAGGTATTTCAAGCGGCCTGGATTGGTTCGGCGCTGATCGGTGTCGCGATCATCGTCTTCGGTGTAGTGACTCTGGTGACGCATATGTCCGGCGATGACGGGCTTTGGCAGGCCGACGCGGTTGCCAGTGTCGGGATGGGCTTTTTCGGGCTGCTGATCACGCTCTTCGGTTTCCGCCTCCGGCAACGTTGGGCCTGGTGGGCGCTGTGGTTCTATCCCGCGTTCTGGCTCGCACACCTGATCGGCGATCTGCCACCGGGTAAGGACCATGTTCACCAGGTCTTGTTCATCGCCATCTCGCTCGCGGCCCTGCTCGCCACCATCCCTCACTTCTTCCCGCGGGCGCAGGCGATCGACGAGAACCCTCGCGGTGGGGATCAGTTTTTGTAGCGTTGGCCTTCGGCGAGCTGGCGGGCGATGGTTTCGGCGCCGACACCTCGTTGGAGGGCGGCGGTCAGGGTGGGGGCTATGCCGCCCAGTAAGGCGATGAGGCGCAGGGTTGGTGGGGCTACATCCAGTTCGGCGCGGTTTTTCTCGATGGCTCGAATGACCGCGCGGGCTACGTCGTGTGGAGATCGGGTGCCGACGCCTCGGGGGAGCGTGACTCCGGCGTCGGTGACCATGCCCGCGTCTCGGATGTAGCCGGGGAACAGGGTTGAGACGCCGACATTGTGGTGGCGCAGGTCTTCTCGAAGTGCGAGAGCGAAACCTCGGAGGCCGAACTTGGTTGCGCTGTAGAGGGATTCCTGTGCGGTGGCTGTTTTTCCGGCTAGGGAGGAGAGGAAGACCAGGTGGCCGCGTCTGCGCGCGGTCATGGACTCGGCGGTGAGGCGTGCCATCACGATGGGTGCGCGGAGGTTGACGTCGAGCGCGCGGTCCAGCTCCTCCATCGAGAAGTCGGTCAGCGTTCCACCCGCCGGTAGCGCGGCATTGGCAACCAGCACATCGATTTCGCCCGCGTCCCGCAGCAGTTTGTCGATCGCATCCCGGTCGGTCAGGTCCGCGGGGATGGCCCGGCCACTCACCTCTTCGGCGAGGTCCTCGAGCAGATCGGTGCGGCGTCCGGTGAGTACCAGTTCGCCGCCCCGGGCTGCCAGCTCCGTCGCAATCGTTCGTCCGATGCCGCCGGTAGCCCCGGTCAGCAAGATGCGTGCGCCCCGAACATCCATGTCACATGCTCCGGTCGGGGATGGCCGGGGTGACGATCACGGTGACGCTGCCTGCCAGGACCATCAGCAGTTCGTCGGTGTCGGGGTGCAGCTCCCAGCTCGAGGCGTCGAGCCGGTCGCCGTAATACATGCAGAACGCCCCGTCGTTGAACGGCGCGAGCACCTGGAAGTCGAACGGAGAGAGAGTCTTCGCCACGGCGAGAGGATCGTGAATTCGCATACCCCCACTCTGTCGCGCGCCGGGAGTGCCGATCTTGTACAAATGTTCCCTGACGGGCAGGCGGTGTGATCCGAAGGCAATTTTCAATTTCCTGTTGTGCCGCAACAGCTTCCGTGATCATGGGGAATGCGACCAGTCGGGTTAATTTCATTTGAAAATGGATATTCGGAGGACGGGGGCTTCTATAGTCGGATGGGTAAGCGAGATCTGTTTCTAGGTAAGGAATGTTCGGATGGACGCGACCTCGTGGCTCGGACCTCGGGACTACCGGCTGTTCAAGGGCGACCAGCTAGCAGTGATCGACACGACCAATGGGAATAAGATCAGTTACGAAGGGAAGATTGGGGATCATGGGACTTATGCCAATATCCCCGCCAATTTCAAACGAAGTATCGACGCTACGACGTGGCGTGGCGTTCCTGGTGACTATCGGCTCTTCCGGGGGGATCGGGTCATCTCGATCGATACGAGCCAGGGCAATAAGGTCATCTACGACGGGCTCATCGCCGATCATGGGACCTATGCCAATATTCCGGAGAGCTTCAAGCGGGGGATCGACGCCACCTCGTGGCTGAGTGCTACCGACTATCGGCTCTTCAAGGGGGATTGGCTGGTCGTCATCGATACGACTCATGGCAACCGGATCACCTACGACGGTCTTATCGCCGATCATGGCACGTACGCCAACCTTCCGGCCGCCTTCGCGCGGTGTATCGACGCGACCACCTGGCGGGATGTCGGCACGGATTACCGGCTCTTCAAACGGGATCGACTCGTCGTGATCGACACCGTGAATGGCAATGCGGTGAAGTTCGATGACAAGATCGCCAATCACGGCACGTATCAGAATCTCTCGTCGTACTGGACGTCGTGATTTATCCGGGTAGGGAAACGCCGTAATTCGCTCGATTCAATACCGCTGATCGGCACTGCCTGAAGGCAGAATGTCGCCATGCGGACATTTGCTCGAATATTGCAGACTGCCGTTGCCGGGGCATTGGTCGTGGCAGTCTGCCATGGCGTCCCGGCCGCACCTGCCGCGGGCGCCCCTCCTATTCCCTTGCCCTGGCTGAATTCCGAACCCGATGGAGTGCACGCCCCGGGGGCGGCATTGGCGGACGGAATCACCGGCACCATGTTGTGGTCGCGAGAGGCGGACACCCAATTTCCGATCGCCAGCATCGCGAAGGTGATGACGGCACTGGTCGCGATCGGCGCCGGTGACCTCGACCGGGCCATTACCGTGCCGCCGGAGAGCATCGCCTACTGCGTCAGGAATGACGGAAGCACGGCGGGCCTGGCCGCCGGGGAAGTGCTCACCACGCACCAGCTCCTGTACGCGCTCATGCTGCCGTCGGGCTGCGACGCCGCCTACACCCTCGCCGAGGCCTACGGTCCCGGCCAGGAAGGCTTTCTCGACAAGATGAACGAGACCGCACGTCAAATGGGCCTGGCGGGAACGTATTTCGCCGACCCCAGTGGACTGCCCGTCCCCGCCGACGACTCCACCTACTCCACACCCGCGGACCTGGTGGCCCTGGGCCTGCGGGCGATGGTCCTGCCGGTGTTCCGTGAGGTCGCCGGGTCGGAGAGCTATCACCTGCCCGCCGGTCCGGGCAATCGCGCACACCACTGGCAGACCACGAATATGCTGCTGCGCCACTATCCGGGCACCATCGGCATCAAAACCGGATCCACCGACGCCGCGGGAGCGTGCCTGCTGTTCGAAACCGTCAGGGCGGGAATCCCATTGATCGGTGTGGTCCTGCACAGCTCACCCGGCAGCGGCGCCGCCGCCAAGGATGACGCCGAGCGCATGGTGAACTGGGCCTACGCCCCGATCTTCAGCGCACTGCCGATCGGATAGCGCCGCATCAGACTTCGGTGCGCACGCGCCGCCATCGCACTGCCCGCTCCGATCCTCGGCCGGGCGGCTCGGCCGACACGTGGAGTTCGTCGCCGTCGAGCCGCGCGTGCCGCTCCTGTGCGGTGCCGACCCAATCGGCGCGGGAGGCGACCACGATGTGATGGGTGAGCCGCCCGTCCCGGACATCCCAGCGTCCCGCGTAGCCCATATACGACGGACCCGGGCCGGGCCGGGTGCGCATCATGCTGACCGTGACGTGGCCGTCGGGTGTGTAGATCAGGAACCCGCTCGGATCGGGGCCGAGGGGACCGTCGATGCCGCGGCCATTGTCGGCCGCCGCACCGAATTCGACCAGCTGCCAGACGCCGACGAGGTCGTGGTCCATGGTTGTCACCCGAGCCTTCCCATCAGCGGAGCGAGAGTGCGGCCCGCCAGTTCGATGGTCCGTGGGTCGTCGCCGTCCGCGACGAGATTTACTGCCAGACCGGTGATTCCGTGCTCCAGCACCTCGGCCCGCAGGCGTGCGGAGATCTCGCCGGGACTGCCGACGAAGAATCTGCCGGTGGCCGCCGCGCGTTCCGCGTCGGTCAACTCGTCGATATCTGTGCCGGACTTCAGCATGAACTCCCGCAATCTGCGGCGGGCCTCGTCGCCATCCGCATCGATGATCATCGGCGCCGCGAAGCTGACCGGCAGGCTGCCCGGGTCGCGGCCGATCTCGGCGCAGCGTGCTCGCACGGCGGCCATCTTCCGAGGCAGTTCGTCGGGTACACACAGGATGTTCAGGTGATCGGCGTGTAATGCGGCCAGCGCGAAGGTCTTCCGCTCACCGCTACCGCCGATCAAGACCGGCAGATCATCGCGCATCCGCGGCTCGTTGACGGCGGACTCGGCGCGATACCACGTCCCTTGCGCGGTGGGGCGTTTACCGCGCAGCATCGGCACGATGATGTCCAATGCCTCGGCGAGGCGGCCGATTCGCGCTGCCGCACTGCCGAATTCGATGCCGTACATCTGATGTTCGAGTTCGAACCAGCCCGCACCCAGACCCAGCGCCGCGCGGCCGCCACTGATTACGTCGAGGGTGGTGACGATCTTGGCCAGCACCGCCGGATTCCGATAGGTATTGCTGGTGACCATGGTGGCCAGGTGAATTCGCTCGGTGGCTCCGGCCAGGGCGGCCAGGGTGGTGTAGGCCTCCAGGATCGGCTCGTCGGGCGCACCGACCAGTGGTGGCTGGACCAGGTGGTCCATGACGGTGAGCAGATCGAATCCGGCTGCCTCCGCGGCCCGCGCCTGGGCGACCAGCCGGGGGAACAGTTCGGCGGGCGGCACGTCGTGGTTGAAGAAGGGGATGTGGTAACCCAGGCGAAATGTCATGACCATTCCAGCTCGAATCGTAGTGGGAGGGAATCGATATGCGTTATCGCCAGCTGACCGGGCTGCGGTAGCGGGGAGCGTGCGAGCGGATGCGCCCGGCGGCCGGGCCGGGCGGCGTGCCGGAACCGCCGTGCAGCAGCGCCACCGTGAGGGCGGCCAGGGCGTCGTCGCTCAGTGGGTCGGCGATCGCGAAGAGCGAATCTCTGTTCTCGGGCATGATGTTTCCTTCGCTATTACTGGGGAGGGTTTCCGTGCTTGCGCTCGGGCGTCTCTATATGCTTGTGGCGCAACATCTTCAGTGATCTGATCAGCGCCACGCGGGTGTCGGCGGGCTCGATGACGTCATCGATGAGCCCGCGTTCCGCGCCGTAGTAGGGATGCATGAGTTCCTCGCGGTACGCGCGCACCAGCCGGGCCCGCTCGCGTTCGGGATCCTCGGCCGCGGCGATCTGCTTGCGGAAGATGACATTCGCCGCGCCCTCCGCGCCCATGACCGCGATCTCATTGGTCGGCCAGGCCAGTGCGAGATCGGTTCCGACACTGCGGGAATCCATCACGATGTACGCGCCGCCGTAGGCCTTGCGCAACACCACCGAGATGCGTGGCACGGTGGCATTGCAGTAGGCATACAGCAGTTTCGCGCCGTGCCGGATGATGCCGCCGTGCTCCTGGCCGACGCCGGGCAGGAAGCCGGGGACGTCGAGCAGCGTGACGAGCGGGATATTGAAGGCATCGCACATCTGCACGAAGCGAGCGGCCTTCTCGCTGGCGTGAATGTCCAGCACGCCCGCCAGCACCCGGGGTTGATTCGCGACGAACCCCACCGGTGCGCCGTCCATACGGGCAAGCGCCACAATGATATTGGTGGCCCATCCGGCGTGGATCTCGAAGTATTCCCCGTCGTCCGCCAGCTGCTCGAGCACGAGCCGCATATCGTAGGGCCGATTCCCGTCCGCGGGGACGATGGTGGCCAGGTCCTCGCACCGGCGTTCCGCCGGATCGGTGGCGGTGGCGGCGGGCGGTTCCTCGCGATTGTTCTGCGGCAGCAATGCCAGCAGATACCGCACGTCCTCGAGGCACGATTGCTCGTCGTCGTAGACGAAATGCGCCACCCCGGAGACCTCGGCGTGCACGTCCGCGCCGCCGAGATCGTTCTGGCTGATCCGCTCGCCGGTCACCGCGGCCACCACATCGGGACCGGTGATGAACATCTGCGCGGTCTCACGGACCATGAAGACGAAGTCCGTGAGCGCCGGGGCGTAGGCGGCCCCGCCCGCGCAGGGCCCGAGCATCACACTGATCTGCGGTATGACGCCGGAGGCGGCGGTGTTGCGCCGGAAGATCCCGCCGTAGCCCGCCAATGCGGTGACGCCTTCCTGAATCCGTGCTCCCGCACCGTCATTGAGCGAGACCAGTGGGGCTCCGGCCGCCAGCGCCAGATCCATGATCTTGTGGATCTTCTCGGCGTGCGCCTCGCCGAGCGCACCGCCGAACATGCGGAAGTCGTGGGCGTAGACGAATATCGTGCGCCCGTGCACGGTGCCCCAACCGGTGACGACGCCGTCGGTGTACGGTTTGCGGTCCGCCATGCCGAATCCCGTCGCGCGGTGTCGCCGCAATGGCTCGATCTCGACGAACGAATCCGGATCCAGCAGCAGTTCGATTCGTTCGCGCACGGTCAGCTTGCCCTTGGCGTGCTGGCGTTCGGTCGCGGCCGGATCGCCGCCGGAATACACCGACTCCTTCAGCACGCGCAGTTCCGCGATGCGGTCCGGATCTGCCACATCGGTTGCGAGACTTGTGATTTCCCGAGTCATTCGCGTTCTCTCCCGTTCACGACCCGGTGCGGGTCAGGGTGCCGCCGAGTTCGGCGCGGGCCAGGCATTCCTCGGCGAAGGCGAGGGCCCGTAGGTGGTAGGACCGCGCGGTCGATCCCAGGCTGATGTTGTGCCCGGCATCCGGCTGCCGGTCGATCACCACGTGCGGCGAGTTCACCAGGCACGCCCGCAACTCGTCGAGCGCCTCCGGATCGTGCCGCCACCAGGTCTCGAACTCCGCGAACGTCATCCGCACCGGCACCGTGACGCGGTCGGCGAGGCGCGCGAACTGTGCCGGCCAGCGCAGTGCCTCCGCCAGTTCGCGTGGCGGCGTGGCCGTGACGGCCTCGCCACTGGCGCGGAAGGTGCTCGGCGGATACAGCCGCAGCGGCCCCCAGTTGCGGGAGCGCTCGCCCGCCGGATCGAGCGGAAAATCCACCGAGGCGGCGAATCGGCGACCACAGCCGGAGACATCCAGTCCGAGCAGGTCCCCGCCGATGGCGTCCGCGGCAATGGTGAGCGCCACCTTGCCGCCGAACGAATGCGCCAGCAGGAAGAGCCCCGCCCCCGCCGGATAGCGATTCTCGAAGTCCCGCAGGGCCTTGTGGATGGCCGCGGACTGGGCCCGCAACGAGTAGCCCGCCCCGGTCGCCGACTGTCCGTAGCCGGGCCGGTCCACGGCCAGTACGGCGAATCCGAGGTCGCGGCCCAGGGTGAGCAGCGACTGTCCCGGATGGGCCTGGCCGTCGAAGTAGCGGGAGTTCATTCCGGCCCCGTGCAGCGCCACGATGGTGGCCCGCGGCGCGGCGTCGCCGGGCAGTGCCAGCAGTGCCGAGAGCCGCATGTCACCGGCGTCGAGCACGACCGGCTCGATACCGGCCGATCGGGTGAGCGTGCTCACCGAGGATTGGCGCCGCATGCCGTCACCGACCGCTCTCCGCATAGTGTTTCGCGAGGGTGAGCGTGGCGGTGCTATTGGTGCTCAACGCATTACGGACGTAGTCCCGCGCCGTGGCCACGTTCGCGTCTCGGCCGAGCACCGCCGTGATATTGCCGGTGTTCAGCACCACGGTGTGCTGTGAGGAGGCGGCCACGCCGGTCTCGGTCGCCCGGAAGGTCCAGTACCCGGTGTGCAGGGTCATCAACTTGGGCATGGTGACCTGCTTGTACGCGATCTTGCGGTGCGGGAAGGTGACCCGATAGGACTTGGTGAGGTGCGTCGCGCCGTCGGTGGAACGGGTCTCCATCTCGAGGGTCTGCAGCCCATTCGCCGCCTCGTCCAATCGCACCGCGGCGACGTGCGGCAGCCGGTCCACCCACAATTGCGCGTCATTGACGAAATCGAAGGCGTCGGAGGCGGATCCGTCGATGTGCACCGTGTCCTCGAAGGAGAACATCGCCTCCGGATCCGAATCCAGGTGTTCCACAGTGGTTTTCAGGGCCGCCAGCTCGGCGCGTGAATTGCGGTCGACCGCCTTGTCGATCCAGCCGAGCTGATGGTCGGCGACGGCCCGGTAGTCGTGCAGCAACCGGACTCGGGAGCGGGTGTCCGATACCGCTTCGATCACCCACGCGCCGCCCATGGCGGCGATCGGTGCGGCGCTGACCGCCTGCCGGAAGTCGATCCGCAACTGGTCCGGATCCAGTGCGCGCCGCGAGGTCCAGTTCTTGACCTCGCCATTGGCGGTCGCCCAGATCCGGATGAGTTCCTCGCGCTCGCCGCGCTCCAGGTAGTCCGCGTAGATGGTGGGTCCGAAGAGCTGCGGCCAGCCCTCCACATCGGCGATGAGCCGGTAGATCCGGTCGGCCGGCGCGTCGATGGTGATCTGGTGTTCGACCTCGTGCTGTTCGGACTGTGACATGCCAAACTCCTTGAGATGGTATCGGTTTCGAGTCAGAAGTTGCCCAGGCCACCGCAGACGTTCAACGCCTGTGCGGTGATCGAGGCCGCGGTGTCGGAGGCCAGGTAGCCGACCATCCCCGCGACCTCCTCCGGCGTGCAGTAGCGGCCGAGCGGGATCTTGGCCTGGAACTTCGCGAGGACGGCCTCCTCGGTGGTGTTCTGCAGGGCCGCGTAGTTCTTGCGCACCTGATGTGCCATGGGCGTTTCGACATACCCGGGGCAGACCGCGTTCACGGTGATTCCGGTCGGCGCGAGCTCATTGCCCAGCGCCTTGGTGAACCCGACGACACCGTGCTTGGACGCGGAGTACGGCGCTCCGAGCACGACGCCCTGCTTCCCGGCGGTCGAGGCGATATTGATGATGCGGCCCCAGTTCTTCGTCCGCATGCCACCGGTATTGAGCACGGCGCTCGTCAGCCGGAAGACACTATTGAGGTTGGTGTCGATCACGTTGTCCCACAGGTCTTCCGGGACGTCGGCGGTGACGCCGCCGCCGCTGATTCCGGCATTGTTCACCAGCACGTCGATCTCGCCGAAGGCGGCGACACCGGCCTGTACGAACCGCTGCACCGAATCGGTGGAGCGGACATCGACATCGGTGCCGTCGGCGTCCAGGCCTTCCTCGCGCAATTGCTTCACCGTGGACACGACATTCTCGGCCGTACGCGCGCCGATGAATACGCGATGGCCCTGCGCGGCCAGCTGCCGCGCTACCGCGAGACCGATTCCGCTGGTCGCACCGGTGACCAGGGCGACACGAGTGGTGGGCTGGGTCATGATGAGTTCTCCTCGAGCTCGGGCGGCTACGCGGTGCGGGCGGGGACGCCCGCATTGACGGCGGTGATGAACGCGCGCGGCGTCAGCGCCTCGGTGAGCGTCGAATCATCGAGTGACACACCGAATTCGCGCTCCACCCGGCTGGCTGTCTCCAGCATGGCCAGCGAGTCGTAACCCAACTGCTCGAACTCGGTGTCGAGGATGTCGGCGTCCAGGTCGACGCCGTCGTCCACACCGGAGCCCTCCGCCAGGATGCGCTTGAGATGATCGAGGGTGAATTCTCTGTCGAACATGTGGAGCTCCTAGATGACTATCGAACACTGCTGTGAGACAAAGACTCTCGACGCTGAGAATCGGAACGAACGATCAGTGCGGAATTGAATCCGCCGTGGCCGCGGGCCAGTACGAGCGCGGTGTGTACCGCGAGGCGACGCGGTGCGCCGACCACGAGATCCAGCGGATAGCGCTGGGACGGTGCGATATTCACCGTCGGCGGGACAATGCCGTCCCGGATGGCCAGCAGCGCCGTCGCCACATCCAGCGATCCGGCACCGGAGTACAGCCGCCCGGTCATCGTTTTCGGGGCGGTGACCGGAACCCCGTGCGGCCCGAACACAGCGGAGATCGCATCGGCTTCGATGCCGTCGAGCTCCGGATCGGCGGCGGCATCGGCGAAAACCACATCCACCTCGGCAGGGCCGATACCGGCGTCGGCCAGCGCCGACTCGATCGCGCGGCGCAGCCCCGGTTCGCGGCCGCTACCCGGTCGCGGATCGAATGTCGCCGCGTAACCGGCGATTTCGCCGTAGCTCCGCGCACCGCGGGCCCGCGCGGCGTCGGCCGATTCCATGATCAGGATCGCGCCTCCCTCACCGGGCACCAATCCGGCCGCGCGATCGTCGAACGGCAGGTACGCGCTTGCCGGATCGACCGCGGTGCTGAGCCGACCGCTGCTCCACAGCCCGACCCAGCCCCACGAGCACAGCGAGGCATCCACCCCGCCCGCCACGATCACATGCGTACCCCGCCGAATCTGGCGGCGGGCATGGGCGAGCGCGTCGAGGCCACCGGTCTGCTCGGTGACCACCACCCCGCTGGGTCCCTTCATGCCATTGCGAATGGAGATCTGGCCGCTATTGACCGCGTAGAACCAGGCGAAAGACTGGTAGGCGCTGACATATTCACCGCCGCGGCTCCACAGGTTCTTCAGTTCGTGCTGACTGAACTCGAATCCGCCCGAGGAGCTGGCGGTGATCACACCCATATCGAATTCCGGCAGCATCTTGGGATCGAGTCCGGCGTCGGCCAGCGCCCAATCGGCGGCCACCAGCGACAGCCGCGTCACCCGATCGGTCTGCGGCAGTAGCCGACTCGGCAGCGACTCCTCGACCTTCAGGCCGCGGATCTCCCCGGCCAGGGTGGCCGGATAGCCGGAGCCGTCGAAGTGGGTGAGCGGCCCGATGGCCCCGTCCCCGTTCGTTGTCGCCGTCCAGAAGTCGTCCAGCCCGGTGCCATTGGGGGAGACGATCCCCATTCCCGTCACCACCGCGGCGGTCATGCGATGCTCCTGTCCGGTCGAGCGAGCACCATGGCGCTCTGGAATCCGCCGAAACCGCTACCCACGGTGAGCACGGCATCGGTGGTGTGTTCCCGCGCGGTCAGTGGCACATAGTCCAGATCGCATTCGGGGTCGGGTGTGTGCAGATTCGCGGTCGGCGGGACCACGTGGGTCTCCATGGCCAGCACCGAGGCCGCGATCTCGATGGAACCGATCGCGCCCAGGGAGTGACCCACCATCGATTTGATCGAGCTCACCGGTGTCCGATAGGCGTGCTCGCCGAGACTCCGCTTGAATGCCGCGGTTTCGTGCCGATCGTTCTGCTTGGTGCCCGAGCCGTGCGCGTTGATGTAGTCGATCGCGTCGCCGTTCATCCGCGCTTCGTCCAGCGCGACCCGGATGGCCTCGGCCATTTCCACGCCGTCGGGACGCAGACCGGTCATGTGGTAGGCATTGCTGCGGGTCGCGTACCCGGCGATCTCGGCATAGATGTGCGCACCGCGCGCCCGGGCGGCCTCCAGTTCCTCGAGCACGAACATGGCCGCACCCTCGCCGAGGACGAAGCCATTGCGGGTGCCGTCGAAGGGACGCGATGCCCGCTCCGGCTCGTCGAAGCGTGGAGTCGTGGCCTTGATGGCGTCGAAACAGGCCATGGTGATGGGCGAGATGGGGGCGTCGGACGCGCCCGTGATCATGACATCGGCGGATCCCTCGCGGATCAGCTCTACCGCGTAGCCGACCGAATCCAGACCGGAGGTGCAGCCCGAGGACACCACCGTGCTCGGCCCCTGCGCCCCGACCGTCAGCGCCACCTCGGCGGCGAAGGAACTCGGGATGAAGTAGTTGTAGAAGTACGGATCGGCGTAGCGATGATCCACCAGATCCAGGCGGCCGCCATTGCTGACGATCTTGTAGTCCTGGTCCAGGCGCATGGTCGCGCCGACCGCACTGCCCACCGCCACCCCGATCCGGTACGGGTCGAACGCCTCGGTATCGAGGCCGCTGTCGGCCAGCGCACCGCGTGCCGCGACGACGGCGAGCTGTGCCGCCCGATCCATCCGCCGCACCTCGTGCGGGGTGAGACCGTGTGCCTCCGGATCGAAGTCGATCTCCGCCGCGACCCGGGAGCGGAACGGGGTGGGATCGAAGAAGGTGATGCCGCGCGTGGCGGTCCGCCCCGCACTGAGCAATTCCCAGAACTGTTTGGCGCCGACGCCTCCCGGTGCGAGCACCTCGAGACCGGTCACGGCGACCCGGCGTCTGTTCCCGCTCACGCCGCCACCGTCCATTCGTAGAACCTGGCCGCGATGGCATCGGCGGGGGTGCGATAGGTCTGCGGGTCGTAGCGGTCGATGTAGTTCTCCAGCTCATCGCAGATCTTGATGAACCGCGGATCGGAGTCCCGCCACGCCTTGTCGATCAGCTGGAAGCCATCGACTCGTTCGAAGTCCTGGATATGGAAGTAGATGCCCTCGCGCGAGAACAGTTGGCGCCGACGGGTTCCCATGGTGACCGGGAAGTCGGTGGCGTCGAGTTCGGCGAACAGGCCCGCCACCTCGTCCGAGTCCTTCGGGGCCATGCGATTGACCACGATCGTCGAATGCAGGCCGATGACCGAGCCGGTGACGGTGCCCTGCCACAGGTAGAAGCGTCGCGGCGCACCGCGATCACCGTCGAGCGGATGGACGAAGGTGGCCAGGTCGGATCGGAAGCGGTCGGCCGCCGTTCCGGTCTCGTCGTCCTGCGCGTCCTTGAGGTCTCGGAGGTGAATGAAAAGGCCGTTGTACGAATACAATTGGCGGCGAATGAGTCCGCCGGAGACGGCGGCGGCGTCGTATTCGGCGAAAAGCCGGGCGACCGCGTCCGTCGAACCGTGGTCCATGCGACCCACGCTGACGATGGTGTCCATGTGCTGTATTGCTCCCATCCCGTTGATATTTCGATGCCTCGGCCGGCGATCCGGCACTCAATCCGCAATCCGGCACTCAATCCGCAATCCGGCACAGGGCGGTGCCCCCGCCGATGCTGTCGCCGATGCCCGCCGCCAATTCGGTGACGACACCGGATTTGTGGGCGGTGATGGGTTGCTCCATCTTCATCGCCTCGAGCACCAGGATCAGCTGACCCGTGTCGACTCGATCGCCCTCGGCCACCGCGACCTTCACCACGGTGCCCTGCATAGGCGCGCTCAAGACGTCCCCGGACGCCGCGAGCTTGCGCTGTCCACCCCGAACCGTGCGCCGCACAACAGGATTCGACGGCGTGCCCGTGGCGGCCCGCAGCGCCGCGGGCAGTGTGATCGGGATGCGGCGCCCGGCCACCTCCACCACCACGGTGTCGCGCGGCGACGGCTCCGCCGCGCCCTGCGCGTCCTGGTCGAATGGCGCGATGGTGTTGTCGAATTCGGTCTCGATCCAGCGCGTGTGCACCCGGAAGGCCGCCGAGGCGAAATCCGGGTCGGCCACGACCGCGCGATGGAAGGGCAGTGCCGTCGCCAGACCGCCGACCTCGAACTCGCGCAGGGCTCGTGCGGCGCGGCGCAGCGCCTGATCGCGATCGGCTCCGGTCACGATCAGCTTGGCGAGCAGCGAATCCCATGCGGGACCGACCACGCTGCCCGCCTCGACCCCGCTGTCCACCCGGATGCCCGGCCCGGACGGCGGTGCGAAGGTCGCGACCGTGCCGGGCGCGGGCAGGAAGCCGCGGCCGGGATCCTCGGCATTGATGCGGAATTCGATGGAATGACCGCGCGGCTGCGGGTCGTCGTATCCGAGCGGCTCGCCCGCCGCCAGTCGCAGCTGCTCGCAGACCAGGTCGAGGCCGGTGACCTCCTCGCTGACCGGGTGCTCGACCTGCAGGCGGGTGTTCACCTCCAGGAAGGAGATGCCGCCGTCGGCGGCCACCAGGAATTCGCAGGTGCCCGCCCCGACATAGCCGACCTCGGCGAGAATGGCCTTGGAGGCCGCGACCAGTTCGGCGCGCTGCGCAGGGGTGAGGAACGGCGCGGGGGCCTCCTCCACCAGTTTCTGATGCCGTCGCTGCAAGGAGCAGTCCCGCGTCGAGACCACCACCACGGTGCCGAATCGATCAGCGAGACACTGGGTTTCGACATGCCGCGGCCGGTCCAGATAACGCTCCACGAAGCATTCGCCGCGGCCGAAGGCGACCGTGGACTCGCGCACCGCGGACTCGAACAGTTCCGGGATCTCTTCCATCGAGCGCGCGACCTTGAGGCCGCGGCCACCGCCGCCGAATGCCGCCTTGATCGCCACCGGCAGACCGTGCCGCCGGGCGAACTCGGCCACCTCATCGGGGCCGGTGACCGGATCGGCCGTGCCGGGTACCAGGGGCGCTCCCGCCCGCTGCGCCACCTTGCGAGCGCTCACCTTATCGCCCAATTCGCGAATGACCGAGGCCGAGGGACCGATCCAGATCAGGCCCGCGGCCACCACCGCGTCGGCGAATTCGGCATTCTCGGCGAGAAATCCGTATCCGGGATGTACCGCGTCCGCGCCCGCCCGATCCGCCGCCGCGAGGATCTTCGCAATATCGAGATAAGTCGATTCGGGGGTGTCGCCGCCGAGCGCGAAAGCCTCGTCCGCCAGCCGGACGTGCGGGGCGTCGCGATCGATATCGGCATAAACGGCAACACTGGGAATATTCGCATCCCGGCAGGCTCGGATAATTCGAACCGCGATTTCGCCGCGATTGGCAATGAGAATCTTGTGCACACCAGCCTCCGCACATATGGCATGTTATTCCGCCGTTGGATACAGCCTCTCCCGCGTCGGACAGCGGCACAAGATCACGTTATTCAGTTCTTCTACATGTTCGATACCGTCGGTCGGAGAATCTCCAGTGGTTCCCAGCCCAACGTCAGAGGAATGTCAGGAACGTATTCCCGGGGTACCCAATTTGAATCCCACCCCACGCACGGCCACGATCCAATCGGTATCGCCGAGCTTGCCGCGCAGACTGCTGACGTGGGTGTCGACCGTCCGCCGCGACCACGAGTCCCCCCAGACCCGGTGCATGATGTCCGCCCGCGAGACGACCGCGCCCGGATGCTCGGCCAGGATCGAGAGCAGTTCGAATTCCTTGCGCGTCGTCGAGACGTGCCGGCCGCGCAGAGTGATCTCGCGGGTGTGCGGATCGATACGCAGCCCGCCGACCTCGATCACACCCGCGGTGGACCGGGACGCCGGCTGGCTACGACGCAGCACCGCGTTCATCCGAGCGATGAGTTCCTGGAATCCATAAGGCTTTCCGATATAGTCGTCGGCTCCGGCTTGCAGCCCCAGCACGCAGTCCAGCTCGGAGGCGCGCTCGGTCACCACGATGATCGGCGTATCGGTCATCGCCCGGATCGAGCGGCATACCTCCAGTCCGTCCAGGTCGGGCAGTTCCAGATCCAGCAGGATGACATCGGCGTCACCGCTGGCATCGATCGCCGCCTCGCCATCGGCGGCACTCATCACCGTGTGGCCCTGCCGGATCAGTTTCTGAGTGAGCGCCGCGCGCTCGGTGTCATTGTTCTCCACCAACAGTATTCGTTGGGCCCGCGCCTCGATTGCCTGGCGATTGCCTATCTTGGCCGACAATCCTGGTACAGGGGTGAGAATATTCCCGGTGGAGGTCGAGGCCAGCCGATGTGGTGAATCCCGGATGTCCGACCCTGCCGGATTGCGATCAAGAGTTCTCCCGCGAATTGCAGACATTCTCTGTTCCATTCTCTCGTGAACCCACACGAGGCCGACTCGTGATCAGCCGTCGCATGCATCCGATGCAAGACATCGCCGCCGGAACATGGTTTCCGCCCCCCTGATGCTCCGATTTCATTGCGATCGAAGAAAACTTGATCGCGGGCGCGAATCCACTATCCTCCCGCTCGGATTCTATCGCAAGCCAAATTTAGCGCTATTGTGACTCGCTTCACAAGCGCGTAAGTGATTCACTATTCTGAGAATGGTTGCGGTTCATTTGCCTTGAAATAGGCGAAAGGGCGCAAAAAGAATTGCACGCGGCGCGAGCGAATGAATTGATTCCCGGCGATATCGCAAGGGAACTCTGTATTCAATTCTGGTGCGGGCGACGGCGCGGCTACCGGCCGAAATCGGACCAGCCGTGCCGGAGCCGATCGAAGATCGCCCGCAGTGACGTCTCCGGTGACGGGTTCATGCCGGCCAGTAGCCGGGTGTCGAGTGCGAAGCGCGCGAGCGCGGTCGCGGCCGGGTCGCCCGGGGGCAACTGGGCCTCTTCCGCGATGGCGGTCGCGAGGCTGCGCTCCCACCGGCGGTGCATCCGGTCGGCGTATTCCTGTAGTGCCGGTGTGGTATTCACGAGCGCGGTGAAGTCTGCGGGCGTGGGGCCGTCGGCGGCTTTCGGTCGCGGTGCGCTCAGGTGCGTCTCGAGCGCATCGATGATCGAGACGTCCCGCGACCGGTTCCGCACGGCGGCGATGAGTGAATTCTCGAGATCGTCGTCCTGGTCGAAGACCAAGGCTTCCTTGCTGGGGAAGTAGGAGAAGAGGGTGCTGACCGCCACATCGGACGCGTCGGCGATCTCCGCGACGGTGACACCGTCGAAGCCGCGCTCCTGGAACAGGCGAAAAGCCACTTCTGCCAGCCGCTTTCGCGTCTGGGCCTTCTTGCGTTCCCGGAGACCTCGACCAGTCATGCCGTGAGTCTAGCGCAAAACTGTACTGACTACGATATCGTCGTACATGGCTACTTGATATTTGATCGCAGTCGCTCCGAATACGGACTTACTCCGGGTTTGACTGCCGCGCCGGAGGCGCCTCCAGTTCGTCCAGGCCGGTGCACGGGTTATGCCGTGGATCCACCAGGAAAGCCCGGATGTCGACACCGAGGGCCAGCGAGATACCTTCCACCTTACGGAAGCCGGGATTGCGAACCCGGCCCAGCCGGATGTGCGAGAGCTCGGCGGCGCTCATCGCATACCCCAGAGTCGTTGCCGCCGCGGCAATCTCGCGATTGGTGTAGCGACGGCCATCGCGCTCCTCGGCGAACTCGATGAGCCGATTGAGCGTGCGGGTGAGAGATTCGATCTCGCCCGCGCAGTCGCGATGTTCGTTCCATTCCTCATTGCGCACAACACTCCTTGTTGCCCCCGGAATGAAATGTGTTGTCCCCCAACGTGGGCCGACGCTCTCCCCGGGAGCGCCGGCCCGATGTTGCCGCCGGGCTATGGCACCGTCACCGGTTCCGGCCGGGTCGCGTTCCCGGGCTGCTCCTGTTGCAGGGTCGCCCCCTCGACATCGATATTCGGCAGGATCCGATCGAGCCACTTCGGCAGCCACCAGGCCGCCTCGCCGAGCAGCGCGAGCAGCGATGGAATCACCACCATGCGCATGAGGAACGCGTCCAGCAGGACGCCGGTGGCCAGGCCGAAGCCCATCATCTTCGCGGTGGTGTCGGTTTCGAGCAGGAAGGCCCCGAATACCGAGATCATGATGATCGCGGCGGAGGTGACCACCCGCGCGCCATGGTGATAGCCGCTCACCATCGCGTCCCGGGGCTTGCGGCCGCGCACGTATTCCTCGCGCATCCGCGTCACCAGGAACACCTGGTAGTCCATCGCCAGCCCGAACACCAAGCCGATCAACATGATCGGGAGGAAGCTGACGATCGGATGCGGATCCGACACCAGGCCCAGCTTGCCCTGTTGGAAGATCAGAACCGTGGCCCCGAAGGTGGCCGCCATCGACAGGAGGAATCCCAGCGCCGCCGTGGCGGGCACCAGGATCGACCGGAACACCAGGATGAGCAGAATGAACGCCGCTCCGGCCACGATCGCCATATAGGGCAGGATCTTGCCGAGCAGCACCCCATCCATATCGGCGAAGATCGCCGTGGTTCCGGTGACGCCGTATTCGATGCCGTACTCCGACCGCAGCGCCGACTCGGCATTGCGCGCCTGCTTCACCAGATCCTTGGTGACCTGTTTGTTCGGACCGGACTTCGGGACCGCGTCGAGCAACGCGCCCTGGCTGTCCTTGCTCTTGACCGCCGAGGTGACATAGTCCATGTCCGAATACGACCCGAGCTCCCGGCGCAGCGCGTCCAGTGCGGCATCGCGCCGAGCCTCGGGCACCGCGCTCAGATCGGCGGCCACCTTCAAGACGCCATTGCTGCCTTCGCCGAATCCTTCGGTGCGCAGGTCGTAGGCCTTGCGGACGGTCGAGGTGCGGGGCTGGCTGTCATCCCCGGGCAGGCCCAGGCTGAGCTTGGTCGCCGGCGCCGCGAGCAGCCCCAGGGCCAGCACGCCGAGGATGAGGGCGACCGCGGGTGCGCGGCCGATCAGCCGGGCGAACCGCATGCCATTGGTGACCGAGTTCTCGTCCTCGGGATCATGCCGGGCGACCAGTGGCAGGCGCGGCTTGAACAGCTTCCCGCCCAGTGCTCCCAATAGTGCGGGCATCAGGGTGAGCGCGACCAGGATCGCGCACGCCGCGGCGATCGCGCCGCCCAGGCCCATGAAGGTCAGGAACCGGACACCGACAATGCTCAATGCGGTCAGCGCGATGATGACCGTGCTCCCGGCGAAGACCACCGCCGAACCCGCCGTGCCGACCGCCTTGCCCGCCGCCTCCTCCGGCGAACCCTGTACGGCCAGTTCGTGTTTGAACCTCGACACGATGAACAGCGCGTAGTCGATGGAGAGTGCGATACCCACCATCAGCATCAGGAACGTGGTGAAGCTGGGCACCGAGATGACCGAGGTGCCGGTGGCGATCAGGAAGGTCGCCGTCACCACGCCGACGATGGCGGTCACGATCGGTACGAACGCGGCGATGAGCGCGCCGAACGAAATGATCATCACCACCAGTGCCACGCCGAAGCCGATGCCCTCGGCCGCGCCGCCGGGCTGTGCCAGCTCCGAGGCGATGGAACCGCTCAACTCGACGGTCAGGCCCGCGGCCCGGGCGTCGCCGGCCACGTCATAGGCCGCGGTGCGATGGGCCTTGGTGACATCGGCGGCCTTGTGAATGGTGAACGGCACCGTCAGATAGGCGACGGTGTCGGGTGTCGTCTTGTTCAGGACATTGAGCGCGACGCCATTGCACTTACCGGCGAAGTCGGTGGCGGCCCGGTCGTCGGTGAGGCAGCCGTGGTCCGCAGCCGCGGTGATCGGATCGGCGATCGGCTTGCCGTGATCGACGATGTCGAGGCCGTTCAGCTTGGTGATCAGCGCCTCGAGCGCCCGGTGGTTGGCCGGATCGGTGAGCCGCTGCCCGGCCGGTGCGGCGACGACGTAGGTGCCGGTGACCGCATCGAATTTGAAGGCGTCCGACATGCCCGGGAAGTGCTTGTCGAGGATCTCGGTGGCGCGCTGCGAGGGTAGGTCGGGCATCGAGAAGTCGTCCACCATGGGCTCTTTCACGGTCTGTGAGAGCACTCCCAGTGCGGCGATCGCCAGCAGCCAGATCGGTAGGACCACCCATTTCCTGCGGTAGGCCCATCGTCCCCAGCGATACAGGTACCTGGACATCGGATGCTTCCCTTCATCGGTTTCGCTACTCATTCGATTTTCGAAGTAACTTCGATTTACTAGTAGATACGACTTTCGGTACCGGGTCAATGCCCAACCATGCCGAATGCCGAACCGGGCCAACGCCGAAAAGCGGCTCGCCGCCACCTGGTTCAGGTGACGGCGAGCCGCGAGGGGTCTCCGGGGTACGGAGTCGATCGGATCAGAGGGTGATGCCCCCGTCGATCCGGATGGTCGAGCCGGTGATGAACCCGGATTCGGGACCTGCGAGGAAGGCGACCAATGCGGCGACCTCGGAGGGTTTTCCGAAGCGGCCCATCGCGATGAGCGGCAGCAGGGGCACATCCATGGGCCCGGCATCGTCATCGAGCATGTCGGTCTCGATCGGGCCCGGTTCCACGAGATTCACCGTGACGCCCTGCGGTCCGACATCACGTGCCAGACCCCGCACCAGGCCGGTGAGTGCCGCCTTGCTCATGCCGTACAGCGTCCCCATCGGCTGCGGGAACCAGTGCGCGCCGATGCTGCCGACCACCACGATGCGCCCGCCGTCGCGCAGATGCCTGCTCGCCGCTTGCGAACCCAGAAGGGCCGCACGGGTATTCACCGACAGGATCTGGTCGATATCGGCGAGTGTGAGCTCCGCCAGCGGGCCGCCCGCCAGGATTCCGGCATTGTTGACGAAGATGTCCAGGCCATCCAATTCCGCTGCCGCCAGGTCGATCGCGGCGGTCGTGGCCTCGGGATCGGCGGCATCGGCGCGAATGGCCAGCGCCCGCCGGCCGCCACTCACCAACTCCGCCACCATGTCTCGTGCCGCATCCTCCGAATGGACGAACGTGATGGCGACATCCGCGCCGTCCGCTGCCAGCCGCCGCGCGACGGCCGCCCCGATTCCTCTGCTCCCGCCGGTGACGAGCGCGACTTTGCCGCTCAAATCGGCCATGTTGCACCTACATTTCCTTGTGCGCGTCCATGATTCGACACGATGCGCGGCGCACCGGTCGGCGGGAGCGGCCCGGGCTCGGTCCGGGCCGCTCCCGATCACCCGTCGGGCCTCGTTGACCGGCGGGGGTCACCAGGTGACCGGCAGCTCGTGCAGCCCGTACACCAAAGCGTCGCTCTTGAAACGCAATTCGGACGGGTCGGCCGCCAGCCGCAGCTCGGGAATTCGCCGGAACAGCGTCTCGAGGGTGATCTGCAATTCCGCCCGCGCCAGGTTCTGGCCCAGGCACTGATGCGCGCCGTATCCGAAGGCCACGTGCAGGCGCGCGTCGCGGTCGATATCGAACTTCTCGGGATCGGCGAAGATCTCGCCGTCCCGGCCCGCGGCGAAACCGGAGGCGATGACGCCCTCACCGGCCTTGATCAGCACGCCGCCGACCTCGACATCCTCCAGGGCCAGCCGCGGGGGACCGAAGTCGATGATCGAGTAGTAGCGCAGCAGTTCCTCGACCGCCGCGGGAACCTTGTCCGGCGCGGCCGCCATTGCGGCGAGCTGGTCCGGATTCGACAGCAGGGTATAGACGCCCAGCGAGATCATGTTCGCGGTGGTCTCGTGTCCGGCGATGAGCATCAGAATGGCCATGCTGACCAGGCCGCTGCGGTCCACGTCGTCCCGCATGGCCCGCTGCTGGGAGATCTGGCGGCTCACGAGATCATCGCCGGGCTCGACCTCCTTCTCCTCCACGAGCTTGGTCATGAAGTCGCGCAGGGCGATCGCGATGTTCTCCTGCTGCTGATCGGTCGTCTCGCGCCGGACGCCCTTCACCGTGATCTGCTGGAAGAATTCGAAATCGTCATCGGAAACGCCCACCAATTCCGCGATCACCGACGACGGAATGGGCAGCGCCAGTTCGCCGACGAGATCCAGCGGGCGCGGCAGCGTCAGCATTCTGTCGATCAGCTCGTCCACGATCTGCTGAATCCGCGGCCTCAGCAAATTGATGCGCCGAGTGGAGAATTCGCTGATGAGCGGGCGGCGGGCCGCCGTATGCGCATCGCCGTCCATATTGACCAGGAATGGCGAGTGCTGGGCCAAGCCCTCCTTCTGGCCGGCCATGAACACCGGGAAGCCGGGCGCCGCCTTGTTCGCGCTGAAGCGGGGATCGGACAGTACCGCGCGAACGTCTTCATGCCGGGTGAGCAGCCAGGCGGACTCGCCGTCCCGCATGCGCACGCGACTGATGGGAGATTCGGTACGGAGCTGGTCGTAGATCGGCGGGGCGGCGAACGGGCAGCCGCGCGGGATGGGGAAGTCGGGAAGTTCTGTTTCGCGCTCGGTCGTTGTCATATTTCCTCGAATCCTTCGTGCATTCCGTACGAGATGAGCCTAATCCGGTTGCACGACAAAGGAATTCAGAGGGATTCCAATTCTTCTTGCGGAATACCTGGGAAACAATTGACATTCGGCCGAATGGTAAAGCGGCGACCGGGCAGGTGAAAGATCCCGGTCCGACGCCGCGCGGCGCCGGACCGGGATCCGTGGTGATCGCAGGGATGGTGAATATCAGACGATGGCAACGGCTTCCGTCGTATCGGGGCTGGACTGGGCCGGAGCGGGCGCGCCGCGGCGGCCGGTGGCCAGCAGCAGGCAGACGGCCGCGATGCAGATGCCGGCGCAGACCAGCAGCAGCGAACCCATGCCGCCCATGAACGCGGTGCGAATATGGTCGAGCATGTCCGTATCACCGGCGGCGCGGGCGACATTGACACCCGGACTCACGCCATCGGAGATCGGATGCTGGTTCAGCGAGCCCAATTCCGACCGGTAGCGCGTGGCCAGCACGGTCCCGAGCACGGCCACGCCGATCGTGCCGCCGGCCTGCCGCATGGCGTTCAGCAGTGCGGACCCGGATCCGGCGCGGTCCTTCGACAGGGCCCCGACCGCCATGGCCACCGAGGTCGGCATGACGAATCCGAGCCCCACGCCGACGATCACGATCCAGATCACCGCGAACCAGTAGCCGGTGTGCGCGGTGGTCAGCGACCCGATGCCCGCACCCACCGCCAGCAGGCTGAAGCCGATCAGCAAGGACGGCCGCGGCCCGCGATGCTCGAGCTTGTCGACCAGGCGCGTGGCCAGGATGATGCCCGCCACCAGGGGCAGCTGTCGCAGACCGCTGCCGAGCGCATCCGCGCCCAGCACCGACTGGATGTACTGCGGGATGGTGAACATCAGGCCGAACATGGAGAAGCTCATGAAGACCGAATACACCGCGCCCCAGCGGAATCCGTCATTATTGAACAGGCCGAGATCGATGAGCGGCTCATCGAGGCGGCGCTGCCACAGCACGAACGCGGTGAGCAGGGCCAGACCGCCGGCCAGCGCTCCCCAGGCCGCGCCATTGCCCCAGCCCTCCTCGCCGATGCGAATGAAACCGTAAGTCAGGCCGAGCAATCCGACGCTGGACAGCACGATGCTGGGCAGGTGCAGCCGGTGCCGCACCGTGCTGCGCGATTCCGGAAGCAGGGTGGCGATCGCGGCAATGGCGAAAATGACCATCGGGACATTGATCAGGAAGACCGAGCCCCACCAGAAGTACTTCAGCAGCACCCCGCCCAGGATCGGGCCGAGCGGCATGCCGAGCATGACCATCATCATGGTGACGCCGATGGCCCGGCCGCGCTCGGCCGGATCCGGGAACACCACGGCGATCACCGCGGTGGAGAGCGGCATGAGCGCCGCGGCGCCGATACCGAGCACCGCGCGGGCGGTGATCAGCTGCCAGGGTGCGTGCGCCATCGCGCAACCGGCGGAAGCGATTCCGAACAGGATCAGCGCGCCGATGAAGACGCGCTTGCGGCCGAACCGGTCACCCAGCCCTCCCGCGGGAAGCATGAGCGCGGCCAGGGTCAGGGTGTAGGAGGTGCTGAACCATTGCAGGCCTGCGGTGTCCGCGCCGATCTCGCGTGCCAGTGTCGGCAGGGCGACATTGAGCACGGTGGTGTCGAGACCGACGGTCAAGGTGGCCAAGGCGATCGCGCCCATGATGAGCCATCGGCGCGTAGAGGTGACTTCCATCCCAACTCCCAAAGTCGTAGTCAGTTCGAAAATATAGTAACTTCGGGTTTGGGTGATCTGTCAAGGGCTCGAGGCGGATTGGCTGCGAGGTACCGGCCAACGCCTGTACCCCGGCGGTCGATGACACGCCGGGGTGAACAGTTCGTGGAAGTGATTGGTATGCCCCGATGTGACAACGAGCGATAGTTGGCCACTCAGAACGGTAGTTGGCCACTCATCGGTGTCGGTCGTTCCAATGTGTGTGACCCCCAGCTATAGACGGCGGTTCCCAGACTTTGTTGGCGGCTCGGGGTGTATCAGGGGCGCGCCGTCGGTGCGATGACCGCCTGAACCCGCAGACATAGCAGCGCGTTCGGGCGAGAGCGTCGCGCCGTTGACAAGCAACATTCCACTGTGGAATATTGCGATCAACCGGCGATCCGTCGTCCCCTCGACCGAAAGAGCGGTCCATGCCCACGATTCCCTGGATGACTGTCTGCACGCCCACCACGCCCGAGGTCCAATGCATGGCCTCACGTCTCGAGGTCAAGTCGCTGCTCAACGCGCCCGGCTTTTTGATCGCCTCGCTGGCGCTGTGGCGGCAGGCCCGTCGCTCACCAGGAGTTCTGGGTCTCGCCTTGAAAGCGCAGATTTTGAAGGGCACGTTCTGGACCTACTCGGCATGGACCGACAAGTCGGCCATCTACGCCTATGCGGGAGCCGAGCCGCACAAGTCGACCGTCGCGCGCAAGCGAAAAGTCATGCGGGAAGCCACCTTCGCATTCTTTACCGCGTCAGCGGACGAATTGCCCCTGTCGTGGGACGAGATTCGCCGCCGGATCGACGAGCAACGTGATTCGGTGCATGCAGGACACACACCTGCTCCGTGACCGGCACACCCGGCAGTACCGGATGTTCGGCGGGCCGCGGTGTGGCCGATTCAAACAGCGCGCTCAGCGGCATTTCAGTGCTTTCGGGCGGTCCCGGATGTCGATCCGATGTGCTCGGTGCCGGGGGCCACCTCGCCTGCGCAGCAAGAATGGTCGCCAGTGGCAGCAAGTCCGGTGACCTGCTGACCCTCGCGGATCAGGCCGGCGAGCCTGTCGGACGTCAACGGAGCACGGGAAGTCCGCGCTGAGAACAGTGATCAGGCCATCCAGACGATCGAATGGTTGTCGGTGGAGTCTGCCACCATGACCCATATGGCGACAACCGATCCCCTGGCCCCATTTCAGTGGCTCAACGCATCCGAGAGCCAAGCGGGCCCGCTGGGTGTGATCTTCAGCATCGCCTTTTTCCGAAACCTGGAACCGGCGGCGGTGGTGCGCCGCTTCAGCAACGGCGCCGACTCCGGCCAGGAGTCGGACTTCGAAGAGCTCAGCGACGGTCACGTGGGCGTGTTTCGGGCCGGTGCATGGAGCGTGGCCATCGCACCGTACGGGTGGTGGATGACTGACGACAAAATGCTGGCGGAACTATCGCGACACTGTGAGGTACTGGCGATCACTCGACACGACTACGCCGTGCACAGCCTCGCGTATGCGATCGACGGAAAGATCGTGACCGGCCACCGACTCTGGTATCCGCATATCCGTTGGGGTTGCGACCCCGATCGGCTCAACGACTACATGCGCGAGCTGGGCATGGAGCTGGACATGACCGACGATGACTACATTTATGACGCCGATGAAGATGAACCCGAGAGCGATTCGGACGCCTGGGACATCAGCGTCAGCACCGGCGTGCCGAGAGCCTTCGCCCTGGCGGCGAAGGTCACTGGAGTGTCGTTCACGGCAGACATGCTGGACCAGCCGCTGCTCATCGGACCTGTCGATCACCGATGGGCACCCGCACATTCATGACAGCCTCATCAACCAGGTGACACGTTTCTTACCGACACCCCCACAGCACCGCAGGTACCCGACGTAGGTATGGGGTAAGGCGGCGGTGGCACGACCAGCCGAACACTCCGCTGGGTGAAGTTGCCCTCTTGCATGCGCTCGACACGTGCGCACTTTCTGGTGGTGCCGTGAAATCGTTTGATTCTCGATACTGGCGCGTTCAAACCATCCTGTATTCGGCAGAAGAGGATGTACTGCGCCGCAGATGATCTCGCGATGCTGGCTGCGCGTACCGGCTTGAGCAAGCGCGTGCGTGCGACAGTGGTTCTCGCCATCGTTCGGATATGTCCCGGGAGATCCGCCCGCGCGGTCGCTACCTTGGTGGTCGGCCGCAAGTTCTGGTTCCGTGATGGCTCGGACCCTTTCGGCAGTCGTCGCAGGGTACGGTCCAGCAGGTGAACATCGAGGTCGTCGACGTGACAGAAGGCGCGGGAGTAATCGATGTCCGGGGCGATTGTGGATCGCACGGGCAGTACGGTCAAAGCCTGCTCTATTTGGGTGGGAACGCGGCGGGGCTGGATATAGCCGATTTCGCCGGCAGCATCGGCCGATTGGTTGTGCGGGCGCCGGAGCGAGCGCCCCGGCCCGAAGAGTTGCAGGCTTTGCGTGACCTGACCACTGAGGGCTACAGCAATGGGAGCCTCGCCGAAATTCTCGCGCCGCTGCTCACGCTGATGGCCGACGGTCGCTACGAGTTGCGATCCCCCGAACCGGTAACCAACCGGATCGTCGAAGGCTTCCAGGATTGGTACAGCTCGACGAAGTGGGGCATCAGCCGACCCAAGGCCGACGAGCCGAGTGGCATTTACCCGTTGGAGGACTGGCTGATACCGACCGAAGACTGGCCGCCGACCGACACCGGGGCGGTTGAGCGGTATCGCGCGGCACTCCGCCAGGGCGCACGGCCGGTGGTCATCGCCCTGCGTGCCGGCGCCGAAAACCTATGGAGTGGTTTCGTTCTCGACGGACACCACAAGCTCGCGGCCTACCGTGCCGAAGAGCTCGCCCCGACGGTGCTGCGCATCGCGCGAGTGGACGCACCACCGATCACGGCCGGGGAGGTCCGAGACCATTTCCCTCGTGCAGCCGAGCATTCGGAGATGAAGTGGGCGATGGCCGCGCTGGAGCGCCGTGATCAGCGACCATTCGAGTACCCTGGCCAGCCCTACCGAGACCGATGACCGACCGGAAGCCAGCACGGGAAGCGCTCGGCGCAGGTAGCTGAACCGCCCCCGCCCCCCTTCACATGAGATCGTTACCGACTCCATTTCGGTGCACGGAAATCGGCTACTACCGCGCGTTCGCAAGGTCACCGATCCGGATAACGTACCCAGCCGCCAAAAGATCTGGGAACAGTCGCCAACTACACCTGGGAACTTCCCGAAACCAGCAGGCCGTTTGCCGGGCAACCGCCATCTATAGCTGGGGGTCGCAATGTGGTCTTTGTAATTTTGAAACGCATTGGCGAACAACAGGTTACGGTGTGGCGGTGCGTTCGGACCGGTGCCGTGTGGGTGATCTGATCGTAGTCGCTGATTTGCCCGATTCGGTGCGGCATCGGCTGAGTTGCGGGTCGGGGTGGACGTCTCGGTGGGTCGCGTCGTGGCAGTCTCGGGGAGATGAGATCTCCTGTGCGGTACGAGATCTGGCCACGATGCCCATCGAGGGGTTACAGCCGGTGCGGCGGTTCGGTTGGGGTGCGCGGCAGAAGCACCGGCCGGGGTTGCAGTTCCTGGTGTCCACTGGACGTCACCATGGTTTCGAGTCACTCGAGGAACAGCGGCTGCTGCTCGCACTGGATTTCGCCGGCGAGGTGATCGAGGTTCTGCCGCAACCGTTTCGGCTGTCGTTCGAGACCTCAGCGGGCCGCCGCGGCGAGCATGTCCCGGACTATCTGGCGGTGTCGCAGGACGGTTCTGGGTGGTTGTTCGATGTCCGCCCGGCCGGGTTGATCGGCGACGATGACATGACGAAGTTCGTGGCCGCGAAAGAAGCAGCGCTGGTCAATGACTGGTCCTACAGTGTGGTCGCCGGGTGGGCCCCGCATGTGGTGAGCGTGCTGGATGCCTTCTCGGCGCAGCGACGTGAGCTGATCGACCGCCTCGGCCTGGAAGATCAGCTGCTCAGTGCGGTGGTCGTGGGTCCTCGGCTGTTTGCGGATCTGGTGAACTCGACCTCGCTCCCGGCGGTGGCGCGGGCTCACGCTTTGCACTTGTTGTGGCATCGCCGCCTCGGCATCGAGCTGGGCAGCCCGCTGGCCGACGAGACCTTGGTGTTCGCCGCGTCGGAGACGGCACGGTGAGTGACCAGCGTGGATTGCTGGAGCTGACGGTTGGGGCGGTGCTGCGGTTCGACGGCCTGGACTGGACTGTTCAGGAGATTCAGGCCGAACACGGCCGGTTTCTGGTGCGGTCTGCTAGCGGGGCTGTCGAGTCCCGCACGTTCCGGTGGCTGATGTTCCACCCGGACTGCCGTGTGGTTTCCAGTGTGGTGGTGAAGGATCCACGATCTGGACAGCTCGCGGTGCGAACCGACCTGACTTCAGAGCAGCAAGACCGCCTGCACATCCGGCTGGCGCACGCGCTGGAAGCCGAAACCGGCTTTCGCTCCGGGGATCCATGCCGTCGTGCTCCTGGTGAACCGCGTCCGGCCTACGACCCGGAGCAGACCGCGCTGACGCAGCGCAGACGAACCAAGGTCGCCGAACTGGCAGCGTTGGGTGCAGAGGAGTTGGCGGTGCTGGGGTTGGCCAATCTCAGCGAACGCACCCTGCGGCGGCTGGCTGCCGCCTGGCGCACCGAAGGTTTCGCCGGGTGCGTCGACGGGCGTTGGCTGCGGGCCGGTGGCGGGCATCCGAGCATCAGCGAACCAGTGCGCGAAGCGATCTTCGCGGTCCGGGCCGAGAGCCTGCACCGATCGCGAATGAGCATGCGCGCCAAGGACAGACTTATTCATCAGTACGTTCTCGAAAAGCACGGACCGGAAGTCACGATTCCCAGCTACGACACGCTGCGGGCGGTCTGGTCGGAATGGTTCGGGCCCGGCGGCGCGCGTCAGCGTTATGTCCGCTCGGCGGCCGCGGTCGACACAGGCATCACCTACGTCGTTGTCCATCGGCCGGGGCAGGTGGTCGCGCTGGACACTACGGTGCTGCCGGTAAAAGTACGCGAAACGGTGTTCGGCGACCCGGTGTCAGTTCACCTGAGTCTGGCCTTGGATGTCTATACCCATTCTCTGGTGGCGTTCCGGTTGACGCTGGTGTCGGACACATCGGTCGACATCGCGATGGTGCTGCGCGATGTGATGATGCCGCTGCCGATGCGCGACGGGTGGGGCGAGGACATGGAATGGCCCTACCCGGGCGTCCCCGCCGCGGTGGTCGCCGAATTCGCCGGCCACCGGGTCGCGGGGTTGCCGTTCTTCTCCCCGGAAACGGTGACCACCGACCACGGGTCCGTCTACAAGAATCACAGTCTCGTTCAGGCTGAACGTGAGCTGGGCTGCAACATTCTCCCAGCTCGGGTGCTGCGTCCTACCGACAAGCAGGCGGTCGAGCGGGCATTCGGCGCAATCCGCAGCTTGCTGTTCGAAGAGCTGCCCGGCTACACCGGTGTCGATGTCGCCGACCGCGGTGTCGATCCGGAATCCGATGCGGTACTGACCATCTCGCAGATGGAGCACAAGATCGCCACCTGGATCGTCCAGATCTGGCAGAACCGGGCCTTGGGTGAGTATGCACCAGCCTGGGGGCCGGGTGAACAGCATTCCCCGAATACGTTGTTCGCGGCTGCGATGTCGCAAGGCGGTGTCTCCCTTCAGATTCCGGATCCACAGTTGTATTACCGGCTGCTCAAACCCCACTACGTCGATATCCACGGTCGGCGCGGGGTGAAGATCTCCGGACTGTGGTACTGGGGTCCAGCACTGCCTGATGGCAGCAAGCCTTCGACACGGGGCGGAAAACACAAAGGCAAGTGGCTGATCCGGTCGGACCGTCGGGACCGTCGCATGGTGTTCTTCCAGGACGAGAACACCAGCGAATGGCACACGCTGCGCTGGAACGGATTACCCCCAGAAGGAGAAGTCCCAGCGTTTTCCTCGATCACTGCCGATGAGCTGCTGCGTCAAGTCCGTCGCCGGGGTCTGTCCCCGCACAGCGACGCCGAACTGCTGCCGGTGCTGCTGGAGTTGCTCGGCGCCGATATCCCCGTCGATGCCTGGCCGACACGGATGAGCAAAACACAGCGCACCAGCACCGCCCGCCAAGCAGCCCAAGGCGACGCCGCACGCAACGACCGGGAATTAGCGCCCCCGCCGACGACAACCAGGGGCAGGTGGTGGCGTTGCGATGGCCTAAACAGGCCCGCGACACCGAGGACGCCGTCAACGCCGAACGACGCCATCGCCGTGAGCAAGCAGTGCCGACGCGGCCGAGGCCACCAGGCAGATTGGGAGAGCGCCTACGCCGCACCAGCCTGCTGGTCCTACCCGACGAGAACGAACAAGACCACGCCGTGGAAGCTGGAATGAAAGATGCGAAATGACCGGTCCGGCACTGTTTCTGCCTGGTCCGGTCCCTGATCGCACCGTCTGGGCTGGCTGGAACCGGTGGCGGCTGACCCGTCGAGACTTCGTTCCCGCCCCGATCATCACCGCCGAGGATCACTCGCGGATGACACCGCGGCAGCGGCGTTTACACGATCTGCACCGCATCGCGACACACTCCAACCTGCTGATTCAGGAAACTCCGATGAGCGCGTTCGTGTCCTGGAAGATCCGAGCGCTGATCGAGGACAACGCCTTCAACCACAGCCCCGACACACGGCCAGGGGTGATGTTGAACGGTGGTGGCTGTCAGGGCAAAACCGAAACGATTTGCGAGATCATCGCCTCGTTCGAAGACGAATGGCTGGCCCTCTACGTCCAGAATCCCACCGCAATGGCCGGGACGCTGGATCAGCACGCGCCTGTCGCTTACGTCCGGACCCCGGTGAAGGCGACCCCGATCTCCACCTGCCAGCGGATTCTGGACTTCTACGGCGAGCCCTACAAGGGCATGCGACAAGAGGATCTCATCCGCACGGTCAAGAACGCCATCTACGACCACGGAACCAAAGCCCTTGTCCTCGACGACATCACGCGACTGAAACTGCACCGCGAAGCTGACCAGGACGTGCTGGACCTGATCCGCGAGCTGATGAGCCTGCCGGTCACACTCATCCTCGTCGGTGTCGGCATCCCCCGATCAGGATTGCTGCGCAACGGCCGCAAAGACCCCCGCACCGGGCATTGGCTGTTCCCGCCGGTCCGTGACCGCGGCAAGAGCCGCAACGACGACGCACCCGGCCAGACCGATCTGCGATTCGACCTGCTCGACCTCGATCGGTTCACCTACGACACCCCCTCCGGCATGGCGGCCTGGACCGCTCATCTGGTGGGCATCGAGCAACAACTGCGGCTGCTGCACGGCTATGACGGCATGCTCAGCGACGGCGCTATGCCCGAATACCTGTTCCGCCGCACCGGGGGGATCGTCGGCCTGGTCAAGAAACTCGTCCAAGCTGGATGCCGCTATGCCATCGAGACCGGCCAAGAACACATCACCACGGACTTGCTCGACCTTCTGCAGCTGAGTCCCGACGATCTGTCCGATCTCGACCCCGACGCAGGCGAAATCCCCGACATCCCAACCACACCCGCGACGCCGACGCGAAAAAAGTCCAAGCCACGCAACACCGTGTTCGACGACAAAGGTGTCCCCGCAACCGGAAGCGCAGGCTGAGCGATACATGCCCACCGCCGAACCGTTGGGAAGAAGCCTGCTGCCGCTACCGGATGAGTCGCTGCCGGGATTCGTTCTGCGGCTGTCCTACCGGATCAATCAGTCGCCGGCCCGTCTGATGGAGGTGACGGGACTGACAACAGCGCGGCGCAACGGAGTCTTTTCGACGGTCGGCCTGCTGACCGAAATCCCCGAGCCATCCCGGCAGACCTTCGCTCATACGACCAGGCTCCCGATCGAAGCGGTCACCCAACTCGGCTTGAACGGTTTGCGCGGGCGATATCCGCTCCCCTCTACGACAACAGACATTGCCGCGGGTGGCATGCAGGCTTTGAACACGCCCTGGTTCCTGACCCCGGCGACGCGATACTGCCCGGAATGCCTCGCCGGCGACGGAACCCCTATTCAGGAAGCTTTCGGAGGAGCCTGGCGCCGAGCCTGGCGTCTGCCGGTCGTTTTCGCCTGCACCAAGCACCGGCGCCTGCTCGAACATCGATGCCCCGAATGCGATCAACTCGTCCACGACCGTCGGCCCGGCCGTCACGGTCTGCTGCCCGCGATGGGTGTCATACTCCACCCCGCGCAATGCAGGCAGGTGCTCAACCTCCGCAACGGCCGAGCCGACGACACCTGCTGCGGCACAAGACTCGACTGTCCTCGACTTCGCCGGTCGGCCGGTTCCGAACTGGTCGCCCTCCAGGACAAGGTTCTTGGACTGCTCGAATTCGACGGTCCTGCCAGCACACTCAGCGTCGGGCACTTGACGGAGCCGGTCAGCTACTTCGCTGATCTGCAGGCCGTGACAATGCTGGTCACTCTGACTTGGCCTGCGCTGCGACACATGAGCCCGTCAGAGGAAACCGCAACGTCAATCGATGAACATGTCACGATCCTGCTGCGCAGAGCTGCCGACCGGTCGGCCAAGACCCCTTCAGTCAAGCCACGCACCATGTTCGGGCCGCCGCCTGCCGACGCCGCCGCCAGAGCCGCTCTGACCTATATCGCCGATCGAATCCTGCTCAGCGGCAACGCGGAAACGGTCCGCGAATACCTGCGTCCGTTACTCCCCGCCACCACAAGCCGAGCGGGCAAGACCGCCTGGGCACAGCGACTTTTACGATCACAGATCCCGCTGTCGATAGGAATGCGAGCCGCCTGCGAACCGTTGCTTCGTGGTTTCGCCAAAGCGGGTGGGTCATGGGCCCGTCGCGCCGCCAGCGTCCGCCCACAACGCTGGGGACCCGAACATATCCCGGCGTTCTTGCCCAAGAGCTGGTACGAACGGCATTTCGAAGCACCTGCCGGTATCAATCCGATGTTCACGCGCCGCACCGCCGCACTCAAGCTGGTGCAGATGGTCGCTGGCGGTTCCCTCGGCGAGGCCGCCGAATACCTCGGAATCGGAGCAGGACACGACACAGAGCTGCACAATGGCAGAATCTACGCTGGGGCGCATCGCGTTCACGTCAGCGTGAAGCAACAGCCCGATCCGCTCCGCTTCGAAACCGCGCTGACCGCTCTCGCAGCCGAACTCGACGAACCCGCCACACCCCTGGTCAACTATCAGAGCCGACGCCGAGCGCTGGAAACCTGGTTCATCGACAATGGCACCTGGAACGACCTGATCCTGCGGCTTCCAGCCGATCACCGTTCACAGCCAGAACCTGAACTCACAGACCGCAAACGCCAGTTGGCCTCCATCTACGTCTGGGTTCAGCTGACCAACGGGGAACACCTATTCGCACCGCAACCCATCCGAGCCACGCAGCCACCAGAGATCCAGCAAGCATGGAAACGGCAGCTCACCAGCTCCTGGCACCACATGCACAGCCGCCGTTCCGGGCCCTACTACATCACACTCAAGGCCGAGCTCGACAGTCTCGCAACCACACTCGCCCACACGATCGACTGTCGAGCCGAACATCACCCGAAGCCAATTGCCGGTTGAACCGCAGCTTCGGCGCGGCCCCTCCACCCCCGTCACTGGCCAACTAGCGTCCGACGTCGTGGCCAACTATCGTCCGACGCACCATGGCTACCTGCGGAACCCGCGCGGACCCTGGCCAACTATCGCTCTTTGTCACACCCGAGTTTCAGCTCGGGGCGAGGTCTAGACGACCTTGGCCTCGATCAGCAGGGTCCAGATTTCGCCCTGGTCGACGACCTGGACGCCGAGCTTCTCCGCCTTGGCCAGCTTGCTGTCGCCCACTCCCGCACCGGTGATGAGCATGTCGGTGTTCGCCGAGACCGAGGACGCCGCCGTCGCGCCCGCCTTCTCGCAGAGGCGCTGGAATGTCGGGCGGGCGACCTTTTCGCCGGAGCGGGGGTCGCTGATCGCGCCGGTGATCACGACGGTTTTACCTTCCAGGGGTGCACCGGCCGCGATGACCGGCGGCAGGTCTTCCTCACGCACGTCGAGGGACACGCCCGCCGCGCGTAGCCGTTCCAGTTCCGGGCGCAGGCGGGTGAGGTGCGCGACCAGGGAGGCGGCGACCTTCGGGCCGATATCCTCCACTGCCACAAGCTTTTCCTCGCCCGCGTCGGCGACCTCCTCCAGGGAGCCGAAGCCCGCCCGGGCCAGGCGGGCGGCGGTGCCGTCGGAGGCCATCGGGATCGCCAGGCCGATGAGTGCGCGGCGCAGCCCGACCTGACGGCTGGCCTCGATCGAGTCGATCATGCGCGTCGCCGAGACCTCGCCCACGCGATCGAACTCGAGCAGGCGCTCCTTGGTCAGGGTGTAGAAATCCGACGGGTTCTCCAGAATGCCCGCCTCGGCCAGGCGTTCGATCCACACGCCGCCGATGGCGTCGATATCCGCGGCCGCGCGCGACGCCCAATGGATCAGCCTGCGCACCGTCTGCGCGGGGCAGGAAACGTTGGTGCAGAACAATTCCCGGCTATTGCCCTGCTCGGTCACCGGCTGCCCGCACGAGGGGCAGGCGGTGGGCGGCACGATCTCGCGCTCCTCACCCGTGCGCTTGGATGCGTCGAGCACGCCCGCCACGAACGGGATCACATCGCCCGCGCGGCGCACCAGCACCGTATCGCCGATCTTGATATCGCGAGCGCGGATAACCTCCTGGTTGGCCAGCGTGGCCTTGGTGACGGTGGTGCCGCCCACGAACACCGGATCCAGCCATGCGACCGGGACGATCTTGCCGGTCTTGCCGACATCCCAGATCACATCGGCCAGCAGAGTGGTCTTCTCCTCGGCGGCGAACTTGTACGCCAGCGCGCCGCGCGGGGAGTTCGACCGAGTTCCGGCCGCCGCGTAGGCATCTCGATCCGCCAGCCGCAGCACCGCGCCGTCGAGGTCGTAGTCCAGGTCATTGCGACCCTGCTCGATCGCGGTGATCGCGGCCTGCGCCTGCTCGGCATTGTCGCAGTGGACCATCCGCGCACCCGCGATTCCCAGACCGCGCAGCCCCTCCTCGAGGTCGACCGCGGCATCCTCGGCGGGGCTATCCAGGTCGAAGCCGAAGAATTGCAGGCGGCGTTCGGCGACCGTGGCCGGGTCCTTCGCCCGCAGCGTGCCCGCCGCGGCATTGCGCGGATTGATCAGCGGCTTGTCCGGATGGGCCTTGTTGTAGGCGACGAAGGTCGAACGCAGCATGACCGCCTCGCCGCGCACCTCCACGCGTCCCTGGCTGTCGATCTTCTCGGGAATGCCGTCGACCAACGCGCGGACCAGCATGGTGACGTCGTCACCGGTGGTGCCGTCGCCTCGGGTCACGGCACGCGCCAGCCGCCCGTCCTCGAAAATCAGGGCCAGGGACAGGCCGTCGAGCTTGGGCATCACCACCACCGACTGGCCGGGGAAGCGATCGAAGAAGGCCGCGACCTGCTCGGGCTTGGTCGACTTCTCCAGTGACAGCATCGGCCGCGAATGCCGGATCGGGGCGTGCAGTACGCCGGGCGCACCGACCTGCTCCAGCGGATTCGGCTCGGGCGCGAGCTCCGGGTGCGCCTCGATCAGCGCACGCAGCTCATCCTCGACGACGTCGTACTCGGCGTCCGCGACCAGCGGCGAGCCCTGATAGTAGGCCTCCCGAAGTGCCACGATGCGATCCGCGAGTTCCTGAATACGTTCCCCAGTTTCCACAGGGACTGACGCTACCGATACCCACCGACACCTGCGAAAGGAACCGGCCGAGCCGTTTCGGGCTAGGTTAGAACCTGTTCTAATTGGCGGCCGATTCGAGAGCCGCCTAGTAAGGGAATGGGAGACGGGTATGGCGGGCGAAGATGCCGGACGATTCGGTGGCCGGGTCGCCTTGGTGACCGGGGCGTCCTCCGGGCTCGGACAGGCCGTGGCGCGGTCGCTGAGCGAGGGCGGGGCGCGGGTCTTCGGCGTCGGGCGGGACGAGGCGCGGCTGAAGGCCGCCCTGGACGGACCCGAAAACGCATGGCTGGCCGCCGATCTCACCAGCCCGGCCGCATGCACCGAGGCCGCGCGGGCATGCGCGGAGCGCTTCGGCGGGATCGACATTCTGGTCAATGCGGCGGGCGCGCACACCATGCGGCACACCGCCGAGGTCAGCGATCAGGAGTGGGAACGCGATCTGGCCGTGAATCTGAGCGCGCCGTTCTTCCTCTCCCGCGCCGCCCTGCCGCACCTGCTCGAACGGGGCGGCTGCATCGTCAATGTGGCCTCGATCGCGGGGCTGGAAGGCCAGGCCTACTCGGCCGGATACTGCGCCGCCAAGCACGGACTCATCGGACTCACCCGCGCCATGGCCCTCGAATTCGATGGCCGCGGCATCCGTGTGAATGCCGTCTGCCCCGGCGGCATGACCACCCCGCTACTCGAGAACTTCACCTTTCCCGAGGACCCCGACTACGCCCTGATCATGAAGACCGCGACCGCCCGCGGCCTGATGGATCCGGCCCAGGTCGCGAATGTCATCGCCTTCCTGTGCTCGGACGAAGCCTCCGCCGTCCACGGTGCGGTCTACACCGTCGACAATGGAAAGATGGCGCTCTGAGCCCTGTCTCAGACCCGGGACAGTTGCGCGCGCTGCTTGAGTAACCGGCCGACGCCGATCGCGAGCAGCGCGAACGCGGCGAAAATGTAGATATCTCCCGGAATGTGCTGCCACCAGGCCCATTCGAGTTCCTGATGTCTCCCATTGGGCACGATTCCCGGCCCGATCAAGAACAACAGGGCGAAGACGGCGATCGTGGCGAAGGGTGCGTACCCGGTCCGGGTGGTCGCCCACGCGATGGCGGCCACCAGTGCGGGACCGGCCCACACCCAATGGTGCGTCCACGACACCGGCGAAATCAGCAGCAGCACCGCGGCATTGGTGAACAGTGCGGCGACCACCGCCCGCTCGGTGAACAGGTGATACATCAAGACCGCGCCCGCACCCACGATGACCAGGCCGACACCGAGCCACACCGCGGTGGCCGCCGAATTCGTCAGGCCGAGCCGGTACACCATGCCCTTGATGGACTGATTGCCGACATAGTCGGGTGAGCCGATGCGATTGGTGTCACGCAGCGCGTGGAACCAGTACTGCCGCGACTCGTCGGGGAACAGCAGGAACCCGCCCAGCACCACCGCCGCCGAGGTCGCCGCGGCCGTGCCCGCGGCCTTCCAATCCTTGCGAATCAGGAAGTACAGCACGAAGGCCGCCGGGGTCAGCTTGGTGACCGCCGCGATACCGATGAGCATGCCGCGAGGCCAGCGTGGTTTCTCGGTGAGGCAATCGAGGGCCACAGCCGCCATGAGCACGAGGTTGATCTGCCCGAACCACAAGGTGGTCCGGACGGGTTCGATGGCGATCAGGACGACGACCGCGGTGGTGGCCAGCGTGACCTTCGTGCGGAGCTCGAGGTCGGGGCGAACTCGGGACAGCACCAGCCAGATGGTCACCCCGAGACAAGCGAGCGAACTTGCGGTTACCAGTATTTCGGCCAGCCACAAGGGCATGATCGCCAGCGGAATCATCAGGATGGCCGCGGACGGGGGATAGGTGAACGGCAGGTCGGTATGGCCCGCCACCGGGATGGTCGCGCCGTACAGCGCGCTGTCGTCGAACAGCCAGGCGCGAGTGTCGACCCGATAGATCTGCAAGTCGAGGAAGCCGTGCATCGCGGAGAAGAGCAAGGCGATCGACACCGAGAGCAGGACTCCGACCACGATCGGCACGCGGGGAACGTATCTTCGGTCGTCTGCTTTGGTTTTGCGCAGCAAGCCGCGCTGCCCCGCCCACATCGTGATCATCAAGCAGACACACTAACCTTTCGGCACTTCACGTGAGTTGTCCGGATTTTGTTGCGCCAGTTGCCAGTCGGCAGCAACTCCGGTGCTATCGAAAGCGTCGCGCCCACCCCACTGCGCCCATCGGCTGTCCGGCGCGGCGAACCAGGTCGCATGAAAGACCGCGATGACGGCGGCCAGCGCGCCCAGCACGGCGAATCCGGCCGCCACCGGATACTCCGCCATGGTCACCGCGAGGAACCGGTAGGACAGCAGGAGACCGGCCAGCACCGCGGCCCCGAGCGTCACGACGCGCACCCGATACCGGTCCCACCCGCGATCCGGTTCGCGCAGCGCCGATTCCACCGTCAAGCACAGCACCGCGCCCGCCACCAGGTCACAGCCGTAGTGATAGCCGAAGCCCAGCGTCGCGAGCAACGTGCACACTAGCCAGAACGCCCCCGCCCAGCGCAGCCACCGCGGCCCGACGCGGGAATGGATGAACAGCGCCGTGGCCCAGGCGGTATGCATCGACGGCATGCAATTGCGCGCGGTCACCGAATCGAACAGCATCGGCTTCGGCACCGAGGTCATGGCGGGCCACACCTGTGGCCAATCGCCGATCTGCAGCCCATGGCCCAGCGACCCGTACGCGAAGACCGGCCCGACCACCGGAAACAGCACATACCCGAGTGGGCCGATCACACCCAGCACCAGGAAGGTCCGCAGCAGATTGTGCCGAGGCCAAGGACTCGTCGTCACGTGGCGCAGTTGCCATGCCGCGACCACCACCGCAGCGACCGGCAACTGGATGTACACCACATGCAGCACGGCCGACGGCACCGGCCCCAGGGCCTCGAGCGCCCGCCCCACCAGCCACGCCGGTTCGCCCAGCGCCCGATCAGCAAGCTGGACATATTGGTCGAGCACCCGCGGCCCATTGACAATGCTGATCGTCAGCCAGGTATCGGCCAGCTTCGAGGCCATGATCAACAGCACCCCGAACGCGATGGCGTGCAACGCCGTCCGCCGTCGCTGACCGTCCCACCGGGACACGGTCACCACCAGCGCCGTCAGCGCCAGTGTCGGCCCGGTCCCGATCGACACATGCCACCCGCACGCCGCCTGCACTCCGAGTGTCAGCAGATCCAGCACCGCCGCCCCACCGAGGCTGACGATCCTCACGCGCGCGGGCACCCCCACGCACGCCAGTCCCAACCCCGCCCACGACACGAACGCCGACTGCGGATTGGCCAGGTAATCATCGAGCAAACTGTGCAGCGGACCGAGCGTCCCATGTATCGAAGCCCACACCTGCGCGGCCGTCAGCAACGCCACCGCAACGATCAATCCGGCGACCGGTACGACGCGGGAACGGACCTCGTCGATGGACAACGACGAGCCGGAAACGTTCACCTCGTTGTCGACCAGCACCGTAAATCCCTAACATACGGGAAACGGAGGCACAACTTCCGGTTATCACCAGTGCTCGAGCCCTCATACCGCGTATCGTCTGCACATTCGGCCAACGGTGGAATACGCCACCTGTCAGCCCGGCTGATCAGGGATCTTGAAAGACTCGAAAGATGGTCGGGGTGACAGGATTTGAACCTGCGACCCTCCGCTCCCAAAGCGGATGCGCTACCAAGCTGCGCTACACCCCGTACCCGTCCGGCCGCACTGGCCGGGGCTCCCCGACAGATGAGGGGAAGAGAGCGGGTGACGGGAATCGAACCCGCGCTATCAGCTTGGAAGGCTGAAGTTCTACCATTGAACTACACCCGCGCGCACCGCATCCGTTGTTGATGCGTGCGTTGAGCACTGTACCGAACCTCACTCCCGGAATGCCAATCCAGGGTTGTTCGTGCATGTCGGAGCGGGTCGGGTCGAGGGGGCGGCGAGTCGTGGGGGACATGCCGAAAATTGATGTAACACCGGGCGGTAGCCAGCGATCAACCATCCGATCGCCATTCGCGAGGCAGCGGGAACCTGTTCTGAATCAGGGGTTTTCGATGCCGGGTGGCTTGCTAGGATCCTTTTTGTCCGGACGGGGGTATCTGGAAAGGGGGCGGTGAGCGTGCATCGAATGTGTGCCCGACCGCATGGCAGTGAGCTCGAACCGAAGGGCCTGACCGGCACCGGTGCCGGCACAGACACCATCTGCGCAGGGTGAGCGAGTATGCCCATGCGCCTCGATACCCGAACCACCGCGGTAGTCACCGCGACCATCCGGGAATGGGTGCGGGCAGTGCACCCCGGCGGAACCGGCGTGGGCGCCGGACCCGCCATCCCGGCCGATGAGGTGGAGCGCGTCTTCGCCCGTGTCCTCGATGAATTGCTGGAACTTGCCGGAAGCGAACCGTTTCCGGTGCAAGCGGCCCGCGCGGTAGGCCGTCGGCTGGCGGAATCGCCATTCGAACGCACCCGCATGCTGGCCCCGGCCAGCCGGGCACTGCTCGGTCTCGCACCGGGCAACCCGGGCTCCCTGATCGCCACCCGCTGGTCGTTCGTCGCCAGCCAGGCCATCGACAGCTATGCGGAGGCGCTGCAACAGCGGGCCCTCGCCCAGCAGGAACGCAGCCTGTCCGAGGCGGTGTCGGTGCGCGTGCAGGAGATCGCGGCGCTGCAAACCAGGCTGCGCCACGACGCCACGCACGATGCCCTGACCGATCTGGCCAACCGCTCGCTGTTGCAGGAGCGGGTGCGGGTGATGTCGACGGATCCGGCGCGCGGAGTGGGTCTGCTGCTCATCGACCTCGATGACTTCAAGCAGATCAATGACGGCTACGGCCATTCGGTCGGCGATGAGGTCTTGGTCACCATCGCCCAGCGGCTGCGCTCGAGTTGCCCGCCGGAGACGGTGATCGCGCGCTACGGCGGCGACGAGTTCGTGGTCGCCTTGCCCGCCCGCCGCAATACCCTGGGCGAGCTGGCCATGCGGGTCCTGTCGGCGCTGTGCGAACCGGTCCCGACGGCATCCGGCCCGGTACCCGCCTCCGCGAGTGTCGGCACCGCCTTCTGCCCACCGGGCCGGGACTTCGACTTCTCGGACCTGCTGCGCAGCGCCGACCGCGCCATGTATTCGGCGAAGACGGCGGGCAAACGCCAATTCGCGGTCTCCGACCTGGACGCTGAGGAGGTCGACCCAGGCGCGCCGCGTTCTCGATACGCGGCCGTCGCGGGCTGACGGCGAACTCCGGCACAGATAGAGGTTCTGCGGTTCGGATCGACCTCACCCAGGCTTCCGGCACTCCACCCACGACATTCGATGGGTGAAGTGCCAGAGACCTAGGTGGAGTCGACCGCTCAGCGTGGCAATGGTCGGGCAAATCCTGCCGCGTACGCTGGTTGCCGTGGCTACGATTGTGGTTCTGCTAATCGTCATGGTGGTTGTGCTGCTCGGGGTCGTGGTGGTGAACCGGGCGCAGAAGTCCCGCTCGAACACCCAGCTCGCCGATGCCAAGGCCGATGCCCGGCGGGTGATCGAACGGCTCGGTGGACAGGTCTACAACCTCACCGGCAGTGACGAGCCTTCCCGCCAAGCCCTGGCCGACGCGGGGGAGCGGTTCAATGCCGCCGGATCTCAAATCGAGCAGGCCACCACCCCCGCCCAAGCCCGTCTCGCCAAAGAGACTGCGTTGGAAGGCCTCTACTACGTGAGCGCCGCCCGCGCCGCCATGGGCATGGACCCCGGCCCCGCGGTTCCCGAGCTCGACGGGCAGCGCAGCGCGGGCAAGGTCACCGAGGATCGTGCGATCGATTACGACGGCCGCCGCATCGAAGCCTCGCCCACCCCTTCGGCCTCGACCCCGAACTACTACCCGGGCGGTCGAGTGGCGGGCCGCCCCGTTCCCGCCGGTTGGTACTCCGAACCCTGGTGGAAGACCGCCTTGGTCGCGGGCGCGTGGGGCATCGGCTCTGTCCTCCTCTTCGATGCCCTCTTCGACGGAATGGGCGGCGTCGGTTATGACTCCGCCGCCTTCGAAAACGGCTACGGCTACGGCGACGGCTACCAGGCAGGCCTGGATGCCGGAAATGACAACGGCTACAACGACAACAGCGGCGGCTACGACGGCGGCGACCCCAATGGCGGCACCGATCAGGCAGGCTACGACAACGCCGCCTACGACCCCGGCTACACCGACCCCGGTTACGACACAGGCGGTTTCGACGGTGGTGGCTTCGATGGCGGCGGCTTCGATGGCGGCGGCGACTTCTAACCAAGAACAACGCTGAGCATGCAGTGGTGCAAGGCTTTTCCCGGTGAATGCCTGCACCACTGCATGCTCGATCGGATCCGACTCGTATGTCCCTCCCCCCTTCGGAGGGACAGGCGGGTCAGCCGAGGAATTGCAGGGCGCGCTCGACCACCTGGGCGGGTTGCTCCGTGGCGGGGAAGTGGCCGACGTTCTCCAGTGCCTGCACCTGTAGATCGGTTGCGTGAGCGCCGAATTCGGACATCAGGGTGATCGACAACAGTGGATCGCGGGTGCCGGTCAGCGCCACATGCATGCGCAGACCCTCGACATCGAGGAAGCGATGTTCGACGCCGTCGAGGGCGGGCAGTTCGCGGGTGGTCATCACGCATCCTCGCGCGCGGGGGCCGGGTTGCGCACTAGCGCACTGGGATTCTCGCCGATGAAGGTGGAGATGGCGGTGGCCAGTAGCGCGGGCTGATCCTCGGGGGAGAGGGTGCGTGCGTCGGGAATCCATTCGATTCGGGCGTTCGGGAAGTCCTCGGCCATGCGTGTCGCGTAGCGCGGCAGGAAGAATCGGTCGTCGGCCGACCAGGCGAGCAGCACCGGCCGGACGAATCCGGCGAATGACCGTGCCGCGGTGAGCGTATGCCGCTTGTCGAGCCCGCGTAGGAGTCGCCGCAGGTCGTCGCGAATGCCCGGCACCGCACTCGGCGGGAGTGCGTAGGAGTCGCTCGCGTCGCGGTCGATGGGCCGGAAGGTCAACCAGCCGTAGGCGATCGGCAGCCGCTGGACGGCTCGGAGTCGTAGCCCCGCGGCCAGTGCGGCCACGGCTCCGGGCGTGCTCGCGAGGAGCTTCAGGAAGCCGAATGCGGGTGGCGGAAAGTTCTCATACGCATCGCAGGAGGTGAGCACGAGCCGTTTGATCAGGTCCGGACGGGTCGCGGCCACCAGTTGGCAGACCGCGCCGCCGCTGTCATTGCCGACCAGCGTCACCGGCCCCACTCGCATGGCCTCGAGCGCGCCGACGACCAGCCGAGCCAGTCCGGGCAGGGTGAGGTCGGCATCGGGTAGTGGCCGTGCGTGCGATCCGAGCGGCAGATCGAGTGTCGTGCACTGGAATTCGTCGGCCAATCGCGGTACGACATTGCGCCACAGATTGGCATTGACCAGGACGCCGTGCACGAACACGATCGGTTCGCCCGCGCCCCTTCGGAATACGTCGATCCTGCCCTCGGGCAGTGCGAGCTCGAAACGCTCGCCGAGATCGGAATGGCGCCAGGTGGCGCGTTCTTCGATGGTGAGGTCCGTCATCTGAATAACTCCCCTGAGTCAGTGACAGTGAATGTCTTTCCAAGCTAACAAACAGGCTGCCTGTTTTCAATAGCGCCGCGATACGATGCCGGAGACGAGCCGAAACGGGTCCGGGACCAGCGTGGGCGGGCGCGCACAGCACGAAAGGCGGCAATGGCGAGACAGGCCGAACGATCCGAGTCGACCAGAGCGGGCTTGGTGGCCGCGGCGCGTGAGCTCTTCGCCGAACGCGGATACGCGGCGGTCGGCACCCCCGAGATCGTCGAGCGGGCCGGCAGTTCGCGCGGCGCGCTCTACCACCAGTTCAAGGACAAACAGGATCTCTTCCGCGCCGTCTACGAACAGGTGCAGCAGGAAATCCTGCAACAGGTCGCGGACGATATGTCGGCCGCGCCCCCCACGGATCCCTTGACCGGCCTGCAGACCGGCCTGCGAACCTTCCTGCTCTCCTGCGTCGAACCGGAGCGAGTGCGCATCGCGCTCATCGACGCCCCCGCGGTCCTGGGCTGGCAGGAATGGCGTGCCCTCGACGAGAAATACGGCCTGGGCCTCGTCATGGCCGGTTTGGAATCGGGAATCAGCGCGGGCGTCCTGCGCGGCGATCTCTCCACGCGCCCAATGGCTCTCATGATCCTGTCCGCCCTGGGCGAGGCGGCCCTGTTCATCGCCAGCTCCCCAGATCCCGAAGCGGCCCGTGCCGAGACCGAGCCCACCATCCTCGCGCTGCTCGACGGCTTGCGCTTGCAGAAATAGCCGCCTGCGGAAATAGCAATGCGGCACCCGCCTGGTGGCGGGTGCCGCATGCGTAGAGATGGTTACTTCGGCTGTTCGGCCTGGGGTTGGGCTTGGGGCTGTTCGGTTTTCGGCTTATCGGCCCACTTGGTGGTGCCGTCGGCGGCCTGCATGGTGGTCAGCAGGTCGATGCCCGCCGCGATCAAGGTGGGGCCGCCCACGGCGATGGAACCGATGATGCCGCCCGCGCTGGCGCCGGTGGTGAGGCCGGGAATGCAGCCCGCCACCAGGGTGACAATGCAGCCGATGGTGGCGCCGACCGCGGTGCCGATGAAGGTGCCGATGGTGGTGGCCAGCCCGAATTGGCTGCTGAAATCATTGAGCGCGCGGGTGTTCTCCAGCGAGGAGGCCACGGGTTTCACCGAGATCGGCTGGGAGATGGACACACCGGCGGGCTTATCGGGGGTGAGGGCCAGGACGGTGCCGTCCTTCTGCACCTCGGGCTTGACCGGCACGGTGACGCCGGCCAGGTGGAATTCGAGCGGGAGGGTGAGCAGCACCTTGCCGTCACCGTCCTTGACATCGACCACATTCACCACATCGGCGATATCGGCGGGCGCGCCGTCGTGGCCGAGGACGATGCCGTCCCGTTCGGTGAGCCGGTCATTGCCACCGGCGGCGAGGTCGCTGCCGAGTGCGTGCGAAAGTTCGAAGGTGCCACCCTTCAGTGTGGTGACGACCGTCTTGTCCACGAGCTTCGCCGAATAGGCCAGGCGCTGCGGGGCTGTGGGCTCGGCATTAGCCAGGCCGGTTGCCGCGGTCAGTGCGCCGATCACCAAGGTGGCTGCCGCGGTGGCGCTGCGGAACTCCATGCGGTATCCAATCCGTCATCAGGTGGGGCTGATCCAACTCACGGAGCTTAATGGAAGGCATAGGCGCGGAGAACGTTTCGGTCGCGCGAAAAGCAGCGGATTTCAACCGGAAATGATCGAAAAACTATTCGTCCGACCGGTTCGCCGCAGTGTCGCCCACCGTACCGCCCGCCGTATGCCGCCGTGAGCCGAACCGGCAGACTGCTGGAATGAGCCTCAGACACAGCGCGGGAGTCCTCCTGTTCCGCCGCACCTCCGGTCTCGAAGTGCTGCTCGGACATATGGGCGGCCCGCTCTGGGCCAAGAAGGATGCCGCCGCCTGGTCCATCCCCAAGGGCGAACTCGACCCCGCCGAGGACCACAAGTCCGCCGCCGCCCGCGAATTCACCGAGGAGCTCGGCCTTCCCGTCCCCGAGGGCGAGTGGATCCCCCTCGGCGAGGTCGAATACGGCAGCGGCAAAGGCAAGAAGCAAGTCACCGTCTGGGCCGTCGAGGGCGACCTCGACCCCGCCGACGTAGCCCCCGGCACCTTCGAAATGGAATGGCCCCCACGCTCCGGCCGCATGGCCGAATTCCCGGAGATCGACCGCGCCGAGTGGTTCACCCCCGAAGTCGCCCACGAAAAGCTGGGCAAGGGTCAACGCCCCTTCCTCGACCGCCTCGTCGAACACCTCACCCCACCCGCGTAACCCCCTCGCCGCCGAACCGCATAGGTGCAGGCCTTCTCGACAGTTGCATGGGTTGTAAGGCCTGCAACTGTTGGGAAGGCCTGCAACAGCATTCGACGCGGGGCCTCACAGGCGCGGGTCGACCGGCTCGGTTTCCAAGGCCAGGACGGCGAAGACGGCCTCGTGGACTCGCCAGAGCGGTTCGTCGGCGACGAACCGGTCCAGGGCTTCCAGGCCGAGGGCGTATTCGCGCAGGGCGAGGGACCGCTTGCCACCCAGGCCACGCTGACGCAGGCGGGTGAGGTGGTCGGGGCGCAGGTATTCCGGGCCGTAGATGATCCGGAGGTATTCCGGGCCACGGCATTTCACGCCGGGCTGGACCGGGCGATTGCTGCGGGTGCCGGTACCGGTGACCAGGGAGCCGAGTGGTTTGGCCACCATGCCTTCGCCGCCCGCCGATGTCAGGCCGGTCCACCAGGCGGTGGCGGTGGCCTCGCTGTCGGAGTCGGCGAGGTTCACCAGCAGGCGCTTGGTGGGGGTGAAGAGGTCCGGGGCGGCGGCGGTCAGGCGGTCGATCCGCTCCAGGTGCCAGTTGTGGTCGCGCACAGCATGGTTCGCACCGTGTGCGGCCAGGATCTGGAACGGGGCGAGGCGGATGCCTTCGAGACCGTCGACGGGCCAGCAGTAGCGGCCGTAGGCGGTGGTGAAGGCGTCCGCGTCGGTGCGGCGCGCGGTGGTGCGGTCGGCGAGGTCGGCCACCTCCAATCCCCGTGCGGCGGCCGCGGTCAGGAGTTCGGTGGCCGCGCCGAGGGAGGCGCGGGCCGCCGTGCCCACGGCCGCGTACTGGTTGCGCAGCAGGCCCATGGCCTTGGCGGACCACGGCATGAGTTCGGTGTCGAGCAGCAGCCAGTCGGTGGCCAGGTCATCGAACAGACCGGCCTGTTCGGCCGCGGCGCGGACCTTGCCCAGCAGCGCCTCGGTCTGCGCGGGATCGTCGAAGAACGGTCGCCCGGTGCGGGTGTAGATCGCGCCGGTGCTGCCGTCCTCGACGCCGAAGCGGTCCCGGGCGGTCGCGGCCGAGCGTGAAACCACCACGACCGCACGCGAACCCATGTGCTTCTCCTCGCACACCACGGTGTCCACGCCCTCGGAGCGGTAGTACTCGAAGGCCTGGGCCGGATGTTCCAGATAGCCGTCCAGGGTCGAGGTGGCGCACGGCGACATGGTCGGCGGCAGGTACACCAGCCAGCGCGGGTCCACGGCGAAGCGGCTCATGACCTCCAGGGCGGCCGCGGCGGCGTCCTCCTGGACGCCGACCCGGCCGAGGTGCTTGGTCTCCACCACGCGGCGGCCGATCACGTCGTCCAGGTCGAGCACGCCGGGATCGCGGTGCACCACACCGTTATCGGTGACGAAACCGGGTGCCTCCAGCGGCCGGGTGGGCTCGAACCACACCTTTTCCGCCGGAACCGAAACCGGTTCCCGCTCCGGATAGCGCAGGGCGGTGAGTTTGCCGCCGAACACGACGCCGGTGTCCAGGCAGAGGGTGTTGTTCACCCACTGGAGTTCGGCCATCGGCGTGTGGCCGTAGAGCACCAGTGCCTTGCCGCGATAGTCATTGGCCCACGGGTAGCGCACCGGCAGCCCGTAATCGTCGGTCTCCCCGGTGGATTCGCCGTACATGGCGAATTCGCGCACCCGTCCCGAGGTGCGGCCGTGGTACTCCTCCTTCAGTCCCGCGTGCGCGATGACCAGCTTGCCTTTGTCGAGCACATAGTGGCTGACCAGGGCGCGCATGAATTCCTGTGCGGTCTTGCGGAATTCGGCGTCCTCGCCCTCGAACTGGGCCAGTGACTCGGCCAGTCCGTGCGCCACCTTGACCTTGCGGCCGTCCAGGGCGCGCACCAGCTTGAATTCGTGATTTCCGGTGACGCACAGCGCATTACCGGATTCCACCATGCCCATGACGAGTCGCAGTACGCCGGGCGTATCCGGCCCGCGATCCACCAGGTCGCCGACGAACAGGGCGGTCCGGCCCTGCGGGTGCCGCGCGTCCACCGCGCGCCCGGCCTCATCGCGTCCGAGCTCATAGCCGAGTTCGCCCAGCAGCGTCTCCAGTTCGGACCGGCAGCCGTGCACGTCGCCGATCACATCGAACGGCCCGGTGAGATCCGTGCGGTCGTTCCACAGCCGCTCATCCACCAGGGTGGCGGCATCGATTTCCTCGGTCCCATGCAGCACGTGCAGCTTCCGGAACCCTTCGCGCTCCAGGAATTTCAGGCTGCGCCGCAGATCCCGCTGCTGCCGCGCCACCACGTGCCGCCCCAGATCGGCGCGATCCGGCCGTCCCGCATTGCGTTCCACACACACCTGTTCGGGCACGTCCAGCACGATCGCGACCGGCAGCACATCGTGGCTGCGCGCCAGTTCGATGAGCTGCTGGCGCGCCTTGGGCTGCACATTGGTGGCGTCGATCACGGTCCGCAGTCCGCGCCGCAGCCGCACTCCTGCCACGTGATGCAGTAGCGCGAAGGCCTCGGGCGTGGCCGACTGATCGTTCTCGTCATCGCTCACCAGCCCGCGATACGCATCCGAGGACAGCACCGCCGAGGCCGGAAAGTGCTTGCGCGCGAACGTGGATTTCCCCGACCCGGTGCTGCCGATCAAGACGACCAGCGACAGCACCGGAATGGACAGCTCAGCCATTACGCGGCCCCTTTCTCATCGCTGTCGCCAACCTGCTTGCCATTCCGTGTGAACACCGCCATCTGCGTCGATGCCCCCAACTCGGGGTCGACTTCACCGACAGGCACGAATCGCACGCCATACCCATATTTCTCACCGACCCCCCGCGCCCATGCCGCGAATTCCGCACGGTCCCACTCGAATCGGTGATCCGAATGCCGAAACGCCCCCGGCTCCATCCCTTCATACCGCACGTTGTATTCCGAGTTCGGCGTAGTAACGATCACGGCACCCGGCGCAGCCGCCCCGAACACCGCCTGCTCCAAGGCCCCCAGCCGAGGCAGATCCATATGCTCGATCACCTCCATCAACACGGCAGCGTCATACCCCCGCAGCGAGGCATCCGTATACGTGAGCGCACCCTGCCGCACCGTGACCCGCCGAGCCTGAAACTCGGGCAGCCGCTGCAGCCGCCGCTTGGCGATCCGCAAGGCCAGCACCGACACATCAATCCCCACGATCTCGGTAAAAGCCCGATCGGTCACCATCTCCCGCAACAGAACCCCCTGCCCACACCCGAGATCCAACACCCGCCCGGCCCCCACCTCACGCAGCGCCCGAATCACCGCCGCCCGCCGAGCCACCGCCAACGGCGTCCGCTCCCGCGCCGAACCAGCAGCCTCCGCCGCGACACCCGCATCCGCGACAGCCTGCCTGGTATCACCGGTGCCCGCAGCGAGCCCAGCGCCGGTCGACCCGACGTCGACTCCGGCCACCGCGCCTGTGAGAGTGGCCGCGCCGCTGGAGAATGCATCGCCGCCCGGAGTTGCCGCTGCGGCCGAACCCTCCCGCTCGGCCTGCGCGGCATCGGAGTTCGCGCCCACGACGGCCGTGGCCTGCTCGGCTGACTCGGAAACCGTTGTATCCGAAGGCGGTGCGGCGATCTCGGCCATGTCGACGAACTCGTCGAGGCCGTCGTCGACCGCGCCGAGTTCCTCCGGTTCGGTGTCGTCCAACTCGGCGAGGCGGGCGAGGGCCTCCTGGACGAGGGAGTGGCGGCGGGACAGGTAGCGGCGGGTGATCCAGGTGCGGTCCGGGTGGGTGGCGAGCCAGCCTTCGCCTACTCGGAGGAGCTTGTCGATTTCGTCGGAGGAGAGCCAGTAATGCTTGCTGCCGTCGAGGACGGGCAGCAGGACGTACAGGTGGGAGAGGGCCTCGGACAGGCGCAGGGTGCCGGTCAGTTCGAGGCGGATGTAGTGGGAGTCACCCCACTCCGGGAAGGCCGGATCGAGGGGGAGGGGAGTGGCCACGACGGTCCAGCCGAGGGGTGCGAAAACCCGCTCGGCAGCGTCCAGGCCCGCCTTGCAGGGCACCGCGGGGAGGTCGATGTGCAGGGGGAGCGGGGTTTCGGCGAGTTCGGGGCGCTGTTTGCAGCGGCCGTGCATTGCCGTGCCGAAGACGGTCGAGATCGCCACGGCCAGGAGTGAGGAGGCCGCGTAGGGGCGGTCGTTCACGTACTGGCCGAGGCTGAAATCGGGGGTTCCCTTGGGCTTTCCGCGCACGAGGCGGATGGGATCGATCTCCAGCATGAGGGCCGCGGTGCAGCGCTCGTCGGACGCCTCGGGGTACAGGACATGGGCGACGCCGTAGGACTGCTCGAATGTCTGTATGCGCGCAGGGTTTTTGTGCAGCAGGTAGCCGAGATCGCTCGCCGGCCAGTCGGCATTGTCGGGGCGCGTACAGGAAATTGTGAGCAGCACTCTGAGATGCTCTCTTACGAACTAGCCGCCCGCAAACCAATTCCAGTCCAGAAACGCCGGGAAAAAGCAGTTGCGGGAGTCGGTTCGAATTGCTCCGAACCGACCCCCGCATTACCGCCGGATCGAGTGGTGAATGCCGGGAATCAGCGTCGGTATCCCGCCTCGACCAACTCGCCCTCCTCCGGTTCGACGCCCTCCACATGCTCGGCCTCGTCCGGTGCGGGCTGGTGACCGCGCAGCGTGACCAGCGCGAGCACGGCGGCGGCCGCGATACCCGCGGCTCCGGCCAGGAAGCTGCCGTGCATGGCCGTCGCGAAGGCCTCGCGCGCCGTGCCGATCAGCGCCGAATCCCCGGTGCTCGCCGCCACATTCAGCGCATCGCCGATGGAGGCATTGGCGGCTTCCGGCGTGCCGTCCGGCATAGCCTCGGTGAATCGGCTGGTCAGAATGCTGCCGAGAATCGCGACGCCCAGCGCCGCACCGGCCTGCTGAATGGTGTCGTTGAGCGCCGACCCGACACCGGCCTGCTCCGGCGGCACCGCACCCATGATGGCCGAGATGGCGGCGGGCATGGCCAGGCTGCTACCCATACCGAACGCCACCAAAGCCAGTGCCACCGGCCCGAACCCGCTGTCGGCTTCCAGCTGGGCCAGCAGCAGCGAACCCGCCGCCATGATGGTCAGGCCCAGCACCGCGAGCACCCGATTGCCGATCTTCGGCCCGAGTCCCGCACCCACGCCATTGAATACCAGTGAGGCCACCGCCATCGGAATGAACGCCATGCCCGCCCGCAAGGGCGAGTAGCCGAGCACGAATTGCAGGTACTGGGTGAGCGCCAGCAGCAGACCGCCATTGCCGACCTGCACCAGCGTCAATGACATGCTGCCGCCACTGAAATCCCGGTTCCGGAACAGCTTCAGCGGCACCATCGGATACGGAGTCCGCATCTCCCACACCACGAATCCGGCCAGCGCCACCACGGTGACCACGAGCCCGGTGAGCGTGCGCCCGCTGAGCCCCTCGCGCGGCATTTCGATGATGGTCCACACCAGCGCCGTCATACCGACCACCGACAGCACCGCGCCCAGCGGATCGGGCTGCTGCCACGGCCCGGTGGATTCCGGCATGAGCATGAGGGCGGCGACAATGGCCAGCGCGGCGACCGGCACATTGATCAGGAAGATGGAGCCCCACCAGAAGTGGGCGATCAGCGTGCCGCCGAGGATCGGGCTGCCGATCAGGCCGAGCATGCAGACCGCACCCCACAGCGACATGGCCTTGCGCCGCTCGTCCTCCTCGAAAACGGTGATCAGGATGGACAGCGTGGACGGCATGATGAGCGCGCCACCGATGCCCATGGCCACGCGCGCGCCGATCAGCTCGGCCGGATTGGTGGCGAGCGTGCCCACCAGCGAGGCCACCCCGAATACCGCGAGGCCGATCAGCATGATCTTGCGCCGCCCGTACCGGTCGCCGAGGCTGCCGGAGGTGAGCAACAGACCGGCGAAAACGAGAATGTAGGAGTCCAGAATCCACTGGAGATCCTGGGCGCTCGCGTCGAGGTCGCGCGCCAGCGACGGCACCGCCACCGACAGCGCCATATTGTCGACGACGAGCACCAGCGTGCTCAGGCAGAGCACGATGAGAATCCACCAGCGGCGTGGATTGCGTTCCGGCGCTGTGTCATCGGCGTTGGGGGATAACCCGTTGGGTATCGGCTGGGCCATGGTCTTTCCTTTGGAGCAAAGGCGTCCTGAAGACGCGGGAGATCGCCCGGACACACGAATGTGCGCCCGGTTCAAGGGAATTGCCGAGTTTTGAAGTGCTGAGTTTCTGGTGACTACGCCCCGGCGGGCGGCGTCCATTCGACGAGCTGTACGACCACGCCATTGGGATCGGTCAGCAGCATTCGCCATTCACCGCCGGGCAATCGGACCAGCGGCCCGGTGATATTCGCGCCTTCGCGGCGCAATCGTTCGTGCTCGTCGTCGATGCCGGTGACCGTGAACGACACCGTCACACCGCTGGGCCGCAGGACCGGTGGCGGCGGCCTTTCCAGATCGGTCCGTTCCAGCATGATCTCGGTGGTCGCGTCATCGCGCCCTAGGTAGATGAAGTCGTCGGTCGCCACGAGTTCCCGGAAGCCGAGGTGGGTTCCGAAGAATTCGCTGGAGGCGGCGGGGTCGGCGACGGTCAGGTTCACTGCCGAGCCGACAATATTCACGACCGCAACCCGCCTCCCTGTGAATTCGTCTGTCTCGCTGCATATTCGGCCGATGCCCCGGTCATGTTCGAACTCCTCATCCGGCCCGTCGGCCCCATGCCGACGGTAGGGTTCAAGCATCGAGCGCAACCGCCCCGCGAACAACGGCGAAGTCCGAAACGGTGGTTAATCCCGGAGTTAACGAACTCGTGTAGGTTCGGCGGCTGTTGTCATTCGACAGACTCGGCGAACAGGAGCGGGAATGCGCTTGGTGGGCAAGATCGGCATGGTCGCGGCGGCCGCGCTCATGCTGGCGGGCTGTGGGAGCAGCGACGACAGCAAGGCGTCGGAGACTTCGACGGCCAAGACGACGGCCTCCACCTCGCAGGCCAAGCCGGCCAGCGCCGGGCGTGAATGCACCGCCGAGGACATCAAGGTGGACGGTGGTTTCGGCACCGCACCGAAGATCACCATCCCGACCGACTGCGATCCGCCCAAGCAGCTGATCGTCAAGGATCTGGTCGAGGGCAGCGGCCCGGGTGCCGCCTCCGGGCAGAGCCTGAAGATGAATTACACCCTGATCACCTGGTCGGACAAGAAGAAGCTGGACAGCTCCTTCGATCGCGGCGAAACCTTCGATCTGAAGCTCGGCCAGGGCAAGGTCATCCAGGGCTGGGATCAAGGCCTGATCGGCGTGCAGCAGGGCGCGCGCCGCCTACTGATCGTGCCGCCGGATCTGGGCTACGGTGCGAGCAGCCGCGGTGGCATGAAGCCGAACGAGACCCTGGTCTTCGTCACCGACGCCGTCAAGGTCGGTAGCTGAGGCTCGCGCGCTGTACCAGGGCGACCGCCCATCCAACCGGTCGTCATCTCGGCATGTGCCGTGACCGGTTACACGTCTCCCGGACCCGTCAACTAACCTGGTCGGGATGCGTTCGGGGGGAACCTAGACGTCAACCATGAACAACGAACAAGGAGCATGTCCGTGAAGAGCACCGTCGAGCAGCTGAGCCCGACCCGGGTCCGGATTAACGTCGAGGTGCCCTTCGAGGAGCTGAAGCCGGACTTCGACAAGGCTTACAAGGCGCTCGCGCAGCAGATCCGGATCCCCGGTTTCCGCCCGGGCAAGGCGCCCGCCAAGCTTCTCGAAGCCCGTGTGGGTCGCGGCGCCGTTCTCGAGCAGGTCGTCAACGATGTGCTCCCGAAGCGCTACAGCGAGGCCGTCACGGCCGAGAACGTGAAGGTCATCGGCCAGCCGGAGATCGAGATCACCAAGATCGAGGACGGCGAGGAGCTGGCCTTCACCGCCGAGGTCGACGTGCGTCCCGAGATCGCCCTGCCGGCCTTCGACACGATCGCCGTCACCGTCGATCCGATCGAGATCACCGATGCGGACATCGAGGAGCAGCTGAACTCGCTGCGTCAGCGCTTCGGCACCCTGAATGCCGTCGAGCGCGCGATCCAGGACGGCGACTTCGTCTCCATCGACCTGTCGGCCACCGTCGACGGCGTCGAGGTCGAAGAGGCCTCCACCACCGGTCTGTCGCACGAGGTCGGTTCGGGCCAGCTCATCGAGGGCCTGGACGAGACCCTGATCGGCCTGAAGGCGGAGGAGTCCAAGGACTTCACCTCCAAGCTGGTCGCGGGCGAGCACGCCGGCAAGGACGCCGTCATCAAGGTCACCGTGCAGTCCGTCAAGGAGCGCGAGCTGCCCGAGGCCGATGACGATTTCGCCCAGCTGGCAAGCGAATTCGACACCATCGACGAGCTGAAGGAAGACCTGAAGGGCCGCGTCGAGCGCGTCAAGAAGGTCGAGCAGGCCGGCGCCATCCGCGACAAGGTCCTCGAGACCCTGCTGGAGACCGTCGAGATCCCGCTGCCCGAGAAGGTCGTCCAGGCCGAGATCGACGCCGTGCTGCACGATGCCGTGCACGGCTTCGACCACGACGAGGCCAAGCTGGCCGAGGCCCTCGAGGCCCAGGGCTCCTCGCGTGAGGAGTTCGACAAGGACACCAAGGAGTCCGCCGAGAAGTCGGTCAAGACCCAGCTGCTGCTGGACACGATCGCCGAGGCGGAGAACACCCAGGTCGGCCAGGACGAGCTGTACGAGCGGATCATCTTCCAGGCGCAGCGCTACGGCATGTCGCCCGATCAGTTCATCCAGCAGATCCAGCAGGCCGGTCAGCTGGGCGCGGTCTTCGCCGATGTGCGCCGCGGTAAGGCCCTCGCCGGTGTCGTGGTCCAGGCGGCCGTCACCGACACCGCCGGCAACACCGTGGACACCACCGAGATGTTCGGCAACCCGGCCGCGGAAGCCGAAGAGGTTTCGGCCGAAGAGCTGGCCACCGTCGCCGATGCGACCGAGGCCGACGAGGCCGAGGTCAAGTAATAACAGGCCTAAGCGAACTACGAGCGCGAGCGCGTTGTAGTTTTGCGCTGTGAGCGAAGCAGGGCGGTACCGGGAGTTCGGTGCCGCCCTGCTTCGTTAGGGTCAGTGTCAGCGCTGGAACACCCAAGTGATCGGTAGGGCTCGTGGACCGAGCCGGTGAGAGAGGGCAGGTATCCGTGACAAGTAATCAGGCAGGGGTGCAGATGACATCCGCGACTGCTGGTCTGAACCTCAGTGATTCGGTGTACGAGCGACTGTTGCAGAACCGAATCATCTTCCTGGGCACCCAGGTCGACGATGACATCGCCAACAAGCTCTGCGCGCAGATCCTGCTGTTGTCGGCCGAGGACGCGACCCGGGACATCTCGCTCTACATCAACTCCCCGGGTGGCTCGGTGACCGCCGGTATGGCGATCTACGACACCATGGAATTCGCCGAGTGCGACATCCGGACGGTCGGCATGGGCCTGGCCGCCTCCATGGGTCAGTTCCTGCTCGCCGCGGGCACCAAGGGCAAGCGTTTCGCCCTGCCGCACGCGCGGATCATGATGCACCAGCCCTCCGCGGGCATCGGTGGTTCGGCCGCGGATATCGCGATCCAGGCCGAGCAGTTCGCCTACACCAAGCGTGAGATGAACGAGCTCCAGTCGCAGTTCACCGGCAAGTCGATCGAGCAGGTCACCGCCGATGCCGACCGCGACCGCTGGTTCACCGCCACCGAGGCGCTCGAGTACGGGTTCATCGATCAGGTGATCACGCACGCGCGTCAGGCGAACGGCAACAGCTAGTCCCGCTGCCCACCACACAGACTTTTGGAGACGCATATGTCGAACATGATGGACCCGCGGGGCGCGGGCATCACCTTCGCCGCCGCCGGCGGTATGGCGCCGCAGTCGCGCTACATCCTGCCGTCGTTCGTCGAGCACTCGAGCTTCGGTGTCAAGGAGTCCAACCCGTACAACAAGCTGTTCGAGGAGCGCATCATCTTCCTCGGCGCGCAGGTGGACGACACCTCCGCGAACGACATCATGGCGCAGCTGCTGGTGCTGGAATCCCTTGACCCGGACCGCGACATCACGATGTACATCAACTCGCCCGGTGGCTCGTTCACCGCGCTGATGGCCATCTACGACACCATGCAGTACGTGCGCGCCGATGTCGCGACCGTCTGCCTGGGCCAGGCCGCCTCGGCCGCCGCCGTGCTGCTCGCCGCCGGCGCCCCCGGCAAGCGCGCCGCGCTGCCGAATGCCCGTGTGCTGATCCACCAGCCGTCCACCTCGGGCGGTATCCAGGGTCAGGTCTCGGATCTGGAGATCCAGGCCGCGGAGATCGAGCGCATGCGTCGCCTCATGGAGACCACGCTGGCTCACCACACCGGTAAGGACGCGGACACCATCCGCAAGGACACCGATCGCGACAAGATCCTCACCGCCGCCGAGGCCGCCGAGTACGGGATCATCGACACGGTGTTCGAGTACCGCAAGCTCAGCGCGCAGAAGTAATGCCGTCGGGTGGCGGGGTCATGCGTACCCGCCACCCCGGGCAGGGGTGAATCAAGGCACACGTCCGGCGAGAAACGTGCCCAAGTTGTCGACCTCGGTCGGCGGAAGCGGGTACGGTCACTCTAGGGACCTTTGCTCGTGGTTGTCGGCTCTGCCTTTTAGATAGAAACGGCGTGTGGGATAGATCAGCCGAAAAGCCGGATCCGCAAACTCAGGGGTCACGGCTTACGCTCTAAGAAGGCGGCTCGCCGCAACCAAGGGACAGATGGTTGCACGCGGACAAGGAAGTAGGGACCCAGGAGATGGCGCGCATCGGTGATGGCGGCGACCTGCTCAAGTGCTCGTTCTGCGGGAAGAGCCAGAAGCAGGTCAAGAAGCTCATTGCGGGACCGGGGGTGTACATCTGCGACGAGTGCATCGATCTGTGCAACGAAATCATCGAGGAGGAGCTGGCAGAGTCCAGCGAGGTCAAACTCGATGAGCTGCCGAAGCCCGCGGAGATCCGCGACTTCCTCGAGCAGTACGTGATCGGTCAGGACTCGGCGAAGCGAAACCTCGCGGTCGCGGTTTACAACCATTACAAGCGAATTCAGGCCGGCGACAAGGGCCGTGACTCCCGTGGCGAGACGGTCGAGTTGGGCAAGTCGAACATTCTCATGCTGGGTCCGACCGGCTGCGGTAAGACGTATCTGGCGCAGACCCTGGCCAAAATGCTGAACGTGCCGTTCGCGATCGCCGACGCCACCGCGCTCACCGAAGCCGGTTACGTCGGTGAGGATGTCGAGAACATCCTGCTGAAGCTGATCCAGGCCGCCGATTACGATGTGAAGCGCGCCGAGACCGGCATCATCTACATCGACGAGGTCGACAAGATCGCCCGCAAGTCGGAGAACCCGTCCATCACCCGTGACGTCTCCGGCGAGGGTGTGCAGCAGGCGCTGTTGAAGATCCTCGAGGGCACGCAGGCCTCGGTGCCTCCGCAGGGCGGCCGCAAGCACCCGCACCAGGAATTCATCCAGATCGACACCACCAACGTGCTTTTCATCGTTGCCGGTGCGTTCGCGGGCCTGGAGCGGATCGTTCAAGATCGAGTCGGCAAGCGCGGCATCGGTTTCGGCGCGGAGGTTCGCTCCAAGGCCGAGATCGACACCGCCGATCACTTCGCGAACGTGATGCCGGAGGACCTGATCAAGTTCGGGCTCATCCCCGAATTCATCGGCCGCCTCCCGGTCGTCGCCTCGGTCACCAACCTGGACAAGGAATCCCTCGTCCGGATCCTGGCCGAGCCGAAGAACGCTCTGGTGAAGCAGTACGTCCGCCTGTTCGAAATGGACGGCGTGGACCTGGAATTCACCCAGGACGCCCTGGAAGCCGTTGCGGACCAGGCCATCCTGCGTGGCACCGGGGCCCGTGGCCTCCGCGCCATCATGGAGGAAGTCCTTCTCCCGGTCATGTACGACATCCCCAGCCGCGATGATGTGGCGAAGGTCGTCGTCAATGCCGACACGGTGAACGACAACGTGCTTCCGACCATCGTTCCCCGCAAGCGTCAGTCCGGCCCGGAGCGCCGCGAGAAGTCGGCGTAACCAGACCACCGAAACGGCCCCGCGAGATCATCTCGCGGGGCCGTTCTCGTTTGGGCTGCTCGGCGCTGTCTAGTCCGTGCCGAAGTCGCCGTAGGTCGGTGCGCCTGTCTTGCGGAGGCTGCTGATGGTCACGCCCTTGGAGGTGACTCGGGAATCGGTGAGGTCGAAGCCGGTGGGCTGGGCTCCCTCGGCGAAGAAGCGTTTGCCGGTGCCGAGGATGACCGGGAAGGTCAGGATGTGCAGGGTGTCGACCAGGCCGTGGGCGAGCAGGGTGTGGGCGAGATTGCCGCTGCCGTGGACCTGGAGTTCGCGGCCCGGGCGGGACTTGAGTTCGGTGACCTCTTTGACCAGATCGCCGTGCAGGAGTTCGGTGCCCGGCCAGTCGGCCTGTTCGAGGGTATTGGTCGGTACGTACTTGGGCAGGTCGTTCAGCTTGTTCGCGATCGGATTGCCCGGCTCATTGTGGTGGGGCCAGTAGCTCGCGAAGATCTCGTACGTCTTGCGGCCGAGGAGGAAAGCGTCGACTCGATCGAAGACGGAGACCATGAATGCGCCGAAGTCGTCATCGCCATAGGGTGCGGACCAGCCGCCGTGGGCGAACTTCCCGCTGGAGTCCTCTTCCGGGCCGCCGGGGGCCTGGTAGACGCCGTCGAGGGTGAGGAATTGGGTGACCGAGAGTTCCATGCTGGGCTCCTGTGCGTGCTGATCCTGGCTCGCACCCTCGGAGTCGCGGGGATCGTCCTTGACCCTCTTGGTTCGCCGTTGAACCTTTACTCCGTTGCTTCGAAAATCGGTGCGCTTGCTTCACCTGTTACGACGGTGCGGTGCCACGGAATTCATCGGCTTGCGGAGTGAGAAGGCAAGGAAGTTCAGCGGTTCGGCGATCCGCCGCGGCGGGTGAATCGCAGATTCAGTGGCCGGGGTTCCGGAATGGGGTTGCGTTCGCGCGGGGCGACCAGCATGCACGCCAGGCCGAGCACCGGAAGTGCCAGTGCGCCAATGAGACTGAGTGTGAAGCTCGCGCCGCTCAGGTCCATGGGACGGTGGAAGGCGTGGTAGAGGAAGTGCGGTACGCCGAATACGATCCAGGCGAGCCCCGCCACCCGTCCGAGCAGACTGTCCCGGTACACGACCGCGGCCGTGGTGACCGCCCCCATGCCGAGGAAGAACGCCCCCACATCACCGGCCAGGTGGTGGTTGTACGGTCCGTCCACGCGGACCCAGTGCATCCCGAACCCGGGGAAACTGTCGTAGAAGGACTCCGGCGCGATCACCGCCCACAGTCCGATGATGAGCGCTTGAGCGGCCAGAATGCCGAGCATGATCAGCAGGGCCAGCCAGCGCCGCCGATTCACCTCCAGGCGCATCCGCACCTGTACACCGTCACCGGTGCCGCGCAATGAGATTCGCATCGGGCCCCTCCGTCCGTCGCCGAATCGATGCATTGACCGTAATTCGGCCGACGGACGGTAAACAAGAGCTTCGGGGCTAGATCTTGTCCATCTTCAGATCTTCGGGACCCCAGTAGGCCCGCATGCTGACGATCTTGCCTTCGTCGTCGAACTCCATGATGTCCATCGGCGCGAGCGTCATCTGCTGCCCATTGAAGGTGCTGATCAGCGTGAACGACACCGCGGCGTGCTTGCCGTTGACCTTCACCGTGTGCAGTTCGGTCTGCCGCTCCTGGGCGCTCTCCAGCGCGGTGTACAGCTCGCGGATCTTGTCGTGCCCGTGCCGCGGCTCGCTCCCGATCGGATCCTCGACCACCGCATCGGCGGCGTACAGCGCCACAATGTCCTCGGTCGGCCCGGTGGCCACCAGCTTCACATACTGTTCGACCACATCACGCGGCTGCACTGCCATGCCAACTCCCTACGAATTGAAACGTGTTCTAGGGCGCAGAATAGCAGTCTGACTGGCCGCGCGGACCTGGGAGTATCGCTCTCCGGGACCGTGCCGGGGCCTCCTGAGGCTCGATCTGGACGGTTGATCTTGACGTGAATATGGCGCTGCGAACTCACAGCAAACTTGGCTCGACTTCACAGGTTCGGGGCCGATTCTTCAACTATGACCAACAACCACAACTCCCGGAACTCCCGCCGCGCCTTCGCCGCGGGAATCGCGCTCACCGCCATCCTTACGGCCGGAATCGCCATCCCGGCAACCGCTTTCGCGGACACCCCCGCTCCGGCCGGGCCTGCGGTCGTGGCCTCCGGCTGGGTGACCGGCACCAATGGCTCGAACTTCCAGATCGTGCCGACGGTGGGCCCGCAGCCGCTGATTCCCACCAATGTGGAGACAACTCCGCAAACCGCCGTCACCTATCACGGCGTCGCCGGAGCACAGGAGTCCGAGGTGATGAGTGGCCAGAAGGTTCAGATCACCGGAACCGCTCTGCCGAGCGGCGGCATTCAGGCCTCCGACGTCAATATCGGCTTCATGTTGTGAGTTTTGCCAAACCCCTGATCATCCACCCATCCCACCGCGAGGATCTGCGCTCACCGCGAGCACAGGTCCTCGCGTCATATCCGCACGCGGTCGGTGGCGGAGTAGACGTTCATGGTTTCGCCGCGCAGGAATCCGATGAGGGTCAGGCCGGTGTCGGTGGCGAGGTCCACTGCCAGGGAGCTCGGAGCGGAGACCGCGCCGAGTACCGGGATTCCGGCCATGACGGCCTTCTGGACCAGTTCGAAAGAGGCTCGGCCGCTCACCATGAGAACGAGATCGTGTGCCGGGAGCAGGGATTCGCGCAGTGCCCAGCCGATGACCTTGTCGACGGCATTGTGGCGGCCGACGTCCTCGCGCACGGCCAGGGCGGTGCCGTCGGCGGTGAAGAGACCGGCCGCGTGCAGGCCGCCGGTGGCGTCGAATACCTGCTGGCGGGAACGTAGTTCGCCGGGCAACTTGGAGAGCGTGGCGACGTCCACCAGGGGGGTCGCGGCGGGTAGTGGGTAGCGGATGCGGGTTCGGACCTCGTCGAGGGCGGTCTTGCCGCAGAGGCCGCAGGCGCTATTGGTGAGGAAGTTGCGGGGTTGGACCGGTACCGGTGTGCGCAATCGGATGTCGAGCAGGTTGTAGGTGTTCTGCCCGTTCTCGTCGGTGCCCGCGCAATAGCGGGCGGTGACAATGTCCTCGGCGGTATCGATCACGCCCTCCGCGAAGAGGAAGCCGTGCACCAGGTCGATATCCGCGCCGGGGGTGCGCATGGTGACGGCGAGCGACGCACCGCCGGTACGGATTTCGAGAGGCTCCTCGACGGCCAGGGTGTCGGGACGCTGCACCGTGCCCGTGGGTGAGATGCGCAGCGTCTTGCGTCGTGCGGTGACTCTGCTCATGCGGTGTGGGTATGCCGTTCGAGTCGGATGGTGACCGCCTTGGAGACGGGCGTATTGGACCGGCGCGCCACATGATCGAGGGGGACCAGCGGATTGGTCTCCGGATAGTAGGCGGCCGCATTGCCGCGCGGGGTCGCGTAGCCGACCAGGCGGAAGCCCTGCACGCGGCGTTCGGTGCCGTCGGTCCATTCGGAGATGAGATCGACGAGATCGTCTTCCGCGAAACCGAATTCGGCAATGTCGTCGGGATGCACCAGCACCACCCGGCGGCCATTGTGAATGCCGCGGTAGCGGTCGTCCAGGCCGTAGATGGTGGTGTTGTACTGGTCGTGACTGCGCAGGGTCTGCAGGATCAGGCGGCCCTCGGGGACCGGCAGCCAGTGCAGCTCATTGGCCGCGAAGTTCGCCTTGCCGGTGCTGGTGCGGAATTCGCGGGCGTCGCGGGGCGGGTGCGGGAGCTGGAAGCCATTGCGGCCGCGCACCTTCGCGTTGTAGTCGGCACAGCCGGGGACCACATCGGCGATGGCGTCGCGGATCTTGTCGTAGTCGCGGCGGAAGTCCGCCCACGGCACCGAATGCTCCGGCCCGAACAGCGCCTCGCCGAGCTCGCAGACGATGGCGACCTCACTGCGCAGCTCCTCGCTCACCGGGTGCAGGCGGCCGGTGGACAGATGCACCATGGACATCGAATCCTCGACCGAAACCTGCTGGCGCGCACCGTCCTGCACGTCCTCGTCGGTGCGGCCCAGCGTGGGCAGAATGAGCGCGGTACGGCCGTGCACCACATGGCTGCGATTGAGCTTGGTGGAGACCTGCACGGTGAGTTCGCAATTGCGCAGGGCCGCCTCGGTGACCTCGGTATCGGGGGTGGCGGAGACGAAATTGCCGCCCATGCCGAAGAACACCCGGGCCCGGCCGTCGCGCATGGCGCGAATGGAATCGACGGTGTCCCAGCCGTGTTCGCGCGGGCTGGTGATCCCGAAACGCTTGTCCAGGGAGTCGAGGAAGGCGTCGGGCATCTTCTCCCAGATGCCCATGGTGCGGTCGCCCTGCACATTCGAGTGCCCGCGCACCGGGCAGACGCCCGCGCCGGGCTTGCCGATCATGCCGCGCAGGAGCAGCAGATTGGTGGCCTCCTCGATGGTGGCGACACCGTGCAGCTGCTGGGTCAGGCCCATGGCCCAGCAGATGATGACCGACTTGGATTCGGCCAGTAGTTTCGCGGTGCGGTCCAGATCGGTGCGGGGCAGCCCGGTGGCCTGCTCGACCACGCCGAGATCGACTGCGCGCATCTGCTTTTCGTATTCGGCGAAACCGGCGGTGTGCGATTCCACGAAGGCGTGGTCGATCACGGTGCCGGGGGCGCGATCCTCGGCCTCGAACAGCAGCTTGCCCAGGCCCTGGAACAGCGCCATATCGCCGCCGAGCCGGATTTGCAGGAAGTCGTCGGCAATGCTGATGCCGCCGGTGAGGCCCTTCACCGTCTGCGGGTCGCTGAATCCGATCAGGCCGGTTTCCGGCAGCGGGTTGACGGCAATGATCTTCGCGCCGTGGGTCTTCGCCTCGCCGAGCGCGGACAGCATGCGCGGGTGGTTGGTGCCCGGGTTCTGCCCGGCCACGATGATCAGATCGGCCTTCTTGAAATCGTCGATCGTCACCGAGCCCTTGCCGATGCCGATGGAACTGGTCAGTGCCGCGCCCGAGGACTCGTGGCACATGTTCGAGCAGTCCGGCAGGTTATTGGTGCCGTAACTGCGCACCAGCAGCTGATACAGGAACGCGGTCTCATTGGCGGTGCGGCCGGAGGTGTAGAACAGCGCCTCGTCGGGGGAGCCGAGGCCGCGCAGGGTGTCGGCGATCAGCCGGTAGGCCTCGTCCCATTCGATGGGGGAGTAGTGGGTGTCGCCCTCGCGCAGCACCATCGGATGGGTGAGGCGGCCCTGCTGGCCGAGCCAGTACCCGGATTTTTCCGACAAATCCTCTAGCGAATGTTCGGCGAAGAATTCGGGTGTCACGGTGCGCAGGGTCGCCTCCTCGGCGACGGCCTTGGCCCCGTTCTCGCAGAATTCGGCCGGGCGGCGGGTGCCGCTGGGTTCGGGCCAGGCGCAGCCCGGGCAGTCGAAGCCGTGGCGCTGATTCACCCGGGCCAGGGTGCGGGCGGTGCGGATCACGCCCATCTCGTCGACCGCTCTGCCCAGCGCCACCGTGACCGCCTTGACCCCGGCAGCCACCGTTTTCGGTGCGGTGACCGACAGTTTCGACTCGTCGATATCGCGTTTCGGCGCGGCACGATGCATGGTGACGATTGTCCTCTCCGGCCGCGGGCGCATCCCAGTCGGTCCCTTGGATCGTATGTCCGAGATGCCGGTCTTGGGGCCAGGCATGAACACTCTCGGCATTCCCCGCGATATAGAGGCAACGCTTCGCCGCTCATGCGTCCACCAGGTAACGCCTGGGTGAGATGACTCCGCGACCGGGGTTCCGGGGCCTACCATCGAACGAGCGAGGTCACGCCCGATGATGACACATCTTCAGAACGGTCGGCGTGCCGGCAGGCAGCACCGGCATGCGAAACTCTCACGCGCTGAAAGCTATCCGAAGCGACTGGTCCGTCTCCTTCTGATCGGTGCCGTCGGCTTCGTGCTGGCGATCTCCGCCGGAATCGGCTGGGCCCAACCCGGAATCACCCAGGCCACCGGTGCCGCATCGGTGCCGCTCGCGGACCGCCACGATGCCGTACCGGCGAAAATCCCGCCGCTGGTGGCGAATTCACCGGCGGCAACCGTCACCTCCCAGCCCGGATACAACGGCGGCGACGGTGGCGGCACCCACGACGGCACCGGCGGCCAGAACAACCCGTGCACCGAGGGGTGCACGACGACGAAGTATTGCGACGATGGTTCGGTCATGCCGAAGAGTGGCGTGTGCCCGACGACCCCGAAGTATTGCGATGACGGTTCGGTCATGCCGTCGAGCGGTGTCTGTCCGACGACCCCGAAGTACTGTTCGGACGGTTCGGTGATGCCGAAGAGTGGCGTGTGCCCGACCACCCCGAAGTACTGCGATGACGGTTCGGTCATGCCGTCGAGCGGTGTCTGTCCGACGACGCCCAAGTACTGTTCGGACGGTTCGGTCATGCCGAAGAGCGGCGTGTGCCCGACGACCCCGAAGTACTGTTCGGATGGTTCGGTCATGCCGTCGAGCGGGGTGTGCCCGACCACGACGCCGAAGTACTGTTCCGATGGTTCGGTCATGCCCTCGAGTGGTGTCTGCCCGACCACGGCGCCGCCGGTCGAGCACTGCTCGGATGGGTCGGTCAAGCCCGCGAGCGGAGTGTGTCCGACGAAGGATCCGGGTGGCACCAACCCGGGCGGCGGCACGAATCCCGGTGGCACGAAGCCGGTTCCGACGAATCCCGCGGTAACCATCGTGCCCACGACCGAGCCCGCGGCACCGAACCCCTCGGGCGGTGACCCCCCGACTTCCGGCGGCTCCAATGATGTGTTCCCGGTGCCCGCAGGAACGACCGGGCTCGCGGTCGATCCGCCCGCGGTGACCCAGGGCGCGGCGGTGACGGCGAACGGGAAGGGTTGTGATCCCGGTGCCGCGGTGCAGCTTTCGATCGGCGATACCGCCGCGGGCACCACCAATGCCGCCGCGGACGGTTCCTTCGATGCGAAGGTGTTTACCGGCGGCGCGGCGGTCGGCCACTATCAGGTGACCGCCGACTGTGGCCGCAAACTCGTTGCGCCCCTGGACATCGTGCTGGTCAGTCAGGTCGGCGGCGGTGCCAGCACCGCGACCGTGTTGTTGTTCTTCCTGCTCGTCGGCGGCTGGTTCTACGGCCACCGGCTGGTATCGCACCTGCCCGCTCGGAGGCCCCGATGAATAGCACCCCGCGCTCGACCTCGAAGCTCATCCCCGTGCTGGCGGTCGTATTGCTCTGTGTGGCAGGCATATTCGGTGCTGGACCGGCCGCGGCGGCGGGCGGGGTCAAGGCGACGGCCACCATCGACGGCAAGGCCATCTCCGGCGCGAACGCCCAGAATCCGGTGCGCCTGGACCCGAACAAGGTCACCCCCGTGGTCGTGGAGGTGACGAACACTTCCTCGAATCCGGTGACAGTGCGGCGGGTCGATCTCACCGGGCATGTCATGGGCCTGAACTTCTTCTCGTACTCGACCTCGGTGGAATTGACCGTCGCCGCGGGCAAGACCGAGAAGCTCACCTATCGCCTGGATCCGGCCGGATTGGACGGGCAGGCCACCGGATTGATCGGCTCCGACCTCACTCTCATCGGCTCCGACGGTAAACCCCTCACCTCCGTCCACACCGTGATCGATGTGCGCGGCTCGCTGGTCTCGGTGTACGGCCTGTTCGGCATCATCCTGGCGGTTCTCACCGCCTTGGCCATCGCCGATGCCGCACTCACGGTCGCGCGGCACCGCCTGTCGGCCAATCGCTTCCAGCGCGGCCTCCGCCTGCTGGCCCCGGGTATCGGTCTCGGTCTGATGATCGGTTTCACCGCCTCGATCGCCCGCTGGTGGGTGCCCGGCGCGGTCCTGTGGCTCGGCCTGGCCGGTGGGACCGCCGCCTGGTTCTTCCTGGCGGGCTACTTCTCACCCACTCCGCGCACCCCCGACGATCTGGGCCTCGACCTCGAAGATCTCGCGGCCGCACACGAACTCGACGCCCACGGCTACCCCGCCGGGCCCGACCCGATCGTCACCTACAACCTCGACGGGCCGCACGTGGCACCGGTGGACCCTTACGGCGACGTCGGTTCCCAACCCACCGTCGGACTCCCGTCCGTCCGCTGGCGCGCCGATCAGACTGTGAAACCCACTGTGGGCGCAAAGGATCCGCATCCGAGTCAGCCATTGCCAACCCACCCGTACACCGATCCGTCGGAGACCATCGGACGAGAATCCGCGGGACGCAAGGTCTCCGACGATGAGGATGATGAACCGACCATCCGCAGTGGACCGCAAGGGTTCCAGCCTGGAGGTTCGGTCAGATGAGCGTGGGGGATCTGAGCGGATCCGATATCGGGCGGGTGCGGGCCGCGCTGCCCGGCTATGAGGTCGGCGGTCAGGTCGGGCGCGGCGGATGTGGGGTGGTGCTGTCCGGGACGCATCGCGGGCTGCACCGGCGGGTGGCGATCAAACAGGTGCCGCCGCAATTCGCGCACGATATGCAGGTGCGGCGGCGGTTCGTGGCCGAGGCGCGGGTGATGGCGGCGCTCGACCATCCGCACGTGGTGCCGGTGTACGACTACATCGAGCATGAGGATCTGTGCCTGCTGGTGCTGGAGTACCTGCCGGGCGGGACCGTCGAGAACCGTTTCGTCTCCGCGGGATTCGAGGCGACCGCGGCGGTGGCGGTCGCTCTCTCGTGCGCGGCCGGACTGGACGCGGCGCACCGGCACGGCATTCTGCACCGGGACGTGAAACCGTCCAACCTCATGTTCGCCGCCAATGGCACTCTCAAGCTCACCGATTTCGGTATCGCCAAGATCGTGGGTGGCGACGACACGCTGGTGACCAAGGCCGGTGAAATCATCGGTACCCCCGCCTACATCTCCCCGGAACAGGTGCGCGGACAACAGCTCTCGCCCGCCACCGACGTGTACGCGCTGGCGACCATGCTCTACCAGCTGCTCTCGGGCGTCCTCCCGTTCCCGCCCGGCGAGGACACCCTCTCCATGCTCTTCGCCCACGCCTACGGCGACCCCATCCCGCTGGCCGAGGTCGCCCCCGGCGTACCGCAACCCATTGCCGAGGCCGTGATGCGCGGCCTGGCAGGCGATCCCGCGCACCGCTTCGACACCGCCGAATCCTTCGGCATCGCCCTGGCCGAACCGGCCGCCCAGGCCTGGGGCACCAATTGGCTTACCCCCGTGGGCATCCCGGTCATCGGCGCGGACACCATCGTCGCCGCGGCCACCGGAGGCGTGCGCACTCCCAGACCCGCCGCGCCCTCGCCGTTCACACCCCCGCCCCAGCCCTTCGCCGCCGGGCCGTACACGCCGCAACCCAGCCGGTACCCGACCCCCGCGCCGGTCCACGACCCGCGCGCCCGCACCCGCGACTCCCACCCGGTCATCCCCGGCCCTGATGTCGACACCCGGGACTCCCTGCCGATCGCCGACTCCGCATCCGCTGATTCCCGTGGCTCCACCGGCGATCCGCAGCGGTCCGGCGACCGGACACCACCCCCCGGCCGCCCCCGGCCCGCGCCATCGGAACCGAACGGATGGAACAACACTCCGCGACCCGGACAGCAGCGCGGACCGGATTCCGCGCCCGAGACGGTCGTGCGGGCGGATCCCACCCAGCGCGGGTGGGTCGATTCGCGTAATGCGCCCACCCAGCAGTCACCCGCCCAGCGCGAACGCCCGCCGGAACGGCCGGGCGATCCGGCATCGCGCCGGCCGGATGACCCGGCGGCGCGCCCGGCGGGTGCGCCGATGCCGGGACGGTCCGGTCCGCCGCCGCGTCCGCCACAGTCCTCCGCACCGCGTCCGCAGGCCGCGCCTGGATGGGGCGCGGCCCCGATGACGCGGGTGCGGCCGCTGCAACCCATGCCGCAGAACGGGGTTCGGCTGGTCGATGTCGAGCGTTCGGATCTGGTTCCCGTGCAGCGCGTGGTGACCTTGCCGTCGCCGCGGGTGCCCTTCATCGCGGCGGCCGTGCTCACCGCCGCGGTGGCCGGGGCGGCCGTGCTGGGGGTCGGGGCCGCGCCGGAGCGAAATGTGCCGCCCGTGGGCATGATTCAGCTCGCGGGCGGCGATCCGGGGATGCCCGGGTCGATCGAATTGGATCTGTCCAAACCGGTGCCGGTCACGGTCACCGGTGGTGACGCCGATTCGGCAAAGCTCTCGCTGGATCTGCTGGGGGCACACGTCGGCGGGACGGATACGGCATTGAACGGTGCGACCGGCGAGTTCGCGAGCCCGGTCAATCAGTATGTGGTGGCGGGTGATCTCACGGCCGAATTGACCCTGTCCCGCAATGGGTCCGAGACCGCCCACTACACATTCGGCGTGCACACCGTGCAGCGCGGGCTGACCACCGTCGCGGCCGGAGCCATTCTGCTGTTGATCCTGTTCGCCGCCGCGTACGCGGAATCCAATGCCAGGACATTGCGGCACGGCTACGCGCGATTCACCTCGACCATCGGGCTCGCCGTCAGTGCGGGACTGCTGGGCGTGGCGGCCGTCGGCGCGTCCTGGATTCTGCTCGGCCGCGAACCGTCCATCACCGGCGTGGCCCTGTGTGCCGCCGGTGGCGTCGCGGCCGGTCTTGCCTTCGCCGTCGCCTGCCGCCGGATCGGCAAACGGTATCGCTATGTGCGTCGACAGCTGCTGTCACACCGGGGATAGTCGCGTCCGATATAGGGAGGGGATCACCGGAAACGGTGCATGGACGCGAAGGGGTGGGGCGCGATGACGGGGCAGCCGTTGATCGAGATTCGGGAGTGGGGGCAGCCCGCGCGGCGGCGTGTACTGGACGGGCCGGTGATATTCGGGAGGGAAGGCTCCTCCGAAGTGCTGGCCGATAACGGCGTTTCGCGCCAGCACCTGCGACTGGTGCCGACACCTACCGCGCTGTCGGTGGTGGATCTGGGGAGCCGCAATGGCACCACGGTGAACGGGATCGTGCTGTCGGGGCGGCGGGTGCTGGGGACCGGGGATGTGGTGCGGCTCGGGCGCAGCGAGATCATCGTGCTGCATACGCCGACCGCCGAAGCGGCCGAATCCGATTTCTCGGAAACACAACTGGGGCCGGTACGCGGTTCCGCGCCGCCACCCCCACCTCCGCCGCCGGGCGAGCAGCAGCCGACACCGGCGGTGCTTGTGGCGAATCGGATTCTCGGCATCGACCCGACCGGGAAGCGAGACCTGTTCCCCGCCTTCACCGAAATCCGCTCTCGGGTGCCGCTGCGGGTGTGGCAGGCGGTGCGGTTCGCGAGCATCGCCGCCTATCTCGCGCTCGTGGTGACGCTGTTCGTGCGCCCGGCCGGTGGGTTGTTCGTGTTCTTCGGGGTGATCGTGCCGGTGCTGCCGGGACTGTTCCTGATCGCACCCGGGTTTTGGCGCAATACGTGTCCGTTGGCGGCGACCAACCAACTGCCCCGGTTGTTCGGGTTCAGTCGCGCGGCCAATCCGCCTCGCTGGCTACAGGAACGCGGGTATCTGATCGCCGTGGCGCTGTTCTTCGGGATTGCCGGGTCGCGGCTCGCCGGATTGGATCGCAGCGGGCTCGCCACCGGTGCGGTGCTGCTGTGTGTGGTGGCCGCGGCCTTCACCGGCGGCGTGGCCTTGAAGGGCAAGAGCGGTTGGTGCAGTTCCATCTGCCCGCTGTTCCCGCTGCAACGCGCCTACGGGCAGACGCCGTTCGTCACCGTGGCCAACAATCACTGTCAGCCGTGTGTGGGCTGTGCCAAGAACTGTTACGACTTCAAGCCGCGCGCCGCCTATCAAGCCGATCTCGTCGATGAGCCCGGTTGGAGTGCGCCCCGGAAGCTGTTCGCCGCCGCCTTGCCCGGGTTCGTGCTGGGGTTCTTCCTGATCACGGGGCACACCGATCTGCCTGTGCTGCAACGGTATGCGCTGCTTGCCTTGTTCCTGTTGGCTGCCGTCGGGGTGTATTTCGCACTGGATTCGACCACCTCGCTGAGCCCGGCCATGCTCGCTGCCGGATATATCGCGGTGGCGTTGAATATCTTCTACTGGTTCGCCGGGGCCATTCTCGCGTCCTCGTTCACCACCATCACCGGGGTGGGCGCGTCCTGGCTGCGCTGGCTGATCAGTCTGGGAGTCCTGACGGCGACCGCTATTTGGTTGGCGCGCACCAGGATCAGCGAACTCCAGTACGCCGTGCACACCGGTGTGCGCTCGGAACCCGTGTTGCTGCCCATGCCTAGGCCACGCACCGCCGTGACCGAACAGCTTTCCCGCACAGCGACTTCGGTGATATTCGAACCGGGCGGTACCGTCATCGCCGCCGATATCGGCATGAGCCTGCTCGACCTCGCCGAGCGCGGGAACCTGCCGCTGGAGGCGGGCTGCCGCATGGGCGTCTGTGGGGCTGACCCGGTAGCCGTGCTCGAGGGGGCCGATCAGCTGTGTGCACCGACCGCCGACGAGAAGAACACGCTGCGGCGACTCGGATTCGCCGCGAACACCCGCATGGCCTGCTGCGCGCGCATCAATGGCGGGCAGGTGAAGGTCGGCCTCACCCCGCAGCCCGGCTCCGGGAATGGCGGCACCCCGGCGTATTTCGATCGATCCATTGTCAGCGTGGTCGTGATCGGGAACGGTATCGCCGGTGTCACCGCCGCCGATTTCCTGCGCCGCGGGCATCCGGATTGCGAAATCCACCTCATCGGCAGGGAATCGCACGGCTTCTACAACCGCATGGGCATCTCCCGGCTGGTGTACGGCCGTTCCGCCATGCAGGGCCTGCACCTGCTGCCCGACCAGTGGTTCGAGGACCACCAAGTCCACCCCTGGCTCAATACCCTTGCCACCCAGCTGGATACACGCGCCCAGCGGGTGCACCTCGGCACCGGTGATGTGCTGCCCTACGACCGACTGGTACTCGCCATGGGTGCGGCCGCCGCACTGCCCGCCATCGACGACCTGCACCGGCCCGGCAGTTTCGTACTCCGCGAGGCGGGAGACGCCATGCGTATCCGTGCCTACGCCCAGCAGTATTCGTGCACGCGCGCCGTGGTGGCCGGTGGCGGGCTGCTCGGCTTGGAGGCCGCCTACGCGCTGCACCAGCTCGGTCTGCGAGTCACCGTGCTCGAACGCGGCGAACGCCTGCTGAGCAAACAACTCGACCCCCGCTGCTCGGCCCTGGTCCTCGGCCACTTCGCCCGCGCGGGCATCGAGGTCCGCCATCGCGCCGAAACCGCCAGTCTCCTGGGGGAACCCGGTGTCCGCGCCGCCGTCCTCCGCGACGGCACCCAGCTGCCCTGCGACTTGTTCCTCACCGCCACCGGCATCCGCCCCAATATCGACCTGGCCCGCCGTGCGGGCCTCCCCACCGCGCGAGGCATCCTCGTGGACGACCATATGCGCACCCCCGCCCCCCACGTCTACGCCGCCGGTGATGTGGCCGAACACCGCGATCGCGTCCTGGGCTTGTGGCCCATAGCCGCCGAACAAGCCCAAACCGCCGCCGTCAACGCCCTGGGCGGCAATGAATCCCTCACCGCCGAAACCCCGGCCACCATCCTGAAAGGTGTAGGCCTGGAACTCTTCACGATCGGCCGTGTCGAACCCGCCCGAGGCGACGAAGTGATCATCACCGAACTTCCCGGCGGACGCTCCTACCGCCGCCTCATCATCTCCCGAGACCGAGCCGTGGGAGCCACCATCATGGGCCACCATCCCACCGATGTAGCCGCCGCCCAACAAGCCGTCCGCAACCAAATCCCGGTCCCCCCAAGCACCCGCGCCGCCCTGCGCGCCGGGGACTGGTCGGCATTGCAATGATTCAGCGGCGCGGTGGGTCCGTGCGGTAGGTGAGGATGCGTTCGCCGATGCGGATGCTCCAGCCCGGTTTCAGTTCCACCGGGCGTTGGGCCACACGGACCCAGTCCTGTGCGCCGGGGGCGGCGATGAAGGTGCCGCCCGGGGTTCCGGCGTCCTGGATGAAGACGAGGCTGTTCTCGGCGAAAACGTAGGCGTGGACGCGGGATACGTGGCGGTCGCGGGGGATGACGATCGGTGAGGCAACCGCTCGGCGGACGGATTCGTCGCTCATCGGGTCGCGGCCGATCACATAGGGGCGATCCATCGGGTAGACGGCACCGTCCGCGCTGGTGAGCGCGCCGAGCACCGATGCCATGGTGGCCGTGGGTGGCGGGGGTTCGACGGGCCGGGCCCTTCCCGGCGTGGGCGGACGCGGGCCGGACACGTCCTCGAAGGCCGCGGCCTCCGCATCGAACGCGGCGGTGGGCGGCTGATCATCCGGATCGGGCAACTCGACGGGTACGGGCTTGCCGAGCGGAATGTCATCCGGGTGCGGCTCTTTCGCGAGCTTCGGCTTGCCCGCCTGCTGCCCATGCCGGGGATTGGGTGTGGTCTCATCCGGTTCGGGCAGTGGCTGCGCCTTCTGCGGAGCGTTCTTCGGAGCGGCTGCCGGGCCTTCGGATTCGGAGACGGTCGGCCCGTCCAGTTGGGTGGGATCCACCGGGCGCACAGGCCCTTTGACGCGGGGTGGCGTGGCGGCGGCCTCCGGCGATCCGGCGGGCGATTCCGCCGAATCCGGCGCGGGCTTCGGCACTTCCGCGTGTGGTCCCGTGGCAATCGGCTCCGACCGGGGGCCTGGGGCGCGGGGCGTCTGTCCAGAAGGGGTGCCCGGGGTGCGGGGCGTCGGTCCGGACGGGGTGGCGGGAGTGCGGGGTACCGGTTCCGAAGGCTGTGCGGGCGTTCGGGGTGCCGCTTCCGGCGGGTGGCCCGGAGTGCGGGGAATCGCTTCCGAAGGGGTGCCGGGTGTGGCGAAGCGGGTGTGGGTGGGGGTGGGGAAGGCGGCGCGGCGGGTGATGTTGTCGCTGGTCGCCGGGGGTGCGGGGATGGCGGCGCTCGAGCCGCGGGTTTGGGCGGCTCCGCCCGCTTTCGGGGCGTGGACGACGAAACCGCCGCCCGAGACCACGCCCGAGCGTAGGTCGGTGTGCGGGATTTCGGTGGTCGAGGTCCCGTCGAGGCCGATCGTGAGGCGGCGCACCGGGTCTCGCACGATCTCATCGGCCCAGGTCATGGCGCGTTCACCGGACAGCTGGCGGGTGCCCTCCGCGCCGTCCACCACCGCGCGCACCGGACCGCGCAGCAGCACCAGAATGCCGCCTACCGTCGGCGCGACGACGCCGAAGGCGGGCGGTTGTGCGGACGCGCTGCTGAATACCGTGGCCGCGAGTCTCTGTGCGATCGCCACGCCCGGGTCCGAGGAGCCCGCCGCGGTCTCGGCCGCGCCGAGAATCCGTTCGGTGGACGGGCTTTCACCGGTCACGAATATGACCACGCTGCCGAACCGTGCGACCAGTCCGTCCCCGCGTGTCAAGCCGACAGTGGTCGGAATCCGACCCATCGCGCCTCCTTCTCCCGGCGCTGGAACATCGTTGCCAAGCATAGGACCGTTCACATGCTCCCCGCAGCGATCACCGAACCGCGCGACACGGAAACCGCCGGATTGTCGCAATGCGACCCGTAATGGCCGCACGGGCGCGAGGATCGAGAGATCGCGCCGGGTGCACGAGGCCCCCGCAGCATCGATGAGGACCGAACCATATGGGCACGAGCTATCGGAACAGGACCGCCGGGCAGCCGGGCGAGGGACATCCGGCACCGGCCGATCGTCCGGGCGGTGGGCATCCGCGCGCTACCGCACTGGGATTCGCGGCGACCGTGGCCGCGATCGCCTCGGCCGGAGCCATGCTCGCGGCCCCCGCCGGTGCGACCGGCACCCGGGTGGGGGTGGAACCCGGCATCAGCTTCGGCTCGGCGACCAATTACGGCACCGGCTGCACCTACGCCGTCAACGGCTATGTCGACGACCCGTCCACCCCGGTCGTGTTCTACGACAATGGCGTTGCGTTCACCTGGGCAAAACCGTCGGGCTCGATCGCCGTCGGCCACTGGACCCCCGCCACCACGGGTCTGCACCGACTGCAGATCGGCCAACACAGCGGCGACGGCACCGACGTCTTCCCTTACGTGGACATCACCGTCGGCACCGGCGTGAGCACGGGCTCCGGCTGCAACGTCTTCAACTGACCCGTCCTCCACCCATCACCCGAGCCATCGCCCGCGATCATTCGAGTCCCCTGCCCGGTGATCACTCAAAGCCCTGCCCGGTGATCACTCGAGCCCCGCCCGGGGATCGCTCGAGCCCCGCCCGGACTTATTCGAGCCACCGCACCGGCGATGCCTCCCGGACGTGGATGAGCACGTCGAATGCCGCCGCCGGAGAAGCGACGAGCATGTGTTCGGCCGCATCCCGGGCCGGGTCGTAGACGCCGCTGATCACCCGCAGTTTGGCGGGTTCGACCGCCGGACCGCCCGCACCGCGCAGATCGGCCCACAACACCGGCAGGTCGATCTCGCCGAGCAGCGCGTCCAGGAAATCGGGTGCCGGATCCGGGACCTGGGCCACGCCCAGATTCCCGTGATGGAAGCCGATCGCGATCGACGCGTATCCCGGGCCGTAGTGCTCGCGCAGCACGCTGCCCACGGTCGAGTGGGCTGCACTCCCGTCGGCCAACCCCAGCCCGGCCGGTGCCGCCGCCGTATGAGAGATGCCGTCCCAGTACACGGCCCGTCGCCCGGTCCGCCGCATCTCGGCCATGATCCGGCCCGCCCCGGGTTCGTCGCCTCCGACGAAACTGCCCCGCCCGGCGACGCTCTGCTCATGGAATTCAACGATGAACCGCATGCGCGCCCGCACTTCTTCGGATATCCCGGCGAGGGATTCCAGCAGAGCCGCCGCATCCCGGGCATGCTCGGCGAACGGCCGACCCGGATGTATGCCGCGCGCCCGCTGGACGTGCTCGTCCGCGATCGTGTGCACGGTGCGAATCGGGTCGAGATGCCCGGCCAATTCACTCAACCGATCCGGTGCCGCCGCGCGGACGGCGTCCACGACCGCGTCGTAATCAGCCGATCCGGCCTTCGGCGGTTGGACGCCGATGATCTGCACCGGATCCTCGGTATGCGTGAGATTGAACTCCCGAATCCATTCCAGCGCTCCCGCCATTTCGGCGGTCCGGTGCGGCCGCCACGCCGTCTCCAGTGCGCTCTCCGCCGACCCGGCTCCGGTGCGGACGAACAGATCCATCCGTTCCCCGGCATTGGCGCTGTCCTGCACGGCGAGCAGCCGGAACCCATGCTCGCGCACCAACTCCCAGGTCAGCCGCTCCCGAATCGTGAAGGTCTCGCGCGCGAACCGCGTCGATTCCCCGATCCCGATCACATCGGCAGCGCCGAACTCACGCGCTATCTCCACCACCGCGGCCTCGTCCAAAGCCCGTGCGTGCAACTGCTGTGCCGGGGACGAATCCTGTGCGGCCCGGTCTTCGATCATGCTCATACCCACACTCTCGTACCTCGACAAAGGTTTGGGTCAAGCGATCGCTTGCTGAAGAATGTGAGCATGCTGCTCAGTACGCACGAGGCCGACCTGTTCGAAAGTTGCCGCGGCCGTTTGGAGGCGATCGCCTACCGGCTGCTGGGTTCGGCCGGGGACGCCGAGGACGCGGTGCAGGACACGTATCTGCGCTGGCAGGCCGCCGACCGCGACTATGTCGAGACGCCCGAGGCGTGGCTGACCAAGGTGCTCACCAATCTGTGCCTCAACCAGCTCACCTCCGCGCGCGCCCGCCGGGAAACCTATGTGGGCCAATGGCTGCCGGAACCGGTATTCGCCGGTGACCGCATGCTGGGCCCGGCCGATACCGTCGAACAGCGCGAATCGGTGTCGATCGCCATGCTGACCCTGATGGAACGCCTCTCGGCCCGCGAGCGCGTGGTCTACGTGCTGCGCGAGGCATTCGGCTACGCGCACACCGAGATCGCCGAGATGCTCGATATCACCGAACCGAACTGCCAGCAGATCTACCGGCGCGCCAAGCAGCATATGGCCACCGACCGCACGCGGGTCGAGGTCGATGAGGCCGCCGCGCGCAGAATCGTGGAGGAGTTCCTCGCCGCGGCGGTCAGCGGGCAGACCGAGACGCTGGTCAAGCTGCTGACCGAGGATGCCGTCATCATCGGCGACGGCGGCCTGTTCTACCCGACGCTCAGCCGACCGCTCGCCGGTGCGCGGCGAATCGCGCAATTCGTGCGCCTGGCCATCAAACCGGCCGACGGCAAACGGAAAGCGTTCGGTCGTCCCACCCTGTTCGCCACGATCGCGAATGGCATGCCCGCCCTCGTCATGGTGGACGGTGACCGGGTCGTCGGCATTGTCTGCGTCGAAGCCACCTCCGAGGGCATCGCGGCGGTCCACGCCCAGGTCAACCCGGACAAGCTGGTGCGCGCCAACCGCCGCTGGGCGACCGTCGCCCACGGAGAACCCCTCCTCGAATTGTGGTGACCCACTTCACAGTCCACTCCTGTCAGCCTTCGGGCCGCTATCCGGTTCAAGTTGCGAACCCACCAAGACAGGAGCAAGACCATGAAGCACCGCATCGTCGTCCTCGGAGCCGGATACGCCGGAGGCATTGCCGCAGGCCGCCTCGCCAAGCGACTGCACCGCGACGACGTCGACATCACCCTGGTCAACGCCGATCCCGAATTCGTCGAACGAGTGCGCATGCATCAGCTCGCCAGCGGGCAAGGCCTGCGCTCCCGCCCGCTGCGTGAGATGTTCGCGGGCACCGGCGTTCAGGTCCGCACCGCGTGGGTCGAGGGCCTGGACGTGGACCGCAAGACCGTCGATCTCGGCGGTGAGAACGGCCCGGAAACCCTCACCTACGACACCCTCGTGTACGCCCTCGGCAGCACCATCGCCGACTACGGCGTCCCCGGCGTCGCCGAATACGCCTTCAATGTCGCGAGCAAGCAGGCCGCACTGCGGCTGCGGGCACGCCTGAGCGAATTGAGCCAGGGCGCAACCGTTCTGGTCGTGGGCGGCGGGCTGACCGGTATCGAAGCGGCCACCGAGATCGCCGAGGCCCGCCCGGACCTCGAGGTGTCCATCGCGGCGCGCGGCGGTGTCGGCGACTGGCTGAGTGAGAAGGCTCAGGATCACCTGCGCGGAGCATTCGATCGGCTCGGTATCACCGTCCGTGAGCAAGTCGAGGTGACCGGTGTCGAAGCGCACGGCGTGACCACCTCGGCCGGGACGATTCCGGCCCAGATGACCGTGTGGACAGCGGGTTTCGCCGTCCACACGATCGCCGCCGCGACCACCCTGGACCTGTCCGGCACCGGTCGCATCATGGTCGATGCCACCCAGCGGTCGGTGTCGCACCCCGATGTCTACGCCATCGGCGATGCCGCGCACGCCGCGGGAGTCGGCGGCAAGACGCTCCGAATGGGCTGCGCCACAGCCAGTCCCATGGCTTGGCTGGCCGCCGATGCCCTGGCCGCGCGCCTGACCGGCCGCAAGGTTCCCGACGCCCCGATCGGCTACAACACCCAGTGCATCAGCCTCGGCCGCCGCGACGGCATCCTCCAGCGGGTGACTCCCATGGATGAGCCCACGTCCACGGTTCTCACCGGCCGGGCCGCCGCTCGCATGAAGGAACTCATCTGCGCGGGCGCGGCCTGGAGCGTCCGCAACCCGACCCTGATGGTGCCGAGCCGTCGTCGGCACCTCGTGTCGACCGACGCGGCCCTGACTGTTGCGGGTTAATCGAATGCCGCCTCGGCAGCGACTTGGGCTGCCAGGCGGTCGGATTCGACGAGGCCGATCCGAGTCCGGCGGTCCAGCAGGTCATCGGCATCCAGTGCGCCCTCGTGACTGACGGCGAAGCGGAATTCCGCTGCGGTGACATCCATTTCGGGGGCCACGGGTTCGGTCAGCTTCGGATCACCCTGGGCCAGTTGAAGAATGGCGGTGGCCTCACTGCCGTAACGCTCGACCAGGCGCGGCGGGGCCGGAATTCGATCACGAGCCGCGCCGGACACCGCACCGACCAGCGGCAGATCCCGGGTCCGGCAGGGCGAGGCGGTGAGGTGGGCGTGCGCGATGACCGCATCCACCGTGTCCTCCGCCATCTTGCGGTAGGTGGTGAGTTTGCCGCCGACCACGGTGATCAGACCGGTGGGGGAGGTGAGCACGGCATGCTCACGGGAGATATCGGCGGTGCTGTCATCACCCGTGCGCAGCAGCGGCCGCAGACCCGCGAAGGTGCCGCGAATATCCGCGCGGGTCAAGGGTTCCCGCAGCACCGTATTGACGGTGTCGAGCAGGAAGTCGATCTCGGAGTCGGTGGCGTGCGGAACATCCGGCACCGGGCCGGGCGCTTCCTCATCGGTGAGGCCGAGGTAGACGCGATTGTGCGCGGCAGGGAAGGCGAAGATGAAACGGCTTGTGCTGCCCGGAATCGGCACCGTCAGCGAGGCGCTCAGGTCACCGAACGCGGCGGCGTCGAACACCAGATGGGTACCCCGGGAAGGCCGCAGCTCGATGCTCGGATCTACCTGATCGGCCCATACACCGGTGGCATTCACCACGGAACGGGCAGTGACCGTGAGGGTTTCGCCCGACAGTCGATCCCGCAGCGTGGCCGAAGTGCCGGTCACCTCCGTGGCCTCGACCCGGGTGAGGATCGATGCCCCGTGCCGAGCGGCCGTGCGGGCAATGCCCACCACCAGGCGCGCATCGTCCACCAGTTGTCCGTCCCAGGCCAGCAGTCCGCCGCGCAGCCCGTCCCGCCGCACCGTGGGCGCGAACCGCAGCGCTTCGGCCGCCGCCACCCGCCGCGATCGCGGCAGCACCGACGCCGAGGTTCCCGCCGTGCGCCGCAGCACATCTCCGGCCACGAATCCGGCCCGCACCAGAAGCTTCTGCGCCGCACCGATATTCGGCAGCAGCGGCACCACCTGCGGTAGCGCGCGCGTCAAATGCGGTGCGGTGCGGGTCAGCAGAATGTCGCGCTCCACCGCGCTCTCGTGTGCGATTCCCACCCCGCCACTGGCCAGATACCGCAGTCCGCCGTGTACCAGCTTGGAACTCCACCGGCTGGTCCCGAACGCCAGATCATGCTTCTCCACCAGCACGGTCCGCAGCCCACGCGATGCCGCGTCCAGGGCCACTCCGACTCCGGTGATGCCGCCGCCGATCACGAGCACATCGATCGTGTCCCCCTCGCCGAGCGCCCGCAGCTCGCGCTGCCGCCGATCGGCATTGAGCGCGGAATCGGCCTGAGTCGAATTGCCGGTCATGGCTGGACCTTTCGAGAGCGGGTGGCGACTGGGTGGGGCGAGTGCTACGGCGCGAGATAGCCGTCGATGGCGCGGGTGAGTTCGGTGTCGAGACTCTCGGCATCCAGGACCGGGGCGATGGTGCCCGCCGACTGAACCGCCGACTGGGCGATGAGCAGCAGCATGGCGGCGAGGTGTTCGGGCTCACCGGCACGAATCGAGCCGTCCCGCTGGCCTTCTCGGATCGCGTCGGCGAACAGTGCCATGAGCGCGCGCTGATTTCGCCCGAGGCGTTCGAACACATAGGTGAGCATGACATCGGCATCGGTGCGGAAGATCTTGGCGAACAGCGCGTTCCGGCGCATGGTCGCGCCGCCGTGCACGATGGCGGCGGTCAGGCGGGCGCGGCCGGTCCCGGTGGCGGGTACGGCGTCGGTGATGATCTCGCGTAGTTCCCGCACCAGCAGGTCGGCCACCAGGGATCCGGTGTCGGGCCAGCGGCGGTACACGGTCGGGCGGCTGACGCCCGCGCGACGCGCCACTTCGGTGAGGGTGGTGCGGCGCACCCCGAATTCGGCCACGCAGGCGCGGGCCGCATCGAGGATCGCCTGATCGACGGGGGACAGCGTCCCCGGATCGACGGCGGAGGACGGTTCGATCGACGTCATGGCTGCCACCATCGCATAGGAGTGTTCGTTACTGCTTGACATTCTATGTCAGACTGTAACGCATGGTCGACACACGAGCAGCCTCCACATCGACGGGCGGTGCCATTGAACTAAACCCGGGCGAGCCGCTTTCGCGCCCGAGTATGGTGTGGGACGCCTGGGGCTCCCCATCCGGACATAAACCACTTCCGGAGCAAATTCGGGGACTGCTCGCGCAGGTATTCGGGGTGTCCGGAGAGCCGGTGACTCGTCGCGATGAGGGCGACGTGCCGCTGCGCGCCTCCGCGCTCACACCGGAGCAGCAGTCCGGGCTCGTCGCGGTGGTCGGAACCGCCAATGTCTCCATCGACCACCGCGATCGACTGCGCCACGCGGGCGGCAAATCCACCCCGGACCTGCTGCGCCGTCGCGCCGAAGGACCGCAGGACGCCCCGGACGCCATCGTCTTCCCCGCCGACCACGACGAGGTCCTGGCGCTGCTGAAGTACTGCTCCGCCAATGCCATCGCGGTCGTCCCCTTCGGCGGCGGCACCAGCGTGGTGGGCGGACTCGACCCCGCCCGTGGGGTTTTCGGCTCCGTCATCGCCGTGGATCTGCGCCGCCTGGACACCCTCACCGAGGTGGATCCGATCAGCGGCACCGCCACCCTCGGCGCGGGCCTCACCGGTCCGCAGGCCGAGGAACTGCTTGGGCAACACGGCCTTTCGCTCGGCCACTTCCCACAGAGCTTCGAGTACGCCACCATCGGCGGTTTCGCGGCCACCCGTTCTTCGGGTCAGGCCTCGGCCGGTTACGGCCGCTTCGACGATATGATCCAGCGCCTGCGAATCGCCACGCCCAGCGGCGTTCTCGACCTCGGCCGCGCCCCCGCCTCCGCCGCCGGACCCGATCTGCGCGAGCTGTTCTCCGGCTCCGAGGGCACCCTCGGCATCATCACCGGCGTCACCCTGCGCGTGCACCCGATCCCGGAAACCACTGCGTACCAGGCTTGGTCATTCCCCGACTTCGCCACCGGCGCGACCGCGCTGCGCACGGTCATCCAGGCCGGGGCCGCACCCACCGTCATGCGCCTGTCCGACGAGGCCGAGACCGGACTGAACCTGGCCCGCGCCGGAGACATCGGCGGCGCGGCGGTCGGCGGCTGCCTGGCCGTCACCACCTTCGAGGGCACCGAGGCGCATGTCGCGGCCCGCAGCGCCGAAGCGAGCGCCCTGCTCACCGCGGCGGGCGGCACCGCCCTCGGTGAAACCCCCGCACGCGAATGGGAACACGGCCGCTTCAATGCCCCCTATCTGCGGGACGCGCTGCTGGATGTCGGCGTTCTGTGCGAGACCCTCGAAACCGCCACCACCTGGTCGAATCTCGACAATCTCAAGGCGAAAGTGACTGCCGCGCTGGTGGACACGCTCACCGCCGGTGGCGCTCCGGCCCTGGTCATGTGCCACATCTCGCACACCTACCCGACCGGTGCCTCGCTGTACTTCACGATTGTCGGCAAGCAGGCGAAGGACCCGATCGCCCAGTGGGCCAAGGCCAAACGGGCCGCCGGTGACGCCATTGTCGCTGCGGGCGGCACCATCACCCACCACCACGCCATCGGCGCCGACCACCGCCCGTGGATGACGGACGAGATCGGCGACCTGGGCGTGCAGGTGCTGCGCGCCGTCAAACAGGCGATCGACCCCGCCGGAATCCTCAACCCTGGGAAGCTCATTCCGTGACGAAGATCAGCTCGGTCGCATTGGTGACCAATCCGCTGTCCGGCCACGGTAAGGGCGCCGAGGTCGGCATCGCGGCCGCGAACCTGTTCGCCGCCAAGGGCGTCCAGGTCACCGAGATCCGTGGCGACTCGGCCGCCGACACCGAACGCCGGGTGCGCGAGGCACTCGCCGACCCCGCCACGCGTCCGGACGCCGTGGTCGCGGCGGGTGGTGACGGCCTGACCTGTGTTGTCCTGCAAGCCCTCGTCGGCACCGGGGTCCCGCTGGGCCTGGTGCCGGGCGGGACCGGCAATGACCTCGCCCGTGAACTCGGCGTCCCCGAGGGCACCGTGGAAGCCATCGAGGTCGTGCTGGGCGGCAAGACCCGCGGCATCGACCTCGGCACCGTCGAAGCCGAGGGCGCGCAGCGGCCCATGTGGTTCGCCACGGTCACCGGCACCGGTTTCGATGCCCGGGTCACCTTGCGCGCCAATGAGATGCGCTGGCCGAAGGGCCCGCTGCGGTACACCGCGGCCGCTCTCATCGAACTGTCCGGCAAGCTCGCGGTGCCGTACCGCATAGAACTGCACGGCTCCCCGGATCACCCGGACGGCACCGTCATCGAATTGCCCGCCATCATGGTCGCGGTCGGCAATACCCGTACCTACGGCGGCGGCATGCTGATCTGCCCCGACGCGGTCATCGATGACGGCCTCCTGGACCTCACCGTCGTAGGTTCGATGTCCCGGGTCGACCTGCTCCGCCTGCTTCCCGCTCTCTCCGCGGGCAAGCGCATCGACCACCCGGCCGCCGTCCAATACCGCGCGGCCACAATAAAACTGACCGCCCCCGGTGCCCCCGCCACGGCCGACGGCGACCCCGCCGGCCACCTCCCCGCCACCTTTCAAGCCCACCCCCGCGCCCTCGGTGTGCTGGTCCCCTGACGGAGCAATCGCTGAGGGAGCGACCATGGTGGGAATTCGCCCCAAAATCCGCCACCACAGCTCCCTGATCTTGAATACGCCTGTGCCCCTCCTTGAAGGTGAGGGGCACAGGCGTATTCGGGGTGACTACACGGCAGGCGGTGCGGCCTTGCTGGTCTCCTCGTAGCGGATGTCGTACTTGGCGGCGATCGGGTTGATCTTCGCCGGGTCGAGTGCGCCGTCGGTGAGGACGGCCGGGCCCGCCTCGAAGAGGTCCTCCAGGTAGCACTCCCACCCGCCGGGGGAGGAGATCTGCAGCAGCCGGGGCGGCGGGGTCGACCCGCAGCGCAGGGCGTGCGGAATCCCGTGCGGCAGTAGGACGAACATGCCCGCCGTCGCGGTCACGACGCGGTCGTCGAATTCGACCTCGAGCACACCGTCCAGCACATAGATGGACTCGTCGGCGACGTGGTGGGTGTGGCGGGGGATGTCGCGGCCGAGCGTCACCTCCAGCATCGAGAAGCGGCCTTCCGTGTCATCCGTGCGCGCCTTCACCGCGAAGGCGGGCGGGAACGGAACGCGCCCGGGGCGAACCTCGCCGGGGGGCAGGAGAAGGAAGCGATCGTGGGACATTGCTGATACCCTTTCCGCAAGAAACGGAACCGGAATCCGATTCCGTTTACAGTGTAGGCAGAGAGGGATCACGAGTGTCAACCCCCGCGCGCAAACCCCGCGCCGACGCCTCCCGCAATCGGGACCGCATCCTGGAGGTGGCGCGAAACCTCTTGGCCGAGCGCGGAAGTCAGGTCCAGCTCCCCGAGGTGGCGCGGGCCGCGGGCGTCGGCATGGGCACCATCTACCGTCACTTCCCGGCCCAATCCGACCTCATCGAAGCGGTTGCCGAACAACGCTTCGCCGAGATCGAACAGTTCGCGCGCACCTGCCTGGAAACCGAACCGGGACAGGGCCTGTCGCGCTACCTGCGACATGTAGGCGAGGTGCTCGCCGCCGATCAAGGCTTATCCGCGGCCATCGAAGCCGCCCGGCACGCCCCCGGCAGTGAACCGCGCGGCGAGACGCTGGCGAGACTCACGGACGTCATCGCCGAGATCATCGAAAGGGACAGCGCCGCAGGCACACTCCGCGACGACCTCACCGTGGCCGACGTCTACATGCTCGTCGGCGCGGTATCGGCCACCATCCGCACCGGAAGCGGAGACTGGCGGCGACTCCTCGCCCTCGCCACCGACGGCCTCCGCCCGCGCAGCGTCGGTCAGGGCTGAAAGAAGGACTGTGCCCCTTGCCGGAGGAGTGGCAAGGGGCACAGTCGAATTGGAGTCAAGTATCCGAGGCGGGTATCGGGCGGAGCCCTTACCAGTCCTGGATGACCATGACTCCCTGGGAGTCCGCATAGATGTCCACGGTGCCGCCGGGGTGGGCGGCCGCCTCCCCGACGACATCGGGGAGTCCTGCGAAGACGTGGTAATCATCCTGCGGCAGAGTCGAGCCGGGTGCGGTGCCCACGGAGATCACGGGGCCGGGGAAGAAACGATCGGCCAGGGCCGGGATGGGGCTGTTCGCCAGGGCCTGAGTTTCGCCATGGGAGAGTTCGACGCCGTAGGTCCCGTACTGCGGATATCCGACCGGCGTCACTGCGGCGGCGGTTCCGGCGGCGATCGCACCGGCGATAACGGCTCCGCTCACGGTGGCGGTGAGGGCGATGACTCGAGCGCGCATGGTGACTCACTTTCCAGCGGTGGGATCTGGGATCCCAGAGGGAGGTGTCGAGTACTGCGTCGAACGGTTCCTGCGTCGAAACTGGTAACGACTGGCGCCAGCCGGATAGCTAGAAGACATCACCGCAGGTAGTCGTGGCAATAGGTATGCGGCGCAGCTCACCCCTGCGCATTCGGGTGACCCGGCACACGCCCTCCGACCGGGCGATTTCAGGCCGCGAACGACACCTCGCGCAGTTCGCTCACCGCCGCCCGATCCAGAATCACCACGGACGCGGGTTCGGGCTGCGGCTTATGTCCCGCATCGACCTCGCCGATCAGCCGCTGCCAACGCTGACAGTGCAGCCGGAAGCTCAGCGGCTTCACCTGGCGGCCACGCGCGACCTGTCCGGCCAGGGCCACCTCGGCCGGGGTATCGATCATGATCAGGTGCACCGGCCGCCCGGCCGCGGCCGCCCAGGCCGCCACCAGTCGCCGCACCCATTGCCGGGTGCCGCAGTCGTGGATGATCACCGGCCCGGTGGCCCCGCGCAGCGCCGTCCGAATCCGGCGGTAGTGCGTGACGTGCACGATCGGCCGCCACAGCGGATAGGGGATCGCGTTCAGGGGCGCGGGCAGCGCGCCGAACCGCAGCTCCCACCATTTGCGTGACTGCTGCGAATCCACCAGCGTGGTCGCACTCCGGCCGGGCGCGGGTTCGACGGCATTGGCGGCGCACCCGAACAGCCGCCGCAGCGCGGTGCTCTTCCCCGCCCCTGGGATCCCGCCGATGACCACGACCGAGCCTGCGGGATAACGCAATTCGCGCACCGGATCACCGCGCAGGTCATGCACTTCCGTGGGAGTCATGACGAGCGGGGACAGGAGGAGCGGTTCGGTGGAGCCGAGCGGAACGAAGTCGAGCGGAGGGTTCACCCTATCCAGAATCATGATCGGGAACAGGTGGCACAACCGGGAAAACCCCGAATTCGCCCCGGAATTCGCCCTGATCGTGCTATTCGCCGTTGTGCGGGAGCACTATTCGGGCCGCGCGATCAGCAGATGCACCGGAATCGGCCGATGCTCCAGCCTGCGCTGTTCGACAACCAGACCGGCCTGTTCCAGCGCGGCGGCCAACTCGGTCACCGGGCGAAGCGTGAACCCGTACTGCGTGAACGGCATCTTCGCCATCGCGTCCGGATCGCCGACACCCACCACCAGGCGTCCCTTCGGCCGCAGCACCCGAGCCAATTCCGCACACGCCCGATCCAGTTCGGGCACGAAGTACAAGGTATTGGCCGTGATCACCACATCCAGGGAGCCATCGGCCAGCGGCAGATCGGTGAGCGACCCCTCCAAAACCCGCAGCCGCCCCGACGAGATGTCTTGTGCGAGGCGAGATTCCGCCCGCTTCAACATGTCTCGCGACAATTCGACCCCGGTGACCGTGCCCTGCGCGCCGACCCGATCCAGCAGCAGTGTCAGCCCGATACCGCCCCCGAACCCGATATCGGCCGCCGACTCGCCCGGAGCCACCTCGCTCGCCGCCACCGCGGCGTCGATCAAGAACCGATTGCCCCGGTCCAGCATCCGAGCCACGCCCTTACCCAGAAATCCACTGGGATTACCGAGCTGACCTGCAACGGTGGACATCACGCGCGCCACAACGGGATTCATCCTCACAGGCTACCGGGTACAACACGCGCAACGTGGATGCAACGAATTGCGGTCTACCCTGGCCGATTTGGGTCAAATCCTGAGAATTGCTTATGGATTCCGCGAAGACATCAGAAACACCGGTAAGCTGACTCTCGAGGGCGGGGCTCTCGGTGTCCCTCATCCGCCGAGAGTCCCGCCCTTCGGCTATCTCCCCCCGGCTAGGTCAAAACCCGGTAGGGGGTCGAGAATCCCAACCCGTAGAATCGCACGGTGACCAGCGCAGCCTCTGAGAACCCACGTAATCGTGCCGATGCCCTCCCCAAGAGCTGGAACCCCAGCGACGTCGAGGCCGACCTGTACGAAGGCTGGGTAGGCGCGGGTTACTTCAAGGCCGATGCGAGCAGCGGCAAGCCTCCCTATTCGATCGTGCTGCCCCCGCCGAATGTGACCGGCACCCTGCACATGGGTCATGCCCTCGACCACACGCTGATGGATCTGCTCACACGTCGCAAGCGCATGCAGGGCTTCGAGGTGCTGTGGCTGCCCGGCATGGATCACGCCGGTATCGCCACGCAGTCCGTGGTGGAGAAGCAGCTCGCCGTGGACGGCAAGACCAAGGAAGACTTCGGCCGCGAGCTGTTCATCGACAAGGTCTGGGACTGGAAGCGCGAGTCGGGCGGTCAGATCCAGGGCCAGATGCGCCGCCTCGGCGATGGCGTGGACTGGGACCGTGACCGCTTCACCATGGACGACGGGCTGTCCCGTGCCGTGCAGACCATCTTCAAGCGCCTCTACGACGCGGGCCTTATCTACCGCGCCGAGCGCCTGGTGAACTGGTCGCCGGTTTTGCAGACCGGTATCTCGGACCTCGAGGTCGACCACAAGGAGATCGACGGCGAGCTCGTCTCGCTGCGCTACGGCTCCCTGAACGACGACGAGCCGCACGTGATCGTCGCCACCACCCGCGTGGAGACCATGCTCGGTGACACCGCGGTCGCGGTGCACCCGGATGACGAGCGCTACAGCGCGCTGGTCGGCACCACCCTCTACCACCCGATCACCGGCCGTCAGATCCCGATCGTGGCCGACGATTACGTCGATCCCGAATTCGGTTCCGGCGCGGTGAAGATCACTCCCGCGCACGACCCGAACGACTTCGAGCTCGGCCTGCGCCACGGCCTGCCCATGCCGACCATCATGGACAAGACCGGCAAGATCGCCGACAGCGGAACCGAATTCGACGGTATGGACCGCTTCGAGGCCCGCCTGAAAATCCGCGAGCGCCTGGAGTCCGAGGGCCGCGTGGTCGGCCGCAAGTACCCGTACAAGCATCAGGTCGGCCACTCCGAGCGCTCCGGCGAGCCCATCGAACCGCGCCTGTCCATGCAGTGGTGGGTCAAGGTCGAGGGCATCGCCAAGGCCGCCGGTGACGCGGTCCGCAATGGCGATGTCAAGATTCACCCGGCCAGCCAGGAACCGCGCTGGTTCGAGTGGGTCGACAATATGCACGACTGGAACATCTCCCGCCAGCTGTGGTGGGGCCACCGCATCCCGATCTGGTACGGCCCCGAGGGCGAGATCATCTGCGTCGGCCCGGACGAGCAGGCCCCCGAGGGCTATGTGCAGGACCCGGACGTGCTCGACACCTGGTTCTCCTCCGGCCTGTGGCCCTTCTCCACCATGGGCTGGCCGGACTCCACCCCGGAGCTCGAGAAGTTCTATCCCACCAGCGTTCTCGTCACCGGCTACGACATCCTGTTCTTCTGGGTGGCGCGCATGATGATGTTCGGCATGTTCGTCTCCGACGACCCGGTGCTCACCGCGGGCAAGGAGCATAAGCAGGTTCCGTTCGAGGATGTGTTCCTGCACGGCCTGATTCGCGACGAGCACGGCAAGAAGATGTCCAAGTCGCGCGGCAATGGCATCGACCCGCTGGACTGGATCGAGGAATACGGCGCCGACGCCACCAGATTCACCCTGGCCCGCGGCGCGCAGCCCGGCGGCGACCTCTCGGTCGGTACCGCGCATGTGACCGCCTCGCGCAGCTTCGTCACCAAGCTGTTCAATGCCACCAAGTTCGCGCTCATGAACGGCGCGGCCACCGGCGAATTGCCCGCTCGCGACACCCTGACGGACACCGACCGCTGGATCCTGGACCGCCTGGACGAGGTTGTCGCCGAGGTGGATTCGGCGCTGGACCGCTACGAGTTCGGCAAGGCCCTGGAAGGGCTCTACCACTTCGCGTGGGACGAATTCTGTAGCTGGTACCTGGAACTGGCGAAGGTGCAGTTCTCGGAGTCCGAGGAGCGCGCCGCCAGCACCCGCATCGTGCTCGGCACCGTGCTGGATTCGGTGCTGCGCCTGCTGCATCCGGCCATCCCGTTCGTGACCGAATCGCTGTGGCAGGCCTTGACCGAGGGCACGGAGGGCGCGTCCATCGTGGTCGCGGCCTGGCCGCAGGCCTCGGGCGCGACCGCCGACGAGACCGCCGCGCGCCGCATTGCCGATGCCCAGAAGCTGATCACCGAGATCCGCCGCTTCCGCAGCGATCAGGGACTGGCCGACAATCAGAAGGTGGCCGCCAAGCTGATCGGCGTCGACGCCGCCGATCTCACCGCGCAGGTCGCCGAGATCGGCAACCTGGCCAAGCTCACCGCGCCCGGCGAGGACTTCGCCGCCACCGCCTCGCTCGAGGTGCGCCTCACCACCGCCACGGTGACCGTCGAGATCGACACCTCCGGGACCGTCGACCTCGAGGCCGAGGCACGTCGCCTGGAAAAGGATCTGGCCGCAGCGCAGAAGGATCTGGCCGGTACCACCGGCAAGCTCGGCAATGCGGGCTTCCTGGCCAAGGCTCCCGACGATGTGGTCGCCAAGATCAAGGCCCGCAAGGAGATCGCCGAATCCGACGTCGAGCGCATTACCGCGCGCCTGGCGGAAATCGCGAAGCTGGCGGAGCGCAAGTGAACGACGATATCGAGCGCCAGTACGCGCAAGAGGGCCAGCTGACCAATGGCACCTCCCCGGTCGATCTGGCCGAAATGGCCTTGGTGGAGGTCGAACTCGACAAGCGCTGGCCGGAAACCAAGATCGAGCCGTCGCTCGCTCGCATCGCGGCCCTGATGGACCTGCTCGGCTCACCCCAGCAGAGCTACCCGGCCATCCACGTCGCGGGCACCAATGGCAAGAGCTCGGTCACCCGCATGATCGATTCGCTGCTCACCGCCCTGCATCGGCGCACCGGCCGGATCACCAGCCCGCACCTGCAATTGGCGACCGAACGCATCGCCATCGACAATGCCCCCATCACGCCCGGGCGCTACGTCGAGCTCTACCGCGAACTGCTGCCGTTCCTGGAAATGATCGACAAGCAGTCCATCGCGGCGGGCGGCCCGGCCATGAGCAAGTTCGAGGTGCTCACCGGCATGGCGTATGCGGCCTTCGCTGAAGCTCCCGTCGATGTCGCGGTCGTCGAGACCGGCATGGGCGGCCGCTGGGACGCCACCAATGTGATCGACGGCCAGGTCGCGGTGATCACCCCGATCGGCTTGGACCACACCGACTATCTCGGACCGGATCTCACCTCCATCGCGGGGGAGAAGGCCGGAATCATCAAGAAGGCCCCCGTCGATGAGCTGGTGCCGCGCGACACCGTCACCGTCATCGCCAAGCAGGAGCCCGAGGTGATGGATGTGCTGCTGCGCCGCGCCGTCGACGTGGATGCGGCCGTGGCACGCGAGGGTTCGGAGTTCCAGGTGCTCACGCGCCGCGTCGCCATCGGCGGCCAGGTCCTCGAACTCCAGGGTCTCGGCGGCGTGTACGAGGACATCTTCCTGCCGCTGCACGGTGAGCATCAGGCCCGCAATGCGGTCCTGGCCCTCGCCGCGGTCGAGGCGTTCTTCGGCGCGGGCGCCAACCGCCAGCTCGATATCGATGCCGTGCGAGCCGGATTCGCTTCCGCCGTCAGCCCGGGCCGCATGGAGCGCATGCGCAGCGCGCCGACCATCTTCCTCGACGCCGCGCACAACCCGCACGGCGCACAGGCTTTGGCCGCCACCCTGACCAGCGAATTCGACTTCCAGAAACTGGTCGGTGTGGTCGCGGTGCTGGGTGACAAGGACGCCGGTGGCATCCTCGACGCCATGGAGCCGATCTTCGACGAGATCGTCGTCACCGAGAACGGTTCCCCCCGAGCCCTTCCCGTCGACGATCTGGCCAACCTCGCCGTGCAGCGCTTCGGCGACGAACGCGTGGCCGTGGCCGCCGATCTGGCCGACGCCATCGAAACCGCCATCCACCTCGCCGAGGACGGCGGCGACGGCGAACTGATTTCCGGAGCGGGCATCATCATCACCGGATCGGTCGTCACCGCCGGGGCGGCCCGCTCGCTGTTCGGAAAGGACCCAGCGTAAGCATGAGTGACGACCCGAAGCCGGAAGTTCCCGCACCCGCGACCGACCCGTGGAAGGGCCTGCGCGGCGTCATGGCCGGCACTCTCGTCCTGGAAGCCATCACCGTGCTGCTCGCGCTGCCCGTGGTGAGCGCCGTCGGCGGCGGACTGCGCTGGTGGTCCGTCCTGTACCTGGTGGGCCTGGCCGTGGTCATGTTCCTCGGCGCGGGCCTGCAGCGCCGTCCGTGGGCGGTGCCGTTCAACCTAGGCCTCCAAGTTCTGCTGCTAGCAGGCGGTTTCATCCACCTGTCGATCCTCGTCATCGGCGCGGTCTACGCGGCCGTGTGGCTGTTCATTCTCTTCTTGCGCGCGGACGTGAAGAAGCGCATGGAAGCGGGCCTCCTACCCAGCCAGCGGATGTCCGGAGCCTGAACAAAAGGGTTTTATCGGGCAGGCCGGGGCTTCCAGCCCCGGCCTGCGTTTTTCCTGCTGAGTGCCAGCCCTATACGCTTGCCCGGTGACTGAGCAGACGTTGGTACTCATCAAGCCGGACGGCGTGGCCCGGGGCCTGGTCGGGGAGATCATCACCCGCATCGAGCGCAAGGGTCTGAAGATCGCTGCGCTGAAGCTCGTGGATGTTTCCGAGGACCTGGCCGGCCAGCACTACGCCGAGCACGCCGAGAAGCCGTTCTTCGGTTCGCTCATCGAATTCATCACCTCCGGCCCGGTCGTCGCGGCCGTGCTCGAGGGCCCGCGCGCGATTGCCGCCTTCCGTCAGATCGCCGGCGGCACCGACCCGGTCGAGAAGGCCGTCCCCGGCAGCATTCGTGGCGACTACGCCCTGGAGACCCAGTTCAACCTCGTGCACGGCTCCGACGCGCCCGAGTCCGCCAAGCGTGAGATTTCGCTCTGGTTCCCCGAATTCACCCTCTGACCGAACACCCCGGGGTAATAGGGCTCGCTCGACGCCCCCGAATCTCGAAGTACAAGGTCTGAGGGCCCGGCCCGCAGACCCCCGAGGGGTGAGGACCCCGCCGCCGACCCGGTGGCGGGCCCGCCCCGACTGCGTGCGATCCGCGACTCGCGAGAACCCGACGGGGGTTCGTGGGCACGACGCCTCGACGTGGTGTGGGATACTGGCTCTGGAAGTGGCCGCTGCCCGCCGATTGCGGCAGGTGAGGGTCACATCTGATTGACACCGCGGCACGACGGACGATCATCGCAGCCGCCGACGGCTTCCTAGACTCGGCCGTGGGGCGGCACGCTGGATGAACGCTCGTGACGCGGAGTTGAGCCAAACGCCAGGTGCCGCGTGACCAGTTAGCCCGAAGACGAAGACAAAGGCGATAACGGGCCACGCAGCGCGGAGACCAATCGATCTCGTGCCCCGGTGGGGTGCGAGGCGAAAACAGACAGCGCCCCCGCGTCGGCCGCGGTCACTCTACGGAGGGACGCGCCCGGGGGCCTCCCGAGGAGATTTCGTGGCCGATCAAGAGCCGCAGGAAGCATCGCAGAGCAACGGTGGAGGGGGGATCGCCGGAAGCGGGCAAACACCGGCGAACACCAACCCGGATACCGACCAATTGCCGGAACGGATCCGAGTGCACGCACTGGCGAAGCTGCTGGGAGTGACCAGCAAACGTATCCTTGCCCACCTGACCGAGATGGGCGCGCAGGCGAGAAGCCCGCAATCCAGTCTCGATCGCACGGTCGCCGAAACGGTGCGCGACGCCTTCGGCCCGCGCGACGTCGAGGCGTCGGCCCCCGCGCCGATCGCCGAGACCACGGTCGCGCAGGCCATTGTGGCCGGTGACGACCGGGCCGCCGATGAGCTGGCCGCCGAGGAAGTCGAAGCCGCCGAGTCCGGCGTCGAGTCCAGTGCGCCCGGCAAGCAGCCGACCCTGTTCGCCAGCCCGTTCAAGGCCGCGCCGCAGGTCGAAGAGCCGTTCCAGTATCAGCCGCCGACCGGGGGCCTCGCGGCGCAGCCGCTGTTCCTGCCGCCGGACGCCACCGCCGCCGAGGAGACCCGCCGCAAACTGCGCGCGGATCGCAAGACTCGCGTCGAGGAAACCGAACGCAAGGCCGAGACCGAGCGTAAGGCCGAAACCGAGCGCAAGACCCGCGTCGAGGAGAAGGTCGCCGAGGAGAAGGCGTCCGAGGACACCGCCTCCGAAGAGCCCGAGGACGAGGGCGAATGGGATGGCGACGAGTCGGCCGAGCAGCGTGAGAACGCTTCGCGCCGCCGCCGTCGTGGCCGTCGCGGCCGTGGCCGGGGTCGTGGCGAGCAGCACGGTGAGAACGACGATGAATCGGGCGACGGCGAGGGCGATGAGCCCAAGACCATCGACGCCGAGGAGTCGGCCGAGTCCGCCGACACCGATGCCAATGAGGATGACGACGACGATTCGGCCGCCATGCCGGAGGGCTCGAGCAGCCGCCGTCGCCGTCGCCGTCGTCGCCGTAAGGGCGGCGAAGAAGCCGAGACCGAGACCGTCTCCGAGGACGATCCGCCGAACACCGTCGTGCATGAGCGGGAGCCGCGCAGCAAGCGCCGCGCCGCCGCCGCCGCGGCCGCGGCGAACCCGGACGAGGTGCAGGGCATCAGCGGTTCGACGCGCCTGGAAGCCAAGCGTCAGCGCCGCCGGGACGGCCGTGAGGCCGGTCGCCGTCGCCCGCCGATCCTGACCGAGTCGGAGTTCCTGGCTCGCCGCGAATCGGTGGATCGCGTGATGGTGGTGCGCGAGAAGCACTTCCCCGATCACCCGACGGCCACCATTCAGGTCGCGGTGCTCGAGGACAGCATTCTGGTCGAGCACTTCGTGACCAGCACCGGTTCGGCGTCCATGGTGGGCAATGTCTACCTGGGCAAGGTGCAGAACGTGCTGCCCTCGATGGAGGCGGCGTTCGTCGATATCGGCCGGGGCCGCAATGGCGTGCTGTACGCGGGCGAGGTGAACTGGGAGGCCGCCGGACTGGGCGGTCGTGAGCGCAAGATCGAGCAGGCGCTCAAGCCCGGTGACACCGTGCTGGTGCAGGTTTCCAAGGATCCGGTGGGGCATAAGGGTGCTCGCCTGACCACGCAGATCAGCCTGGCCGGTCGCTTCCTGGTGTACGTGCCGGGCGGCACCTCCACCGGTATCAGCCGCAAGCTGCCCGATACCGAGCGCAAGCGGCTCAAGGAGATCCTGCGGGACATCGTTCCCGCCGATGCGGGCGTCATCATCCGCACCGCGTCGGAGGGTGTCGAGGAGTCCGAGCTGGCTCGCGATGTGGAACGGCTGCAACAGACTTGGCGCACCATCGAGGAGCAGGCCAAGGGCGGCTCGGGTGTGCCCAAGACGCTGTACGAGGAGCCTGACCTGCTGGTCAAGGTGGTTCGCGACCTGTTCAACGAGGACTTCTCCAAGTTGATCATCGAGGGCGACCGCTCCTGGACGACCGTGGAGAACTACGTCCGCACGGTCGCGCCGGACATGCTGACCCGCGTCGAGCGCTACGAAGGTACGGGCGTCGATGTGTTCGGCAGCCTGCGCATCGATGAGCAGCTGGCCAAGGCCCTGGATCGCAAGGTGTGGCTGCCCTCGGGCGGCACCCTGGTGATCGACCGCACCGAGGCCATGACCGTGGTCGACGTGAACACCGGCAAGTTCACCGGTTCCGGCGGCTCCAACCTGGAAGAGACCGTCACCCGCAACAACCTGGAAGCGGCCGAGGAGATCGTCCGCCAGATGCGGTTGCGCGATATCGGCGGCATGATCGTCGTCGACTTCATCGACATGGTCCTCGAGTCCAATCGAGACCTGGTGCTGCGCCGCCTGACCGAGGCCCTGGGCCGGGATCGCACCCGCCACCAGGTTTCCGAGGTCACCTCGCTGGGCCTGGTCCAGATGACCCGTAAGAAGCTGGGCACCGGCCTGGTCGAGGCGTTCTCCACGAACTGTGAGCACTGCCACGGCCGCGGCATCATCGTGCACAACTACCCGGTCGAATCGTCGGCTCCGGCCGCCGAGGAAGGCGGCGTCGGCCGCCGCGAGGGCTCACGTCGCCGCCGCAAGGACCGCAATGCCGCCGCCGAAACCCCCGCCGCGCCCGAGCCTCCTCTCGAGGAGCCGAAGGCCGAGCCCAAGGAAAAGGCGGCAGTCCGCCGCGCCCACCCGGTAGCCCTGGCCATGGCCCACCACACCGACGAAGAGCACGCCGAGTATGACGAGGCTGCCGACATCGCCGATGAGGTGACCGCCGCCGAGCAGTCCGTCGAGGCCGCCGAGTCGCGAAGCGACAAGGCCCACACCAACGGAACCGCCCCGACCCCCACCGAATCCGCAGCCGCGGACAAGGCAGTCGAGGAGGAAGCCCTCGAGGCCGCCGCCGAAGCCGCAGTAACCGTGGCCCAAGCCCAAGCCGCCGAGGCCGTGCAAACAGCCCCGACCCAGCCGAAACCGGCCGTCGAACCGGAGACCCCGGCCGCCGGTCAGCCCCGCCGCCGTCGCCGAGTGGCACGCACCACCGCCGCCCCGGCAACCGACAGCAAGGCAGCCGTCTTCGTCCTCTCCAGCGCCGACAAGCCCGCCACCCCGGCCCTCTCCCTCGAGGACCTGGCCCCGGTCGAGGTAACCCCGCGTGCCCGCCCCCGCCGCCGCACCGCAGGTCGCCCTGCGGGCGCCCCTGAGGGTGGCAACTAGCTCCACCGCTCGACGATCGAACTGTGGCCCCGCCGTATTTCTACGGCGGGGCCACACTCGTCAGGCACCCCTGAACCCCCGGTTAACTCCCGGTTTGGTTGGGTAACTGCATGTCCTGTAGTCTTGGTCAGTCGCTGCCCCCGGCGTCAGCACTCTGCTGCAATGCAGTGCTCGAGACCGTGGGCCTGGTTCATACCAAGAACCATCGGCCCCGAGGCGGCGGTGAATACCAGACCAGTCATACGGCGGTTGCTTGGCGCAAGCCAAACGATTAGCCGTGTGAGCAAAGTGCGAAGCACTGATGAACGACAGAGAGAAGGGCAGCCGACCGATGGCAACGTACGCGATCGTCAAGACCGGCGGAAAGCAGTACAAGGTCGCGGTCGGTGACCTGGTGAAGGTCGAGAAGCTCGAGGGTGAGCCGGGTACCGCCGTGTCGCTGTCGCCGGTGCTGCTTGTTGATGGCGCCGAGCTGACCACCGATGCTGCGAAGCTGGCCAAGGTTTCGGTGTCCGCTGAAGTGGTCGAGCAGACCAAGGGCCCGAAGATCCGCATCCACAAGTTCAAGAACAAGACCGGCTACCACAAGCGTCAGGGCCACCGTCAGAAGCTGACGGTCCTGAAGGTCACCGGCATCAACTAAGCAGTCCGACCAGGGGTTCGCACCCCAGCACGAGGAGTTTGAAATGGCACATAAGAAGGGTGCATCCAGCTCGCGCAATGGTCGCGACTCGAATGCCCAGCGGCTCGGTGTGAAGCGCTTCGGCGGTCAGGTCGTCAAGTCCGGCGAGATCCTGGTTCGCCAGCGTGGCACGCACTTCCACCCCGGCGTGAACGTCGGCCGTGGCGGCGACGACACGCTGTTCGCCCTCGAGGCGGGTGCGGTCCAGTTCGGCACCAAGCGTGGCCGCAAGACCATCAACATCGTGGTCCCGGAGCCGGTGTCGGCCTGACGCCGCCCGGAGCCAGTCTCCACATACTTCGCGAAGCGGGTCAGGGTGAAACAACACCCTGACCCGCTTTGTTGTTTGTAAGTAGTAGTAGCAAGTCAATCCATAACGACCAGTCCTGAAGGAGGATGATCACCGATATGTCCAAATTCATCGACCGTGTCGTACTGCACGTAAGCGCGGGCAAGGGTGGACACGGGTGCTCTTCGGTGCGCCGTGAGAAGTTCATGCCGCTCGGCGGCCCGGACGGCGGCACCGGCGGCAATGGCGGGGATGTGATCCTCGAGGTCGACCGCAATGTGCACACCCTGCTGGACTTCCACTTCCATCCGCACGCGAAGGGCGGCAATGGCAAGCCCGGCGAAGGCAATAACCGCAATGGCAAGCAGGGCGAAGAGCTGCTGCTGAAGGTGCCGGACGGCACCATGGTCATGAGCGCCGATGGTGAGCTGCTGGCCGATATGGTCGGCATCGGTACCCGCTATGTGGCGGCCCTGGGCGGTCGTGGCGGTCTGGGTAATGCCGCGCTGGTCTCCAAGGCGCGCAAGGCTCCCGGTTTCGCGCTGCTCGGTGAGAACGGCCAGGAACGCGACCTGGTTCTGGAACTCAAGTCGGTGGCGGATGTGGGCCTGGTGGGCTTCCCGTCGGCCGGTAAGTCGTCGCTGGTGTCGGTGTTGTCGGCGGCCAAGCCGAAGATCGCGGACTACCCGTTCACCACGCTGGTGCCGAATCTCGGTGTGGTGCTGGCGGGTGACACCACGTTCACCGTCGCCGATGTGCCCGGTCTGATTCCGGGTGCGAGCGAGGGCCGCGGTCTGGGCCTGGACTTCCTGCGGCATCTGGAGCGCTGCGCGGTGCTCGCCCATGTGGTGGACTGCGCCACACTGGATCCGGGCCGCGATCCGATCTCCGATGTGGATGCGCTCGAGGCCGAATTGGCCGCGTACAAGCCCGCGTTGAAGGCCGATGACACCCTGGGTGGTCTGGCCGATCGCCCGCGCGTGGTGATTCTCAACAAGGCCGATATTCCGGACGCCGATGAGCTCGCCGATATGGTGACCGAGGAGTTCAAGAAGCGCGGCTGGCCGGTGTTCAAGATCTCGGCCGTGAGCCGGGAAGGCTTGCGCCCGTTGACCTTCGCGCTGGCGGACATGGTGCTCGAGTACCGTGAGCTGCATCCGAAGGCTGAGGCGTCGCGTCCGATCATCCGCCCGATCGTCAAGGGCGAGTCCGGCTTCACCGTGAAGCATGATCCCGAGGTGCCGGGCGGCTTCATCGTGACCGGTGAGCGTCCCGAGCGCTGGGTCGCGCAGACCTCCTTCGACAATCAGGAGGCCGTCGGTTACCTGGCGGACCGCCTGGCTCGCCTCGGTGTAGAGGAGCAGCTGGTCAAGATGGGCGCCGAGCCGGGCGCCTGCGTGACCATCGGCGATTACATGTTCGATTGGGAGCCGCAGATCTCGGCGGGTGTGGAGACGCTCCTGACTCGCCGTGGCGTGGATTCGCGTCTGGATCAGACCGATCGCATCGGCGCGGCGGAGCGCAAGCACGCCTCGCGTGCGCGCCGTGGTCTGCTGGACGAGGACGAGTAGCAAATTCGAATGCGGCGGTAGCGTTACCGCGGGCGAATTGAGGTGTGGTGCAGGTGAGTTCGAGTATCACGCGGGTGGAATCCGGGCTGAGCGAGGCCCGGAACGCCATTGCGACGGCGCGCAGCGTGGTCGTCAAGATCGGGTCCTCGGCCTTGACGAGTCTCGAGGGCGGCCTCGACACCGACCGGCTGGACAAGCTGGCCGATGCGGTGGAGGCGCGCATGCGTGCGGGCTCCGATGTGGTGGTGGTGTCCTCGGGCGCCATCGGCGCGGGCATGGCTCCGCTCGGATTGTCCAGGCGGCCAAAGGATCTGGCGACCAAGCAGGCCGCGGCGAGCGTCGGGCAGCTGGCGCTGGCGCACGCCTGGGGCACCTCGTTCTCGCGGTACGGTCGCGTGGTCGGCCAGGTGTTGTTGAGTGCGGGCGACTTCGGCCGCCGCGAGCAGCATCGCAATGCGCAGCGCACGCTGGATCGGCTGCGGTCGCTGCACGCCATTGCCGTGGTGAACGAAAACGATACTGTCGCAACGGAAGAGATCCGCTTCGGTGACAATGACCGGCTCGCGGCTCTGGTCGCGCATCTGGTCGGTGCGGATGCGCTGGTCCTGCTCTCCGATGTGGACGGCCTCTACGATGGCGACCCGCGTAAGGGTGCGGCCAATTTCATTCCCGAGGTGCGCAGTAGCGCCGATCTGGACGGTGTGATCGCCGGTAGCGGTGGTGCGCTCGGTACCGGTGGCATGGCCTCCAAGCTTTCGGCCGCCCGCTTGGCCGCCGATGCCGGTGTGCCCGTGTTGCTGGCCGCCGCCTCTGATGCCGCGTCGGCGCTGTCCGGCGCGACCGTGGGTACGGCCTTCGCCGCGCGTCCGGTTCGCCTGTCCGCGCGCAAGTTCTGGGTCCGGCACGCGGCCGACTCGAACGGTGCGGTGCATCTCGACGCGGGTGCGGTGGCGGCGGTGGCCGACCGGCGGCACTCGCTCTTGGCGGCCGGTATCACCGAGGTGCGTGGTCGCTTCTATGGCGGCGATGTCATCGATTTGATCGCTCCCGAGGGTCAGGTCATCGCGCGGGGTGTGGCCGCTTATGACAGTGATGAATTGGAATCCATGCGCGGCCGGTCCTCCAGCGAACTCCCGGACAGCATGCAGCGCCCGGTGGTTCACGCCGACGATCTCGTAAAGGTCTGACCGGCTGCGCATTCGGCGCGCGCTGTCCACGATGGCTCCGGCGGTCGACCGATGCCTGGTTGCGGTCGATCGATGCCCGGCTATGTCCCGATCGCGTTGCGATATGTCGTCGGTGTGGTGTGGGATCGGGTCCGGCAGAGGAGAATTCGAGAGCTAGTACTGGTCGGCCGCTTTATTGCGGCGCGTGTCGGGTGGCACGGCCGGGTGAGGGGCATCGGAAGGCCACCGAAAGGGCAGTGGGCGGACGCCGGTCCCGGCGCATCCTGGAGTTGCACCCGGCGCCGTATCGAGATGTGCCCTTCGCCGATATGCGGTTGCCAGGATCCGGCGCGGTCCGCCCTTGCCGCGCCGGGCTCGCGGTCCGGTGACCGCTCGCGGCGCCGGGTGCGCCCGCACCGCCGTGGAGGTAGCGATGTATGTACCGCAACCGGACAGCAGCGATACGTGGCGGGCGAGTGGACGTGACAATCGCTTCGCCTTCGACGACCGCCCCCTGTTGCCCGACTGGCATGAACTGCTGGCCGCATTCTGCGGCCACATCGGGGACCAGCCCGACGACCATCCGGTGACCCGCTGGGCCCGGGAGCTCGCGCTCTTGCGCCTGGAACGCCGGGAGCGACCGGCCGACACCGGTCGCATCGATGAATTGCGTTCCCAGCGTGTGCACTTCATCGACGAATGGGTGGCCGGCCGGGCGCTGCGGAGGGGTGCGGCGCGGGCCGATTCACTCGGGACGGTGGTCGATGAGATGGCCGCCGCGCATGTCCATGCCGTGCATCTGCTGCGGACGGCGCGCAAGGTGTCCGATGAGGAGGTGCATGCGGCCTGGTTCCGGCTGGCGCGCATGGCCGATGACTGGACCGACCGGGCGGCAGGGGTATTCGCCCCGCGGGAGCGTCGATCGGCGTGACGGCCTCGGTGCCGCAGCCGGGGATGGCTGCGGCGCTCTGGCAGGTGGGCATGTGGTGATCGGCGCTGGGGGCCGATCATCGCATGGGGCGCGCCTCCACCACACAGTCGGGCGCGGCGGTCTGTGTCACCTTGGTGAGGGTGAAACCACCACGCGCCAGCAGGTTTCCGAGATCGACCTGGGTGCGTTCGCGGCCGGTATTGTTCACCAGCATCTCGATATCGATGAACTTGCCCGCGTGCGGGCGGCGATGCTTGGGCAGCACGATATCGATGATCAGCAGGGTCGCGTCGGGTTCCATGGCCGCGCGGGTGGTGCGCAGAATCCGTTCGGCTTCCGCATCGGACCAGTCGTGAATGATGTGCTTGAGAATGTAGGCATCCCCGCCCTTGGGCACCGATTCGAAGAATGATCCGGTTTCGACGGTGAGCCGGTCCGCCAGCCCGAGGCTCGCGAGCTGCGCGGGGAGTTCCTCGACCACTTCGGGCAGATCGAAGATGATGCCGCGCGTGGCCTGGCTGCGTTGCAGGATGTCGATGAGCAGACTGCCGTGTCCCGCACCGAGATCCACCAGGGTGCCGAAGCGCCCGAAGTCGTAGGCGGCCAGCAGTGGTTCCACCGCGAGGGTGCTGACGCTGGTCATGGCCCGGTCGAATAGTTCGCCGATATCGCGGTGCTCGGCGGTGTATTCGAAGAAGCTCTTACCGTCCAGCATCGGGCCCACCGGCTGCCCGGTGCGTACCGCCTCGGGGAGATGCGTCCAATGATTGCGGTGGTATTCGGATCCGAAGAACCGGAACAGGTCTCGCAGCGTCACGGGTGCGTCCGAGCGCAGCGACTTCGAGAGCCCGTTCAGCGCGTAGGATCCGTCGCCGCGCTGGGTGAAGATGTCGAAGCTGAGCAGCAGCCGCATGAGCCGCCGCAGCGCATCCTCGTCGACGCCGAGCGCCTTCGCGAGATCTTGCGGTTGCCTGGGCCGTTCGGCGAGCGCGTCCGCGATCCCGAGCTCGGCGGCCGCGCCGATGGCCTGCGACAGGTACCCGGTCATATGCAATTCGAGTAGCGCGATATGCCCGGGAACCGTCCGCCGGTGCAGCTTGGCCAGACCGTTCCGGAACAATTCGAGGCCGCGCAGCAGCGGCAGTGGAGGAACCTTTGATGCGGACGCCATGACGACTCCAAGGGTCGTGGCAGCACGGACGATTATCCAGGTTACGCGGTATTTGCCCTGCAAGCGGCGATTTACGAGCCGTAGCGGCGCAGGAATTCCTCGGTCGGATCGACATTCGGCACCGTGTACCCGGCGGAACCCGGATCCAGCGCGGTCTCCTCGACCCACTTGTCCGGCTCCGGAGGTAGCTGCCGCCAGCGGGCGCGAGGATCCTGCTCGCCGCCTGAAGTGTGCTCCGCCATGATGTGCTCCCTTCCCCTGCTTCGATCGTACGGAGATCGGCGGTTCGGGGCTACTGCGAATGCGCGGACCGGGAACGGTCCGCGCACTATGCGAGTGATGTTCAGGCGGAGGGGGATTCGAGATTGGCGGTGATGCGTTCGAGAACCGAGACGGCGGTGCGGTATTCGTCGAGGCTGATGCCCGCGGTGGATAGTTCGCGGAAGGCGTCGACGCGTTCGGCCACCGCGGCGAGGCGCTGCTTGCCGTCTTCGGTGAGGGCGAGGCGGTCGGCGGCGGGGCGGTGCACCCAATTCCCGGCGAGGGCCGTGGCGATGGCGGTGTTCAGGCTGTCGGTGTCGGCATTGGCGGCCAGCACCGAGTGGATGGCGGTGTCGGGCACATCCGCGCCGTCTTCGACGACATTGAGGACCTGCCAGACCAGGCGGGTGAGGCCGAACTCGTCGAGCATGGCGTTCATATAGGAGGTGAGGGCGGCGTCGGTGCGGTTGAGCCAGTAGCCGATGGGCTTCATGAGAGGCATTCGCTTTCAGTGGGATTCGGGCTGGGCGTGGCGGGGGAGCAGGCGGGCGAGCCCACCGCAGACGACGACCGTACCCGCGATGACGGCGAGGGCGGTGGTCGTGCCGCCGGTGTGGAAGTAGACGGTGGTGACGGCGGCGGCGCCGATGCTGTTGGCCAGCTGCTGGACAGCGGAGAGCGAGCCGCTGGCGCTGCCTGCTTCGGCGGGGGCGATATCGCCGAGGGTGACGCGGTAGATGCTGCCGAAGCAGGCGCCGAGGCCGAGACCGGTGAGGAAGACGGGCGCGATGAGCGTCCACGGCGTGGGATCGGTGGCGGCGACGAGGGCGAGCAGGGAGAGGGTGCCGAGCAGGGTCAGCAGCAAACCGATGCCGACCAGCGTGCGACCGAGGCGGTCGAGCAGCTGATGGGCGGCGATCGACGCGACAATGATGCCGACGGCGATCGGTGCGAGGTTGAGAGCGGCCTGAGTCGGGCTGCGGTGCAACACATCCTGCAGATACAGGGACAGCGTGAACAGCAGTCCGGCCGTGGCGGCGAAGTAGCCGAGACCGAGCAGCAGGCCGCCGGTGAAGCCGCGATTGCGGAACAGCGAGGGTTCCAGCAGCGGGCTGCGGGCGCTGCGCTGACGCAGGCAGAACATCAGGAAGCAGGCGATGCCGGTGCTGATCGTGAGAATGGGCAGGACGGTCCAGCCATTGGCCGGGCCGTCGATCAGGCCGTAGAGGAAGCCGAGCATGGCGGCGGCCAGCAGGCCGGAGCCGAGGCCGTCGACGGTGACGGAGCGATCGCCGGAATCGTGGGGGAGCAGCCGGACGGCCAGCACGGTGGCGAGACCGCCGAGCACGATATTGATCAGGAACATGGCACGCCAGCCGAGGCCGAAAAGGTCTGCGTCGATGAGGAATCCGGCGAGGATGGGGCCGCACACGGCGGACAGGCCGAGGATGGGGGCGAAGGCGCCGAAGGCCTTGCCGAGTTCCTCGCGGGGGAAGATCGCGCCGAGAATGCCGAAGCCTTGCGGAATGAGCAATGCGCCGAAGGCACCCTGAAGGACGCGGCACACGATGATCGTGGCGGGTTCACCGGCCAGGCCGCAGGCGACGGAGGCGAGCGTGAAACCGATTATGCCGATGAGGAATAGGTTGCGGCGGCCGAACTTATCGCCGAGGCGTCCGCCGACCACCAGCAGGACACCCATGGCGAGTGTGTAAGCGGCACCTAGCCATTGGACGAGCGAGGCGCCGCCGCCGAGATCGGCGGCAATGGTGGGGGCGGCGATATTGGTGATGGTCGAGTCGAGGAGATCAATGATCTCGGCGAAGAGAATGACGGCGAGGACGGCCCAGCGGCGGCGCGTGGAGAGGGACGCGGCGGGGGCCAGCAGTGCGGACATGAAAAGCCTTGGGGGAGAGGGGGCCTCGTAGACACGAGGCCGAAGTCGAGCGCGGGGGAGGGTGCCCGGGCCTCGGAGCAGGTGCGGTCGCGAGCCATTGCGCGCGAGTCAGGAGCGGGAGAAGGCGGCGGCGTGTTCGCGAACCCACTGTTCGAAGCTGCGGGCGGTGGTGCCGAGCACGGATTCGGCGGTGTCGCCGACGGTTTCGGGGTGTGCGGTGGCGGCGGCCCAGAAGTCGAGCAGGCCGTCGGCCATATCGGCGGGCATGTGCTGGGACATCTGGGCGAGCTGTTCGGCGTGGGTGATGTGCACCAGGGGGATATCGCGGCCGAGGACATCGGAGACGATGGCGAGCTGCTCGCGGAAGGTGAGGGCTTGCGGGCCGGTGAGATTGAAGGTGCGGCCACGCACAGCGGTGGCGCCGGTGAGGGCGGCGATGGCGATATCGGCGATATCCGCGGTGTGGATCGGGGTGATCCCGGCGTCCGGGTAGGCGAGCTGGATAGGCAGATCGTGGCTGATGAAGTAGGCCCAGCCGAAGGTATTGCTGGCGAATGCGCCGGGGCGCAGCACGGTCGTGGTGAGATCCGATGCGGCGAGGGCGTTCTCGACGGCAAGGTGGTGCCCGCCGATCGAGTCGTCGGTGGCGTCCGCGTCGAGCACCGAGGATGAGGAGATGAGCACGATGTGCTCGACTCCCGCCGCCTGAGCGGTGGCGATGAAGGCGTCGATGGCGGCGGGTTCGGCGTAGAGGAGCACCTGTGTGACGCCCTTCAGGGCGGCATCGAAGGTCTCGGGGGCGTCCAGGCGCAGTTCGGCGGTGTCGACTCCGGCCGGGACGGTGAGGGCGGAGGGATCGGCGCTGGCGGCGCGGACCGGGAGGCCGTCGTCGTGCAGTCGGGCGATGACCGCCTGGCCGATCTTGCCGCGAGCGCCGGTGATGAGCGTGGTCATGGTGTTCTCCGTTCGAGCAGATTATGTGTTGCTGTGCAGATATATGCTCGCATGCACACGATTGCGTGTCAACACATGTATTCGTATGAGCATGGATATACGATGTGCACATGACTCCCAAGGACTTGCGGAAAGCCGATGACCTGCTGAATGCGGTCGGCCCCGCCTTCGGCAAGCTGCGGCGCACCGCGCTGCTGGAGGTCGAAAACCCCATCTCCTCCAAGGATCTGAACCGCACCCTGGTGCTCAATATGGTCCTGGAGGAGGGCAGGAAATCCGAGGTGACCGTCGGCATGATCGCGGAGTTGTGCGGCGTCGACCCCTCGGTGGCCAGCCGCATGGTCAGCGACATCATCAAGGCCGGATACCTGCGGCGCGCGGCCTCCCAGCAAGACGGCCGCCGCTCGGTCCTGGAACTCAGTCCCGAGGGTATCGAGTTCATGGCCCGCTACCGCAAACACCAGCGCGACGCCTACGACTACATCACCGCCGACTGGTCCGAGCACGACCGTCTCGAATTCGCCCGCCTGATGCTCCAATACGTCGATTCCCTCGAAGGATTGAAGGAGCGCGGCCTGGCCAAGGACGCCTGACGCCCGAATAATCCCGTGCGTCGACCTGGGCGCTGCACCTACCGTGTTGGACAGTCAAAAGGAAGGACAGTCCAATGTTTCCCGTCGAGCTGCGCGGAACTCGAGCGCAGACGCTCATGTGGGCCCACGAGCATGAAGTCGAGGCGGCCGCGCTGCAACAGCTGCGGAATATCGCCCGGCTGGAATGGGTCTACGGCGTGCGGGTGATGCCGGACGTGCACCTCGGTAAGGGGGCGACCGTCGGGTCGGTCATCGCGATGAAGGATGCGGTGTCGCCGGCGGCCGTGGGGGTCGATATCGGGTGTGGGATGGAAGCGGTGCGGACCTCGCTGACCGCGTCCGATCTGCCCGACAATCTGCATTCGATGCGGTCACGGATCGAGGCGGCCGTGCCGGTGGGCTTCGCGTCGCACGATGATCCGGTGAACGTGAACCGGCTCAATGCCGAGATCTCCGGGCAGCGCGCGGCGGGCACCACGCTGCGTGCGGGCTGGGAGAAGTTCTGGAAGGCATTCGACGCACTGGATCCGGCCGTGCATTCGCGGGAATCCAAGGCGCACAAGCAGATGGGAACCCTTGGCGGAGGTAATCACTTCTGCGAGGTTTGTCTGGATTCTGAACAGCGCGTATGGATTCTGCTGCACTCCGGAAGCCGGAATATCGGTAAGGAACTCGCCGAGCGGCACATGTCGGTCGCGCGGGCGCTGCCGCATAATCAGGACCTGCCGGATAAGGATCTGGCGGTATTCCTGTCCGGGACACCGGAAATGGATTCCTACCGCCGGGATCTGACCTGGGCGCAGGAGTACGCGGCCCGCAATCGCGCGGTCATGCTGGCGCTGGTCTGCAAGGCGGTGCGCGACGAATTCGCCGGAATTACCGTCGATTTCGACGACACCATCTCCTGCCACCACAACTATGTGGCGGAGGAGGTCATCGACGGTATGCCCATGCTGGTGACCCGTAAGGGGGCGGTGCGGGCGGGTGCGGGTGATCTGGCGCTGATCCCGGGATCCATGGGGACGCGCTCGTATGTGGTGCGCGGCAAGGGGAATCCGCTGTCGTTCCAGTCCGCGTCGCACGGTGCGGGCCGCCGCATGAGCCGTAATGCGGCCAAGCGGCAGTTCACCGTGGCGGACCTGATCGCCCAGACCGAGGGTGTGGAGTCGCGTAAGGACGCCGGGGTGGTCGATGAGATCCCCGCGGCGTACAAGGACATCGATCAGGTCATCGCTGCCCAGAGCGATCTGGTGGATATTGTCGCGACACTTCGTCAGGTGCTGTGTGTGAAGGGTTGATTTGCGGTTGATTCCGGGCCGGGGTCAGCGGCGGCGCAGTGTCGTCGCTACCCCGGCTCCGATCAGGAGGATGCCGACGATCAGCGGGAATCCCGTTTGCAGCCATTCGAACAGGGCCACGTGCATCTCGTCGGAGACGAGCGGGAGATTGCCGATCAATCGGAAGGTGTCGTGCGGGAAGATCAGGTGGATGATTCCGGGGAGGACTCCCCAGACCAGACCCGCGATGATGGTGCCCGCCGCTGAATAGCCGGCCAGTACCGCGACCAAGAGGAAGAGTGCCGCGGCGACGAGGATCTGGAAGGCGGAGCCGAGGCGGTCCGCGAAGTCGCCGAGAATGATCCATTGTTTGGTGCCCGCTGCCCCGCGTGCGGCGAGGGCGATCCCGATCGGGGTCACCACCAGCCCCACCAATGTGCCGGTCACCGTGCGAGAAACTGTTCCACTACTTCGGAATTGCGCCCCAGGTGGAGTCCACCCCGTGGGCGACGGAAACTTCTCCGGCATTGCCGTCATCCCTTTGTTCCCCCGGGACGCCCTTCGTTCCCGGTACTTTATTGTCCGCTCCGATCCGGCGCTTCGGGTGATCTTGACCGCACCGCAATCAAGGCGCGCTCCGCAGGTCACGCAACATCCGACAGTCCGGACAAATCGCCGCTACCACGGTGTGTTGCGGTGCGAAGTTGGATGGCGAGGGTCGACTGTCGGTCCGGTGGGGCACGATGGACCGCGTGACTTCCACCGACCCGCAGACCCAGACCGCAGCTCTGCCGACCGATTCCGCAGCCGCGCCGAGCCTGCGCGATGCGGCCGAACAGCTACTGCGGGAACTGGCCGGGCCGGGTGCGCGGCTGCGGGAGGATCAGTGGACCGCCATCGAGGCGCTCGTGGTGCAGCGGCGGCGTGCCCTGGTGGTGCAGCGCACCGGCTGGGGTAAGTCCGCGGTCTACTTCATCTCGGCCAAGCTGCTGCGCGCGGCGGGGCGCGGGCCCACGGTGATCGTGTCGCCGCTGTTGGCGCTCATGCGCAACCAGGTGGCGGCGGCGGAACGCGCGGGAGTCGTTGCGGCGACCATCAATTCGGGCAATGTCACCGAATGGGATGATATTCACGCGCAGGTGGCGGCGGGCGATGTCGATGTCTTGCTGGTCAGCCCGGAACGGCTGAACAATCCGGACTTCCGGGATTCGGTGCTGCCCAAGCTGGCCGCCGACGCGGGCCTGGTCGTGATCGACGAGGCGCACTGCGTTTCGGACTGGGGCCACGATTTCCGCCCGGACTACCGGCGGATCCGCACCCTCATCGCCGATCTCGGCTCGGACGTCCCGGTGCTGGCCACCACGGCCACCGCCAATGACCGCGTGGTCACCGATGTGGCGACCCAGATCGGCACCGACACCCTGGTTTTGCGCGGCACCCTCGATCGCGAATCCCTGCACCTGTCGGTGGTGCAGATTCCGGATGCGGTCGAGCGGACGGCCTGGTTGAGCAAGCGGCTGGGCGAACTGCCGGGCTCCGGCATCGTCTACGCGCTCACCGTGGCGGCCGCGAATGATCTGGCCGATGTGCTGAATTCGCACGGCCACACCGTGGCTGCCTACACCGGTCAGACGGACCCGAGCGAGCGCGAGGCGCTCGAACAGGGCCTGCTGAACAATGAGGTGAAGGCGCTCATCGCCACCTCCGCGCTGGGCATGGGTTTCGACAAGCCCGATCTCGGTTTCGTGGTGCACGTCGGTGCGCCGTCCTCACCGATCTCCTACTACCAGCAGGTCGGTCGTGCGGGTCGTGGCACCGAACGCGCCGAGGTCGTGCTGCTGCCCGGTCCGGAAGACCGCAGGATCTGGAGTTACTTCGCGTCCGTGGCCTTTCCGCGCGAACACATTGTTCGCTCGGTGCTGGATGCGCTGGATCATGATCGCCCGTTGTCCACCGCTGCCCTGGAGCCCCTGGTGGAGCTCAATCGCTCCCGACTGGAGATGGTGCTCAAGGTGCTCGATGTGGACGGTGCCGTGCAGCGGGTGCGCGGCGGCTGGCTGGTCACGGGTCAGCCCTGGGAGTACGACACCGAACGCTACGAACGCCTTTCGGTGGCCCGCGAGGCCGAACAGCAGGCGATGATCGACTACCAGTCCACCACCGCATGCCGGATGAACTTCCTGCGCCACCAGCTCGACGATCCGGGCCTGGCCGCCGATGCCCCCGGCTGCGGGCGCTGCGACAACTGCACCGGGACCCGCGCCGACACCACCGTGGATACCGCCGATCTCACCGCCATCCGCGCTCGCCTGGACCGGCCGGGCATCGACCTCGCGCCGCGTAAGCAGTGGCCGACCGGCATGGCGAAAATGGGAATCTCGCTGTCCGGCAAGATTACCGGCGGTGCGGAGACCGGCCGGGTGCTGGGCCGTTTGAGCAATCTGGGCTGGGGTCAGCGCCTGCGCGCCATCCTGGACGGCCCGGATGCCCCGGTGCCCGATGAGGTCTTCCAGGCCTGCACAACCGTTCTCCGCGAATGGAATTGGTCCCAGCGGCCTACCGCCGTCATGGTTCTGGACACGCCCCGCCACCGACTGCTGACGACTTCCCTGGCGGCCCGCCTCGCCCAGGTCGGCAAGCTCCAGGATCTCGGCATCCTGCAGCTGCGCCCCGATGTGCCCCCGCCCTCGGCCGTCAATTCCGCCCACCGTGTCGCCGCGCTGCACAATGCCTGGGAGACACCGGATCTCACCGCCGTGGACGGACCCATCCTGCTCGTGGACGCCCTCTCCGACACCGGCTGGACCTTCACCATGGCCGCCCGCGCGCTACGTGCCGCCGGGGCGGACGCAGTGCTCCCATTCGCCCTGGCCACCCCCTCCTGACGGCCGCGGCCACTACTTCGCCTGAAGGAGATGCCGATCGCCGGTCAGGTCAGGGTTCGACGAAATCCGCTGCGAGGGAACAGAGTTTCCAGGAGCCGTCGCGGCGGACCATATTGCCGGTGTAGTCGATGTCCTTGAAGTACTGGCGGTACTTCTCGGGGACATTGGTGAAGGCTTCGTGGAAGACGAAGGTGGCGGTATTGGGGTCGGATTGGGTGACGCCGGTGACGGTATTGGTGTATCCGGCGTTCTTGACCTCCGACCCGAGGCCCTTGTCGAATTGGGGCGTGTAGCCGAAGACGATTTCGTCTATGGCGTCGGCGTTCTCGGGGCAGACCAGGGAGCGGAAGCCCTCCCAGTCGCGGGCATTGGAGGTGGCGGCCACGGCCTTGGTGGTGCTGATCAGCTGCGGGTCCAGGGTGGTGGGGTCGCCGGGTTCGACGGCCTTGTCCGGGGCATTGAAGACGACGGGGGCGGCCAGGGGCTTGTAGCCACCGGCGGTCAGGTTGGTCTCCATGGACTTTCGCCAGCTGCCGTCGTCGATCATCATGCGAATGATCGCGGTGATCCGGCCCTGCAGGTCGAGATCGCCCTTGCGGATGCCGACGCCGTAGCGCTCGCGGGTGAAGCGGTGACCGGCCACCTTCAGGGTGCCGGGGTGTTCGTGGGCGTATCCGGCGAGGATGACATCGTCGGTGGTGACGGCGTCGACCGTGCCGGTGAGCAGGTCGGCGACGCACTGCGCGTAGGTGTCGCGGGTGGTGAGCTGCACGCCGTAGGCGAAGCTGCGGCGGATCTTCTCGGCGGAGGTGGAGCCCTCGGCGGTGCATACGGTGCGGCCATTGAGATCCTCGGGCCGGTCGATGCCGCGTTCGCTCTGCCGCACCAGCAGGTCCTGTCCGGCCATGAGGTAGGGCCCGGCGAACGAGACGAGCTGCTGCCGCCCGGCGGTGATGGAGTACGAGGCCACGACGAAATCGACTGTGCCCGAGTTCAAGAGGTCTTCGCGCTGCTCGGATCTGGCCTCGCGCCACGTGATGTGATCGGGGGTGACGCCGAGCTTCCCGGCAATGTAGACGGCGGTGTCCACATCGAAGCCCTGCGGTTTGCCGTCCGCCCCGCGGGTGGACAGCCCGGGCTGGTCGAATTTGATGCCGATGGTGAGCGTCCGCGGCGGCGGTGCGGGCGGTCCGGCGTCGGGTTCGGTGTCTCGTGCACAGGCGGCCAGTGTCAGACCGGCCGCGACGGCGGCCACGCGGATCGCACGCTTCATCGAGCCTGATCTCCTGTCGTCATATTTGCGGGGAAGAACAGCTCCGGGCCGTAATCACCGAAGGCAACCTGTCAGCACACCGAGCATCAAATCACCAGAGCGCGGAAAATATGTGCACATCGCCGAACTACTAGGGCGATTTGTGAATTGCTCCAATGCTCCGCAATATTTCAGCGATCTTTGCTAGAGCTTTGCGACAGCGCTATCGGGTGCGGAGTCCGTCGGTCATGACGGCGAAGGTCCGGGCCAGTAGCCCGGAATCGGCATTGCTGGTGTGGGCGGCCAGGAACAGGCCCTTCAGAATCGCCACGAGATCGTCGACGCCGATATCGTCGCGCACCGCGCCCGCCCGCTGGGCGCGTGAAAGCAATTCGCCGATCGCCTTTTTCAGCTGCTGGGACGGCCCGGCGTAGACATCGTGTCCCTGGGGGCCGAGGGCATCGGCCAGGTCCCGCTTGACCCCGCCGTCTTCGACCATTCGTTGCAGGAAGTCGAAGAACACCGCGCCCGCGTCCTCGGCGGTCGCCGCGTCGCGGGCGTGGGTGGTCATTTTCTCGACCCGGTCCAGGATGGCGGCCTCGAACAGCGCCTCCTTGGTGGGGAAGTGCCTGTACACGGTGCCCGCGCCGACGCCCGCGCGCCGGGCGATCTCGTCCAGGGGTACCGAAATCCCCTCGGCGGCAAAGGCTTCCTGCGCGGCGGCCAGGACGCGCTCGCGATTGCGGCGGGCGTCGGCGCGCAGGGGGCGATCGGTCACGTTCGCAGCCTACCCGCCCATTGACAATCGGAACGTGCGCCCCGGATACTTAGCGGGCTATACGTTCCGTTTTAGGAGGCGTTATGTCCACATCCCTCGAAACCCCTCGTGACCTGGTGGAACGGCTGTTCCTCGGCCTACCCGCCCGCGATGCTGATGCGTTCGCCGCACTGATGGCCCCGGATGCCGTCTTCGAGATCCCCTTCCCCATTCCCGGCCTGCCGGACCGGCTCGAGGGGCGCGAGGAGATCCGCGCGCTCCTGGCCAAGCGCTGGTCCGGAATGTCCGGCGTCGAGGTGTACGGCATCCGCCCGACCATCCACGAGACCGCCGATCCGGAGGTCTTCCTTGTCGAGAACGACGTCGAGCTGTCCTATCCGGGCACGGAGCGCGCCTGGATTCGCACCTCTGTCAACGTGATTCGAGTACAGAACGGCCTGGTGACGCTGTTCCGCGACTACATGGACACCGCCCGGATCGCCGCGCTGGCGCAGCCGCAGCCATCGGCGTGAAAGCCGTCACCACCGCATCGCAAGCTAGGCCGAGGAAGGCGATTCAACTCGATTCGCCGACGCTGTCGCCGCTGCTCAAGCGGCTCGAGGCCGCCGGGCTCATCACCTGGCGGCGCGACAGCCACGATGAGCGCAATGGGTTCGCAATGATCTCACCGGAAAGTATGCCTTCCCAAGGCATCTCATTCGCGGCCTGTTCCCGATGACCCCGATCTTCGCCGCATTCCTGCTGTTCCCGGGCGAACTCTGGCTGCGCGGCGCAATGATCCTGCTGGCATTCCTGCTGGCGGTCTTCTACATCGTCGCCTACATGCCGATGAACCGTGCTCATCGCCTCGCGAAACATGGCTTCCCGCAAGACTTGGAGAGCCCGGCCCGAGCCACCCGACGTGCCGCCGAACGTGCCGCTTATGAGGCCCGCTACCAGCGCTAGTCGGGAACGTCAGTTCGCGGGAGTCCAGTCGCGGACGAGATTCAGCAGGCCTGGGAAGCGGGCATCGAGGTCTTCGGTACGGACTCGGCTGCGGCGTTCCAGGCCGTACTGCTGCTGGCGGGTGACGCCGGCCTCGCGGAGCACCCGGAAGTGATGGGTCAGCGTGGATTTCGGGCGGTCGATGCCGAACCAGCTGCATGAGCGGTCGGTGTCGGGGGATTCGAGCAGCAATTTCTGGACCATGCCGAGGCGTAGGGGATCGCTCAGTACGCCGAGGACATCCTCCAGGCGCAGGTCGGCGCGGGCGGGCTCGGGGAGCGTGGTCGCCGGGCTGTCCGTGGAAGTCATCGAGTCTCCTGTGATTCGCGGCCGCCTAGTACGAGTCTTATCGTACTAGATGCTAAGTTCGACTCTTGTCGTAGTAGTACGAGAAAAGTCGAACTAGTGGAGGATGCGATGGCGACACTGATGGCGCGGCCCGGAACCGCGCGATCGACGGGGACCGCCACGGTGTGGCTGGCGGCCTGGCCGGTGCTCGCGGTATTCGTGCTGTCGAACGCGCCGACGCCGCTGTATGTGGTGTGGCAGGGCGAGCTCGGCTTCTCGTCGGGCACATTGACGGCCGTATTCGCCTGTTACATAGTCGGTTTGCTGGGTGCGCTGCTGGTCGCGGGCGTGTTGTCGGACCGGATCGGCCGCAAGCCGGTGCTGCTGCCCGCGGTGGTGCTGGCGATGATCGCGTGCGTCCTGTTCGCCACCGCGGGCTCGGTGGCGGTGCTGGCGGTCGCACGCCTGCTCACCGGCATAGCGGTCGGCGCGACCGTATCGGCGGGCATGGCGGCGGTGACCGATATCGGCGGGCCGGAGCGGAAACGGCTTGCCGCACTGGCGGCTTCGTCGGCGATGGTGCTGGGGGCGGGGTTCGGTCCGCTGCTGGCGGGGCTGTTGTCGGAGACGCTGCCCGCGCCGACCGTCACCATATTCGTGGTCGAGATCGTCTTGCTGGCTTCGGCTTTCGCGGTGGTGGTGCGGTTGGATCTGCCGAAGGGGCCGGGCGGACGCGGCCCCTGGATTCGGATTCCGGCGGTGGCTCCGGGCGGGCGGACCGCCGTGCTGCTCGGAATTGCCGTGTTCGCGCCGGGGATCACCGCGACCTCGTTCGTGTTGTCGCTGGGCCCGTCGCTGTTGTCGTCGCTGCTCGGGGCCGGTAATCGGATTGTCGCGGGTGGGCTGGCCTTCGTCATGTTCCTGGGCGCGACCGGAATTCAGTTCGCGGTCAGCCGCCTGCGGTTGCGCACGATTCTGCTCGGCGGAGCCGCGGCGACGGCGCTGAGCATGATCACCCTGGTGTCGGCGCTGCGGCTGTCGTCGTTCGTGCTGTTCGGGGTGGCCGCGATCCTCGCCGGAATCGGGCAGGGGATGGGGCAGTTCGGTGGTCTCACCGCGATCAGTGCGAGTGTGTCCGCGGATCGGCTGGCCGAGGCGAATGCCGCGCAGAATGTCGGCGGTTATCTACCGGCCGCGGTACTGCCGCTGTCGGCGGGATTCCTCAGTGACGCAGTCGGTTTGACGACGGGCGCGACGACCTTCGCGGGTGTGGTCGGGGCCGCGGCGGTGGTCGGCGCGCTGATAGTCCGCGTCCGGGCCGCCACCGTGGATTCCCCTCGGTGAGATTCGGGCTACTGCACGTTCACGGTGCAGGCAGAGGCGACTACGCGGGCGGCGCGGGGGCTGGCGCTGCCGAGGTCGGGGAAGGCTGGGGTGCTTTCGCCGAGGCCCGCCACGGCGGCTCCCTCGGCCTCCTCGCGGGAGCCCGCGGCGGCCCAGCCCCAATTGCCGTCCGCGCCTTGGGCTATGGCGGCGCAGCCGTCATTGAAGCGGAAGACGATTTCGCAGTCGTAGTAGCCGCAGTCGCGGATGGCGGCGGCATCGGCCTGGACCTTGCTCCCGCCGTCGGCGGAGACCACCGCGGAGTTCTTGAGCTTGGAGACCGCGATGGTGCCGAAGTACTGCCCTGCGGCCGCCGCGTTCCCGGCGGTGGCGACCGTGCAGACGGCGGCCATGGCCGCGGTGAGGGTGGCGATGCGTGCTACCGACAAGAGAACCCCCAACATTTCAGACAATGCGAACCTGCCCGATGCTAGACGGTGATCGTTTACGCGCGGAGGGCTTTCGGCTGGGATTTGGCTGAGAGCTCGGCGACGAGTTGGTGAACAGCGCCTACGAGACGCCGGTGCGGGTGAGGGCCTTGCGCAGGGCGGTGAAGGCGGATGCGTTGGCCTGCTGGGTTTCCGGGAGGTGGAAGGCCATGGACATGAAGCCGTGGACCGTGCCGTTCCAGCGGTGGATCTCCACGGGCACGCCCGCGTCGCGCAGCAGCCCGCCGTAGACCTCACCCTCGTTGCGCAGCGGATCGAATTCGGCCGTGGCGATATGGGCGGCCGGGAGGCCGGTGAGTTCGGCGAGGAGGGGATTGGCGTAGGGGTCGGACCTGTCGGCGTCCGTGATCAGATACTGCTGCCAGTACCAGCGCATGTGGGCCGCGGTGGTGAAGTAGCCCTCGGCGTTCTCGGTGTAGGACGCGCTGTCGCAGGCGGGATCCAGCATGGGGTACAGGAGCAGCTGGAAGGCGATATCGGGCCCGCCATTGTCGCGGGCCTGAATGGCGGCGACGGTGGCGAGATTGCCGCCCGCGCTGTCTCCGGCCACGGCGAGGCGGGCCGGGTCGCCGCCGAGGGATTCGGCATTGTCGGCGACCCAGCGCAGTACCGCGTAGGCGTCGTGGGCGGCGGCGGGGAAGCGGGCGTCGGGGGCGCGGCGGTAATCCACCGAAATCACGATCACCCCGGCCTCGTTCGCCATGAGGCGGCAGAACCGGTCATGGCTGTCGAGGCTGCACAGGACAAACCCTCCGCCGTGATAGAAGACCACCACGCCGGGTGTCGGCTCGGCGTCGAGTGGGCGGTAGAGCCGGACGGGCACCTCGGGTGCGTCCTCGGGTCCGGGGACCAGCCATTCCTCGACCGCCGCAACGGGAATCGGTACGACGGCGGGGGCGGAACGGGCGGCGAGGAAGGCCCGCGCCTCCGCCGCGTCGAGCACCTCGGTGCCGAGGGCGGGGAACGCGGCGGTGGCGGCGTCCACGAAGGACTGCCATTCGGGTGCCAGGGGCATTGCGGGCCTTCCTTGAAAACTGTGCTGTTACTGCATATCTCGCGGGATGAACTTGCCCGCGGCGAGACCGCCGTCGACGGCGACTTCGGCGCCGGTGATGTAGGCGGCGGCATCGGAGGCCAGGAAGGCGACCAGTTCGGCGACCTCCTCGGGCAGGCCGGTGCGCTCGAGGGGAAGGGTCGGGAAGCTGCCCGGGCCGGTGGTCAGATAGGGGACCATCGGGGTGGCGATCGGGCCGGGGTACACCGAGTTGACCCGGATCTGGTTCGGGCCGAGTTCCAGTGCGGCGTAACGGCTCAGGCCGCGCAGGCCCCACTTGGAGGAGCCGTAGGCGGAGTGGTTCGAGAGCCCCTCCAGGCCGGACTGTGAGGAGATATTGACGATCGAGCCGCTCCCGGCCTCGATCATGGCCGGGACGACGGCCTTGATGCCGTGGTACGGGCCGATCAGGTTGACCTGCATGATCCGTTCCAGCTCGTCGGCGCTGGTCTCCACGAGTGGCTTCATCAGGTAGATGGCGGCATTGTTGACCAGGACGTTCAGCGTGCCGAAGGCCGCGAGGCCCGCGGCTACCGCGGCATCCCAGCTCTCGGGGTCGGTGACGTCGTGGCGGACGAAAAGGGCGGCGTCGCCGAGGGATTCGGCGAGTTCCTTGCCCTCGGTCTCCAGCACGTCGGTGATGATCACCTTCGCGCCGCGCTCGACGAACAGTCGCGCCTCGGCGGCACCCTGGCCGCGCGCGGCACCGGTGATCAGGGCGACTTTGCCTGTCAGATCAGCCATTTCGATTCCTTCTACTTGTTGCGACGGTGCTATTTGGTCCGGCTTTGAAAATGGGGAATGACCTTCTCGCCCCACTGACGAATGGTTTCCAGGCACGCCTCTTGCGGCACGGTGCCCATTTGGATGAGGCATAGGATCTCGTCCGCGCCCGCTTCCTGAAGGCGTTCCACGTACGCGATGGCGTCGTCGGCATTGCCGTAGGCGTGCTCGGTATTGAAGATGGCGGTGGAGCCGGACTTCACCGGGATCTTGGCTTCGTGCAGGTAGGCGACGTGTTCCTCGGCCGCCTGCTTGATCTTGGCGACCTCGTCGACGGTGGGATCCACGGCCTCGTCCGGCACCGGCCCGGCACCGTAGTAGTGCTTGATGGCCTGGGCGAAGAACCGCTGCCCGCGCGCGCCGATCTGCTGCGCGCGTTCCCGGTCGTCCAGCACGATGGTCGGGCACAGGGCCGCGAAGTGATCATTGACGACGGTGGAGACGAATCGTTCCCCGGTGCGTTCGGCAATGGCCGCGTCGTAGATGCCGCGCAGTTCCGCGATTTCCTCGACACCCGCGAAACCCAGTACCAGCGCGCCGATTCCGTAGTCGGCGGCCAGCTTCAGGGTGTCTTTCTTGGTGCAGGCCATGAACAGCGGCGGATGCGGACGCTGCACCGGACGCGGCAGCAGATGATGGGGTGAGATATCCAAAAGCTCACCGTGGTACTCGAATTCGGCTTCCGGATCCTGCCATGCGGCGGCGATCATGCGCAGTGATTCCTCGACCTCCCGATAGGTTCGGTCGGGATCGACTCCGCACATGGAGGTTTCGACGGTGGTCGCGCCACGGCCCGCGCCCAGGTTCAAGCGCCCGCCCGAGAGCACGTCGAGCATGGCGGCGCGTTCGGCGGCCCGCACCGGATGATTGAAGTTGAACGGCATGCACACCACGCCGTGGCCGATGCGAATCCGCGAGGTCTTGGCGGCCACCCAGGTCAGGAAGATCTCCGGCGCGCTCATATGCGCGTACCACTTGAGCCCGTGGTGCTCGACCGCCCAGACGGTGTCGAAGCCGACCTCGTCCGCCAGCACCGCCTGTTCGACGGAGTCGCGCAGGACTCGAGCTTCGTGCTCGGCGGTGGGGTCGGTCATCTGCGCTTCGAAGATCATCGAGAACTTCATTCGGACTCCTTGCCGCCTGGTTCCCGCCCTCGCGGGCGCTTATGCCTAACCGGAATACTTCTGGACTCAAACCCTCAGGTCATTCGGATGTCTCAGTGGCCGGGACCACACGGTGCCGCTGCTCACCCCCCGCCTTAGCGTCGGTTCAAACGCTGAGGAAGGACGGGAACCGGTGGGACAGCTGGACGGGAAGGTCGCATTCGTCACGGGCGGTGCGCGGGGCATGGGTGCGGAGCATGTGCGGCGCTTCGTCGCGGCGGGTGCACGTGTGGTGTTCGGCGATGTGCTCGATGAGGAGGGCAAGGCCCTGGCCGCCGAGATCGGCGACGCCGCCCACTTCGTGCACCACGATGTCACCAGTGAAAGTGACTGGCAGGCAGCGGTTTCCGAGACGGTCGCCCGCTATGGGCGGCTGGACATCCTGGTCAATAACGCGGGCATCCTGCGGTTCAAGCCCATCGTGGACATGAGCCTGGACGAGTTCAACACCATCATGGCCATCAATGTGACCGGCTCCTGGCTGGGCATCAAGACGGTCGCGCCCGCCCTGATCGCGGCCGGTGGGGGATCCATTGTCAATGTGTCCTCGGTCGAGGGCTTCGTCGGCGCGTCCGGCCTGGCCGCCTACAGCGCGAGCAAGTTCGCGCTGCGCGGTCTCACCAAGTCCGCCGCCCGGGAACTGGGGCACTCGGGTATCCGGGTGAACTCGATCCATCCGGGCGCCATCGCCACCCCGATGACCGCGTCCGTGGCGGGTGCGAGCGGGGTGGACGGCAACACCTTCTTTTCCGAACTGCCCATTCCGCGCTGGGGTCAGCCCGTCGAGGTCTCCGAGGTGGCGCTGTTCCTGGCGTCGGATGCCTCGAGCTACTGCACCGGCGGCGAATTCGTCGTCGACGGCGGCATGCTCACCAGTTGCGGCTACTAAGGACTTATTACATGGAATTCGAATTCGACGTCGTTGTCGTGGGTTCCGGCGCCGCGGGCATGACCGCCGCGCTGACCGCCGCCTACCGTGGCCTGTCGGTCACCCTGATCGAGAAGAGCCGACTGTTCGGCGGGTCCACCGCGCGTTCGGGCGGCGGCATCTGGATCCCGAACAATCCGGTGCTGAATGCGGCCGGTGTGCCGGACAGTCCCGAGATGGCCCGCACCTACCTGAAAGCCGTTGTCGGCGACCGGGTTCCGGAGGAGAAGCAGCGCGCATTCCTGGACAAGGGTCCGGAGATGATGTCCTACATCGGCGCTCGCTCCAAGCATTGGGAATTCGCTTACGACCGTGGCTATTCCGATTACCACCCGGAGTACCCGGGCGGCCTGGCGCAGGGTCGCAGCATCGAGCCCAAGCCGATCGACGGGCGACTGCTCGGCGGGGATCTGCACAAGATCAATCAGCCGACCATGTCCGCGCCCAAGGGCATTGCCATCACGGTCAAGGACTTCCACGACCTGAATATGATCGCGCGCACCTGGGCGGGCAAGAAGACCGCCATGAAGGTGGGTGCGCTCACCGCGCTGAACATGCTCAAGGGCGCGCTGCCGCTGAGCCTGGGCAAGGCGCTCGCCGCTCGGTTGTGGCTGTCGCTGCGCGATGCGGGCGTGCCGGTGTGGCTGAGCACGCCGCTGACCGAGTTGATCACCGAGGGCGACACCGTCGTCGGCGTGCGGGTCGAGCATGAGGGCCGTCCGGTCACCATCAAGGCGCGGCGCGGCGTGATCCTGGCCGCGGGCGGCTTCGAGCACAACCTGGAGATGCGCAAGCAGTACATCTCCGGGCCGCAGTCCACTGACTGGACCGTCGGCGCGGTCGAGAATGTCGGCGAGGGCATTGTGGCGGGCCAGAAGGTCGGCGGCGCGGTCGATCTCATGGATGACGCCTGGTGGGGTCCGTCGGTGCGCAGCCCCGAGAACCGGCCGCCGTTCTTCTGCCTGGCCGAGCGATCACAGCCGGGCGCGATCATGGTCAATGACAATGGCGAGCGCTTCGTCAACGAGTCCGCGCCGTACGTGAACGTCGTGCACAAGATGTACGAGATGGAAGCCGAAGGCGTGGGCAGCATTCCGGCGCACTTCATCTTCGATCAGAACTTCCGCGACCGGTACCTGTTCCTGGGCAACTTCCCCAAACGTGAACTGCCGCAGAGCTACTACGACTCGGGCATCATCAAGAAGGCCGACACGCTCGCCGAGCTGGCCGCCAAGCTGGGCATTCCGGCGGACAAGCTGGCCGCGACCGTGGAGCGTTTCAACGGGTTCGCCAAGCAGGGGCGCGACGAGGACTTCCAGCGCGGCGATTCCGCCTACGACCGGTACTACGGTGATCCGACCGTCAAGCCCAACCCGACCATTGCCCCGCTCGAGCGTGGCCCGTTCTACGCGGTCGAGATGGTGCCGGGCGATCTGGGCACCAAGGGCGGCCTCGTCACCGACGAGCATGCACGCGTGCTCAATGACCAGGGCGAGGTGATTCGCGGGCTCTACGCTGCGGGCAATAACTCCGCCGCGGTCATGGGCAATGACTACGCCGGTGCGGGCGCGACGATCGGACCCGCCATGACGTTCGGCTACATCGCCGCCAATCACCTGGCCGATCTGGAACCGGTTGCCGCGGAAGTGACTTCGGCCGATCCGGCTCCCGCCAAGCGGGCTCCCCGGCGTGCTGCCGCGCAGAATCAGGAGAAATGACATGGGACGTGTCGATACCAAGAACGTCATCATCACCGGCGGTGCGCGCGGCATGGGCGCGGCCTTCGCCCGCAGGCTTGCCGCCGAGGGTTCGAAGGTGGTGATCGCCGATGTCCTGCTCGAAGAAGGCACGAAGCTGGCCGCTGACATCGGTGAGAACGCGCTCTTCCTGCCCCTGGATGTGACCGACGAGGGTGCCTGGAACGAGGTCGTCGCCACGGCCGAGGCGAAGTTCGGTCCCGTCTCGGGCCTGGTCAACAATGCGGGCATCGTGCATGTGGACCCGATCGAGAAGCTCGCGGAAGCCGACTACCGCAAGGTCATCGACGTCAATCAGGTCGGCGTCTTCCTGGGTATGAAGGCCGTGATCGGTTCCATGCGCCGTGCGGGCGTCGGCTCGATCGTGAACATCTCCTCGACCGGCGGGCTGATCGGCTACTCGAACATCCTCGGCTATGTGGCGTCCAAGTGGGCGGTGCGCGGTATGAGCAAGACGGCCGCGCAGGAACTGGCCGTCGACAATATCCGCGTCAACTCGGTGCATCCCGGCATTATCGCCACCGAGATGACCGCGACTTCCGAACGCTCCCTTGCTATCGCGGCCACCCAGCCCATCGCTCGCCCGGGAACCCCGGAGGAACTCGCCAATCTGGTGCTGTTCCTCATCTCCGACGAATCCTCCTATAGCACCGGCGCGGAATTCATCGCCGACGGCGGCTTCACCACCCAGTAGTACCTCGCTGCGAGACAAGGAAATTGGCCACATGAAGGACTTCAACGGCAAGGTCGCCGTCATTACCGGTGCGGGTGCGGGCATCGGACGGGCCCTGGCCCTGGAACTGGCCCGCAATGGCGCGCAGCTGGCGCTGTCCGGCCGCACGCTCGAGAGCGTCGCCGAGACGGCGGCGCTGTGCGAGAAGGAGGGTGCGAAGGCCCGCGCCTACCAGCTGGACGTCTCGGACCGGGCTGCCGTCTACGCGCACGCCGACGAGGTGGTGGCCGATTTCGGCAAGGTCAATATCGTCATCAACAATGCCGGTGTCTCGCTGACCGCCAATGTCGAGGACGTGACCTGGGAAGATTTCGAGTGGATCTTCAATATCAACTTCTGGGGTACGGCGAACGGCACCAAGGCGTTCCTGCCGCACGTCATCGCCTCCGGTGACGGGCACATCGCCAATGTGTCCTCCATGTTCGGTCTGGTGGCCTGCCCGAGCCAGAGTGGTTACAGCTCTTCGAAGTACGCCATGCACGCGTTCACCGACGCGCTGCGCCAGGAGATGATCATCGCGGACAACAATGTCGGCGTCTCCAGCGTGCATCCGGGCATGATCAAGACCGAAATCGCCTGGAAGGCACGGGCTTCCGCCAATCGCGACCGGGATGCCCTGGCCGCCAACTTCGACCGTCTGGCTCAGGTCAGCCCGGAGAAGTGCGCGCAGGTCGTCCTGGACGGCATTCGAAAGAACAAGCCGCTCATCCTGATCGGCAAGGACGCCAAGGCCATGAACCTCATGCGCCGCCTGCTCGGCTCCGCCTACATGAAGCCGCTGACCGCCCAGATGCGCAAGGAACTTTGACCCGCCGCCCCACTCTTCGTCAACGGCCGCCCGCCGCGATCCGGGCAGCCCGACGACGACCGTAGCCCTGCACCCTCGGGTGCGGGGCTACCGCGCATCTGTATCGGTGGGCCGAGGGACCCGTGCTCGGCTAGGCCAGTTTGCGTAGCTGGTCCTTGAGGACCTTGCCGCTGGCATTGCGGGGGAGGGCTTCGGCGAAGACCACTTCGCGGGGGATTTTGTAGCCCGCGAGGCGGGTGCGGGACCACTCGATAATGGTGGTCGGATCGGCGGTGGCGGGATCCTGTGGCACCACCACCGCGCGGCCCACCTCGCCGAGCCGGTCGTCCGGGATGCCGATGACGGCCACATCGCGAATGTCGGGGTGTTGCAGGAGGACTCGTTCGATTTCGGCGGGGTAGGCATTGAAGCCACCGGAGATGTACATGTCCTTGAGGCGGTCGGTGATGCGGAGGTAGCCGCTCTCGTCGAGGGTGCCGATATCGCCGGTGTGCAGGTAGCCGTCGGGGTCTATGGCGGCGGCGGTGGCGTCGGGGTCGTCGAGATAGCCGCCCATGACATTGGGGCCCTTGACGGTGATTTCGCCGGGTTCGCCGGGCGCTACGGGTGCGCCGCTGCGGTCGACTATGCGAATCTGGGTGCCCGCGAGGGCTTTTCCGACGGTGCCCGCGACGAGTTCGGCGGGGGCGGCGGGCGGGCAGACCGAGACGACGCCGATGGATTCGGTGAGTCCGTAGGCGGTGAAGACGTAGGGGACGCGGAGGTCTTCGCGGATGCGTTCCACGAGTTCGGTGGGGATCGTCGCGCCGCCGGTGCCTGCCAGGCGCAGGGAGCCGAGCATGTAATCGCGGCGGCCGGTGCTCAGCAGATCGGTGAAAAGCGTTGGTGGGCCGATCAATACGGTGATTCGCTCGTGCTCGACCAGTTGTAGCGCCGTGTCGGGATCGAAGCGTTCCATCGGCACCATGGTGGCGGTGCACAGTAGGCAGGCGATGATCCCGGCCTTGTATCCCTGGGTGTGCGAGAACGGATTCACCAGCAGGTATCGGTCGCGTGGGCGCAGGGTCACCGCGTTCGCCCACAGCGCGAAGACCTCCAGGGTCTGCCGGTGGGTGGCGAGCACGCCCTTGGGCGCGCCGGTGGTACCGGAGGTGAAGAGGATGTCGCACACCGATTCCGGGTCGATGCCTTGGGTCCGCTCGCGTGCTTGTTCCGGCGGCACCACCGTGCCCGGCGCGAGGAATCCCGCCCAGGAACTGATGTCCCACTTGGCGGAACTGTCCCCGCGCGCATCATCCAGGAGGATCAGATGTTCCAGATCCGGTAGTGGATGGCCGGATTCGGCTAGCATCCGGGGATAGTCATTGCCCAGGAATTCCTGCACGGTGCACACCGCCTTGGCGTGACTGCGCGCCAGCACATCCGCGGCTTCGTGCCCGCGCAACCGCGTGCTGATCGGCACCAGAGTGGCTCCGGCTCCGAGCATTCCGAGCGCGCCCACAATCCACCGCACGCTATTGGGAGCCCACATCCCCACCCGGTCCCCGGACTCGATTCCGGAGGCGATGGCCGCGCGGGTCACCGCCGCCGCCTGCTCGGCCAATTCGGCGAAGGTCAGCCGCCCCATGGGCCCGGCAACTGCCACGGCGTCCGGGTAACGCCGCGCCCGGTCCGCAACCAGGGCCGGAATGGTCGAAATCGGTGCGGCCACCGGGTGCCCGCCGATGGACGCCGCGTGCCGCCGATCCATGCGCTTATCCTGCCCTACCGCCGCATACGAACTGCCGGTTTTATCCGTGCCATCCCAGTGACCGGGCGTGCCGTTTCGTGTCGCGGCGTGCCGGGGTTCCGCTCATTGGGATGCGGGTTGGGGGTGAGGGGGGTCACGCGGCAGGCTCGAAACATGCCCCCGAGGTGGGGCGCGGGATATGGCCCGGCAGCCGCTTTCGACGGCGGCGAGCGCTGGAGTGCGGATGAATCCAGGACATCGAAGGAGTGACATGACCGCGGGAGCGGAGCTTGCGCAGCGACCTGATGTGGCGGCCGACGCCGTGACCGTCGTGGAACTCGACGGCACCTGCGGGCTGTCGCGGGAGAAGATCGGCGGCAAGGCGTGGAGCATCGATCACATGCGGGCGCTCGGGCTGCCGGTGCCGCCCGCATTCGTGCTCACCACCGATGCCTGGGCCGACTACACCCGGCGGGGTGCGATCGCGGCCGAGATCTGGGAGCAGGTGCGGGCCGGGATCGCGGGAATCGAACGCGGCACCGGGCGGCGTTTCGGATCGGCCGATCGGCCGCTGCTGGTGTCGGTGCGCTCGGGCGCGGCGATCTCCATGCCCGGCATGATGGACACCGTCCTGAATCTCGGCATGACCGATGCGGTGCGGCAGGCGCTGGCGGACGAGACCCGGAATCCCGGCTACGCCGAGGACACTCGGTCGCGGTTCGTGCACCAGTACCGGGAGACCGTGCTCGGTGACGCCGCGGGCGAGGTGCCGGTGGATCCGTGGGATCAGCTGCGCGGGGCCATCGAAGCGGTGTTCCGGTCCTGGGATTCCGCGCGCGCCAAGACCTATCGCGCCAATCGTGGTGTGCCGGACACACTCGGCACCGCGGTGACCGTGCAGGCCATGGTGTTCGGCAATCTCGATGAATTGTCCGGCACCGGAGTGCTTTTCAGTCGTAACCCCAATACCGGCGACGGTCCCGTCTATGGCGAGTGGCTGGTCGGCGGGCAGGGCGAGGACGTGGTGTCCGGTCGCCTCACGCCGCGCCCGCTCGACGACCTGGCCGCCGCGCAGCCCGCGGTCCATGAGCGACTGATCGCCGCCACGCAGCTGCTCGAGCGCGATGGCCGCGATATGCAGGACATCGAGTTCACCGTCGAATCCGGCACGCTGTGGATGTTGCAGTCGCGAGCCGCCAAGCGTTCGGCGCGGGCCGCGGTGCGCACCGCCGTCGCCATGGTGGCCGAGGGTCTGATCGACACCGAGGAGGCGCTGGGCCGGATCACCGCCGATCAGGTGCGCGAGGTGCTGCGCCCGGCCTCCGGTGATACCGCCGGGCAGGAGCCCTTGGCGCGCGGCGAATCCGCGTGCCCCGGACTGGCTTCCGGTGTGGTCGTCACCGATCCCGACGAGGCCGAGGCCCGCGCGGAGGCCGGTGAGGATGTCATTCTGGTGCGCCCCACCACCAGTCCCGACGATCTGCACGGCATGATCGCCGCGCGCGCCATTGTTACCGAATTGGGTGGCACCACATCGCATGCCGCGCTGGTGAGCCGGGAGCTCGGCCGCCCGTGCGTGGTCGGCTGCGGGCCGGGTGTGGTGGCCGCGCTGGTCGGCAAGACCGTGACCGTGGATGGCGGGGCGGGTCTGGTGCTGGCGGGCGAGGTCACCGGCAAGCCGGTGGAGCAGGTCATTCTCGATGATGTGCGGCAGCTGGCCGAGTGGGCCGGTGCCGATGTGACGCAGGGGCCGGGCACGATCGGCGAACAGCTGACGGCTCGCCTCGAAGAGCGTGCCGGGTCGCCGGAAGACGGTGGGCAGGAAGGGGTTACAGAAGTGGATGCTCCCGTGACCGAACTGGCCGTGCTGCGCCTGGTCGGGATCAAGGGCCGGGTGAATGCCGATAATCTTGCGGCCAGCCTGTTCGCCGATACCGCCGAAATCGCTTCGTGCTGTGCGGATCTGGTGAATGCCGGGCTGTGCGCCACCACGCCCGCTGGATTCCGGCTCACCCCCGAGGGCCGTCCACGCCTGGCGGAGCTGCTCACGCAGGAGCGCGCCACCATCGATCATGCGGCCGTCACCGCGGCCTACGACGAATTCTGTGTCTTCAATGCCGATCTCAAGGTGATCATCACCGATTGGCAGATGAAGGACGCGGCCACCGTCAATGATCACGCCGACGCCGAATACGACGCCGCAGTGCTGGGCCGCCTCACCGCGACGCATGACCGGCTGCGCCCGCTGATCCAGCGTCTCGGGCAGCTCGCGCCCCGCCTGGTCCGCTACATCGATCGTCTCGACCGTGCCGTCGAGCGCATCGGCGAGGGCGACCACACCTATGTGGCCCGCCCGATCATGGACAGCTACCACACCGTGTGGTTCGAACTCCACGAAGACCTCATCGGGCTGTGCGGTCTCACCCGCGCCGAAGAGGCGGCGGCGGGCCGTGCCCACTAATCATGTGGAGACAGAGCACGTAGAGACAGAGCACGTAGAGACAGAGCACGTAGAGACGGGGCATCTGACGATGGATCGCTGGGTCGAGTTCGCCGAGATCGACAATGTCCGGGATCTCGGCGGGCTGCCCGTCGAGGGCGGCGGCACAACACGTTTCGGTGTGGTCTTCCGCTCCAGCACCCTCCAGCAGGCGACCGGCGACGACCTGTCGCATCTCACCGGTGAACTCGGCCTGCGCACGGTCATCGACCTGCGCCTGCCGGACGAGGTGGAGCGAGAGGGTTACGGCCTGATCGCCGATGCGGGCCTGCACATCGCGAATCTGCCGATTCGCAAGTCGCCCCAATCATCGCTGGCCGCACGGGATCTGGTGCCGGACAAGACACGCGTGGATCTGACCGAGCTCTACGGCCAGCTCCTCGCGGGCAGCGGCGAGCACATCGTCGAATCCGTGCGCCTGATCATCGATCCCGACCGCCGCTCGGTGCTGTTCCATTGCGCCGCGGGCAAAGACCGCACCGGCGTGCTGGCCGCGGTCCTCCTGGACGCGGTCGGCGTCGCCGCCGAGGTCGTGGCCGATGACTACGCGCTCACCAACTTGCGCATGCAGCGCGTGCGCGATCGCCTGGACGCATTGCCCTCCTACGAGGGCCTCCCGCAGGTGAATACCGGAATCCTCGCCGTCACCGCCGAGGTCATGCTCGGATTCCTGGACAATGTCCAAGCCGAATACGGCGGCAGTGCCAAATGGCTACTGGCTCAGGGGCTTTCCGAGGCCGAGCTGGGGCAGCTCCGCGAGGCCCTGGTCGGCCCCGCCTGAGTCTCGCGGCAGTCCCGAATATCCAGCAATGACAATGGCCCGGAATCACCAGGTTCCGGGCCATTTTCGGTCAGTTCGTGGGACCAGAGGAGAAAAGCGGCCGGATATCGCCGAATTGGGTGCCGCACGACTGGCAGGCCCACCGCGGCGATCCTTGCCCGAGCGCGGCCCCGCCCAGCACGATCTCTCCCCGCTCGGCCTGCTCGAGGGCGGAAGCGGCGGGCTGGCCGTACATGATGGGCGTCGCCGCGGTGCCGCATTTCGGGCACGAGGGTTGGTCGTTCATCACCACAGCCTAGTGTGGTCCCGCGCGCCCACGTACCGCCGCGGTAAAGCAGCGGGTGAATTCTGTGTCGGTAGGGTGGCCGGGGTGAGCTGGGTTACCAGGTTCCTGTGGGACCACAACGCCTTCTATCACCGCCTGATGCTGCGACGACTCCCGTCGTCGTGCACGCGAGTCCTGGATGTGGGTTGCGGGGCAGGCGCTTTCGCGACCGCGCTGGCTCGGCGTGTCGAGAAGGTGGACGCGCTGGACCGTTCGGAAGTCATGATCGCCGAGGCACGCCGGGTGGTCCCACCGAATGTGACGTGCATCCTGGGCGATGTCCTGACCGAACCGCTGCCTCCCGAAACCTACGACGCGATCACCTCGGTCACCGCCCTGCACCACCTCCCGCTCGATCAGGCCCTCCCGATATTCGCGCGCGCCTTGCGCCCGGGCGGAGTGCTCGTGGCCATCGCCCTCCCCAAGGCCGATCTGGCGCGTGAACTCCCGATCGAACTGGTCGCCATGGTCGCCCAGCGCGTCTTCGCCGGTACCTTCTTCCTCCTGCGCAAACTGGGACTCGGCACCTGGTACGCCAGGGAATCCACGCACGATGTCATGCCGGTGGTGCTCGACCCACCCCTGACCACCCGCGAGGTGCGCGCTCAGGCGAGCGCCCTACTCCCCGGTGTCCGAGTCCGCCGCTTGCTCTTCTGGCGCTATCTCCTGGTGTGGCACAAGCCCTGAGGAATCTCAGGAAATATGGGGAATTCGACCCATACCGCCGCCGGTCGTTCGCCCATACGTTTCTCCTCACCCCCGTGATCAAGGAGAAATGTGCTCGACCCCATCGCCTACGGGCTGGCAATCCTGCTCGACCTGCTCATCATCTTCATCGGATTCCGCTTCTTCCTGGTGCCCGACGCCGCGGCCACGGCCTTCGGCGTCCCCGCCAAATCCGACGGTGACGCCGGCGCCTACCTGACCGTCAAGGGCCTGCGCGATATCACCTCCGGCGTCATAGGCCTGGCCGTCCTCCTCTTCGCCGGAGCCCACCCCGCAGCCTGGGCCATGCTGGCCGTCGCCCTCACCCCGTTCGGTGACTGCGCCATCGTGCTCCGTCACGGCGGCACCAAGGCCGCCGCCTTCGGCATCCATTTCGCCACCGCAGTGGTCGTGCTGATCAGCGCGGCCCTGCTGTTCGCCGCCTGAAACCGGGAGTTTCGACATGACCGACAACGAACTACGCACTGTGGTCGAGGGCCGCGTCTGGCTGCCCGGTGACGAGGATTTCGATCGCGCCCGGCAGGCCTGGAATCTGACCGTGGAACAACCGGTGGCGGCCGTGGTGGAAGCCCGGGACATCGATGATGTGGTCGCTCTGGTGCGCTATGCCGGACGGACCGGGGCGACGGTGACCGTGCAGCCCAATGGCCACGGTGCGTCCGGCAATGCCGAGTCCGCGATTCTCTTGCGCACCAACCGCTTCGACGAGATCTCGATCGATCCGGACCGGCGGGTCGCCCGGGTCGGCGCGGGTGTTTCCTGGGGGCGGCTGCTGGCGGCCGCCGAACCGCACGGCCTGATCGGCCTGGCCGGAAGTTCGCCGGTGGTCAGCGTGGTCGGCTACACGCTGGGCGGCGGCATGTCCTGGTTCGGCCGCAAATATGGCCTCGCATCGGACAGTGTGCGCGCCTTCGATGTGGTCGACGCGGACGGCAATCAGGCGCACGTGACGGCGGAATCCGATGCCGAGCTGTTCTGGGCGCTCCGTGGCGGCGGCGGTGACCTCGCGATCGTCACGGCCCTGGAGTTCGAGCTGTACCCCGCGCCGAATCTGTATGGCGGGCACATCATGTGGTCCGATGATCATTCCCAGGAAGTTCTGGCGGCCTATCTCGAGATCATCCGGCAGGCTCCGCCCGAACTCTCGGTATGGATCAACAGGCTGAAATTTCCCGGCGCTCCGGGCATTATCGCGATCGCGGTCACCTATCTCGGCGATGCCGTTGCGGGGCAACGACTGCTGAGCGGCCTCGACACCATCGACGGCGTGATGGTGGACAGCCGCGGGCCGCTGGCCCCGTCGAATCTCGGCGCGGTGACCTCGGAGCCGACCGACCCCGGCCCGGGCATCATCCGTTCGGAGCTTCTCACCAGCCTGGACGAACGGACCCTTGAGGTGCTGTTCACCGAATCGATCGAGCCGCTGATCGGCGTGCAGCTGCGACACCTCGGCGGCGCGTTCACCGAGCCGACCTCGGGTGCGCATCCCGCAGTCGCCGAACCGTTTTCGGTGTACCTGCAAGGCCTCGGGCCGACCCCGGACGCGGCCGACGCGGTCCGTGAAGCCCAGCGCCGCATCATCGCCGACCTCGGTCCGCGGGTGAGCGGCCGAAAGCCGTTCACCTCCTTGATCTCCGGCGATACAGTCGCCTCCACCTTCGACGACAAGACCGTCGATCGACTGCGCGACCTCAAGCGAATTCGAGATCCGCACAACATATTCCGCGCCAACTACCCGGTCCTGCCGACACCGCTCAGGATCGTCTCTTGAGGAAGCTCTACTTCGCGGCGGCCCTGTACACGCTCCTGGGGTTGGCCGCCGGGCTGTACTACCGCGACCTCACGAAGGCCCACGACTTCACCGGCCGTACCGAACTCGCGGTGACCCACACCCATCTACTCGCCTTGGGAACGCTGTTTCTGCTGATCGTCATCGCCCTGGAGAAGCAGTTCGCGCTCTCGGAGACCAAGACCTTCCCCTGGTTCTTCTGGACCTACAACGCCGGGGTGCTGTGGACGACCGTATTCATGACCATCCACGGCACCCTGACGGTCCTCGGACAGGAAGTCAGCGCGGTGATTTCGGGTCTGGCGGGCCTCGGACACATCCTGCTGACCGCAGGCTTCCTGCTGTTCTTCATCTGCCTGTACCGCCCGGTCACATCGCAATCCGATCGGGCACACAGCACACCTGTTCACCAGTCGCATCAAGCAATCTGAGAATCGAGTCGATATGACATCGGAAAGAACGACCATTCTGGTAACCGGGGGCACGGGGAAGACCGGGCGGCGGATCGTGGAGCGGTTGCGGGGACTGAACCTCGACGTGCGAGTGGGATCACGCAGTGCCGCATTGAGTTTCGATTGGGAGGATGCCGATACCTGGCCGGGTGCGGTGCAGGGTGTGCGCGCGGTCTATCTGTCGTACTTCCCGGACCTCGCAGCGCCCGGAGCGACCGACGTCATTCGGGCGTTCACCGAGGTCGCGGTGCATGCCGGGGTCGAGAAGCTGGTGCTGCTCTCGGGTCGCGGTGAAGCCGAAGCGCAAGCCTGTGAGCAGATCGTGGTGGACTCCGGGGTCGAATGGACCGTTTTGCGGGCCAGTTGGTTCAGCCAGAACTTCAGTGAGAACTATTTGCTGGAGCCGGTATTGGAGGGGCAGGTCGTGCTGCCGGTCGGTGACGTGCCGGAGCCGTTCGTGGACGCGGACGACATCGCCGAGGTGGCGGTCGCAGTGCTCACCGGCGAGGGTCACCACGAGAAGATCTACGAACTGACCGGGCCACGGCTGCTCACCTTCGCCGAGGCCGTCGCGGAGATCTCGGCCGCCGCCGGACGTCCGGTCGAGTTCATTCAGGTCAGTGCGGACGACTATGCCGCCGCGCTCACCGAGGCCGGTCTCCCGGACGACACGGTCGGCTTCCTGATCTACCTGTTCACCACCGTCCTGGACGGCCGAAACGCCCGGGTGGAGACCGGCGTGGAGCAGGTGCTCGGCCGGTCGGCGAGGGACTTCGCCGACTACGCCCGAGTGACGGCGGATACCGGAATCTGGAAGGAAGGCCAGCTGTGAGGACTTGGATGACGGGCGCGCTTGTCGCGTCGACGCTTGTTTCGGGGCTGATGGCGGGGTTGTTCGCGGGATTCGCGTACTCGGTGATGCCCGGGTTGAAGAAGAGTGGGGATCACTCGTTCGTCGAGGTGATGCAGAACATCAATGTGGCCATTGTGAATCCGCTGTTCATGACCTTGTTCATGGGCGGTCTGGCGGTGGGTGCCATTGCGGTGCTGGGGCTTTGGCGGGGAGCGGACAATCGTTTGCGGATTTGGCTGTTCGCGGGGCTCGGTTTCTATCTGGTGATGCTCGGAATCACCAGCGGGATCAATGTGCCGCTGAACGATCAGCTGGCCGCCGCGGGTGACCCGAATCAGATCGATCTGGGCGCGGCCCGGTCGGCGTTCGAGGACAAGTGGGTGGTGTGGAATATCGCTCGCGCGGTCGTCAACGTGGCCTCCTTCGCCAGCTTCGCGTGGTCGCTGGTGCTGCTCGGCCGGGTCCGGAATTCCGCACCGCAGGTCAGTCCAGTTCCAGCCGCGCCAGGGCGACCCGGCTGGTGACGCCGAGTTTCGGATAGGCCCGATACAGGTGGTTCCCCACGGTTTTGGGGCTCAGGAACAGCTGGGCGGCGATCTCCTTATTGGTCGCGCCCGCGGCGGCCAGCCGAACCACTTGGAACTCTTGGGAAGTGAGCAGGGCGGCCAGGTTCGAGGGGTTCCGGTCGCTCATGCCGACGCCGGCCGCACGCAGTTCACCGCGTGCGCGCTCGGCCCACGGTTCCGCGCGGAGTCGTTCGAAAGTCTCCAAGGCCGAACGCAGGTGCGTGCGGGCCTCGGTCTTGAACCGCTCGCGGCGCAACCATTCCCCGTACAGCAGTCCGGTGCGCGCATGGTCGAACCAACGGCCCTCGGCGGCATGCAGTGTCAATGCCTGTGCGAACAGCTCGCCATCGTCCTCGAGCATGGCTCGGCAGCGCAGGACGTGTGCTTGAATCCAGGCCAAACCCGTTGCCGCCGACCACCGTTGGAGTATGTCCAGCGGATCTCGCGCGCGCTCCTGGGCGCGCAGCCGGACGGCGGCCTCCACACAGTCGCTCATCAGATGAATCCGTTGGCCGACGGCACGATCCTGGTTCCGATAGATCGCCTCGATTCGTTCCAGTGCCTCCTCGTGACGGCCGTACCCGAGATCGAGCAGCGCCAGCGCCCAGCCGGCTCGGGACGCTATGAGCGCATTGAAGCCGCGGTCCGCCTGCCGCAGCGAGTGTGCGGCGAAGTCCCGGCAACGTTCCTCCTCGCCTCGGACGGCAGCGACGATGGAAAGGATGGACTGGGCGTGCCCGACCTGACCCGGTTGCCCGATATCCTCGGCGATCCGCAGCGCATCGCTCAGCGTCGCCTCCGCCTCGCGGATCCGGCCGAGCAGTAACTCCACCCGTCCGAGGCCGCAGCCGACGGTGGGCAGCCAGCCCACCATTCCCCGGTCCCGGCACTCGGCGGCCAACCCCGCCAAGATTTCTCGCGCTTCGTCGAGATCGCAGACCATGATCGATTGCACCGCCAGGGTGAACCGCAGGGGAGGCGGTCCGCCGCACATCGACATGGCCTGCGCGACATTCGCGCGGATCAGCCGCACTCCGGCCGCCGGATCGGGCGAATACAGTGCGAGCGGGCCGTCGATGATCGTGAGCATGCCGTCGTGCAGTGGGCCGGTGGATATTTCGGCCAGCCGCGCCCGCGCCGTTCTCGCCCCGGCCAGATCGCCTGTGGGCCAGGCGGTGTGGGCGGCCTCGACCAGCATCGTCGCCGCCATATCCGGGTCGATCGGGGCTACCCGCACGGCCGCACCGAGCAGCAGCTCGTAGGCGACCGGCAGCGTGCCGCGGTCTATTTCGATCCTGGCCTGCACCGAGGCCAACCGTGCGGCGGCGACCGGGTCCGCTGTCAACTGCTTGGTCTCGGCGATCAGTCCGAGTGCGCATTCCAGGCGGCCCGCGTCGGCGGCGGCCTCAACCGAGAGCACCAGACGACGCAGCCGATCGGCCGGGTCCGGCGAGAGTCGCGCCGCACGCTCCAGCATGAGACAGGCTGTGGCATAACCAGTTCGGTCGCGCGCGTGCTCGGCGGCCTCCTCCAAGGCGGCGGCGACATATTCGTCCGGACCGCTCGCGGCACCCGCGAGGTGCCAGGCCCGCCGATCGGGATCATCGGTGAGCGCGGCGGCGATCGCGGCGTGTACGGCGCGCCGCTCGGTGAACGTGGCGAACTGGTAGACGGCCGAGCGCCGGAGTGGATGGCGAAAGGTGATCGACTGCTCCGAAACCACCAGCATGCCGGTCGGTTCCGCGGCCGCCAGCACCTCATCCGTCAACCCGAGACCGGCCAGCACCCGCAATACCAGACCCAGGTCACCGGTCTCCTCGGCGGCCGCGACCAGCAATGCGGTGCGGACCGATTCAGGCTGATTCACGAGATGGCACTGATAGCCCCTGCGCAGCCGCTCCGGCAACGGCAGCGGGCCGATAGGAAGCCGGTCCAGATTCATTGCGGGCATTTCCAGCAGGGCCAGGGGATTCCCCGCGGCCTCCGCCAGCACACGATCGCGTACCTCCGGCCTCAGCCCGGGTGTACTGGCCGCCAACAGTTCTCGTGCGGCGGCCGCGTCGAGTGCAGGCAGTCGAAGCTCCGGCAGACCTTGTGCGGCGAACTCCTCGCGCCCGCCGAACAGGATGACGACGCGCTCATCACCCAGTCGGCGCGCCGCGAACAACAAGGCTTCGATGGAGGGCAGATCCACCCACTGGGCGTCGTCCACCAGGCACAGCACAGGCCGCTCGGTGGAGACCTCGGCCAGCAGCGTCAGCATTCCCAGACCGACCAGAAAACGGTCCGCGGCCAAGTGTGGCCCGAGCAGTCCGAAGGCGCCACGCACGGCGTCGGCCTGGGTCTGCGGCAGCGTGTCGAGCTTCCCCATGAAGGGGGCGACCAGCAGCTGCAGCCCGGCGAACGGCAGCTCCGATTCACACTCGACGCCCGTGCACCGCAGTACCTGCCACGTCTGCTCGACCGAGCTCGCCGCATGCTCGAGCAGTGCGGATTTGCCGACGCCCGGTTCGGCGACAATGACCAGGGAGCCGCTCGAGCCCTGTTCGGCTTTCTCGAGCAGCGTTCTGATCTGCTGCTCTTCGCGGGCCCGACCGTATAACACAGCGTCAACCTAGCAACTCCGCACCGCCCGCCGCGACCTGCGCACCGGTGGCCGATCAGTCGATGACGATCTTGCCGTCCACACCGGGCGCGAGGATCGGGAACATCCGCTCGGCTTCGGCCTGAACGGCCGCTTCCTCGGCGGCCGAGAGCGGATGCCACGGGGTCACGCGAATCGTCTCGCCCTCGAGCGCCCATTTGCCATGCACGAATCCATCGACGAGATACATGGGGACACCACCGGAGGCCACCTTGGCGATACGGGCGCGGTCCTCGGCGCTGATCACTCGGCTGCGGTCACGGTGTCCCTGGAGCGCATTGTCGAAGGCGGGCAGGAAGCGAACCGGGGCAGGGGTATTCGAGTCGGCGAGTGGGGCGTCCGGCAGGTCGAAGAGTTCGCGGCCGGTGTCGTCGCGGAAGACCCGCAGTTGCGGACGCAGCCGCGCGAGGACCTCCGCGAGGCGGGTCGTCCCCGACCAGGCCTGCACATCGGCGACACTCGCCGGGCCGAAGGCGGCCAGATAGCGCAACACCATGGTTTCCGGCTGCGGCCGCTCGGCGAGCGGCGCGCCGATCCATTCCTCGGCGAGGGAGACCGAGACATACCGGCCGCGCCACCCACCCCAGGCTCCTGCGGCGGCGTCGTGCGCGAGCGGGTGCAGGATGCCGAGCAGGTGCATGAGTTTTCCGGAATCCCGGTTCGGGAAGCGCTCGGCCAATGCGCGGCCCAATTCACGTCGTGGCAGGGTCTTTCCGACGAGGAGTTCGCGTCCGGCCGAGGCGAATTCGTCCAAGTCCAGCCCAGGCATGACGTCGCAGAAATACGCCGTCCCCAGAGTCGCGGTGGGGTCCGGGCGCACGGTCGGGAACAGCCAGCGGTAGTCATCGGCGGTGGTCAGGTGGACGGTACGGCGAATCGTGGTGGCGCGCATCACGGTTCGATCCTCGAGCACGGCGGCGAGATCCTCGTGGCGGAAGTCGTTGAGCCGCGCCCACATCCCGATGTATGGCCAGTTCGGCTCCTGCGCCTGTACGGCGATCACATGCCGGATGAGGTCGGCGACGGGCATCGATACCCGTTCGAGCAGGTGCTGACGCAGCAACAGGGTTCGGTTCAGATCACGCAGCGAGAGTTCCGGCATGAATTCAGTGTCTCGGGGATATAGGACAGTTTCCGTCCTAATCTTGGAGAGGTGCGCCGAAAGGTTTCCGCGGGGCGGTTCGAGCGGATCTACGACCCGAGCGATCGGGTGGGGGAGCCGTGGTACATCAATGATCACAGCGTGATTCGAGGTGCGGACGGGGTGTGGCTGGCCCCTTGATCTTCCCGGGCTGAGTCGATTCTGCGGATTTCGGGCATGGCCGCCGGGCTGAGCTGGGATTCTGGAGGGGAGTCGAGAGTCCACCCAGTGCGGGGAGGCAGGCATGGCCGGTATCGGCGTTATCAGCATTTTGGACGGCCGCGACTATGTGCACGGGGGCATTGTCGGACATATTCACGCCGTTCCCGGTGATCACCGGGCGACGGTGCGCGCGGCCTGCGAGCTCATGGGCGTCATGCTCGACGAATTCACCCGGGCGGGCTGACATGCTCCTCGGCATCGATATCGGCACCTCCGGTTCCAAGGGCGTCCTGGTCGACCGGCACGGCATGGTCGAGTTGAGAGCCGAACGACCGCACCGGGTTTCGACACCCCGGCCCGGATGGGTGGAGCATGATGCGGAGTCGGTGTGGTGGGCGGACTTCGTCGCCATCGCGCGTGAGCTGGTGGCAGCCTCCGATGGTGAGCCGCTGGAGGCGCTCGCGGTGAGCGGGATCGGGCCGTGCCTGCTACCCGCCGATGCGACCGGGCGACCGCTGCGCCCGGCCATACTGTACGGGGTCGATACCCGCGCCGGGCTCGAAATCGCCGAGCTGGAAGCGGAATTGGGGTCCGACACCGTGCTGGAGCGTGCGGGCTCGCCGCTCACCAGCCAGGCCGTCGGCCCGAAACTACGCTGGCTCATCCGCAATGAGCCGCAGATCTGGCGTGAGACGCGAATGCTCTTGATGGCCAGCTCATTTCTGGTGCATCGATTAACCGGACGGTATGTGCTGGATCATCAGTCGGCCAGCCAGTGCGTCCCCATGTATGACCTGATGGCCTGCGACTGGGCCACCGATTGGGCCGAATCCGTCGCGCCCGGCCTCGAGCTACCCGAATTGGCCTGGCCCACAGAGATAGTCGGCCGCGTCACGCGTGAGGCGGCAGCGGCGACCGGCCTCCCCGAGGGCCTCCCGATCACCACCGGCACCATCGACGCGTGGGCCGAGGCCGCCGGTGTGGGCGTGCGCGCCCCGGGCGACATCATGATCATGTACGGCACCACCATGTTCCTGACCCAGGTGCTCACCGAACCCCGCCCGCACCACGGCCTCTGGACCACCTGCGGAACCTGGTCCGGCACATACACTTCCGCAGCGGGCATGGCCACCTCCGGTGCGGTCACCGACTGGCTGCGCTCACTCACCGGCAGCGATTTCACCGATCTGGTCGATGAGGCCGCGCACGTCCCGCCCGGCAGTCGCGGCCTGCTGGTGCTGCCCTACTTCGCGGGTGAACGCACCCCGCTCTTCGACCCCGACGCGCGCGGCATGATCACCGGGCTCACGCTCACGCACCAGCGCGCCGACATCTACCGGGCCGTTCTGGAAGGCATCGCCTACGGTGTCCGCCACAACCTCGAAGCCATGGCGGAAGCGGGCGGCCACGCCTCGCGTCTGGTGGCCGTCGGCGGCGGCACCAAGGGCGGACTCTGGACCCGCATAGTCTCCGACGTCACCGGCATGCCGCAGCAATTGCCCGCCGATACGGTCGGCGCGGCCCTCGGCAATGCCCTGCTCGCGGCCGAGGCGGTCGGCCTGGACACCTCCGCCTGGAATCCGATCATCACCACCATCGAGCCCGATCCCGCCCGTACCGCCCACTACGACCTCTACTACCGCCACTATCGAACCCTCTACGAATCCACGCGCGCCACAGCCCATTTCCTCGCCGCCGAACAGCACCGCGCCGCCGGATCGGATGTCTGACGCGCCGCCCGGCCCGGGTGATTCGCGCCCTGCACAATGGCTGCCTCGAGGACCTGCTCGATCGAGTCGAACGTGAACTGACCGGCACCGTGCGCACCCCCGCCCGCCGCAGCCGCTACGTCACGCTGCTGCTCCGGGCCGGAGTTATGTGAAACGGAGTTAGTACAAAATTCACCCCGAGGTGGTATGACTTGCCGGTGGCATGGACATTGCGGCTCAGCGAGAGTGAAGAGGCTGCGCTGAGCGCGCAGGCGGTGGCGGAGGGGCGATCCAAACAGGAGATCGCCCGGGACGCCATCCGCACCTATATCACCAGGGAGGAAACCTGGGATGGATACCTGGAGGACGGTCCGGTCGTCTACGGGTAATAGGTGTCCCGAATTTCCGTGTAGCGCTGCCGGATCGCCACCCCGACGCCGATCGAGATCGATGAGAAGTCGGTGCCGAGCGGCGCGGGCCAGCGAGGTGGGCGTGGTCCGCCGCGCAGCGCCCAGGCCGCCTGCCGGGCGGCACCCAGGGCCACGTACTCCCCGGGATCGGGCACGGTCACGGTGCGCCCGAAAATCGTTGCCGCGGCATGCGCGATGAGCCGCGAGCGCGACGCCCCGCCGATCAGCAGAATTCGGCGCGGGGTACTGGGCAGCCGGTCGAAGGCCTCGGCGATATTGCAGAGCATGCCCTCGATGGCGGCCCGGGCCAGCAGATGCGGGCGCATGGTGTGCGGGCGCAGGCCGTGCAGGCTGCCGGTGGCGTACGGGAGATTCGGGGTCCGCTCACCTGTCAGATAGGGGAGCAGGGTCAAGCCCTCCGCCCCGGCGGGCGATTGCGCCGCAAGCACTTCCAGGCCCGACACATCGGTGCCCAAGAGGATCGCGGCCGAATCCAGCACCCGCGCGGCATTGAGCGTGCACACCAGCGGCAGGAACGCGCCGGTGGCATCGGCGAAGCCGTTCACCGCGCCGGAGGGATCCGAACTCGGTGTCGCGGCCCGGGTGAACACCGTCCCGCTGGTGCCCAGCGACACCACCACATCGCCGTCCTCGATGGCCAGACCCAGTGCGGCGGCGGCATTGTCGCCGGTGCCCGCCGCCACCATCCGGCCGCCGGGGGTGTGCCCGGCCACTTCGGACGGGGCGAGCACCCGCGGCAGTCCGGGGGTCCGGCCGCGGAATGCCATGGACAGCAGGTCGTGCCGGTAATGCTCGTTCGCGGGCGACCAGTACCCGGTGCCGGAGGCGTCGCCGCGATCGGTGGTGGGTTCGGTGTCCGGATCGCCGCCGCGCAGCTGCCAGGTGAGGTAATCGTGCGGCAGCAGGACCCTTTCAGTGCGGTCGGCGAGTTCGGGTTCGTGATCGGCGAACCAGCGCAGTTTGGCAATGGTGTGCGCGGCCAGGGGCACGCTGCCGACGGCATCGGCCCACGCCTGTGGCCCGCCGAGTTCGTGCACCAGTTGCTGGGCGGCCTCGGCGGAGCGGGTGTCGTTCCACAACAGCGCATCCCGCACCGGATGCCCGGCGGCGTCGAGCACCACCAGGCCGTGCTGCTGTCCGGCCACCGCAATGGCCTCCACATCGCGCATCATTCGATCGCAGGCGGCTCTCAAGGCCTCCCACCACATGTCCGGCGGCACCTCGGTGCCGTCGTGATGCGGTATCTGACGCTGGCGCAACACCGTTCCGGTGTCGGCGTCGCACACTACGATCTTGCAGGACTGAGTGGATGAATCCACTCCGGCGACGACCGTCATTGGCCTCTACCCGTCTATCGCGCAACCCGTCGGGGATGCAGCTGGATCTTGCGTCCGGTGCCCGCGCGGAAGGTCCGCAGGGCATCGCCGAATTCGTCGAGCGCGTAATCGTGGGTGATCATGGTGTCCACGTCGATGACGCCCTCGCCCATGAGATCCACGGCCCGCCCGAAACTGTGCAGGACCGCCATCGAGCCGACGATGGTGATCTCGTCGTTGTAGATGCGGAAGGGGGAGATCGCCGCCCGCGCCGCCGCGGGGGCGACGCCGAACTGCTGGTAGGTGCCGCCGCGCCGCACTCGCGACAGCCCATCCTCGATCGCGGCGATGGTGCCGCTGCAATCGATCACGATCTCCCAGCCCTCCGGTCTGTCCAGATCGTCCGCCTCGATGGTCGCGGCGTCCGCGCCGAGCGTGCGCGCGACGGCCAGTCTGTCCGGATTGGTGTCCACCATCGACACCGATGCCGCCCCGGCGGCCATGGCCAGTTGCAACATGAGCAGGCCCATGGTGCCCGCGCCGTAGATCAGATAGTGCGAGCCCAGTTGTCGTGGCAGCACATCGAATCCGTGCACCGCGCACGAGAGTGGTTCCACCAGTGCGCCGTGCGCGGCGGGCACATGCCCGGGTAGCCGATAGCAGTTGGCGGCGGGCACTTTCACGTATTCGGCCATCGCACCGTCCACGGTGTCGCCGATCGCGCCCCAGTTCTCGCAGAGGTTGCCGCGGCCGATCGCGCAGAAATGACATCTGCCGCAGAACAGCGAGGGATCCACCGCGACCCGATCACCCACGCGCACTCCGGCCGCGCCGGTCCCGAGTGCGACCACCTCCCCGGCGAATTCGTGGCCCGGGACGATCGGATAGGGGGTGGGCGGGAATTCGCCCTCGACGATATGGATATCCGTACCGCAAATCCCCACCGCGTCAACGCGAACGACCGCTTCTCCGGCGGCCGGTAAGGGGTCCGGCACGGTTTCGACCGAGAACTGTCCAGGCTTCTCGACGAGCAACGCACGCATAGCAATACCATGCACCCGAACGACGGCCGCTCGCCGCGTTTTACGCAATAGCAATCGCATTCTTTCTGTTGCTTCACATCCTTTACGGGTATCCGTAGGGGATGCGGGACGACAGAATGGGTGCGGCGGCTAGGGGGTCAGGGGAGCGAGTGATACCAGAGGGCGGTTGTCGCCAGGTGTGCCTGGTCGAGCGGTAGGTAATGACCGTCCTCGCGCCAGCCCAGCGCCTGGACGGTCACCCGTAGACTGTCCTCGAAACAGATCGGATCCGGAATGTGCCAGCGGTACATGCCGAATCGTTGGTGTGGTTCGTAGATTCGATGCGGCGGCAGCACCTGCACCATGCCCAGATAGGGGGTGGAGTAGGCGTGATAAGCGCCTTCGAGATCGAAATTCCATGCGCCGCCGAAATAGTCCTCGGTGCCGGTACCGCAGATGGTCGGGAATTCGGTGTCATCGTCCACATAGAACTTCAGCTCGCCCTCTCCCCACCAGCCCTCGGCGCGCGGCTGGATCGCCAGATACGTTCCGGCATACCGGCCCGGGCCGCCCGCGATCTCGATCAGCGGATGCACGGCCGGGGAGCCGAGCGGGTCGCTGCACCGCCACGTCGCGTGCAGATAACCGGCAGAATCGGGCACCTCTTCCTCGAGGTAGGTGAGCTGGTAGTAGACCGGCGCGGGGCGATCGGAGCCATTGTGCAGGGTGATCAGGGCCTCGGAATGGAACGGCATGGGCCAGTAGCTGTTCAGGCCGCCCGCGGGGGCTACCACGATCATCTGGGAGTTCACCACGGCCAGGTGATCCCAGGCATTGCAGAAGAAGTCGCCGAGCGGGACGGCGATCGCCGGTTCGGGCGCACCGTCCCAGAACATTTGGAGGGTGAAGTCGCGCAGGAGGGCGCGGTCGGTGGTGAGCCAGAAATGTCGGATTACTCCCGGTCCGCCCGAAATGTCTGCGAGGGTGGCGGTTTCGCCGGGAGCGATGTCGATGGAGGGGGAGACCTTCCAGCCGCGGCCCAGGCCCGCGGCGGCGAAAGCCCCGGTCCCGGCAATGGCCCGGCCGCCCGCGCCCGGAGCGCCGGTCGGGTTCTCCGGACTGATCGAGCGGGTGCGCCGCCCATCGAGATGCCAGATCTCCTGCACCATGCGAATTTTCGCACGGTGCACGGTCTGCTGTATCGGACATCGGGTGCCGACGCCGTTCCCACACACGGCGTCGGCACCCGACGTTCAGAAGATCAGGAAGCTCAGCCGCCGAACGAGCCGGTGCCGACGCCGCCCTTCTCGATCAGCTTGTCCTGCAACTTCTTGATGGTCAGATTGTCGATGCCCAGACCATTGGAGATGAACAGCTCCATCGAACCGAACGACTTGGCGGCCTGATCGAAGGACGCCTCCAGGAAGTCACGCTGCACGCCGAGCACCGGATCGAACAGGGTGCGGTCGGTGACCAGGCCCTGCGCGACCAGAGCATCCAGGGTGGCCTTGTTGCTGGCCGCCAGGCGATCATTGGACGCCAGGTAATTGGTGTAGATCTGGCCGGACGGGGTGCCCAGGATGGTCATCAGGATGGCGGTCATCAGACCGGTGCGATCCTTACCGGCGGTGCAGTGGTACAGCACCGCGCCCGACGAGTTCGCGATGTCCTGCAGCGCCTGCGCGAACTGGCCGCGAGCGGTCGGATCGGTGATCATCCAGCGGTAGTAGTCGCGCATGTACTGCGCGCCCTTACCGTCGCCGAGCAGTTGCTGCTGCACGGTCGGGCCGCCCTGTACGACCTTGGCGAAGAAGGCGTAGAAGTCATTGTTCGGGTCGAATACCGGCAGCGACTTCACCGGGATGGAGGACGGAACCTTGTCCGGGTTCGCGCCGCGCTCGGTCGGGCTGCGGAAATCGATGATCTCCGTGACACCGGCGGTGGTCAGCGTCTGCTGATCGGCGTCGGTCAGCCGGTTCAGGGCATCGGTGCGATACACCAGTCCCGACTTGATGGTGCCGGAGGTCGCCGAAACGCCGCCGATATCACGGGCATTGGGGGCGGCCTGGAGCTTGAAGTCCGCACCGATCGGGGCCTGATGCAGGATCGAGATGGCTGGGGCCGCCATGGCCACGGGGGTGGCCGCGACCGGGAGGACGGCGATGAGCGCGGCGGCTACACCGGTGAGGGTGCCGCGTACTGCGCGCGAAATCGTCACTTGGGGGATTCCTTTCACTCACGAGCCGGGCAGTGGGCGCCCGGCCCGAGTTCTTGCGGGCCGCAGGGGTATCGGCCCGGGGTACGGCGGGCGAAGATCCGGCAAACGTCACGATGAGTGGGCCTACCTCTTGCAGCCGTCATCGCACGACCTCGTCATGGGTCGACGAGGACGTGTATTCGGTGTCCGGAAGGGCTACTCGGTGTCGGTGGTGTTCCTTCCGGCGTGCCCCACCGGAAGCCGTCGCAATGCAATGCGTCATCGCGTGTCCGGCCACGGCGGGCCGGACGACGGGCGAATGGGGATTCGGTTGTGGGTCGAGGGATTCGGGTCGGCTGGTCGATGGGGTTCGGGTGCCGAGCCGCTCGATCGTGGACGGCTCGGCACCCTGCCCGGGCTACTCGGCTTCCGCCAGGAGGGTGATGGTGCCCGCCGCGCCGTCGACTCGGACGCGCTGGCCGTCCTTCAGGGCCGTGCTGGCGGTTTTGGTGTCGACGACCGCGGGGACGCCGAATTCGCGGGCGACAATGGCGGCGTGTGAGGCCGCGCCACCGATATCGGTGACCACCGCGCCCGCGTAGGCGAACATGGCGGTGTGGCCGGTATCGGTGACCGAGGCGACCAGGATGTCGCCGGGCTCGATGTCGTCGTCGAGGGTGAGGACCCGCTTGACGATGCCTTCGACCACGCCGGGGCTGACGCCGATGCCGGTGAGGGAGTCACCGACGGCGAGTGCACCGGCGGCGGGCTCAGGCTCCCACGCGCCGAGGACGAGGTCCGGCATGCGGACGTCCTGGAGACGGGTGCGCTCAGCGCGACGGCGGGCCACGCGCTCGGCCATATCGGCTGGGGCCCAGAGGATTTCGTCGAGGGTCAGGAAGGCCGAGTCCTCGATCGCGGTCAGCTTGTCCGCCTTGACCAGTCGCGCGGCGCGCTCCTGGGTGGCCATGCGCAGGCAGTTGGTGATGCGCACGACGGCATCGCGGGCACGCTCGCGGTAGACGGTCGCGCCGACGGCCATCTTGGCGGTGCGGCTGGTCGGGTCGGGGACCGGTTCGCGGTGCGGCGCGGGCATCTCGGCGGCGCGGGCGGCGGCGGTGACGAGCAGTTCGGGGCGGTCGCCGAAGGTGGCATTGATGAGCTCGCACTCGCCGGGGCCGCGGTGACCGACCTTGGCGAGTTCCTCATCGAGGGCCTTGGCGAACTCCGGGGACTTCTCCCGCGCGGCCGCCACATCACCCGTGCGGGCGATCTCGGCGAGCCCGGCGTCCTTGCGGCACAAGGCCGCCAGGCGTTCCACCGCCAGCATGGGCTTGGCCGATTCCAGCCGCTCCAGGTTGATCTTCACCTCGCCCTTGTGGGTGGAGGTGGCCGCGCCGGTCATCATGACGCCGATGGAGGCGGCCTGCCAGCCCTGGTTCAACCGGTCCCGCCACAGCAGTGCACGAGCGTGCAGCTGCTCGTCGGTGAGCTCCGAAATCTGGTCGCGGGTAAGGGCTTCCGCATGCGAGGCGGCATTGATCAGCTCGGCGGTCTTGCGATAGCTCAGCGCGGTGGCGGCCACGCGGCCGGTCGCGGTGAGCGTGCCGAAACGTGCCTCCGTCGGCGGACGGCCCTTGGGCTGCAAGGGAACTTCCGGCGGAATGGTGCCGTAGACGTCCTTGCGAATGGTCTCCTCGTCCCAGCCGGGCATATTGTCCGCGGCCAGCACGCCGATCGAGGCATTGATGTAGAAGTGGTGACCGAGCACGGTGGTGACGCGGGAAACCCAGTGCTCCAACGCGATTCCATCGAGCGCGATCATGTGACCCATGGCCTCGTTGCCGAGCCGGATCGCACCCGCCTGCAAATCGATGGTCAGCGGGGTGAGCGGGCCGGGCAGCGCCTCGGCGGTATTGGTGGCGGTGTGCACCGGAATGCGCTCGTCGATCAGATCGTCGAATTCGCCTTGCAAGCCCTCGGGGGCGGCGGCGAACAGTTCGTGATTGTCCGAGGTGCGCGCGTTCTGCGGCACCAGATGCGTCGGCAGCGGAATGGCACCGGCGCGAGTGCGGAAGCCGGAGCCGCTCGCCTTGCGGCCGTGCAGTCCGCGCGCGACATCGGCGATCACTTCTCGGGCGGTCCAGCCGTAGCGGAAACCCCAGTCCTCGCGTGAAGAAGTGGTGTTCACCGGTGTCTGTCCCGAGGATGAACGAGGAAGCCACGCAGAGTATTTGACGCCCGCGTTCTTCAGCGTGCGACGCACCTCGTCGCCGGATACCTCACCGGGAGCAGCAAGTTCGACCGTGCCGCTGCGCTGGGAGAGCGCGGCCAGCACCAGGAAGCGCTCCAGATCGTCGTAGTGGAGTACTTGGATCGCGCCATTGCCGCGCGGTCCCGCCAGATTCTCCAGCACCCGCCAGCTCGCGCCGTCGATGCGGCGACCGGCGACCAGCGCGGTGCGCACGATGACAGCGTCCGCGCCGCTGCTGTCCACGCTTCGCTCGACACTCGTATCCTGGCTTGCCACAACGGGAACCACGATCCGCGCACCGGCTTCCTTCGCCGCCTTCGCGACCGGCGCGATGCCCTGACCCGCCAGGTGCACGACGGCATCGGCTCCGGCCGTGGCCCGCGCGCACACCTGCGCATCGGACAGGTCGCCGACGGTCACCTCGACCCGGGGGTCGACGTAACGATGCCGCTGCCGGTCCAGTCCCACGACTTCGTGGCCGGCGGCCAGCAGCATGCGCGCTACGGCACGACCACTCGGTTCGGTGACTCCGGTGACCAGAATCCGCATTGACTCTCCTCCTTGTGAGGCGTCCCCAACCAACGTGACGCCGTTCACACACCATCCACAGTTCACCGCCGCGCGAAGGCCCGCAGTCCCGTTCAACGGGATCGAAGAGTCGGTGAGCAAGATGGGACGCTATGTCCACCCGGGCGGAGCGGGCACCGTCGAGCCATGACGTTGCGCAATTCGGTCACGCCGCGGTCCGCGGGCGAGGTGGGCCACTACGACATCGAGACCGATGTGCTGGTCGTCGGCTACGGCGCGGCGGGGGCCTCGGCCGCCTACGAGGCGGGGCTGGCCGGAGCGAACGTGCTGATCATCGACCGCGCGGGCGGGCCGGGCGGCGCATCGGCCATGTCGGGCGGCGAGATCTACCTCGGCGGCGGCACACCCATTCAGGCGGCCTGTGGATATGACGACAGTCCCGAGGAGATGGCTGCCTTCCTGAAGGCGGCCCTCGGTGTGGGCGCGGATGCCGCCAAGATCGACGAGTACAGCGCGGGCAGCGTCGAACACTTCCACTGGCTGGTCGATCGCGGCGTGCCGTTCAAGCCGACGATGTGGGATGCGCCGACGTGGGTGCCGCCCACCGATGACGGCCTCATGTGGCTGGGCGAAAACAGTTGGCCCTTCACCGAATTGGCCAAGCCAGCCCCACGAGGCCACCGCCCGACCGCCAATGACTTCGGCGGCAAACTGCTGATGGAATGCCTCTCCCGAGCAGCCGAATCCGTAGGTGCCACAACCCTGTTCGACACCTACGCCGCCACCCTGATTACCTCCGACGACGGTGCGGTGGTCGGCGTGGTCGCTCGCCGATACGGCAAAGAACTCACCATCCAGGCGCGCCGCGGCGTCATCCTCACCACCGGCGGCTTCGTCGACAACGATGCCATGCTCGCCACCCACGCGCCCCAACTCCTCGGCCACACCAAGGTCAGCGCGGGCACCGACGACGGCAGCGGCATCCGCATGGCCCAATCCCTCGGCGCCGCAGTCCGCCACATGTCCGCAGCCCAGGTCGGCATGTCCCTCATCCCCGGCATCGCCGCCCGAGGCATGGTCGTCAACGCCCTCGGCCGCCGGTTCATCAACGAGGACACCTACCCGGGCCGCATCGGCCAATCCGCCCTCTTCCGCCAGAACATGGGCGGCAGCTGGGCAGGCGACGACACCGCCATCTGGGTAATCGTCGACGAAGAAGGCTTCGAAGACGTCCCCGAACCCCAGCGCTGGGGCGTCCAACCCACTCACGTAGCCGAAACCCCTTCAGAACTCGAACAACTCACAGCCCTCCCCGCCGGCTCCCTGGTCGAAACCATCCACCGCTACAACGAATCAGCCACCGCCGGACTAGATCTCGACCACCACAAATCCCCCCGCTGGCTCCGCCCCCTCACCCCGCCCTTCGCAGCCATCGACGTAAAGGCAGGAATCCGCCCACCCTCCGAATCCGGAGACCGCAAAGGCACCGGCGCCTCCGTCTTCACCTTGGGCGGCCTCCACACCGACCTCGACGGGCACGTCCTGAACCTGAACGGCGCACCCATCCCCGGCCTCTTCGCCGCAGGCCGAGCAGCCAACGGCCTCCACGGGTTCGGGTATATCTCGGGAACCTCCCTCGGAGACGGCACCTTCTTCGGGCGTCGTGCCGGGACCGCCGCTGCCCGTTGTCACTGAACCCCTCTGACGGCTCGGCCTTCGGCCATCGCTTTCATTAACCGCACCGGTCAAAACCAGCGTCTCGGCCGCTCGTGCCCCAAGCGCACGGCAGTACGGATATAGCGTGGTCGCCCCGCCTGCCGTACCCGACTTTGGCTCCCCAGCCCCGAGCCGCCACCTCTCGTCCCAGCCTGGCTGAAAGGCTGTGGTCCCGTTCCGGGACCAAACCCCAAAGAACAAGAGATACAAGAACAAAACCCAAAGACGCCCGGACAAGAAGAGACAAAACTCAAAGAACTCGAGACACCCCGGACCGTGGATGTCTCCCCCTGGCTCGCTGCGCTGCGCGTCCCGGACCTCACTGCACTTCGCATCCGGGCGTCGCTGCGCTGCGCTTCGCATCCCAGGCCTCGCTGTGCTTCGCATCCCCGAGTCGTTGCGCTGTGCTTCGCGTCCCGAACCCTGCTGCGCTGCGCATCCCGAACCTCGCTGCGCTGCGTGTCCAGGACCTCGCTGCGCTTGGATTCCACCGGCTCATTCTCGAAAGGGGGCCCTGCGGGTGCGTCGAGCTGCGGGTGGCGGGAGTCGAGTTGCGGCTGGCGGGCGGTGAGGGAGCTGTGGTGGTGGGATTTCCGGCGTGTCCCCACCACCACAGCTCCCTCACCCCACCACCCGGCGTGTCGAGCCGCGCCACGCCCGTGTCGGGGTCGCTGGTTCGTCGAGTGGGACATGAGCCGGGGTTTTGTCCGGATCGACCAGCCTCATGTCCCACTGAACGTGTTCCACCGCTGGGATGCGCGATCGGCGGGGCCTTCCCGGTGGCGACGCGCTGGGAAGGTCGGCGGGGAAGCCCCTCGAAGGCGTGCCCGGCAAGGGGATCCGGCGAATCGGGCATGAACGCGCACGGGCCGGGGGCGGGCGTCGGTGTGTTGCGGCGTGTCGGGTGGCTCGTTCATCGAGAGGGGACATGAGCCGGGGTTTTGTCCGTTTACCCCAGCCTCATGTCCCTCCTGAACGTGTTCTACCTCCGAGGCGCGCAGCGGCGGGGCCTTGGAGGCCTTCACGGCTGCTCGTTGGGGTTTGTTCTTGTCTTGTATCTCTTGTTTTGTCTCTTCTTGTCCAGGCGTCTTTGTCTTTTGTCTTGAATCTCTTGTCTTTTCGTGTTTTGTCTTTGGTGGTTGGTCCCGGAACGGGACCACAGCCATCCAGCCAGGCTGGGACGAGAGAGGACGGCACCCAACGGGGGAGCCAACGTCGGGTACGGCAGGCGAGGCGACCACGCGATATCCGTACTGCCGTGCGCTTCGGACACGAGCTCCCCGAGACGCTGGTTTTGACCGGTGCGGTTAATGACAGCGATGGCCGAAGGCCGAGCCGTGCAAGTCTTACCGCCCAAATCTCAACGAGTGTTCAACCATGCAGGCCATACACGGCGTGTCGCCTGCATGGTTGAACACTCGTTGGAGGAGGGGCATGAGACTCGGGGGCATGACGATCTTGGCGCGGGTGTGGGAGTTGGGGCGGGCGGCGGAGCGGGCTGTTCGGCCGAACTATCCGGGGGTGCTGGTCGCGGCGATCTTTTTTGCCTGGTCGGTGTCGCCTTCGCTGTTGCCCAGAACTTGGCTGTTTCAGGGGCTGGTCAGTGGGATCAGTGCGGCTATTGGGTATGGCGTGGGGTGTGTGCTGGGTTGGGCGGTTCGGAAGTGGGTGTTGCCTCGGTTGCCGGAGGAGGCCGGGGTGATCAGCCAGTTGTTGCGGCCTTCGGATCGGGTGCGGGAGATCAGCAAGGTTGTGATCATGGTTGGGGTTGTTGTCGGGGCGGCTGTGGTGTTGGCGCGGTCGGCTCGGTGGCAGCGGGATTTGCAGGTGTTGATGGGGATGGAGCCGACTACCACTCCCGGGTATTTGCGGGCTGAGTTGGTGGCTGCCGGGACATTGGCGTTTGTGATCGCGGTGTATCGCGGGTTGCGGTGGGCGGTGCGGCGGATCAGTGGGGTATTGAGTATTGATTTTCGGATTCCGCGGGCTATCGCGTTTCCAGGGGCGGTTGCCGTGGTAGCGGTGCTGTGTGTGCTGTTGTTCCAGGGTGTGCTGGTGAAAGTGGTTTTCTCCGTGGCTAATTCGGCGTTCAGTCTGCGGAATGGGCATACGTCGACGGATGCCTTGCCACCGACTTTGCCGGAGCGGTCGGGGAGTCCGGATTCGCTGGCACCGTGGAATACCTTGGGGTCGGAGGGGCGCTGGTTCGTTTCCTATGCGCCCAGCGCCGAGCGGATCGCGAAGGTGACGGGTAAGCCTGCGCGCGAGCCGATTCGGGTTTATGCCGGGCTGGAGTCGGCGAAGACGCCGGAGGATGTCGCGAATCTGGTTGTGGCCGAACTGGATCGCACGCGTGCGTGGGAGCGCAAGGTCGTCGTGGTGGTCACCACCACCGGCACCGGGTGGGTGGATTCGACGACTGCGGCGGCCTTGGAATATCTCTACGGCGGGGACACGGCCATCGCGGCTACGCAGTACTCCTACTTGCCGAGCGTGCTGTCGTTCCTGTCCGACAAGGAGAAAGCGACCGAGTCCGGGAAGACCGTCGTGCATGCCGTGCACGAGCGGTGGGCTGCCTTGCCGCCGGAGCAGCGGCCAAAGCTGCTGGTTTATGGCGAGAGTTTGGGGTCGCAGGGGTCGGAGGGGGCGTTCACCGGGCTCGATGACATTCGCAGTCTGGTCGACGGCGTGCTGTGGGTGGGGCCGCCGAACTCCAATCGGATCTGGAGTCAGATCGAGCAGCGGCGGGATCCGGGGACTCCGGAGGTGCTGCCGGTCTATGCCGACGGGCTGATCGTTCGCTTCGCGGGCGTCGCGGATGATCTGGACAAGCCTGCGCGCCCTTGGGTTACGCCGCGCGTCGCCTATCTCCAGCATGCTTCCGACCCAATCGTCTGGTGGTCACCGGACCTGCTGTTCACCCAGCCCGACTGGCTGAAGGAACCGCGCGGCCGCGATGTCTCCAAGTCCATCCGGTGGTGGCCGATCGTCACCTTCTGGCAGATCAGCGCGGACCTCGCGCACGCCCAGAAGGTGCCTTCCGGGCATGGTCACCGCTACGGCACGCTCGTCCTGGATGGGTGGGCTGCCATCGCTCAGCCGCCGGAGTGGAATCCGGAACTCGCGCAGCGCATCCGGCTGGCCTTGGACGAGGACATCGACTGGGAGTACGCGCACAAATAGCGCCGGGCGGGTGCCGCGCTGATGGTTGTGGATTCCGTTGACCGGGACTTTTCCGGGTCGGCGGGGCCCGTGGCCCATAGCGTCGAGTGCAGGACCACTGCACGAGGAGGAAACACCCGCATGACTAACAAGGTGCTCGATCGGGTTCGGGATCTGCTGCCCGCGATCCGGGAACGGGCGGTGGAGGCCGAAGAGCAGCGGCGGGTGCCCGACGCCAGCATTGCCGAGCTGATCGAAGCCGGTGTGTTTCGGATGTTGCAGCCGGCTCGGTACGGCGGGGCGGAGGAGTCGCCGGTCGACTTCTATGCGGTGGTGCGTGCGGTCGCGACGGCCTGCCCGTCGACGGCGTGGGTGACCTCGGTGCTGGGTGCGCACCCCTGGCAGCTCGCGCTGTTCGACGATCGCGCACAGCAGGACGTGTGGAGCCAGAACCCGGACACGCTGGTGTCGTCGTCGTACGCGCCGACGGGGAAGCTGAAGGTGGTCGACGGCGGTTACGAGATCTCCGGTCGCTGGAGCTTCTCCTCCGGTTGTGATCACGCGCAGTGGGTGTTCCTGGGCGCGCTTACGCCGAACGAGAACGGCGGCATGGACTACTACACCGTGCTGGTGCCGCGCACCGACTACCGCATCGAGGATGTGTGGAACGTGTCCGGACTGTCCGGCACCGGATCCAATGACATTGTCATCGAGAAGGCGTTCGTCCCGTTTTACCGCACCTACAGCGCCGCCGATCAGGCGAACCTGGTGGGTCCGGGGCAGGAGGTGAATACCGCTCCGCTGTACAAGATTTCGTTCGGCAGCGTGTTCTCCAACACCATCACCGCGCCCATCATCGGTGCGGCCGAGGGCGCGTACGAGTCGCATCTCGAGCGGCAGCGGGAACGCGTGCGGCTGTCCTACGGCGGGCAGAAGGTGGCCGACGATCCGTTCGCGCATGTGCGAATCGCGCGGGCCGCCAGCGAGATCGACGCCGCCATCCTTCAGATGGAGCGCAATACCAACGAGCAGCTGCGCTATGCCGAAGCGGGCGAAGAGATTCCGTTCGAGATCCGGCTGCGGGCCCGGCGCGATCAGGTGCGCGGCACCGAACGTGCCTTGGAGGCAATCGATCTGCTGTTCAAGAACTCCGGCGGGCACTCCATTCGCAAGCCGAACCCGATCGAACGGCACTGGCGGGACGCGCACGCCGGTAGCGTGCACGCCATCAATGATGTGGAGCGCGCGCTGGCCATGTTCGGTAAGGGCGCAATGGGTCTCGAAGTCACGGATCGGATGCTGTAGATGACTCTCACCGCCGAGAACACCACCCGCTGGGTCACCGTCGACGGACACAAGCTTCGCTATCACGAAGCCGGTTCGGGTGCGCCGCTGGTGCTGTTGCACGGTTCCGGCGCGGGCGTATCCGGCTGGGCGAACTTCGGCAATAACCTGGACGCGCTCTCGCAGCACTTCCGCTGTCTGGTGCTGGATCAGCCCGGGTTCGGCGCGAGTGGACGGCCGGAGGTGTACGAGCGCAACTATCTGCGGATCGCCTCCGACGCGGTGATCGGTCTGCTCGATGAGCTCGGCATCGAAAAGGCGCATCTGCTCGGCAATTCCATGGGCGGCGGGGTGGCGGCCATGACGGCGCTGGACCACCCGGGGCGGGTGGATCGCCTCGTACTGATGGCGGCCGGCGGGGTCGGCGTGAATATTCTCGGGCCGGAGCCGTCCGAGGGCATCAACGCACTGATGAAGTTCAATGCCGAACCCACCCAGGAGAATGTGGTGGCGTGGTTGAAGACCATGGTCTTCGATCAGGCGGTGCTCACCGAGGAATTGGTGGAGCAGCGGCTGCGCACCGCATCGGATCCGGGCAATATCGCGGCACTGCGCGATGCCTACGCCACCTTCTACAACCCGAAAATGGCCGAGCCGATGCCCTTGTGGGCGCGGCTGCGCGGATTGCGGAATCAGACGCTGCTGCTGCACGGCCGCGATGATCGGGTCACCCCGGTAGAGGGCTCGCTGTTCCCCGCGCGGCAGCTGCCCAATGCGGATCTACGCATCTTCTCGCGCTGCGGGCACTGGGTGCAGGTGGAGCGCAAGGACGCTTTCGAGCGGTCCGTGATCGACTTCCTGAACCACGGCCTGTAGTACGGCTTGTAATACCGGCATTCGCACCCGTCCCGAGTTCTCGCACCGCGAGGTCCCGGGGCGGGTGCTTTGGCGTGTCGGGGTGCGAGGTTCGAAAACCTCTTCGCATCAGTGGAACCGGTGCCTACAGTCGAAGGCATGACGTGGACGGCACCGGAAATTGAACGCACACAGCAACTCCTGGTCGGCGACGAGCGCGCGATGCTCCAGTCCCTGCTCGACCGAAATCGCGCAATCCTGCTCTGGAAATGCCAGGGACTCAACGGTTCTCAACTCGCAGCGCGCAGCGTCGAACCCTCCAGCATGTCGCTACTGGGCCTCATCCGGCATATGACCGAGGTGGAACGCGGCTGGTTCCGCATGCGCGCGGCAGCCGAGCCGGTCGAGTACGTCTACTCCTCCGAATCCAACCAAGACGGCGACTTCGACGACACCGATCCGTCCGTCGCCGAAGCCGACTTCGCCCGCTACCACGAGGAAATCGCCCTCTGCGACAAGGCGATTGCGGCTTTGTCCCTGGACCACACCGTCCTCCACCCCCGCAGCGGCAAGGACATCTCCCTCCGCTGGATCTACCTCCACATGATCGAGGAATACGCCCGCCACGACGGCCACGCCGACCTACTCCGCGAATGCCTCGACGGCATAACCGGCTACCAATAGGTTCGGCGGACGCCGTTCAGAGGTCGTGTTCGTGGGCCCAGGCGGCTACTTGGGTGCGGGAGGTGAAGCCGAGTTTGGTGAGGATGTGCTCGACGTGGGTTTCGGCGGTTCGGATGGAGATCACCAGGTCGGCGGCTATGCGTTTATTGCTGTGGCCCGCTGCTACCAGGCGGGCGACGTCTTTTTCGCGTCGGGTGAGGACGTTGGTTTCCGAGGCGGCGGTCGCGGATTTCCGTGGGGCACGTGTGGGAGTGACCGGCTCCGAGTCCGCTTCGGGCCGGGCGGGAGTGCGGCCCAGTGCGTAGTTGATGGCCTCGTCGAGGGGGAGGTTCGCGCCTGCGCCGTAGGCGGCTCGGTAGGCGTCTTCGCCCAGGGCATCACGGACTTTGAGGCGTTCCTTGTCGCCCACGGCGATAGTGATGGTGTGCGCTAGGCGAATGGTGCTGCGTTGCAGGCTTTCCGAAGCCCCCAGCAAGCGAGCGGCGCGGTCGTAGTCGCCGCGGGAGGAGACGGTCCAGGCCAGGCCCTCGAAGGCCGAAGAGAGCCAGACGCAGCGTTCGAAGAGGGCGAGCTGTTCGATTGCGCGGCCGTGGTATTCGGCGGCGGCATCGATTTCTCCGCGCCGCCAGTGGTCGATGCCGACCGTCCACAGCGCCAGGCCGCCCATGAGATGGGAGCCGTTCTCGGTGGTGATCTCCAGGAAGCGCTGGGCCAGCTCGGTGCGGCCGGGGGCTTCGATCACCATCGCGCACATGAAGGAGAAGGCGTGGGAATCCATTTCGATGGCGTGCTGGCCGTTCTCGGCCGCGATGGCGATGGAGGCGCGGCCCAGTTCCATGGAGCGTTCCCGGTCGCCGTCGGCGAAGGCCAGCAGCGACCGATCCAGCGTCACCTCGGCCATGATGTCGCGATCATCCAGTGCCGCAGCCAATTCCAGGCAGGCATCCACCAGCCGGTGCGCCGATTCCCGGTCACCCAGCAGCGCCGCCAGCGAGGCTGCGGACGACAGCGCTTTCGCGCGCTCGTGCGTCGGTTCGGGATTGCGGGCCAGCACCTCATTGAGCCAGCCGTAGCCCTCGGACAGGAACCGGTTGTGCTCCCAGAACGGCCGCAGCACCGTCACCGTCGCCATGGTTTCGAGGGGTTCGTCGTCGAGCCCGGAGCGCAGTGCCGCACGCAGATTCGCGTGTTCGCGGATCAATTCACGGAACCAGGCCACATCGTCGGCGGTCCAATAGGCGGTCTGCCCCCGCATGGCCAAGCGCCGGTAGTGCAGGCGATGCCGCGCCCGGGTCGCCTGCTCCGCACCTTGTTCGTCGAGCCGGTCTCCGGCGAACTGGCGGATCGGTTCCAGCATCGAATAGCGCGCCACATCACCGTCGAAGCGCAGCATGACGACCGACTTGTCGACCAGCCCGGTGAGTGCGTCCATGAGCGCGACGCGGTTTCGCTTGGGTGTGCCCGCTCCGAGCTCGCACACGGCTTCGGCGGCATCGATGTCGAAACCGCCCGCGAATACCGAAAGCTGTTCCCACATCCGCTGTTCCGCGGGCGTGCACAGGTCGTAACTCCAGCGGATCGCGCCCTCGATGGTCTGCTGCCGCTGCGGCGCGGTGCGCGGCCCGGCACTGAGCAGGCCCATGGTGTCGTCGAGCCGGTCGAGAATCTGTTCGGGCGTGAACATGCGCAGCCGTAGCGCCGCCAGTTCGAGTGCGAGGGGCATGCCTTCGAGCCGTCGGCAGATCTCCGTCAGGACAGCCCGATTGGCCGTGGTCACGGTGAATCCCGGGTTGGCGGCAGTGGCGCGTTCGATGAACAGTTGCAACGCGTCGCTGTCTCCGGAGTCGGTGTCCGGCAACTCCAGCGGCGGCACCGGCATCACCTGTTCGCCGGGGATGCCCAGCACTTCGCGGCTGGTGGCCAGCACCCGTACGTCCGGCGTGGTCGCGATGATCCGCCCGACCAGCGTCGCGCACTCCTCGATGAGGTGCTCGCAGTTGTCGAGGATGAGCAGCAGTCGCTTGTCCGCGAGGAACTCGGTGAGCCGGGGCAGCGGCGCACTCGACTCGTCGCGCAGATTGAGCGCTTCGGCGACGCTGAGCGTCACCAGATTGGGGTCCTGGAGATCGGCCAATTCGACGAACCAGACGCCGTCCGGGAAGGCCCGCGACACCAATTGCCCGATCTGCCGCGAGAGTCGGGTCTTGCCCATGCCGCCCGGCCCGAGCAGGGTCAGCACCCGGGTGGTGGGCAGCAGTCGCTTCGCGGTTGCCAACTCGTCGCGGCGGCCGATGAAGCTGGTGACCTCCTCGCCGAGGTTTCCGTTGACACGCCGCGCCATGCGCACCAACCTATGCGATCGGTCACGCTCCAAGCCAGCGCCGGGCCATAAACCCAGCGTGTGACTGTGGGTGGGACCGGTGTAAGCGGCGGCACAGGGTGCCTATCAAACGAGCTGGGCGCACGGCAACCCGCTGACCGATATGTCCGAGCCGATCATGCAGTTGAACTATTACTCGCAGGTAGCTCGATCGCCCTCCGGTTGCCCCGGCTCGCCTAGAATCATCGGGGTGCCGAGCAGAACGCGCCGGGCCCGTATCGCCGATGTCCACGAACTCGCCCTCGCCATGCCGCATGTGACCGTCGAATACGGCGCGACGACGGAGAATCCGGTCTACCAGGTGGGCAGGAAGTCGTTCATCTTCTTCCGCACGCCGCGCCCCGACGCCTTCGATCCGGATACCGGCGAACGGTATCCGGATGTCATCGTCTTCTGGGTGCCGTCGGAGTCCGACAAGCTCGCGCTCACCCAGGACCCGGACTCCCCGTTCTTCACCACGCCGCACTTCGACGGTCACCTCTCGGTGCTGATTCGCGCTTCCCGCCTGAACGAGATCACCGTCGCCGAACTCGCGGAGGTCATCCAGGACGCCTGGCTCTCCCGCGCCTCCGCGACTCGGGCTCGGCAGTGGCTCGCCGACCATCCGCAGGCGGACTGACCCTCGAACGCCGAAGGCCCCCGGGGAAGACAACCCCGGAGGCCCTCGAAAGAAACAGCGGCGCAACTCAGCCCGGCACACCCCAGTGCAGCACCCGCGAGGTGAACAGCACCAGCCCGAGCGATACCACCGACACCACCAGCAGGCCGACCACCGCGACCACCAGCGGACGCCAACCCGTGCGGGCGATCTCGCGAATATTCGTATTCAGCCCGACACCGGCGAAGGTCAGCAGGAACGCCCACTTCGACAGATTGGCCAGATTCGCGCTCTGCCCCTTGGTGAACCAGCCCGCCGTAGCGATCGCCGACACCGCGAGGAAGCCGAGCACGAACTTCGGGAACTTCGACCACACGAACGCGGCCTTGGCCTTCACACCCGGTGCGATGCTGTCGGCCTCGCCGCGCGAAGCCCAGTACGCGGCGAACCCCAGAACGACGAAGCCGATCAACGCATTACGGGTCGCCTTCACCAGCACGGCCGTCTTGCCCGCGGCATCGGAGTACAGGTATCCGGTCGCGGTCGTTTCCGCGGTGTTGTCCACCGCCAGCCCAGCCCACAGCCCGAACTCATGGTCGCTCAACCCCATTGCGTGTCCCAGCGGCGGCAGCGCGAACAGTGCGACCGCACCCAGCGCCAGAATCGCGGCAATGGCGTAACTGACCTCGGAATTCTTCGCCCGGATCGCACCCTTGCTGGCAATGATCGCCGACACGCCACAGATCGAAGTGCCCACCGCGAGCAGCGATCCCAGCTTCCCGGACAGCCCGAGCCACTTCGCCACCGTCAGGATGATGGCTCCCGCGATGGTCATATCCACAATGATCTGAATGAAGCTGGTGCCACCCAACTTGGCGACATCCCCCAGCACGAATCGCGAACCGAGCGCGACAATGCCGATCTTCAACCAGAACTCATAGGTCCCGACCCCGGGCCGGAAGATCCTGTGCAGACCGATCGTATTGGTGATCAAGAGCCCGATCAGGATCGCCCATAGCACGTACTCGATATCGGGCACGGTCCAATGCTGGTGCTTGGCAAGGTCTTTCCACCAGATCTGGGAGTACTTCCCGAGCACCCCGATCGCGATCAGCAGCAGAATCCCCGGCACATACGCGAGCGGATTGCGCGGCGCGGCCTCTTCGGCGAACTCGTCTTCGACAACGGTCGTAGCGGTCACAGCAGTCATCACGTCACCACGGAATCTTCGGCAGCGCATCGAACACGGCCAGCAGCACGACCACGCCGGTCACGATCACCGACCACCAGTCGGCCCCGAGCCCGGCGGCCCGCCCCAGCCACGACGCATTGCCGGATTGCTCCGGCGTCGAAATATTCACCACTGCCTCCACGAACTCCAAGTGAGGCCCCGGACTATCCGGGATCGTGGCGCGCCCGGCCAGTATTCGAATCGCGGTGATTCGATCAGCGGCGAACGGTCTCCAGAGCGGTCTTCAACTGCGCGATCATCTCGGCTTGGGCGGCACGGCCTTCGGAGGTCGGAGTCAGCGGATAGACGTGTACCAGGTCGGTGGCTTCGTGAAAGTCGACCTCGACGCCCGCGCCGCGCGCCTTGTCCACGAGGAGCCGGGCGTCCGGCCACAGAATGTCGCGGGTGCCGCAGAAGAGAGTGAGCGGGCCGAGATTCGCCATCTCGGCGAACAGCGGGCTGACCCGGGGATCGGAGATCGGGAGCGGGCCGCGCCAGTGCTCGCCGAGAACCAGGCCGCCGTCGTGGCCCAGCCAGGGATCGGTGGGCAGGACGACCGGGATCTCGGGATTGCTCAGCGAGAGATCGAGCGCGGGGGAGATGAGGATCGTGCGGGGCAGGGTCACCTGATGCTCGTCGCGAAGCACCACGGCCGTGGACAAGGCGATCTGCCCACCGGCGGAGTCACCGGCCAGGCAGACCTCGCCGTACTGAATTCGATTGGCCAGCACCAGATCCGCGAATGCCGGAATGACCACATCGGCGCTGCCGAACGGAATCAGCGGATAGATCGGCACGGTCACGGTGGTGCCCGCCCGGACCGCGATCTCGGCCGCCAAAGCCCAATGCTGCGGCTGGATCTCATTGACCCACCCGCCGCCGTGCGCGTACACGACATTCCCGTGCGGCTGCCCCGTCCGGGGAGTGAGCGTATAGATCGGCCAGCCCCGATCGTGGTCCACCGTCACCGCGACATCGGCCCGCAAGCGCCGTGGCGGCCCATACGGCTGTGGGCGAAGCGTGCGCTCCCGAATATGCCTGCGCGCGCCCTCGGTGCTGATGAAGGGCCGATTGGCCCGGGCAATCCGCAGATAGACCGGCACGATCCGACTGACGAAGCTCGGCACACTCTCCTCCTACGACTCCGTATTCACCCGCGACAGTACCGCCGCCACGGTGTCCGGAGTCGTTATGCCGACAAACCTCCTCAGCGGAAACCGACCGCGATGTCGATCTCCTCGAGGGCGTGGCTCATACGGTCGCGCTTGGTCCGCAGGTAGTGGACATTGTGCTCGGTGGGCTGGGTTTGCAAGGGGATTCGGGACTCCACGGTGATGCCGTGCGCTTCCAGACCGGATTGCTTGGCGGGGTTGTTGCTCAGCAGCCGGACCGAGGTGATGCCCAGGTCGGCGAGGATCTGCGCGGCGGATCCGTAGCTGCGCGCATCGATGGGGAGGCCTAGCTTGACATTGGCGTCCACGGTGTCCGCGCCCTCGTCCTGAAGTTCGTAGGCGCGAAGCTTATTCAGCAGGCCGATGCCCCGCCCTTCCTGGCCGCGCAGGTAGACGATGATGCCGCTGCCTTCGCTGGCCACGGCGCCCATTGCCGCGTCGAGTTGTTCGCCGCAGTCACAGCGCAGCGAGCCGAAAGCGTCGCCGGTCAGGCATTCGGAGTGGATGCGAATGAGAACGTCTGCGCCGGTGGGGTTTCCGTACACGAGGGCCAGGTGTTCGGCGGTGTCATCGCTGTAGCCGAAGACCCGGAAGGTGCCGAAGCGGGTGGGCAGCTGGGTTTCGACCACGCGGGAGATGGTGTGCTCCAGTCGCTTTCGATATTCGACCAGATCGGCGATGGAGACGATCGGAATATCGTGCGCACGGGCCATGATCAGAAGTTCGGGCAGTCGCGCCATGGAGCCGTCGTCATTGACGACCTCGGCGATCACCGCGGCAGGCCGCAATCCGGCCAGCCGGGCCAGGTCGACCGACGCCTCTGTGTGGCCTTCGCGGCCGAGGACGCCGCGCGGATGCGCGCGCAGCGGGAAGACGTGCCCGGGCCGGGACAGCTCATCGGCGGTGGTGCGCGGATCGGCCAGCAGTCGCATGGTGTGCGCCCGGTCAGCAGCCGAAATGCCGGTGCTCACACCGGAAATCGCGTCCACCGACACCGTATAGGCGGTGCCCTTGGGATCCTGGTTCACGGTGGTCATGGGCGGCAGTTGCAGCCGGTCGAGGTCCTCGCCCGCCATGGGCACGCACACCACGCCGCTGGTCCAGCGCACCATGAAGCCGATGTTCTCCGGAGTCGCCTTCTCGGCGGCCAGCACCAGATCGCCTTCGTTCTCGCGGTCCTCGTCGTCCACCACGAGCACCATGCCGCCGGTCGCGATGGCGGCCACCGCGGTCGCGATCGTGTCGAGTTCACCGGTCATCGTCGACCACCTCCTCCGGGCCGCACGATTGTCGGCCATATGACTAATAGAAATATGTGAGCCGCGAAACAACGAGGTGGGGTCTCGCTCACCGGTCAGGAATACGGCAACTACCCGGAGACAGGCGACGGCCCGGAGGCAATCGCCTTCGGGCCGTCGATCTATTCAGTCAAGCGGATTCAGTTGTGCGAGGCGTGCGCCTCGCCGCCGGTGGCCCCGGTCCTGCCATGCCTCATGATCACCGCGCCGACGAGTGCGATGAGCGCCGCACCGGCGATGAAGTAGAAGCTGACCTCATAGCCCTTGTCCGCGTAGACCAAGGGGATGTCCTTGATGACGGTGGGCGTACCCATGACCGTGATCTCGGCCTTCACCGGATTGGCATTCAGGAACGCGGTGGCGACCGCGAGGCCGATGGCCGCACCCATGGCCTGCATGACGCCGAGCATGCCCGCGCTGATGCCCTGCTGTCTCGCGGGCACCGCCTCGACGATGAGGTTCGGCGTGGCCGCGTAATACAGCGCGAAGGCGATACCGAACACCGCACTGATCAATGCCTGCGTCTGCCACCCGTGCGACAGCGCGGCGTAGGCGAGCGCACTACCGACGAAGATGACCAGCGCGGTCACCAGCGGCAGGCGTGCCCCGGAACGTCGAATCCACAGGCCGCCAAGGAAACCGAACAACATGGCGATGAGCGACTGTGCGAGCGTGACATGCGTGGCGAACTTCAACAGGGTGAAGCCGTCACCGTAGGAGTAGCCCGGATTCAGTTCCACCTTCACCATGTCCGGCGGCAGCTGCGAGTACACCATCTCCTCGGGCACCGCGCCCGGCGGAAGTTCCACGCCCGGCGGCAGCGAAGCCTTCGCCTGCGCTTCGGCCTGCGCCATGGCCCCGGCCTTCACCTGAGTCCAGGTCGCGTCCTTGACCTGCGAGACGACCTCGGCGGACGGCGGCGACTGGGTCATGTAACCCGTTGCGTAGGACTGATAGCCGATCATGAAGGAGGCCAGCAGCGAGACGAACAGCAGCACGCTCACCTTCGGATTGAACAGCAGCTTCATATCCATGATCGGATTGCTGGCGCGCTTCTCCACGAGCGGGAACAGCACCAGCAACGCCAGGCCGACGATCAGCCAGGCCAGCGTGGTGGGCTTGCTCCAACCCCAGTCCTGGCCCTTGTCCAGGTAGATCAGGACCAGTGTCGCGCCCGCACCGAGCAGGCCCGCGCCGACAATGTCCAGGCGCTGCGGGGTGCGCAGCTTGGACTCCGGCACCACGAGGATCAGCAGCGGAATCATGATCACCGTGAAGACGAACAGGAACCAGAACAGTGCCCGCCAGCTGTAGTGCTCGGTGACATAGCCCCCGATGAGCGGTCCGGCCAGCGCCGACACGCCGAGGCCGGTGGCCGCGATGCCGAGGCCGATCGGAACGAGCTTGCGCGGCATCAGGTCTCGGATGAGGCCGTAGGAGATGACCGTGGTCGCGATGGCCGTGGCTTGCAGGCCGCGGCCGATCAGGAACAGCATCCAATTGCTGGTGACCGCGCAGATGACGCAGCCCAGCATGAACAGCACGCCGCAGACCAGGAACATCCGCTTCTTGCCGTAGATGTCACTGAGCTTGCCGATCAATGGGGACACCGCGGCGCCGACGACGCCGAAAATAATGATGGCCCAGTTGATATTGGCGCCTTGATCGGGGAAGGTCGGCGCGATCTGCCGCAGCGCCGCCGAGACCATGACGTACTGCATCGGGGAGACCTCGGTGAACAGCACGATGATGGCGAGGACCGAGAAGATCCTCAGCTTCGATGCGCCATCGAGGCGACCGGATTCGTCAGGCGTGGTGCCGGGTGGCACCGCGGTATCGACGGAGGTGGACATGTTTTGCGTCCTCCAGGATGGGTAGGTAACACGATGGCGTGAACCGTGTCACAGCCCGGGGCCGCCGCCTATGGACCATTCCGTTCAGTGGGAATTCTCGAAAAACTGCTCGTAGACAGCTTTTTGCTGGCTAAGCTGTTTCGCTTACCGTGGGAGTTCGGTTGCCGAGCGCGGCCTTGCGATTGATTCGATCGGCGGCGATCAGCAATCCGACCGGGATGAATCCGAGCAGGAAGCCCGACGGGAACAGCAGGTAGGAATTGAGCAGCACCCACGCGCCGAGACTCCAGCCTGCGTAGGCGGGCGCAATTCGGCCATTGCGCACCGTCCGCACCATGAGTGCGCCGAGCACGATCAGCGGAACGGCGAAACCGCCCGGCAGCGCCCAGAAACGCCAGGTCGATACCGCGAGATCGAAATCCTTGTCGGGATCGCCCGAGTGCAATTCGCCTGTGGCCCAACCGGACCAGCTGTCATGTGTGAACAGGACGAAGGCCACGATGTGCAGCACGCCGATGGCGATCAGTAGTCGTCCGGCCCAGATGGTGAGTTTTCCGGCGGTTGCGCTGGCCAGTCGATCGGCCTCGGTGGCAGTGGCGGACATGGTGACTCCTTGAACCCAGAATTACGGTACCGCAGTTTCGATACTCTGGTTCCGTATTATGGGCCCATGACTACCAGCGGACAAGGGCCGGGCCGTCCCAGGGAGACTCGAATCGATCACACCGTGACGACGGCTACGCGAGAGCTACTTGCCGAGCACGGCTACGCGGCGCTCACCGTGAACGCGGTGGCGCAGCGGGCGGGCGTCGGCAAGGCCGCCATCTACCGCCGGTTCGGCTCCAAGGCCGAAATGGCCTTCGCCGCGGTCGTTCACGATCGGGAGGTGCCGCCCGTACCCGATACCGGTTCGCTGCGTGGCGATCTGGGCGAGATGGTCCGGACGATTCACGCCGCCATGAGCAATCCGCTCGCCATGGATGTCATTCCGGCACTCCTGGCCGAACTCGGCAAGGATCCGGAGCTGGGGCCCCGATGGCAGCAGAGCTCGTTCGCCATGGAACGCGAGTACATCGCCCAGCTGCTCGACCAGGCGCGTGCGCGCGGTGAGCTGGACGCCGACAGCCCTGATGACGTGACGGTTGTGCTTCTGCTGGCGGGCCCGATCTTCTACGCGCTCTACGGATTCCGCCTGCCCGTCGACGAGGCGCAGATCGACCGGCTCGTCGATATCATCGCGGCGGGCCTGCTGAGATCGGCACGCTAGCCGGTCACTTGGACGACTTGCGGCGGCCGCGCTTCCTCGCGAGTTTGTCGAGGTCGGCCAGGAGATCCTCGGCGAATTCCTTCTCGGCCTCGTAATGCTTGACGCACCAGCGCAGTACGGCGCTGGGGTAGGCCCACTCCGGGTTGGCTTCGGAACCCTCGGCATCCACCTCGGCCAGCTTGCGCATGCGTTCCGCGTACTCGATGTGCTGTCCGAGGATTTCGCGCATGCGATCGGGTTCGGCGAGATGCCCGAGCCAGGCCCGCAGCATCACACTGTGTTTGAGCACCGGCGGTTCGACGGGGGAGTGGTTCACCCAGTGCGAGGCCGCTTCCCGCCCGCTCTCGGTAATGGCGTACATGCGCTTGCCGCGCATGCCGTCCTCCGAGACCACGGTGCGCGAGACCGCGTAGCCGTGTTTCTCCAGCCGTTTGAGTTCGGCGTAGATCTGGCTGAACGACGGGCTCCAATAGAAGAATTGCAGGCTCCAGTCCGCCCACTTCTTCAGGTCGTAGCCGGAGAGTTCCTCTGCGTGCGAGAGCATTCCGAGCACCGCCCACGCGGTGGTGGGCAGATCCGGAACTGCTTGCTCGTCGCCCTGAGCAGGGCGCACGCCGCCATCGGTCATCATGGAACTGTATAGCCCTCGCATGTCGGCTCCGCTCGACGCCAATTATTCGCTCCCCTCACTACCGGTTGTTCGCTTCGATCAGCGCCAGTGCGCGCGACGCGGGAACAGGGTGCGCCCGGCCTCGTGCGCGACCTCGAGCACGACGCGGGCCAGCCGGTCATAGCTCATGCCGTCGGCGCGGCCGGACAGCGAGAGTGCGGCGGGCGCGGTGCCGCGTCCCCGCAGCGGCGCTGCGACACAGGCGATTCCGACGACGGCCTCCTCGCGGTCGATGGCCACACCCTGGCGCAGGCGGATCTGTTGGAGCTCGCGGGCCAGCGCCTCGGGCTCGCAGATGGTGCGCGGGGTCAGCCGGGGCAGGCGATTGCGCAGCGCGGCCTCGGCGATATTCGGCTCGAGACAGGCGAGCATGGCCTTGCCGACACCCGTTGCGTGCGCGGGCATCCGGCCACCCAGGCGGGTGGGCAGGCTGCTGGCGAACCGGCCACCGGCCTTGTCCAGGTAGACCACATCGCGGCCATCGAGGACGGCCAGGTGGCCGACCATGCCGGTGCGCTGGCTCAGTTCGTGCAGCAGCGGGCTCACGGCATCGCGAATCTCATTGTGGTCCGCGGTGAGTCCGCCGAGCTCCAGCGCGCGCATGCCGAGCCGGTAGCCGCCGGAGGTGTGCGCCAGCCAGCGGAGCTTGATCATCTGGTCGAGGATCCGGTGCACGGTGGACCGCGGCAGCCCGGTGCGCTCGACCAGGCCGAGCAGTGTGAGGGTGGGGGTGGAGGCGTCGAAAGCGTCCAGGATGAGCGTCATTCGCTCGATCATCGAGACTGGGACTTCGGCCGCGGGCCGGGATTCCTTGGCGCGCAGGGGGTTGTGAGTAGGCCGAGTCTCCGCCGGGGGCAGCAGGGCGACGGTCATATGTACCTCCGTTGGTTCATATCCAGTCTAGGGATATACCGATTAGGCATGTGCCTGAATCGGAGCTTGTGTTACCCATCACAGTGCCCTGCGCCACACGCGGGGGAATCGGGAGAACTACGTAGGTTCTACGGATCCGTGTCTCGGTGACCGAACCCCGATATTGACGCCTCCCGGCTGCGACCTGCTGTTATGACGGTCAGGCCTATTTCGAACCGAAATAAAGGAGGCGCCGTGGAACCGGTGCTGGAGGCGGACGCAGCATCCCGTGAGATCGATCCGGCAGCTTTCAAGACCGTGCTGGGCAGGTTCTGCTCCGGAGTCACTGTGATTACGGCCCTTGACGACGGCGAACCCGTCGGCTTCGCCTGCCAGTCGTTCGCCTCGCTGTCCATCGACCCGCCGCTGGTGAGCTTCTTCCCCGCCAAGACCTCGAGCACCTGGCCGAAAATCCGTGCGGCCGGACGGTTCTGCGTGAACATCCTGGCCGACCACCAGACCGATATCTGCCGTCAGCTCGGCCGCCCGGGCGCGGACAAGTTCGCGGGCATCGGCTGGTCCGAATCCGAGAACGGTTCGCCACTGCTCACCGGCTCCATGGCCTCCATCGACTGCGAACTCCACGACGAGGTCGACGGCGGCGACCACACCATTGTCATCGCCCGGGTGACCGGCCTCAATGAGCATTCCGAGGCCGCCCCGCTGCTCTTCTACCGCGCGGCGTTCGGACGTCTCGCACATCAGTAGCAACCTCCCGGCCAGTGGGATTGCCATTGTCATCGGCGTCACATCGGCCGCGACCATCGAAGCAAGCAAGGGAGAGGAATTCACATGACCACCACGGACGGTGCCGCGACCTCGAGTGAGGTGCGAGTCATCGATGCGGCCGCCCCGCCGGCTCGATTCGCGCGCGGCTGGCACTGCCTGGGCCTGGCCGACTCCTTCCGCGACGGAAAGCCGCACGCCATCAAGGCATTCGGCACCGAGATCGTGGTGTTCGCGGCCGAGGACGGCAGCCTGAACGTGCTCAATGCCTACTGCCCGCACATGGGCGGCAATCTGGCCGACGGCACCGTCAAGGGCGATTCGCTGGCCTGCCCGTTCCACGACTGGCGCTGGAACGGCAAGGGCAAATGCACCGGCATCCCGTACGCGCGCCGCGTGCCGCCACTGGCCCGGACCAAGGCCTGGCCGACCATGGAGGAGAACCGGCAACTCTTCGTCTGGCACGACCCGGAGAACAAGCAGCCGCCCGCCGAACTCGCCATCCCGCGCATCGACGCGGCATTCGACGACGAGTGGACCGACTGGACCTGGAACTCCATGATCGTCGACGCCAACTGCCGCGAGGTCGTCGACAATGTCGTGGACATGGCGCACTTCTTCTACGTGCACTACGGCTTCCCGACCTTCTTCAAGAACGTCTTCGAGGGCCACACCGCCAGCCAGTTCATGACCTCCATCTCCCGCGAGGACATGATGGGTGAAACCGCGAAAGCGTTGGGCGGCAAGAACGTTCTGGAATCCGAGGCGTCCTACTACGGGCCCTCCTACATGATCGACTACCTCAAGAGCGAGAGCCCGGGGCTCACGGTCGAGGGCTACCTGATCAACTGCCACTACCCGATCAATGAGAACCAGTTCGTGCTGCAGTACGGCGCGATCGCCAAGAAGCCCGCGGGCGTCCCGCCCGAGCAGGCCGCGGAGATCGCCCAGAAGTTCGTCGGCGGACTCGGCAAGGGCTTCGAACAGGACGCCAATATCTGGAAGCGCAAGTCGCGCATCAACAATCCGCTGCTGTGCGAGGAGGACGGGCCGGTCTACCAGCTGCGTCGCTGGTACGAGCAGTTCTACACGAATACCGCGGACGTCACCGAGGAGATGACCACCCGCTTCGAGTTCGAGGTGGACACCACCCGCGCCGTCGCCGCCTGGGAGCAGGAAGTCGCCGACAACCTCGCCAAGCGCGCCGAAGCCGACGCGAACGCCTGAAAGGCACAGCCATGGAAGAGGTTTCGTGCCGGTCCTGCGGGACCTGCGTACTGGTGGAGAAGTTCAGCCCCCAGCACACCAGCGTGCAGTGGAACAAGACCGCCGTGGCGGCCTGCACGGAACTCCCGGCCGCGGGGCTGCGCTCGCGCACCTCGCACACCTGCCAGGCGCTGCGCGCCAGCATCGACGCGGCGGTGGAGGCGGGCGCATTGAGTGTCAGCACACGAGATGTGGACGTGACCACGCGCGGCCGGACCCTGGCGTCCTGACCCTTCCGGGGTGCTTTGGCCGGAACCCGCAGCGGCCCAAGGGGTTGCGATGGATTCCGGCCGAGAACATGCCGGAAGGACTGGGTGCCTTGCGAGGCCGGAACGACATTGACAGCACAGGAATGGAACTGGTGGATCGGATGACGGTGACAGAGTTCGAGCCCGGCCAGGCGCGGCTCGCATCGCAGCCCGCCGCGGCCGACGTCGCGCAGCTCGGGGCCGAGGTGGCGCTGGAGACCGCTCAGCAAGCGGGCGGCATCGCGTCGGTGCGGGTCGTGCGCGTGCTGCGCGAGACGGAGGATGCGGTATCGCTCGAGCTGGCTCCGGATGCGGCGCATGCCGATCGGTTCGGGTACAAGCCGGGCCAGTTCCTCACCCTGCGCATTCCGAGTGAGCTGACCGGGTCGGTGAGCCGGTGCTATTCGCTGTCCAGTGCGCCGCATGAGGGTGGGCCGTTGAAGGTCACCATCAAGCGGACCGTGGCGGGATACGGCTCGAACTGGCTGTGCGACAACGCGGTCGAGGGCATGGCTCTCGATGTATTGCCGCCCGCCGGGCTGTTCACTCCGGCCTCGCTGGACGACGATCTGCTGCTGTTCGGTGCTGGCAGCGGCATCACGCCGGTGCTGTCGATCCTCAAGGCCGCGCTGGCGGAGGGCTCCGGGCACGTCACCCTGATCTACGCCAACCAGCATGAGAACGCGGTCATCTTCGCTCGGGAATTGGCGGAATTGGCGGCGGCGTACCCGGATCGGCTGCTTGTACTGCACTGGTTGCAGTCGGTGCAGGGGCTGCCGAGCGTCGAACAGCTTGCCGCACTGGCCAAGCCGTGGGCCTCGCGTGAGGTCTTCACCTGTGGACCCGGCCCGTTCATGGATGCGGTCAGCGCCGCCATGACTTCGCTGGGTGCGGATCGAAAGCGGGTACACAGCGAGAAGTTCGTGTCCCTGTCCGGCAATCCGTTCGAGACCGACACCGCCGCAGTCGATATGGAGGCGGCGGTCGCGGCCGGTGACAATGCCACGGTCCAGGTCGAACTCGATGGGGAGAACCACGAGGTCACCTGGCCGCGGCAGCAGTCCCTCCTGGATGTACTACTCGCCAAGGGCCTCGAAGCGCCCTACTCGTGCCGGGAAGGCGCGTGCAGCGCCTGCGTCTGCCGGGTGGTCTCCGGCGAAGTGTCCATGCGGCGCAATGAAGTTCTCGAAGACGCCGACCTGCAAGACGGCTATGTGCTGGCCTGCCAAGCGGTTCCGGTGACGGACGACGTCTCCGTCACCTACTCGTAAATAGAACACCGTCTGATTGCTACGAGGAGTACAAATCATGGCTGCTTTCAGCTCCCTCGGCTACGTCCGCGCCCGCATCGCCGATGTGGATGCCTGGCGTAAGTTCGCCTTCGACACCATCGGTTTCGCCGAAGGCTCCGGCCCCCACCCGGACTCGATCTACCTGCGCACCGATGAGCACACCTACCGGCTCGAACTGGTGCCCGGCGAACGCGACGAGGTGATCGCGGTCGGCTGGCAGGTCGCCGACAGCCGCTCGCTCGGCCTGGTCCGGGAGACCCTGGAGAAGGCGGGCGTCGCCGTCGCCACGCTCTCCCTCGCCGAGGCCGCGAACCGGCATGTCGAGGAGGCGATCAGCTTCGTCGACCCGTCCGGCTTCACGATCGAGGTGTTCCACGGCCCGCTGCTCGACCACAGCCCGATCCTCACCAGGCACGGCGCACGATTCGTGAACGGCAATCTCGGCCTGGGCCACGTGGTGCTGCCGGTGCGCGATATCGAAGAGGCGCGGCTGTTCTACACGGAGGTCCTGGGGTTCGCGTCCCGCGGCTCCTTCCGCGTCGGACCGCCCGAGCACCCGATCTGGATCCGCTTCATGGGCGTGAACCCCCGCCACCACAGCCTCGCCCTGATTCCGGGCTCGCGTCCGGACGGCCCGGGCATCGTGCACATCATGGTCGAGGTCGACACCCTCGACGAGGTCGGCCGCACCCTGGACCGCGTCAATAAGGCGGGCTACCACCTGTCCTCGACGCTGGGCCGCCACACCAACGACAAGATGATCTCCTTCTACGTCCGCACTCCCGGCGGCTGGGATCTCGAATTCGGTTGCGAGGGAATGCTGGTCGGCGACGACTACGTCGCCGAGGAGATGACCGCCGACAGCTACTGGGGTCACGAATGGGCCCGAGGCTGATCACCACGGACTAGGCCCGCCGTCCCCGGGACGCGGGCCGTCGCGTACCCGCCAGAGCCCCGGTGGGTGCGCGGCATTTTCGGAGCACAACTGAATATCCCCGCAAAGGAGCGCCGAAAATTGAATCAGCCCACCGTCTCCGGACCCACCCGGTTCGGCTTCTTCATCGCGCCGTACCACCCGCTCACCGGTAACCCCACCCTCCAGATCCAGCGCGATCTGCGACTGGTGGAACTGGCGGACGAACTCGGCTATGCCGAGGCGTGGGTCGGCGAACACCATTCCGCCGGAATGGAAATCATCTCCGCCCCGGAGGTATTCCTGGCCGCCGCGGCCGAACGCACCCGGCAGATCCGCCTGGGCACCGGCGTGAATTCGCTGCCTTACCACCAGCCCATGATGCTGGCCGACCGGCTCTGCCTGCTCGACCACCTGACCAAGGGTCGCGTCATGATGGGCATCGGCCCGGGGCAGCTGGCCTCGGACGCCTCCATGATGGGTGTGCCGCAGCCGCGGCAGCGCGACATGATGCACGAGTCCATGGAGGTGCTCGCCCAGCTGCTGCGCGGCGACGTGGTCAGCGCCAAGACGGACTGGTTCGAGCTCAATGAGGCCCGATTGCAGCTGCTGCCCTACCAGCGGGGCGGGCTGGAAATGGCTGTGGCATCGACCATTTCGCCCTCGGGTGCGGTGCTGGCCGGAAAGCACGGTGCGGGCCTGCTGTCCCTGGCCGCCTCCGATCCGAGCGGGTATGACGCGCTGCTGCCCAACTGGAAGGTCTACGAGAAGACCATGGGCGACAACGGGTTCACCGTCGACCGCTCGAAGTGGCGGCTCGTCGCACCCATGCACATCGCCGAGACGCGGGAACAGGCGCGACGCGAAGCCGAATGGGGCATCGGGCATCTCACCGAGTACATCAAGCAGCTCTCCGGTATGGAACTGCCGTGGGACGACGCCTCGGCCGCCGCCTCCGTCGAACAGTGGACCGGCCCCGGCTTCCCCGCCTTCGGCCGCGCCACCATCGGCACGCCGGACGATGCCATCGCCACCATCGAGGCGCTCGCCGCACAGTCCGGCGGCTTCGGCACCTTCCTCATGCTGTCGCTCAATGTCGCCGACCCCGAAGCCAACCAGCGCTCGGCCAAGCTGTTCGCCGAACACGTCATTCCGCACTTCACCGGGGCGAACCGCAATCGCGTCGCCTCCCTGAACTGGGCCAATGCCAATAGCGACCGGCTCATGTCCGGTATGCGCGCGGGCGTGGAAGCCGCCTTCGAACGCCACGGCCAGGCCCTGCAGGCCGCTCTGACGCCCGATACGGAAGGACAGTAGTCATGCGCGCGGTAGTCATGCGCAATCGGAAGCTCATTGTCGACGAGGTTCCCGAACCCGTGCCCGGCCCCGGTCAGGTGCTGGTGGAAACCATCGCCTGCGGCGTCTGCGGGTCCGATAAGCAGGCCCTGGACTACACCGACGAATTCCTCCAGGCCTCCCGCGACAGCGGCATCCCGACCTTCATGTTCGACCCACACCGGGATCTGGTCATGGGACACGAACTGGCCGCCCGCGTCATCGGCGCGGGACCGGATACGCCATTCGTGGAGGGGCAGAACGTCGTCGCGCTGCCGTGGGCCATCGACACCGCCGGTGGCATTCACGGCGTCGGCTACTCCAATGACTTTCCCGGCGGGTACGGCGAGCGCATGGTCCTGCAGGCCATGGCTCTGGAACCCATTCCCGAGCACGTGCCGCCGCACGTGGCGGCCATGACCGAACCGCTCGCGGTCGGCTTCGGCAATGTGGCCCGCACCGGCATCGGACCCGAAGGCACCGGCATCGTCATCGGTTGCGGCCCCGTCGGTTTGGGTGCGGTGGCGGCCCTGGCCGAACGAGGTGTCACGCCGATCGTGGCCTCTGATCCGTCCAAGCTGCGGCGTGCGGCGGCACTGCGGCTGGGCGCGCATCGCGTGGTCGATCCGGCCACCGAGGATCCGGTCGAGGTGTGGCGCGAACTCGCCTCGCCCGGCCAGAAACTCCACGTCTGGGTGTGCGCCTCGGTGCCCGGCCTGCTCAATGACCTCATGTACAAGGTCCCGCGTGAGACGGCCATCCTCCAGATCGGCGCGGTCATGACCGATGACGTCATCCGCCCGATCGTCGGCATCTATAAGGACATCTCCCTGCAGATGTGCATGGTCTATCCGCACGAGGAATACGCGAAAACCCTGGGTCGCATTGCCGAAGGCACCATCGACGCGGCGTCCCTCATCACCGACGAGGTCGGTCTGGACGGGGTGGCGGGCGCGATCGAATCGCTGCGCAATCCGGAGGACCACATCCAGATCCTGGTTCGCCCGAATCTGTAGAACCACCCCGCTCGGAGGGACCTTCGTTCTCGGACGTTGCCAAGTGGGGGAACGGCGTGGGGGGGGGGGGGGGGGGGCGGCGGCCCCGGGGAGAAGACCCCCCCGGGGAGAGGTTGGGGGGGGGGTTTGTGA
>NZ_JBFBCD010000007.1:0-42283 GCF_040683015.1 Nocardia sp. NPDC051030 | reverse complement strand
AACCGGCGGGGGGCCCCCCCCTAGCTCCCCCCCCCCCCGGGGGGGGGGCCCGTGGGGGGGGGGGCGTGCCCGGGGGGGGCCGGGGGGGGGGCCGGGCCCCGCCCCCCCCCCCCCACGTCTATTCCCCTGCCCGGATTCAGTTGTCGGTGAAGGTGATTCGCACCGTCACCGGCGCGGACTCCAATGCGGCGAACATGCCGCGGGCGACCGGTGCGAGCAGCGGATGCGGGGCGAAGGTCTTGGCGCGGGCCACCACATCGTCCTCGGGAAGCAGGACGGCGGTGGCGGTGCGCCACCGATCGCCCTGGCGGACACGGATATTCGGGTCGGCGGAAATATTGAGACCCCAGCCCGAGCGCAGGCCGTGCTGGCAGATGCCCCATGCGCCGTCCTGATCGAACAGCAGCGAGATCGGCACGCTGCGTGGCTGACCCGTCTTGCGGCCGATGGTCTCGATCTCGGTGGCCAGCGCCGTGCGAATGCCGACGCGGTCGAGCCCGCGAATGGCCGGATTCATGACGTATCGTCCGAAAGTGCGTTCCGCCTTGAACTTGCGGGCGGCACGCTGAGCGGCCGAGCGCGGCGCGGCGGTGCGCTTGCTGCGGAAGGCATCCGGGCCATTGCGGCGCAGCATGAGCGCGGCCGTGCGCCACGGGGAGCGCTGCGGATCCGGATCACCGCCCGCGCCGAGCAGATGCAGCTGATCGGTGTGCCATTGCAAGTCGAGCGCGCCATTGAAGGACTTCACAGCGCTGGCCGCCGCCAGACGCGACGGCAGGTCGACCGAGATGCGCGGGGGACGCAGCACCTCCGTGCGTTCGGTGAGCAGATCGGCTGCGGCGGTGGGGATCACGGCGGTCGGACGGCCGATGCCGACCACATCGCAGATGTCACCGGCGACCGCCTCGGACATGGCTGTGCGGGAACGGAATCCGCCGGTGACGGCGATCGGCACCTCGCCCGCGGCCTTGCGCGCGGTCTCGGCATAGTCGAGGAAGTAGGCCTCGCGTGCGCGGGTACTCGCCGACGCGGTGCGGGGACGGCCCAGCATGGCGGGGGATTCGTAACTGCCGCCGCTGATTTCGAACAGATCGACGCTCTCCGCCGAGAGCTGCTCGATGACGGACCGGGACTCGTCCTCGGTGAAGCCGCCGCGCTGGAAGTCGGCCGAGTTCAGCTTGATGCCCAAGCCGAATCCGGGGCTCACCGCCGTGCGAATGCTGCGCACCACCTCGAGCACGAAACGCCTGCGCCGCTCCGGATCGCCACCCCAGGCGTCGGTGCGCTGGTTGGACAACGGAGACAGGAACTGCGACACCAGGTATCCGTGCGCTCCGTGAATCTGCACGCCGTCGAATCCGGCGGCCTCCGCCACCTGCGCGGCCGTGCCGAAACGGCGGATGATGTCGAGGATCTCGTCCTCGGTCAGCGCACGCGGCGTGGGCACGCCGGGAATGCCGAGCGCAATGGCCGACGGCGCGACCGAGCGATTGCGGGTGACGATCGGATTGGCCTGCCGCCCAGGGTGATTCAGCTGCACCCAGACCTTGCTGCCGCCGTTCTTCCCGGCCTTGGCCCAGCGGGTGAGCGCGTCCAGGTCCCGCTCATCCTCCATGGCCACATTCCCCGGCTCGCCGCAGTGCCGCCGATCCACCATCACATTGCCGGTGACGATGAGCCCGTACCCGCCGTCGCTCCACCGCGCGTACAGGCGTTCCAGCCGCTGATCGGGGGCGTTGTCGACGGTGCCGAGGCCCTCGCTCAGGGCCGACTTCATGATTCGATTCGGGATTACCTGGCCCGAGGGCAAAGGCAGTGGATCGTGCAAAGTGGGCATCGCGTGACCTCGATTAGTCGTCGGGGTTAGTGGCGGCGGCCTGCCCGAGGGGTAGACCGATCGGTTCCATAAAACGCTAGTACACCGATCGGTATACGACAACCTGCGCCGGTCGGAGTCGGTCCTCCTCCCCTGGTCGGAGATATCCTGAGCTACACTGGCTAGACCGATCGGTGTACAGAAAGAGGTGCGTGTCATGGCTGCCCGTGATCGGCTGGTCGACAGCGCCATCGACCTCATGCGCCGCTACGGCATCGCCGGCACCGGAATCTCGCAACTCCTCGAGCAAAGCGGCATCTCCCGACGGTCCATCTACCTCAACTTCCCCGGCGGGAAATCCGAACTCGTCGCCGAGGCCACCCGCACCGCGGGCCAAGCCTCCAGCGCCCTCATTCGAACGATCACCGCGGGCGCGGACGTCGCCTCCTGCGTGGCCGCCTTCCCCGCCATGTGGCGCGAAGTCCTCGTCTCCAGCGACTTCGCCGCCGGATGCCCCATTGTCGCCGCCGCCCTCGGCCGCTCCGAATCCGCCGCGGCCGCCGACGTGGCAGGGGAGACCTTCACCGAATGGGAAGAAATCCTCGCCACCCGCCTCCAAGCCGAAAAAGTAGCCCCCGAAACCGCCCGCTCGCTCGCCACCACCATCGTCGCGGCAGTCGAAGGCGCAGTGGTCATGTCCCTCGCCACCCGCTCCACCGCCCCCCTCGAGCGCACCGGCAAACAACTCTCCGACCTCGTGGCCACCCACACGGGCAAAACCCCCGCCGCCTGACCTAGGCGGTCTCGCCGTTCTTTCGCAGCGCTGCCTCGATCTCCTCCCGCATCGGAATCGACGCGCTGGCACCGAGTTTCGTCGTAGCCAGTGCCCCGGCCGTGCACGCCCAGGCAAGCGCGATCTTCGGCCCCTCGTGCCAGTGCGCGGCAAGCGCACCGGTGAAACTGTCCCCAGCGCCGGTGGTGTCCACGACGGTGACCGCGACGCCCGGGTGAAAGAGCGTGTGCCCGTCACGATCGCGGTAGATCGCGCCCGCGCCGCCGAGTGTGGTGATCACGTGGGGGACTGGGTCGAGTGCCGCACCGAACTGCGCGGCCTCGCCCTCATTGACCACGGCCACATCGATCTCGGCCCACAGGTCCGCCGGAAGTTCCCGCACCGGTGAGGGATTGAGCAATACCGTCGTCCCGTTCGCGCGTGCATGGCGGGCAGCCGCGAGCACCGTTGGTAGCGGAATCTCCAACTGGCACATGAGGACATCGGCGGCCGCGATCGCATTCAGGTCCGCGGCATCGAGTTCCGTCATCCGCGAATTCGCGCCGCCCACGACGATGATGGTGTTCTCGCCGCCGCCGTCTACCACGATGGTGGCGATCCCGCTGGGTCCGTCAACGTGCCGCAATCGCGAAACCCCCACCGCCGCATCGCTCAACACCCCGCGCAGCGCGTCGGCGAACACATCGTCCCCCACCGCGCCGACGAACTCGACGTCCGCCCCGGCTCGGCGTGCCGCGATCGCTTGGTTCGACCCCTTCCCGCCGGGCACCAGGGCAAACCCGTCGCCACTCACGGTCTCCCCGGGCTCCGGCCGCCGTCCGACGGTCGTCACCAGATCCATATTGATGCTGCCCACCACCACAATCCGCGCCATACCCGGACCCTAAACGACAGACCCCCGTGGTTCCGGCAAGAACATCGCCAAGGCCACGGCCGCGACGGGGGCGACGCAGAGCGCGGTCAGCGCGGCCTGCGGTCCGTGGGCGTCGGCGATCGCACCAAGAATTGGCACGAATAGGCCGCCTGCACTGACCGCCAGGCCGAGGGTCACCCCTGCCGCGGTGCCGGGACGGCTGGGCAGGTAGTCCTGGCCCAGCTTCACCAGCACGGCGAACGGGATATTGGCGGTGAAGCCCGCCAGCGAGGCCAGCGCCAAGCCCCAGTGCGGATCCGGTGCGGCGCGAAGCGCGATCAATGCGGGAATGACTGCGAGACTGCCGATTTGGATGGTTCGCACCATGCCGAACCGATCGGCCAGTCGCCCGCCCGAGAGGGTTCCGGCCACGCCACCGACCAGGAAGGCGGTCAGCGCCGCACCGCCCAGGGCCCGGGATGCGCCGAGATGATTGATCCAGTACAGCGCGATGAAGGTGTTCACTCCGAAGAAGACGGTGGATCGGACGACCTCGACCAAGGTCAGGATGGCGAATGGCAGCCAGCGATCCCGGCCCGTGGCCACGGGCGCGGCCGCATTGCTCCGAGTGGATCGTTGCTGATGCCGCCACAGCACGAATCCCATCAGCACGGCGGGCGGCAGGAAGATCGCCGTCGCGCCGACCCCGAACGCATCGAGGGCGGGTGTGGCCAGTGCTGGTGCGAGGAAGAATCCGACGCTGCCGCCTGCGGCGAACCAGCTCATGGCTCCCGCACTGGCCCCGGCCGCCTGGCGGGCATCACGGCCGGCGGCGGGATGGAATGCGGCCACGCCGATTCCGGACAGCAGGAGCAGGATCCAGACGAGTGGATAGGTCGGTGCGAGACCGGCGGCTCCCGCGCCGATGCCCGCTAGCGCCAAACCCGCGGGCGCGAGCCACGGGAGTCGCCATCGATCCGCGATCACGCCCAGGATCGGTTGCGGTAGTGAGCTTCCCAGGGTGGCCGCGAGCGCGAGGCCGGAGGCGGCGACATAGCTGTAGTGCCGCTCCAGTACGAAGAACGGAATGCTCGCGGGCACCAGGCCTTGATAGAAATCGTCGACCGCGTGCGCGATCGCCCAGTGCCGCATGCGATTCCATGTGGAGCGGGTATCCGCTGCGGGTGTCGTGATCGCGTGTGTACTCACCATGGCGGGTCCGTCCTCTCTCCCTGTGAGATGAGAGTAGGGACCGGAGCCCGCGGCGGACTTCCGATAAAATGCCAATCCATGTCGGGAATCCGCCAAGATGAGGAAACCACGGCATCGCAGCAATTATCCGGCGGTGCCCGCATAGATCGGCATCGGCACGACCAGGATCAGATCGTGTATCCGAGTTCCGGTGCGGCGGAAGTGCGTACCGAGGCGGGGTGCTGGATCGCACCGGCCGACCGGGCCATTTGGATTCCGGCCGGGAGTTGGCACGAGCACAGCTTCTACGGGCCCACTCGATTCCACTGCGTCGGGTTCGCACCCGAGCAGTCGCCTCGTCGCCGGGTACCGGCCGTGATCGCGGTGGGTCCGCTCTTGCGGGAGCTGATCATCACCTGCTCGGAACCCGGTGACCTGCCTGGGGAAGAGTCGGATCGGATGCGCCGGGTGCTACTCGATCAGATCGGGCGTAGCCCGGATCAGCAGCTCTTGCTGCCTGCCGCACAAGATGATCGGCTGCGCACGGCCTGCCGACTGGTCGAACAGGACCTCACGGTGAATTGGGCGATCGCCGATCTCGGCCGCGCGGCGGGTGCGGGGGAACGGACGCTTACGCGGTTGTTCCGGACCGAATTCGCCATGACCTATCCGCAGTGGCGCACACAGCTTCGACTACATCGCGCGGTCCAGCTGCTTGCGGCGGGGGAGAACGTGACGGCTGTTGCGCACCAATGCGGTTGGGCTTCGGCGAGTGCGTTCATCGACGTGTATCGCCGGGTTCTCGGTCATACGCCGGGTGATCGTCGGGGCGGCGTTCGCGGCGGGTGATGTGCGCCGGAATGGGTTCAGCCCAGGGCGGATTCGACGGCGGCCTTGGACTCCGGGGTGACCGGGTCGAGGATGTCGTCGAAGTCGTGGTGCTTCTGGACGTAGGCGGCGACGAAGGGGCAGATGGGGACGATGCGCTTGCCTGCCGCGCGGGTTTCGGTCAGGGCGGCGGCGATGAGGCGACCGGCCAGGCCTCGGCCGGCGAAGCGGTCGTCGATTTCGGTGTGGAAGAAGATGCGCTGGTTGTTGTGGTCCACGTAGGAGGTGAGGCCCGCCCGTTCGCCGTCCACGCTGATCCGGAAGAAGCGGGGGACGGTGTCGGTCACCTCGGTGATGACCGGGTCCGATTGGGTGGCTGAGGGGTTCGCGTCGGTCATGGCTGCTCGCTTTCGGTCGTCACACTTTGTGGATATGGCAACCAAGCTAACTGGCGGTGCGTGAGCCGTATTCCCCGGCCCGACGGACCGGTTCCAGCGGAGGCGCGGCGACGGGGCAATTGAATTTGCACAGCGGTTCGGCCGAGGGGGGCGCGGTGCGCAGGGCGTCGTCGCGGACGGTGAAGACGGTGAGGATCGCGGCGGCGACCATGAGGACCACACAGATGATCAGGGCCATGCGGAAGCCGTTCGCGAAGTCGCCGGGGTTGGTGTACGCATCGCCGGTGAGTCCGACCAGGGGCGGAATCGCCGCTACCGCAAGGAGTCCGGCGGCGCGGGCGACCGCATTGTTGACGCCGCTGGCCACGCCCGCGTGCCGTTCGTCGGCGGTGGCCAGGACCGTGGCGGTGAGCGGGGCGACGGCCAGGGTGAGGCCCGCGCCGAAAACTATTGCGGCGGGGAGCACATCGAAGACGTAGGAGGTGTGGACACCGATCCGGGTCATCAGGAGCATGCCCGTGGCGGCCAGCAGCACGCCGATGGCGATCGGCCAGCGCGGGCCGATGCGCTGGGCCAGGGCTCCCGAGCGCGCCGAGAACAGAAACATCAGAACCGTCACCGGGATCATGGCGGTGCCCGAGGCGATGGGGCTGAAACCGGCCGCGACCTGGAGTGTCAGCACCAGCAGGAAGAAGACGACGCTCATCGCGCCGTACATGACGAACGTGACGACATTGATCGCGGTGAACTGTTTGGAGGCGAACACGTCGACCGGCAGCATCGGCTGCGGGCCGTCCGCGTGGGACGAACGCCGCCGCTCGATCAGCACGAAGGCAATACCCGCGAGCACACCCAGGACGGCACTGGCCACCACCAACGCCCGATTGGTGTCCTTCTCCGGAGCCATGGTGAGCGCGTACGTGATTCCGGCCAGGCACCCGGCCGCCAGCACCGCACCCAGCACATCGAATTTGCCGTGCGCCTCGGAATCCCGGGTCTCGGGCACATGCCGCAGCGTCACTAGCACCACGACCGCCGCGAGCGGGATATTCAGCAGGAACACCCACCGCCACCCGGCCGCCTCGACCAGCCAGCCCCCGAGGAAAGGCCCGAGCGCTCCCGCCACGCCACCGAATCCGGACCAAGCCCCCACGGCCCGAGCCCGATCCGAGGGCAGGAACGACGCCTGAATGATCGCCAGCGATCCGGGCGTCAGCAACGCCCCGCCCACACCTTGCAGCGCTCGCGCCGCGATCAACATCGAAATATCCTGCGCCGCACCGCACAGGGCCGATGCGATGGCGAACCACACCACCCCGATCAGGAATAGTCGCCGCCGCCCGAACCGATCGCCCAGCGACCCACCCAGCAGAATCAACCCCGCCAAGGTCAGCGTGTACGCATTGACGGTCCATTGCAGCCCCGCCATGGACGCGCCGAACTCGTCCCCGATCCTCGGCAGTGCCACATTGACGACGGTCGCGTCCAGCATCGCCATCCCCGAACCGAGGACGGTGGCCAGCAAAACCCAACGGCCTGGCGCGGACGACAGGCGGATGCTCGCGGTCATCAGGTCACCGTAGCCCCGAGCCTCACATTCCGGACCGATGTTCACTCTGGGGCGAGCCCCAACCCCACTTACACAACGAAACCGGCCGCCGAGGGAGCACTGGTGGTGGCGGATTGCCCCAATATCCGCCACCAGTGCTCCCTGATCTTGGTCGTGCCAGGGAGTCGGCTCCGGTGTTGAGGGAGCGATGGTGACGGCAACCTGGTTGATTCCTACCAGCAGTGCTCCCTGATCTGCTTCCGTTCAGGCGGGGCCGGGGCGGGGTCGGCTCCGGGAGTCGGGGTGAAGTGGCCGGTCAGTAGGCTGTAGCCATGACAGGTTCGACTGCCACCGAGGTGGACTCGGTGCGCGAAGTGGTGCATGAGGCGGCGCGCCGGGCTCGGGTCGCGTCGCGCACGCTGGCTCAACTCACCACCGCGGAGAAGGATGCCGCATTGCATGCCGCGGCGGATGCGCTGCTGGGCGCGAAGGATCGGATTCTGGCCGCGAACGGCGAGGATATCGAGATCGCCAGAAGCGGCGGAACGGCTGAGGCGCAGCTGGATCGGCTGCGGTTGACCGACGCCCGGATCGATGGGATCGCCTCGGGGCTGCGGCAGGTGGCGGGGCTGCCGGATCCGGTGGGCGTCATCGTGCGCGGGTCGACCTTGCCGAATGGGCTGGAGATCAAGCAGGTCCGGGTGCCGCTCGGGGTGGTCGGCATGGTGTACGAGGCGCGGCCGAATGTCACGGTCGATGCCTTCGGGCTCACCTTGAAGTCGGGTAACGCCGCCCTGCTGCGCGGGTCCTCCTCGGCGGTGCGGTCCAATGCCGCGCTGGTCGCGGTGCTGCGCGAAGCGCTTGCGGCGCAGGGGCTTCCGGAAGACACCGTGCAGTTGCTGCCCGCCGAGGATCGGTCCAGCGTCACGCATCTGATTCAGGCGCGCGGGCTGGTCGATGTGGTGATCCCCCGCGGCGGCGCGGGCCTGATCAATGCCGTGGTGCGCGATGCGCTGGTGCCCACCATCGAGACCGGTACCGGCAACTGCCACGTCTATGTGCACGCCGACGCCGATCTGGAGATGGCCGAGTCCATCCTGATCAATGCCAAGACGCGTCGCCCGAGCGTCTGCAATACCGCCGAGACGGTGCTCATCGACAAGGCCATCGCCGATACGGCCGTCCCGCGGCTGATCAAGGCTCTCGAGGCCAATGGCGTCACCATCCACGGCGATCTGCCGGGCCTGGTGCCCGCCACCGACCAGGACTGGGCCGACGAGTACCTGTCCCTCGATATCGCGCTGAAGGTCGTCGACGACCTGGATGCCGCCATCGAGCACATCAATCATTGGGGCACCGGCCACACCGAGGCCATTGTGACCGCCGACCTGAAGTCGGCCCGCGAGTTCTCCAATCGCGTGGACGCCGCGGCCGTCATGGTGAACGCCTCCACCGCGTTCACCGATGGCGAGCAGTTCGGCTTCGGGGCCGAGATCGGCATCTCCACCCAGAAGCTGCACGCGCGCGGCCCCATGGGCCTGCCGGAGCTGACCTCCACCAAGTGGATCGTGTGGGGCGACGGTCAGATCCGGCCCGTCTAGGACCACCCCGGCAATCCTCCGATACCGGGCACCGGCCTGGAACGGGTACCCGAGTGACGGCACAATGCCGGAGATAGGCACAGTGGAGTGCGGGGGCCGCACGCAATGGCCCCCGCGCCCCGACGGAAGGACAGCACACGTGGCTCCTCAGACCGCCCCCGCCCAGGAGCCGATCTTCTCGTCGGTCGACGATGTGATCGAGCGTCTTTCGCACACCGGGTACCTGGCCGACAAGGCCACCGCCACTTCGGTTTTCCTCGCCGACCGGCTCGGCAAGCCGCTGCTCATCGAGGGCCCCGCCGGTGTCGGCAAGACCGAGCTGTCCAAGGCGGTCGCCGAGGTCGCGGGCGCGGAACTGGTGCGCCTGCAATGCTATGAGGGCGTCGACGAGGCCCGCGCGCTCTACGAGTGGAACCACGCCAAGCAGATCCTGCGCATCCAGGCCTCCTCCGAGAACGATTGGGCCGAAACCAAAGCCGACGTCTTCACCGAGGAATTCTTGCTGGAGCGCCCGCTGCTCACCGCCATCCGGCGCAGCGAACCCACCGTGCTGCTCATCGACGAAACCGATAAGGCCGACGTCGAGATCGAGGGCCTGCTGCTCGAGGTGCTCAGCGACTTCTCGGTCACGGTTCCCGAACTGGGTACCATTGCCGCCACCCGCAAGCCGTTCGTGGTGCTCACCTCCAATGCCACCCGCGAACTGTCCGAAGCGCTCAAGCGGCGCTGCCTCTACCTGCACATCGACTTCCCCGACGAGGAGCTCGAGCGCCGCATCCTGGCCAGCCGCGTCCCCGAGCTGAAGCCCGCCGTGGCCGCCCAGCTGGTGCGAATCGTGCACGTGCTGCGCGGCATGCAGTTGAAGAAGCTGCCCTCGGTCGCGGAATCCATCGACTGGGCGCGCACCCTGCTTGCCTTGGGCGCGAAGGACATCGACGACAAGACCGTGCGTGCCACCCTCGGCGTGGTGCTCAAGCATCAGTCCGACCATGTGCGCGCGCTCGCCGAGCTGAAGCTGGCCTGAGATGTCCGGCGGACCGAACAACCCCCGCGGCCTGGTCTCGGCCGCCGTGCGGGCGGTGACCGGTGGCACGCCCGCCTCCTCGAAGAAGTCCGCGCAGATTGGGCCGACGGCCGAGCACGGCATCCCCGGGCATCTGGTCGGCTTCGTGGAGGCCTTGCGCGGCAGGGGAATTCCGGTCGGACCGTCCGAAACCGTCGATGCCGGACAGGTTCTCACCGTCCTCGACCTGATGGACCGCGAGGCCCTGCGCGAGGGCTTGGCCTGTGCCCTGCTGCGCCGCACCACCCAGCGCAGCACCTTCGACGGCATGTTCGACCTGTGGTTCCCGGCCGCGCTCGGTGAGCGCAGTGGGGCCGACGACATCGAGATCCCGCACCGCCCCGATGGTTCCGTGGACATTATCGAACTGCGGAAGATGCTGGCGGAGTTGCTGACTCAGGACCCGTCCGGCGAGCAATCGCAGCAGTTGCAGGCCCTAGCAGCGCAAATGGTCGAGCAGATGGGGCAGTACCAGGCGGCAGGCGGACCGTCCTTCTCCGCCTACCAGACCCTCAAGGATCTCCAGCCCGAGATTCTGGTCAGCCGCATCCTGGCCGGACTGGCCGCGGGCATGGACACCTCCGCGGCGTCCGAATTCGATGACGAGGTCGCTCGTCGCGCCGCCCGCCAGCGCATCAAGAACTTCCGCGGCACGGTCGAAGCCGAAACCCGCCGCCGCGTCGCCGAACGCATCGGCCGCGAACGCGTCGCCACCTACGGCGTCGCCCGCCAGGCCGAGGACGCCGACTTCCTGCGCATCTCCCAGAACGAGCTCGACGAACTGCGCCGCAGCAGCCAGCGCCTGGCCCGAGTCCTGGCCTCCCGCTTGGCGGCTCGCCGCCGCCGTGCCCGTCGCGGCGAGATCGACCTGCGCAAGACCATGCGCAAATCCATGTCCACCGGCGGCGTCCCGGTCAACCTGGTGACCCGTAAACCACGCCCCGGCCGCCCCGATCTCGTTCTGCTGTGCGATATCTCGGGTTCGGTGGCCGGGTTTTCCAGCTTCACCATGCTCATGGTGAACGCCCTGCGCGAACAGTTCTCCCGCGTCCGCATCTTCGCCTTCGTGGACCGCGCCGACGAGGTCACCCAGCTCTTCGACTCCGCGACTCCGCTCGATCAGATCACCCGCCGTATCTTCACCGAATCCAAGGTCGTCGGCATCGAAGGCCACTCCGATTACGGCTCCGCCCTGGAAGGTTTCGCCGAGAACTGGCCCGACGCCGTCACCAGCCGCACCTCCCTGCTCATCCTCGGCGACGCCCGCACCAACTACCGCGACCCCGCCCTGGCCACCCTCCAAAAACTGGTCGCCACAGCCAAACACGCCTACTGGCTCAACCCCGAAGCCGAAAAGGTGTGGGGCACCGGCGATTCCGCCGCCAAGAAGTACGCCGAAATCATCGAGATGCACGAATGCCGCTCGGCCCGCCAGCTCACCACGGTCGTCGGCCGCCTGCTCCCGGTCTGAGACTGCCGAAATTCAAGCGCCCCAACGCTTGATCCGCCCGCGCCCGGGGAGGCGCGGACGGATCGTGAGACGTGCTCAGGCGTGGGCGTGGGCGTCCTGCAACACCTTCAGGTCGATCTTGCTCATGGTTTGCAGCGCGGTGCTGACGGCGGCGGTCTTGGCGGGGTTCTCGCCGGACATCAGGTCCATGATCTGTGAGGGGGCGACCTGCCAGCTGATGCCGTAGCGGTCCTGCAGCCAGCCGCACGGGCCGGGCTGCCCGCCCTCGACGAGACCGGCCCAGAGTTGGTCGATCTCCTCCTGGGTGTCGACGACGATCTGAATCGATGCGGCGTCGGTCGGCGGGTGGCCGGGGCCGCCGTTCATGAGTGTGAGTGCATGACCCTGCAATTCCAGGGTGACTACGAAGGCCGAACCGTCGGGGTTGCGGGTGATGCCGGTGATCCGCGAGTCCGGGATCACCTGGGTGTACTGGGTGGCGGCCGCTTCGGCCTCGGTGTCGAACCAGAAGAAGGTGCTGATGGACATGGTGTGCTCCTCGGGAGTTGAGCTCGGCTTGCTGTCACCCTTTGGTCGGAGCCGGTTTCACGGTCTCGACCTATCTCTCCGGAAATCTCGAAAATTCTTTGAACCCGGTCCCGTTAGTCGGTTGTTAGCGGAGCGTTGGTGGGTTTCCGCACTGTCTAGGCATGCAGCGACGTCCTCTCGCCCATCTGCTCGCTCTCGGACCTGTTCACCAATCTCGACAGCGGCGTGCAGACGCTGTCGAACTACTCCCAGACGGAGCTGACGCTCAGGTTCGGGGCCGACGGCTACTACCGGAACGGGGCCTCGGCCGATGCCGTGAACTTCCGGGACTGGGCGGTCGGGTGGGACGGCCTGCGTCTCTACTTCGGCACCATCGCCTCGGAAGCCCGCGGCAATATCATGCTGACCCTGCCCTGGTCCGCACTTCAGGGTGTGCTCAACCCGAATATCAAGAGCGTCGTCGGCGCCTGACCGGCCGCCGCTGCGCACCACCGCCGATTGTCCCCGGTAAGCTCGCTTTTCGTGCAAACGAACGGGCGCCGCAAGCTGGGGGTGATGGGCGGTACTTTCGATCCCATCCACCACGGCCACCTGGTCGCCGCCAGCGAGGTCGCGAACCGCTTCGACCTCGACGAGGTCATTTTCGTGCCGACCGGTGAGCCCTGGCAGAAGGCGGATCGGCATGTGAGCCCCGCCGAGGACCGCTATCTCATGACGGTCATCGCCACGGCGTCCAATCCGCGGTTCTCCGTCAGCCGCACCGATGTAGACCGCGGCAAGGACACCTACACCGTCGACACCCTGCGTGACCTGCGCGATCAGCATCCCGACGCGGATCTGTACTTCATCACCGGAGCGGACGCACTGGCCAGCATCCTGACATGGCAGGATTGGTCCGAACTGTTCGAGCTGGCGAAATTCGTCGGAGTGAGTCGTCCGGGGTACGAATTGAATATCGACCACCTGGCCGATTACCTCCGCGACTACCCCGCCGACACCGTCACCACGATCGAGATCCCGGCATTGGCGATCTCGTCCAGCGAATGCCGGCGGCGGGCGGGCGAAGGCCGGCCGGTGTGGTACCTCGTCCCGGACGGGGTCGTGCAGTACATATCGAAGCGGCACCTCTACGTGCCGGCAGACCGCACTACATGAAGTGCAATAGGAAGGTAGCAACAGCGTGAGCGCATCGGTCGAAGCGGTGAAGATGGCGACGGTGGCCGCATTGGCGGCCGATGAGAAGCTGGCAGCGGAAGTGGTCGTGCTCGACGTCTCCGAGCAGCTGGTCATCACCGACTGTTTCGTCATCGCCTCCGCGCCCAACGAACGCCAGGTCAACGCGATCGTCGACAATGTCGAGGACAAGCTGCGCGAGGCCGGATACAAGCCGGTGCGCCGCGAGGGCACCCGCGAAGGCCGTTGGGCGCTGCTGGATTACGTCGAGATCGTCATCCATATCCAGCACAATGACGAGCGCGACTTCTACGGCCTGGAACGGCTGTGGAAGGACTGCCCGCAGGTGCCGATCGAAGGCCTGGGCACCACCCGGCCCGCAGCAGACACCGACGAGGCCGATGCGGCCGGAAGCACCGAGGCCGAGGCGCACGAGTGAGCAAGATGGCCGGTGTACGCCGGTTGATTCTCCTGCGGCACGGGCAGACCGAATGGAATGCCACCGACCGCATGCAAGGCCAGATCGACACCGAACTCAGCGAGGTCGGGCGACGGCAGGCCAAGGACTGCGCACCCGAGATGGCAGTCGGCGATCTCATCGCCATCGTGTCCTCGGACCTGCGGCGCGCCCATGACACCGCGCTCGCCGTGGCCGATTGCGCGGCCCTGCAGGTCGTCACCGATACCCGGCTGCGCGAAACCGACCTCGGCCAATGGGAAGGCCTGACCCACCTCGAGGTCGACGCCATGAGCCCCGGCGCCCGCAAGGCCTGGCGGCTCGACCCCACCTTCACCCCGCCCGGCGGCGAATCCAAGCTCCAGGTCGGCGCTCGCGCGCTGCCCGTGGTGCGGGAACTGTTCGCCGAGCGGGAGGACTGGCCCGGCCGTACCATCATGCTGGTTGCGCACGGCGGCTTGATCGCTGCGCTGACCGCGGCATTGCTCGAACTCCCGCCCGAGAATTGGCCGGCCCTCGGCGGGCTCGCCAATACCAGCTGGGTGCAGTTGACCAGCCACGGTCCGAGCAGCGAGCGACCCGGCTGGCGCCTCGATGTGTGGAACGCGCTCGCGAAGGTAGCCCCCGATGTCCTCTGACGTACCCGGTGAACGGCAAGTCTCCGACGAACTGCTGCGGCAGGCCTCGGAGGTGAAGGCGGTCCGGCATCTGCCGGATGCGCTCTTCGGCGCGCCCGTCGACGAGCCGAAAGCCGAACCGGCAGCCTCCGATTCGGGGGAGCGGCCGGTGCTGGTGGTCATCGCGGACTCGCTGTCCTACTTCGGGCCCAAGGGCGGGCTGCCCGCCGACCATCCCCGGATCTGGCCGAATCTCGTTGCGGCCGAACTCGACTGGGATGTAGAGCTGGTTGCGCGGATCGGCTGGACCTGCCGGGACGCCTACTGGGCGCTGATCGGTGATCCGCGCATCTGGGCGGCCGTGCCGCGTGCCGGTGCGGTGGTATTCGCGACCGGCGGCATGGATTCGCTGCCCTCGCCGCTGCCGACCGCGCTGCGTGAGCTGATCCGTTATGTGCGACCGCCTTTCGCGCGGAGGTACGTGCGCAATACGTACAACTGGTTGCAGCCGCGGCTGTCGCACCTGGGCTTCCCGGTGGCGCTGCCGCCCGCGGTGAGCGTCGATTATCTCGAGCAGTCGCGGAACTCGCTGGTGCAGTTGCGGCCCGAGCTGCCGGTGATCGGCGTGCTGCCGTCCGTGCATCAGTGCGATGCCTACGGGCGGGTGCACAAGGGGCGCGAACCCATGGTGCGGGCCGTGACGAAGTGGGCCGCGGACAAGTCCGTTCCGCTGGTCGACCTCGGAGAAGCCGTGCGCGACAACGTCTTCAACGGTCCCGCCAATCCCGATGGCATCCACTGGGGCTGGGACGCCCACACCGCCGTCGCCCGCGCCATGGTCAAGGTGCTGACCGAGGCGACCACCCGGGACATCCGCACCGCGACCCCCGAGGTTCACACTGCATGAACGGCTTTGCCCGCGGAGAGGTCCGCTAGCCGATGCCCGTGGTGGTTGTCACCGACTCGTCGGCCAGTCTGCCCGCCGACCTCACCGCCGACCTCGGCGTGCTCGCGGTACCGCTGCACGTCCTGGTCGACGACCGCGAAATCCGCGAGGGCGTGGACGATTGCGATATCGACTACGGCTCGTCGACGGTCACCACCTCCTCGGCGTCCCCCGGTGACCTGCGTGCGGCGTACGAACGCGCCCTCGAACTGAGCAATGGCGACGGCGTTGTCGCCGTGCACATCTCGCGCCAGCTCTCCGGAACCTGGGAAGCGGGCCGCCAAGCCGTCCGCGATATGGATGCCTCCGACCGAGTCCGCCTGGTCGACTCCCTCAGCGCGGGCCTCGGCACCGGCCTTCCGGTCCTGGCCGCCGCCCGCCGCGCCCGCACCGGCGCGGAACTCGACATCGTCTACGACGCCGCGGTGGCCGCGGCCAGTCGCGGCCGGGCCTTCATAGTGGTCAACCGCACCGAACAACTCCGTCGCGGCGGACGCCTCAGCAGCGCCGCCGCCTTCTTCGGCACCGAGTTGGTCACCAAGCCCATCCTCCAAATAGTCGAAGGCCGCCTCGAACTCCGCGAAAAGGCCCGCACCCGCTCCAAGGCCTTCACCAAACTGGTTGCCGCGGCAGTGGACGCCGCGGGCGAAGACGGTGCGGCCATAGCCGTCCAGCACCTCGGCGCGGAAGAGGCCGCCAACACCATCGCCTCCCAACTTCGCGACCTGGTTCCCGGCATCCGAGAACTCATAATCACCGAATTCGGCCCCACCCTCGGCGTCCACCTCGGCATGGGCGCAGTCGGCGCTTTGGTCGTCCCCGGCGGCTGCGGCTAGCCCGGCCGAGACCTAGTCGTCGGTGAACTCGACGATGTTCACGGGGAACGGTAGGCATCTTTCAGTGGCTGCCCACCGCGACCGGTCTGTCGTGATGATTTCCCAGTCCAGATAGCGTGCCACCGAAACCGTGTGGGCGGCAGGCAGATCGATCGGTTCGTTGGCGGCGGCCTGCACGTCCGCTAGTTCGTTGGCATCGTCGGTGTTGGCGAGCGCGGCGATCTGGATCGAGTCGAGGTTGTCGATCACGCCGTTGACCTTGGCACGCTGGTCTTCGGACAACCCGACCAGGCTGGCTGACAGCGCCAGAAACGGTACGGCGATGCGGATATCGCGGCTGTGCAGGACTGCGATCAGGTTGGATACGTTGGGGTCACCGAGCGCGCGCTCATTCCTGTGCCGCCCGTCGTTGAGCGAGCCGGTCAACCAGGACGTCAGCTTGTCGTTCGGCCCACGCGACCGCCGCCGCGTTCTTGCGATCGGCCGCGATGCGGTTCTCCCAAGCCAGTCGGTTGCGGGTCTGGGTCGAGCGGTAATGGGTGATCAGGCGGTTGATCACCGCGTCGAGGGATTCATTGGGTTTGGCCAGCGCCTGTAGTTCGTCGCGAGTTGCGGGACGAGTCGTGATCGTTGCCTTATTGTCGACCATGCATGAAGCGTATTGGTCATGCTTTGAGCATTTCAGGCAATCGGCCTGCGATCGGCCGGTCTGCTTGCCGGTGGAATCTGGTTGTTCACAATTGCTTCCGGTATCCACAGGGTTTCTGAAAGCCCAGGTCGCTGAGACTGAGCTGGGTGGCTTGCGGCCTAGCGTGGCCCTCATGCCACGAATCGACGAACGTGCCGAGGTCCGCCGTCGTCTCGACGCGCGCAACGACCCCGAAGCCCCGACCGCCCGAACGGATTTCGCCCCGAGTCCACCGCATCCCCCGCGGTGGGACGAGGAATCCATCGACCCGCCCACGCCCGAGCGAGATAAGAACGACGGCCGTGAGCGGGCCGGATCACCTACGCCCGCTTGGCTGTCCGAGCCATGCGGCAGTGTGTCGCTGTGGCATGAGCGGCTGGTGCCGGAGCGTTTCCGCGGCACCCGATGGGATCCCGGCCCGCGCGGCGTCCTGGTACTCGCTGCCGTGGGCGTCGCGGCGGTGATCCTTGCCGGTCTGGTGTCCTTCCGTGAAAGGCCGGTGGCACAGGCAGTCCCGCCGATCACCTCGGCTGCGATCGCAGAAATCGCCGTCGCCGATCCCGCCGATCCGGAGGCCCCACCGACCTCGCAAGCCACCGCCCCTGCTGTAGGCGCGCCGACTACGAGCCGCACTCCGCTGACGACCACCGCCACCGGTGCGACCGGCAGTGCATCTCCGGCCGCGGAGCTGGTCATCAGCGTGATCGGCTTGGTCGAACACGGCGGCATCCGTCGCTTCCCACCCGGTGCCCGGATCGCCGATGCCCTGCGGGCCGCCACTCCACGCCCCGAGGCGGACTTGTCCGGACTGAACCTCGCCCAGCACCTGTGCGATGGCGACCAAATCATTATCGGCCGAACCAATCCCCGGCCCGGCCCCCAACAGGTCGGCAGCACCATCATCAATTCGGCTCGCGGTGCCACCGCCGACAACACCGCTCCTACCGGAGCCGCGCGCACGTCCGGCACCCCTGTCAGGATCAATCTCAATACCGCGACCGAAGCCGAACTCGACGGACTTCCCGGTGTCGGTCCCATCACCGCCCGCGCAATCCTCGCCTGGCGCACTCGTCACGGCCGGTTCACCTCCGTAGACCAACTCACCGAGATAGACGGCATCGGCCCCTCCCGCCTCGCCAAACTCCGTGCGGTGGTGACCATATGACCGGCATCGTCGGGTCGCGCGGGGTGGTTGCGCAATGAGTGGGGCGGAGCGGGAGCAGGTGGTGGGGGAGGATCGGGGGCCGGTCGAGCTGCCTCAGGTGCTGGATGCGCGGTTGGTTCCGGCGGCGGTGTGTTGTTGGGGGGCGACGATTGTGGCGCTGGTGGCTGGGTGGCGCGCTGGGGTGGGACTGGCGGTGGGGTGTTGCCTTGTTGCTATTGGATTGTGGGGGTTGGTAATTCGGGGGATGGGTGCGGGACGGGGGAAGGGGTTGGGGTTTGTGGTGTTGGCGGCGCTGGTGATTGGGGCGGGGTTCGCGGGGGCGGGGGCCTGGCGGGAATTCCGGGCCGAGGAGCATCCATTGCGGAAGGTGGAAAGCGGGCGCAAAGTGTGGGCGGTTGTGGTGGTGGATGACGATCCGAAGGCGGTGGCGGGGAAGGGGTTCGGTGGACGGAAGGTGATTGTGCGAGGGGAGTTGGTCGAGTTTCGGGAGGGTGGGGGGACGGTTCGGGGTGGGGGAGCAGTGGTGGTGCTGGGGCCGGAGGCTGGGTGGCGGGGGTTGTTGCCGGGGCAGCGGGTGGGGTTCCGGGGGCGGGTGGATCGGCCTTGGCGGTCGGATTTGACGGTGGCCGTGCTGCGGGCGGAGGGGGCGCCGGCGGTTGTCGAGGAAGCGCCTTGGTGGCAGCGGGGTGCGGGGAAGGTGCGCGGGCATTTCGCGGAGGCGGCGGGGCGGGCGCTGCCCGAGGATGCGGCCGGGCTGTTGCCGGGGTTGGTGATCGGGGATACGTCGCGGTTGCCGGAGGGGGTGCGGGAGGACTTTCGGGAGGTCGACTTGGCGCATTTGACGGCGGTCAGCGGGGCGAATGTGACGATTCTGCTGGGGGCCGTGCTGCTTTCGATGCGGGTACTGACGGTGGACCCGCGAGTGGGCGCGATGGCCGCCGGAGCCGCGCTGGTCATGTTCGTGGTGCTGGCGCGGCCCTCGCCGAGCGTGCTGCGCGCAGCGGTCATGGGTGCGGTGGCCCTGCTGGCGCTGTGCACCGGACGGCGTAAGCAGGCGCTACCCGCATTGTGTGCGGCGATCATCGGATTACTGGGCTGGTCACCGGAATTGGCGGTGGATGCCGGGTTCGCCTTGTCGGTGCTGGCCACGGCGGGGCTGATCGTGCTCGCACCGGGATGGTCGGATCGGCTTCGGGCGCATGGCTGGTGGCGGGTGCCCGCCGATGCGCTCGCGGTCTCGGCTGCTGCCTTCGTGGTAACGACGCCGGTCGTCATCGCCATGACCGGCCACCTCAGCCTGGTCGCCATAGCGGTGAATGTCCTGGTGGAGCCGGTGATCGCGCCTATCACCATCCTTGGTGCGCTGGGTGCGGTCCTCGCGTGCCTGTGGTCCCCGGCGGCCGAGCTTCTCCTACATTGCACCTCGCCGCCGCTGTGGTGGCTGCTGACGGTCTCCGATCATGCCGCCGCACTCGGTGCTTCGGTCGCGCTACCCACCGGCGTCCGTTCCGGCCTCATCGCCGCGGTGCTCTGCGTGCTGGTGATCGTCGCCTTGCGGCCGAGACACGCGGAGTCGCCGGAGCCCTGACCCGGCACCATGATGGCGAGCAATTCGGGTGGGTGCGGGATGGCCTGGCGGGGATGTCGGAGGGGGCTCGTAGGATCTTGGGCGTGAGCCAACGACCCGCACCTCTGCATCTCGTGCTCGGCGAAGAAGAACTGCTGATCGAGCGGGCGGTGTCGGCCATTACCGCCCAGGGCCGGGCCGTCTCCGACGATCCGGATGCCATGCCGGTGGATCGGCTGCGCGCGGGGGATGCCAGTACGCCGGAGTTGGCGGAGTTGCTGAGCCCGTCGCTGTTCGCCGAGGACCGGGTGATCGTGCTGGAGGCGGCCGCTGAGGCCGGTAAGGATGCCGTCGCGGTCTTGACCGACGCGGCGGCCTCCCCGCCCGATGGCGTGGTGCTCGTGGTTCTGCACACCGGTGGTGGCCGGGCCAAGGCGTTGGTTCCGGCCCTGCAGAAGCTCGGGGCGGTCGTGCACGAGTGCGCCAAGCTGAGCAAGGCGGGCGAGCGGGTCGAGTTCGTGCGCAATGAGTTTCGCGCGGCGAATGTGCGGGTGTCCGCCGATGTGGTGCAGGCCCTGATCGAATCGGTCGGCTCCGATCTGCGCGAATTGGCCGCGGCCAGTTCACAATTGGTCGCCGACACCGGCGGCAAGATCGATGTCGCCGCCGTGCACCGCTACTACTCCGGCAAGGCCGAGGTCTCCGGCTTCGATGTCGCCGATCTCGCCGTCTCCGGTGACCGCGCCGCCGCCATGGAAGCCCTGCGCTGGGCCACCGATCGCGGCGTCCCGGCCGTCCTGCTGGCCGATGCCCTCGCCGATTCGGTGCACACCATCGCCCGCGTCGGTTCCGCCGGACGCGGCGACCCCTTCAAGCTGGCGGGCGATCTCGGCATGCCGCCCTGGAAGGTGAAGAAGGCCCAGGCCCAGTCCCGAGGCTGGACCGGAGCCACCATTGGCGAGGCCCTACAGGTGGTCGCCGCCCTCAATGCCGACGTCAAGGGCGGCGCGGCCGACACCAACTACGCCCTCGAACACGCCCTGGCCCGCATCCTGGACCTCCGCCAACCGGCCTGATCTCTCGGACAACCTCAGCCGACCGGCTACTGCTCGACGATCTCATCCACCCGGCTGGGATAGAACGCAATATGGTTCTTGATCTCGGCGACCGCGGGATGCGGCAACTCATACACCCAAATCGCATCGACGCTGCGTTCCCCGCCGATCGGAATGGAGTAGTAGCTCGCATCGCCCTTGTAGGGGCAATAGCTGGTGGTGGCCGTCCGCTCCAAGAGCGACTCGTCCGCGTCCTCGATCGGGATATATTGCACGGCAGGATAATTCGACTCCTGCAAGGTGAGCGACCGCCGCGTATCCGCCACGATCTCACCGTTCAATCGCACAATCACCCGCTTAGGATTGGCCGTAATGGTGATGGGGTGATCGGGCCCAGGCTCACGAATGGGTTTGCTGCTCATGATTCGCCTTCTCTGCTCAATCGATTGGTTGCCAGTCGGTCTGAATCGGCGGTGACCAAAGCTCGCTTGACGTGCAACGGCATATTCATGATTTCGATTCCTCGCAGAACCTACGCATCGAGCCCCGTTCCGGAAATGGAACGGGGCTCGAGAGAGGTCGGAAGGTCAAGTCAGCTTGACGGCTCCCAGGTGATTTTGCCGCCCTGGAAGTCTTGGGCCTTGCCGCCCTTGTAGTCGTATTCATCGCTGGTCGGGTAGCCGTAGCGGCCGTTCTCCGAACCATTGCGGACCCATTCGTCCCGGATGGAACCCCAGATCACGTGGGTGCCGTTCTTCGTGGTGGAGAAGATCGCGCCACCCTCGAAGAGGGCGTAGGTGCCGTCGCCCTTATTGGTCTTGGCGACATCGCTGATGGGGAAGGCGAGGGGGCTGTTCTCCCAGCCGACCTGACCGTACTTGTCGAGCACGGTCCCGCTGAGCTGATGCGCGGCGGTGCCCAGCGACCAGTACACCGATCCGCCCTGGAATTGCTGGAAGCGCCCGGGTTTGGCGGTCGCGCCCTCCTCGGCCATGGGGTACTTGAGCGCCCCGGATTCGGAGTTCAGATTGCGCCACTTCTCGCGGATCGCGCCGCCCACGGCATGCGCGTCGGTCGCGGGCGTCCAGTAGATGGACAGATTATTGGCGAAGTCCTGCTTCTTGCCCCCGGCCGCGGCATCGGCTTCCGGCCCCAGCGGATCACCGAAGAAGTCCGGCCCACCGGCCCGGTCGTACTCGACCTCGATAGCCCCGCCGACCTCGAACGGCCCGATCGGACGGGCCGCAGCCGTGCCGATTCCCGTGGTCAGCGCGATGGCGACCACCCCGGCGGCCAGCGCGCCTCTGCTCCAGGCCGAACGATTTCTACGTACCGATGTCAAGACAGCTCCCAACGCAGGTGATATCCAAGTCCCCCGACTGCTCGCAGCCATCCTGCTGTGAACCCTTCGATCCGGCAAGTCACACCGTCGATATCGGAGCGAATTCACAGGCGGCACAGCACGACAAAAACCGCCGCGGTCATCGTGGCCACGGCGGTTGTGCGAAGCATTGGTTCCGGTAAGAGGTACCGGGAAAATCAGCCGAGCTTGTTGAAGACCAGCGACAGCGCCGACTTCTTGTTGGCGGCCTGGTTGGCGTGGATGACGCCCTTCGAGGCGGCCTTGTCCAGGCTCTTGCTCGCCGTACGCATCAGCTCGAGCGCCTTGTCCTTCTCGCCCGTCGCAGCGGCCTCGCGGAACTTCCGGATCGAGGTGCGCAGCGCGGACTTGACCGACTGGTTGCGCTGACGCGCAAGCTCGTTGGTGCGGATCCGCTTCATCTGGGACTTGATGTTGGCCACGCCTGTTTCCTCGTGTTCCTTCGTTTGGTGGTGTATGCGGGATACAAAGTCTTCGGGCGCGCACCACGGCTCTGTCCTGAATGACAGATGCATGTAGCAGCAGCACCGACGATCGAGGTTACCAGGCAACACGCCGGGGTATGAAATCGGGTTCCACCGCGACCTGGCCGAAACCAGAAATTTATCCCGGTCCCACCGCGTGTTGCTCCTGCGTGATGGACGATTTTTGCATGACTCCCGCCGCCGCCGCGCAGGGTCCTTCCAGAGGACTCAAAGCGGCCGCGGCCGCTCCCGCAGTGAACGGCCGTGGCGAACTCACCGCTGCCGTCGAGGTGCCGACCGGAGTCTTCACCGGATACAAACCCGGCCGCTACGCCGAAGCCTATGACGAGATGTTCGATCCCGCAGGGCGGGCGCGCCCCGCCTACCGGGGGATATTCGCCGCCCTCGCCGATATCGACGCCGCCGATCTGGCCGCCCGCGCCGAGGCCCTGGCCCGTGCGTTCGTGGATCAGGGCATCACCTTCTCGCTCTCCGGGCAGGAAAGGCCGTTCCCGCTCGACCTGGTGCCGCGGCTCATCGCCGCCACCGAATGGACGAAACTCGAGCGCGGCATCAAACAGCGCGTGCGGGCGCTGGAGGCCTTCCTCGCCGACGTGTACGGCGAGCAGACCATCCTGCGCGATGGGGTCATTCCGAAACGCCTGGTGACCTCGTGCGCGCATTTCCATCGCGAAGCCACCGGCCTGATCCCACCCAATGGCGTCCGCATTCACGTGGCGGGAATCGATGTGATCCGCGACGAGCACGGCGACTTCCGGGTGCTGGAAGACAATCTGCGCTCCCCGTCCGGCGTCTCCTATGTGATGGAGAACCGCCGGACCATGGCCCGTGTCTTCCCGGACCTGTTCGCCTCGCACCGGGTGCGTGCGGTCGGCGACTATCCGAGTCATCTGCTCAGGGCCCTGTGCGCGGCCGCCGCACCCAATGAGGCCGACCCCACCGTGGTGGTGCTCACGCCCGGCGTCTACAACTCCGCCTACTTCGAGCATTCGCTGCTGGCCAGGCAGATGGGCGTCGAACTCGTGGAGGGCCGCGACCTGTTCTGCCGCGACAGTGTCGTCTATATGCGGACCACGGCGGGGGAGCGGCAGGTGGATGTCATCTACCGCCGCATAGACGACGACTTCCTCGATCCCATGCAGTTCCGGCCGGATTCGATGCTCGGCGTCGCGGGCATTCTGAACGCTGCCCGCGCGGGCAGCGTGGTGCTGGCGAACGCGGTCGGCAATGGCGTCGGTGACGACAAGCTCGTCTATACCTATGTGCCCGCGTTCATCGAGTACTACCTGGGCGAGAAACCGATCCTGCCCAATGTCGACTCCTACCGCTGCTGGGACCGCGGTGACCGCGATGAGGTGCTCGATCGAGTGGCAGAATTGGTGGTGAAACCGGTCGAGGGTTCCGGCGGCTACGGCATCGTGATCGGCCCCGACGCGAATCCCAAAGAGCTGGAGGCGATCCGGCGCAAGGTGCGCGCCAATCCGCGCGGCTGGATCGCGCAGCCGGTGGTGCAGCTGTCCACGGTGCCCAGCAAGATCGGCGGCGGGCTGCTGCCCCGGCATGTGGACCTGCGTCCGTTCGCGGTCAATGACGGCGACGATATTTGGGTTCTGCCAGGCGGTTTGACCCGAGTCGCCCTCCCCGACGGCTCGCTCGTGGTGAACTCGAGTCAGGGCGGCGGCAGCAAGGACACCTGGGTCCTGGCCCCGAGAACCTCGGTCGCGGAACGGGAATTATCCGGCGAGCAGCTGGTGAGCGAACAGCACATCGCCCACGATCGCGACCAGTCCAGAGAGCCCCCATCGACGCGGGCCAGTCAACAACAGCAGTAAGAGCAAGACAAGGGCAGACGCAGCGCGGCGGAGGCAATCGAGTACATCGCGAGGGGTCAATCATGTTGGCGCGGAATGCCGAATCCCTATTCTGGATCGGCCGCTATGTCGAGCGCGCCGAGTACACGGCACGCATCCTGGACGTCACGGTGCATCAATTGCTCGAGGACGCCACCGTGGATCCGGATCGAACGTCGCGGGTCCTGCTCCGCGTGCTCGGCATCGACCCACCCGAGCACGAGCTGGACGTCTGGTCGGTCACCGAGCTGGTCGCCTTCGACCGTGACAATGACGGATCCATCGTCGACTCGGTCAGCCGGGCCCGCGAGAATGCCCGGGGCGCACGGGAAGTCACCTCCACCGAAATGTGGGAGTGCCTGAACGCCACCTATAACGGCCTGGCCGCCGCCGAGCGCGCCGCCCGGGCGCTCGGCCCGCACGAGTTCTGCCACTACATCACCGACCGGGCCGCCATGTTCGCCGGACTGTCCGATTCCACGCTGAGCCGCGACGACGGCTACCGCTTCCTACTATTGGGCCGCTCCATCGAACGCGTGGATATGACTGTGCGACTGCTGCTTTCACGGGCGGGTGATCGCACCTCGTCCCCGGCCTGGGTGACGGTGCTGCGCTCGGCCGGTGCGCACGACCCGTATCTGCGCACTCATCGAGGTGTGCTCGATGCCAATCAGATCGCCGAATTCATCCTGCTGGACCGGCTTTTCCCGCGTTCGGTCTTCCATTCGCTGCGGGTGGCCGAGGCCTGTCTGCAGGAGCTCGATCAGCGCCCCAACAGCCGCTTCGCCGCCCGGCACGAGGCGCATCGCCTCCTCGGCCGGGCGCGCAGCGAGCTCGAATTCCTGCCCTCGGTGGAGCTGCTCGAGGATCTGCCGAGCCGCCTGGTGTGGATGCAGCAGACCTGCCACGAGATCGGGGAAGCGGTGGCATTGCAGTATTTCCACGCCGAATCCTGGGTGGCCTGGACCGGTTTGCACGGCCGCGTCGAATTGCGGGAGAAGGAAACAGCATGAGCTGGCGGATGCGGGTGGTGCACACCACGGGATATGTCTACGACGCGCCGGTCACGCGGTCGTTCAACGAGGCTCGGCTCACCCCGCGCGCCGACCGCAGGCAGAACGTCATTCTGAATCGGGTCGAGACCGTGCCCTCCACCAGGTCGTTCCGGTACACCGACTATTGGGGCACCACGGTCACCGCCTTCGATCTGCATGCCCCGCACACCGAATTGGAGGTCACCAGCGCGTCGGTGGTGGAGACCGAACCCTCCGCCGGGCCCGCCGAGGAACTGTCCTGGGAGGAATTGCGCGGCGATGCCGTCGTGGACCGCTTCGACGAACTGCTCACGCCGACCGGCTATGTGCCGCGCGAACGCCGCCTCGCCCCGATCGCCCGGCAGCTGGCGCGCGGCGTCGCACCCGCGAAAGCCGTTGTGCGCGGCGCGGAATGGGTGCATCGCGAAATGACCTATCTGGCCGGATCCACCTCGGTGCACACCTCGGCGGTGGAGGCCTTCGCCGAACGCCAGGGTGTCTGCCAGGACTACGCGCACCTCACCCTGTTGCTGTTGCGCGGCATGGGAATTCCGAGCCGATATGTCTCGGGTTACCTGCACCCCGAACCGGCCGCCGAGGTCGGGCGCACCGTCGCCGGGCAGATGCATGCCTGGATCGAGGCCTGGACCGGGGAATGGTGGGGCTACGACCCGACGAACAATATCGCCGTCAATGAGCAACACGTATCCGTCGGAGTCGGACGTGATTACGCCGATGTGCCGCCCCTCAAAGGTATCTTCAGCGGAAGCGGCTCGACCGATCTCGAAGTGGTAGTCGAGATCACTCGGCTCGCCTGAAGCGTGATTCAGCAGAACACACGTGCTCTCCGCCCAACGCGGGACGATCCGGGAAGGTAGCTGATGTCTCCCACAGCGCAGGAAGTCGTCGAGGAATTATCGGAGCTGGAGCCGATCTCCCTGGGCAGGAAACTGTTCGCGGAGGCGCTCGGCACTTTCGTGCTGGTGCTCGGCGGTGTCGGCACCACCGTGCTGGCCGGGGACCGGGTGGGTGGACTCGGCATCGCGCTGGCCTTCGGTCTCACGCTGATGTTCCTGGTGTACGCGATCGGGCCGATCTCCGGATGCCATGTGAATCCGGCGGTCACCGTGGGGCAGTTCCTGCTCGGTCGCATCGACGCCCTGAGCGCGGCCGCGTACATGGTGGCGCAGATCATCGGCGGTCTGGCCGCGGGCGCGGCGGTCTACGCCGTCGCGCAGAACCTGCCCTCGTATGACCGCGCCAAGGACGGGCTCGGTGCCAATGGCTGGGGCGCGCACAGTCCCGCGAAGGTCGAACTCGGGGGTGTGACCACCAATGGATACGGATTGGCGGCGGCCATCACGGTCGAGGTGCTGCTGACCGCGCTGCTCGTGTTCGTGGTGCTGGCGTCCACCGATCAGCTGTCGGATGTGCCGCTGGCGGGTCTGTCGATCGGCGCGACCCTGGCGGTCATCTACCTGATCTCGATCCCGGTGGACAACACGTCGGTCAACCCGGCGCGCAGCCTCGCGGTCGCGCCCTATCAGGACGGTGCACTCGCACAGGTCTGGGTATTCATTGTGTTCCCGCTGGTCGGCGGCGTTCTCGGGTCCCTCGTCTACGGCATGATGTTCGGCCGTTCCCGGAATATGGCCAGCTGACAACGATGTAGATGACTGTGCCCCGTTCCAACCGGAACGGGGCACAGTCGCGTATCAAGCTCAGTACCAGTGGTATTCGGCGCACAACCGGTGCGCCACCCGATCGAAGATCTTGCGTTCGAGGATCGCCCCCTCACGGCGGATGCCCATCTCGGGGACATCGAGCACGCGATCCAGGCGCACCCAGCTGGCGCGCCCCGCGTGATCCCACGGCCCGGTCCCGATGCCGACCCAGTTCGGATGGTGCGCGTGCTCCTCATTGGAGGACAGCATGAGCCCGAGCAGGGTGCCCCGCTCGCGCCCGACGACCAGCACCGGCCGGTCCTTGCCATTGCTCGGGTCCTCTTCATACGGAACCCAGGTCCACACCACTTCGCCCGGATCGGCGCGCCCGTCGAGCTGCGGGCTGTAGACGATCTGCCGCGCGCGTTCCCGCGCCGGAACCCCCGCCGAGGCGGTCGGCCGAATCGTCGGCGCCGCCGCCTTGCGGGGTGTCGTCACCGCGCGCACCGCGCGATCCCACAGGGACGAGCGCTGTACCCGACCGATCAACTTCGGCGCCTGCCCCTTGACGAGCTCTGACCCCTGCTTACCGAGAGCGTTCCACCTGCCGGCCATGTCCGGCAGCTTAACGGCGGGGGGCCGACTTCTCATCCGGGCCGGATTCGCCTGTGCGGATGCGCTGTTCAGCGGTCGGGCGCTCCGGTGCGAAAGCATGGTGCAACCGCACCGTAGACTTCGGGGTTGACATGCCGCTGTTTCGCCATGCCGAGGAGTGACTCCGATTAGCAGCTTCGCCGACACGACGTTCACTGATCCTGCCAAGATCAGGAACTTTTGCATCATTGCGCACATCGACCACGGGAAGTCGACCCTGGCCGATCGCATGCTGCAACTCACCGGTGTGGTCGAGGCGCGCGCCATGCGCGCCCAGTACCTGGACCGCATGGATATCGAGCGTGAGCGCGGTATCACCATCAAGGCCCAGAATGTGCGGCTGCCCTGGCAGGTCGACGGTGAGGACTACGTCCTGCACCTCATCGACACGCCCGGCCACGTCGACTTCACCTATGAGGTGTCCCGTGCGCTCGAGGCCTGTGAGGGCGCGATCCTGCTGGTCGACGCCGCGCAGGGCATCGAGGCGCAGACCCTCGCCAATCTGTATCTGGCGATGGACAAGGACCTCACCATCATTCCGGTCCTGAACAAGATCGACCTCCCGGCCGCCGACCCGGACCGGTACGCCGCCGAGCTCGCCCACATCGTGGGCTGCGAGCCCGAGGACGTGCTGCGGGTCTCCGGTAAGACCGGCGTGGGCGTCACCGAACTGCTGAATGAGGCCGTCCGCGTGGTCCCGCCGCCGGTCGGTGACGCTGACGCGCCCGCCCGCGCCATGATCTTCGACTCGGTCTACGACACCTACCGCGGCGTCGTCACCTATGTGCGTGTGGTGGACGGCAAGCTCACCCCGCGCCAGAAGATCAAGATGATGTCCACCGGCGCGACCCACGAACTGCTGGAGATCGGCATCGTCTCGCCCGAACCCAAGCCCACCCAGGGGCTCGGCGTCGGCGAGGTCGGCTACCTCATCACCGGTGTGAAGGATGTCCGTCAGTCCAAGGTCGGTGACACCATCACCAGCGCCCGCGACGGCGCGACCCAGGCGCTCACCGGATACCGCGAACCGCGGCCCATGGTCTACTCGGGCCTCTACCCGGTCGACGGCTCGGACTACCCGAACCTGCGTGACGCGCTGGACAAGTTGCAGCTCAACGATGCCGCGCTGACCTACGTGCCGGAAACCTCGGTGGCGCTGGGCTTCGGCTTCCGCTGCGGCTTCCTCGGCCTGCTGCACATGGAGATCACCCGCGAGCGCCTCGAGCGCGAGTTCGGCCTCGACCTGATCTCCACCGCGCCCAATGTGATCTACCGCGTGGTCATGGAGGACGACACCGAACACGTCGTCACCAACCCTTCGTACTGGCCCGAGGGCAAGGTGAAGGACATCTTCGAGCCGATCACGCGATGCACCGTGATCGCGCCGAGCGAATTCATCGGCACCATCATGGAGCTGTGCCAATCGCGCCGCGGTGAACTGCTCGGCATGGACTACCTGTCCGAGACCCGCGTCGAGATGCGCTACACGCTCCCCATGGCGGAGATCATCTTCGACTTCTTCGACTCGCTGAAGTCGCGCACCCGCGGCTATGCCTCGCTCGATTACGAGGAGGTCGGCGAGCAGACCGCCGCGCTGGTCAAGGTCGACATCCTGCTGCAGGGCGAGGCCGTGGACGCGTTCTCCGCCATCGTGCACAAGGACGCCGCCCAGGCGTACGGCAACAAGATGACCACCAAGCTGCGCGAGCTCATCCCGCGTCAGCAGTTCGAGGTGCCGATCCAGGCCGCCATCGGCTCCAGAGTCATTGCGCGCGAGAACATTCGGGCCATCCGCAAGGACGTGCTCGCCAAGTGCTACGGCGGTGACATCTCGCGTAAGCGCAAGCTGCTGGAGAAGCAGAAGGAAGGCAAGAAGCGGATGAAGACCATCGGCCGCGTCGAGGTCCCGCAGGAAGCCTTCGTGGCGGCGCTGTCCACCGAGTCGGCCTCGGACAAGCCGAAGAAGTGAATCCCGGCTCTCGGTAGACCGACTTCCGTGCCCCGCTGCCCTGTAGGCAGCGGGGCACGGCCGTTCGATGGGTCCGGTTTGTCTCTTGACCGAGGGGAAGTGTTCGGTCAGAGTTCTCCTACCGAGCCGGGACCGGCTGGACGGTTTCGAATGCCCGGTCGGGTAGGCAGGTAAAAACTGGGGCTTCCGTCCTGATATGCAGGGTGACAAGCTATGTCTCTCACCACTGTGCACGCCGCCGCTGACCTGGTGGATGTGACAGACCGGATATCCGGAAATAGGGTGTGAAACGAGTTTGAAAACGGCGGTCCGCCCCGGTGGGCCGCCGCAGCCCTGAGATGCGGAGCTTGCATGCCACGTGATCTGCCCTTCGACGATGAATCCGATACCGGTGAGGACGCGGACACCGCGTACCGCATTGCCAACGGTGTCGCACGGGTATCGAGGGCAGGCGCGTATGTGACCGGCGGTGCCCTCATCGCGGCCAGCGGCGCCCGCGCCGGCAATTCGCCCGCGATCGACAATGACAGCCGCAATGTCGGCTGGTCGCCGGTGAACGACCCGAAGCCGGACGTGCCCAGCCCAACCCTCACCTTCCCCGACCTCACCCCCAACTCGGTCGGGCAGCCGTCCCACGGCACGCCCGGGATCTCGCCGGTCAATTCCCCGCAGAGCCAGTTCGGCGACCACCACGGCACCGACGCCGGACTCCCCCCGGGCTTCTTCGGTAATCAGCAGGCGACCGCGGACCCGGCCCTGACCGGATTCCATGGCATGGGCCTGCCCGACAATGACGCGAACGCCTTCGGGCTGTCCGGCTACCAGCCGGGCATGAACGGCGTGCCCTCGCTCGAGAATGCCCAGGCGCAGAACGCTTTCGGCCTGCCCCACGTGGGCGCGGACACCACTCCGGGGCTCACCAATCCGTTGGACGCGGCGCAGCCGAACTACTGGCAGAACCTGACCGGCATGAAGCTGCCGGGCACCGATGGCCTGCACGTACCCGGAATGAGCCAGCCCGCCAATGGCATCGGCGGCGATCACAATCCGTTCGACGGCATCGGCGAGCACGGCATCGGCGTCGTCGTCGACACCAACTGGAATGTGGACATGCACGCCGGACTCGACGGCGTGTGGTTCCACTCGAACATGAAGGTCGACGTCTCGGTCGGCGACGTGTACGACCAGTACGTCGACTTCGGTCACCGTGCGACCCAGGGTCTTTCGAATCCCGCCGGATATCAGGGTCAGCCCGCCGTCGACCAGCACGCCCCGAATGCCGGTGCGGCGGTTCCGGCTTCGCCCGGACAGCCGGTCGGTGCGGCCACCGTGCCGACCGCTCCCGGTCAGGCACCCGTCGGTGCGAACGGTCCCGCGACGCCCGGTTCGACTGTGGGCGGCCCCAATTCGACCATCAGCGGTGCGGGCGCGCCCGGATCCGCCGTGCCCGGCGTGGGTGCGCCCGCGGCCGCCGTGCCCGGTGCCGGTACGCCCGGTGCGAGCCTGCCCGGTGCCGCCGCGCCGTCCTTCTCCGCCCCGGTCGCTCCCGCCGCGCCGGTCGCCGTGAATCCCATTGCGCCCGTGTCAGTCGCGCCGCCCGCGCCGATGCCGATCGTGGTGGCCGCCCCGGTGGTGCCCGTCGCGGTCGCGCCGGTGGCTGTCGCGCCGGTCGCCGTGGCACAGCCGGTGGTGCAGACGCCTTTGCAGACCACGATTCAGCCGGATGCCGCCACGCATCCGATCGCGAATCTGCTGGCCATGCCCGCCGGTCCGTCGCCGCTGACCGCGCCGGTGGCCAATGCCCCGACGCTGTTCGATCTCAATAAGCAGCCCGCCGTGATCGCCTCCGGGCAGCCCGGATCGCCCGATCATCCGGCGACCCTGGCCGCCAAGCCGCTGCCGGTCACCGACGCACCCGGCAAGACCGCGCCGACGGTCAGCGTGCCCACCCATACCGATCCGGGTCTGACCACCGCGCCCACCGTGCCCACCATCAAGGTGCCGCCCGCGACCGATCCCGCGTCGACCAAGATTCCGGTCACGACCGCGCCCGCGACGCTCGCGCCGGTGACCACCGGGCCGCAGATCACCACCGATCCGGATGCCGGGACCACCCGCCCGACCCACCCGTCCGACGATGACGCCACGCACACCCGTCCGACCATCACGGTGCCTACCGATGACGACACCGACACCCACGGCGGTCGCCCGACCATCACGGTGCCGACCGATTCCGATTCGGTGCCCACCACGCATCAGCCGACGGTCAGCAACCCGGCCCATTCGGATCCGACGGTCCCGACCGTCGCGCCGACCGTCGACGTGCCGACGACCCATGCGCAGCCGACCCTGAACCCGCCCACCACCCAGGCGCCCATCCCGACCCAGGCCCCGCTGACCAACGCGCCGACGGTCGATGTGAAACCGGTGAAACCCGTCTCCGCTCAACTGGATTCGGATCATCACGTCATGCCGGTCGCCGCCATCACCGACGACTCCGGCCTGTACCCGACGCTGCACGACGGCGGCCTGAGCACGAATCTCATGCATGACGGCGGATTCGCCGATTCCCACTACGCCGCGCACGGGGGCCTTGATCACACCATGCTGCTGTGAGTGGCGCTGAACGCCTTGCTGTGGTGAAGAGTCCCGACGCGATGGGTCCCCTGCTCGAGCTGCTCGATGAGCTGCTCGAGCAGACCCATGCCGCGGGCCGTGCCGATCTGGCCGGCCGCCTGGGTATTTCGCGTGCCCGGATCGCCGATCCGCGGGTGCGCCTGGTCGTGGTGGGCGAATCCAAGAGCGGTATGAGCACGCTGGTGAACAGCCTGGTCGGTTCGCCGGTGAGCGCCACCGACGGGCAGGTCAGCGTGCCGGTGATCGCCGAGTACGGGCCGGAATCGACTGCCACCCTGGTGAAGTCGCTCTCGGGTGGCCGCGCCGAACGCCAGCAGGTCGACCCGCGTATCGCGGTCGCCGAGCTGGACGCCGAGGTGGTGCTGCGCGCCGAATTCACCCAGCCCAGCCCGCTGCTGGCCGAGGGCTTCGTGGTGCTGGACGCGCCCGGCTCGCCCGCCGACACCCCTGCCACCTGGTCGCTGCTGGCCGCCGCGGACGCCGTGCTCTATGTCGCGGATGCCGCCGCGCCCTTCACCAAGGCGCAGATCGACCAATTGCAGCGCATTCAGCAGGTGTGCCCGACGGTGATCTGCGTGCTCAATAAGATCGACCAGTTCCCGCAGTGGCCGCAGGTGCAGCAGCATGACCGGCAGCTCCTGGACGATGCCGGGCTGGCCTTCGCCGTCGCGCCCGCCTCGGCGCAGCTGCACGAGCAGGCCACCGCCACCGGCGATCCGCAGCTGGACCTGGAATCCGGTGTGCCGCAATTGCTGGACCACCTGCGCGCCTATGTGCTGGCCCGCGCCGATCTGGTGGCCGCCGACGCCGCCGTGCGCGATATCCGGCTCATTACCGATCACCTCGCGCTGGCCTTGCGCAGCGAGGCCGAGACGCTGCGCGATCCGCGCCGCTACTCCGTCATTACCGAACAGCTGCGCCGCACCCGCGAGGAAGCCGAGCAGCTGCGCCAGCGCACCGCCAACTGGCAGGTGACCCTCGCAGACGGTGCGGGCGAACTCATGGCCGATACCGAACACGATCTGCGGCACCGCCTGCGCAGCCTGATCCGCGATGCCGAAGCCGACATCATGAAGCGCGATCCGGCCCGCCGCTGGTCCGATATCGGCGCGGAGCTGGACGCCAAGATCTGCGAGGCGGTGGAGGAGAACTTCGTCATCGCCCACTACCGCTCGGTCGAACTCTCCGAGCAGGTGGCCGCCAAGTTCCCCGACAGCGGCATCCCCAGCCCCGACCTGCGCCTGGACAGCCCCGGCGATGTCGGTGAGGTCCTCGAACCCGTCGCCGCGCTCGACTCCCTGGTGAGCGCGAAACCCGGTGTCACCCAACAGGTTCTGACCGCCCTGCGCGGGTCCTACGGCGGCGTCCTGATGGTCGGCCTCGCCACCAGCCTGCTGGGCATGTCCCTGGTCAACTGGTACTCGGCGGGCGCGGGCATCCTGCTCGGCGTCAATGCCCTCTGGGATGACCGCAAGGCCCGCACCCAGCGCCGCCAGGCCGAGGCCAAGATGGCGGTCGCCCGCCTGATGGACGACGTCATCTTCCAGGTGAGCAAGGAATCGCGCTACCGCCTGCGCGCCGTACAGCGCGCTCTCCGTGACCATTTCACCGAAATAGCCACCGAGACCCTCCGCTCGGTGGACGCGTCCCTGCGTGCCGCTGAAGAGGCCGCGGCCGTGCACTCCGGCACCCGCCGGGAACAGCGCCTCACCGAGATCGAAACCAGCCTCGTCCGCCTGCGCGATCTCCGTGAACGTGCCGACGCCGTCGTCGAATAGCCGAGTCGAACAGCCGAATCCCCCGTCATTCTTCGATGACGGGGGATTCGTGCGTTCAGCGGCCGGGGTGCGCCGGGTGGAATTGCCCTGCGCGGTGAGATTCCTCGGCCCGGATCACGTGCATGACCGCATTGATCAGAGCCAGATGGGTGAAGGCCTGCGGGAAGTTGCCCAGATGCCTGCCGGTATGCGAATCGATCTCCTCGGCATAGAGCTTGAGCGGGCTGGCATAGCCGAGCAGGCGCTCGCAGAGTTGGCGTGCGCGTTGCAGTTCGCCGATTTCGACCAGGGCGGACACCAGCCAGAACGAGCAGATGGTGAAGGAGCCCTCCGCGCCCATGAGACCGTCATCGGTGGTGTCCGTGCGATACCGCAGCACCAGGCCGTTCTCGGTGAGATCGTCGGCAATGGCCAGCACGGTGGCGCGAATGCGATGGTCGTCGGGCGGAAGGAAGCGCAGCAGGACCGCGAGCAGCAGTGAGGCATCGAGGGTTTCGCCGCCGTACGTCTGCGTGAACACACCCTCGGACGTGACGCCATTGTCGAGGATGTCGGCGCGGATCTCGTCCGCGATGTCATGCCACTTCTTGGCGTAGTCGAGTTCGCTGTGCCATTCGGCGAGTTTCGCGCCGCGATCCAGCGCCACCCAGCACATGATCTTGGACGAGGTGAAGTGCTGCGGCTCCCCGCGCACCTCCCAGATGCCGCGATCCGGATTGCGCCAGTTCTCGATCGCCGCCTGCACTTGGCGTTCCAGCATGGGCCACAAGGTTTCCGGCACCTGCTGACGCGACTTCACATGCAGGTAAACGGAATCCAGGATGGTGCCCCAGATATCGTGCTGGTCCTGGTTGTACGCGCCATTGCCGATGCGCACCGGTCGCGCACCGTCGTAGCCGGACAGGTGCGGCAGCTCGGATTCGGTGATTTCCCTCTCACCCCCGACGCCGTAGAGCACTTGCAGCGGAACGGTTTTCCCGTCGTCGTCGGTGGTGACGTCGTGCAGGAAGGCGAAGAAATCATCGGCCTCGCGATCCAGGCCCAGCGTGTACAGGCCCCACAGCGCGAAGGTCGAGTCGCGCACCCAGGTGTAGCGGTAGTCCCAATTGCGTTCGCCGCCCGGGGTTTCCGGCAGTGAGGTGGTGGCGGCGGCCATCAGCGCACCGGTCGGCGCGTAGGTGAGGCCCTTCAAAGTCAGCGCGCTGCGCTGTAGGTACCCGCGCCACGGGTGATCGGGGAAGCGTCCCGTGGTGACCCACTGCCGCCAGTATTCGGTGGTGGCCCACATCTTCTCCGCGGCCTCTTCGAAATTGCTGGGGGCCGGCAGATCGGACCAGGACAGGGCCACGAACGCCTGGTCGCCCTCCTTCATGCGGGTGCGGGCGCGTGCCTCGCGGCCCTCGATGCCGATGCGCAGATCGGTGGCCAGGGTCAGCGTCGGGCATCCGGCGATCTCACAGGTGGCGGTCGCCTGCTCGTATACGTTCCCGCTGTACTGCCATTGGGCCGGGCCATTGTGATAGTCGAAGGCGGGTTCGCAGCTCATTTCCACCTCGACCACGCCGTTCACGCATTTGATGGTGCGCAGCAGCATGTGCTCGGCGTCCCAGTCCATGGGTGTGCGACGGTGGGTACGGCTGCGGGACATGTTGTTGTGCCAGGGGCCGAGCACCAGGGCGTCGCGCACGATGAGCCAGCCGGTATCGGTCTGCCAGGTGGTCTCGACGATCAGTCCGCCGGGCAGATAGCGCCGTGCGGCGGGCACATTGCGCCCGTACGGGCCGATCCGGAAGTGCCCGGCACTGCGGTCCAGCATGGCCCCGAAAATGCTGGGGGAGTCCGGTCGCGGAATGCACATCCATTCGACCGAGCCATTGCGGGCGATCAGGCAGGTGGTTTCGCAGTCGGACAGGAAGGCGTAGTCGTCGATGGGCGGAAACACCGAGTGATGGGTGGTCCCGTACGGCGTGGGGAGGAACCCTCCCGCCATCTCGGCATCGGGTCTGTCGATGCCGTCCCGTGGTGGGTCGAGGGGTTCGGCGTCGAAATCTCCGGTTTCGCTACCGAGTGGTCTGTCGTTTGACTCCGGCTCGTCGTAGGACTCCATAGGAACATGATCGGTCCGAACGGCCCGAATCGTCCACCATCGATACTTCGGCTTAGGCTGATGTCGTGCATCGGATTGCAGGATGGTGGGACGGCGTCGAGTTGTGGGTTGCCGGTCTACCCTTCGTTCCCCAGTTCGCCGTGGTGCTGGCCGCCATGGTGCCGGTCAGTTTCGCCATCGCCTTCGTGCTCGATCGGGTGCTGCGCACGGCGCTGCATGCCCTGGGCCGTGATCGGATTGCCGCCCAGGAGGCCGCGGCGCCCGCCGCGCAGCCGCGTCGCATTCACAAGAAAGCCGCCTGATGCCCCGCTCGCGTGTCCAGCTTGCCCTGATCGCACTGCTTGTTCTCGTAGTCGTCGCCTGGTTGTTCACTCGCTGATCGACTTTCGGTACCTATCCGGCGAACTCTCGGCGTACTGTGCTGCACCATGTCAACCGATGAAGGTCTCGAACTCGACGTGCTGCTCTCCGATGAGGATTTCGAGGATGATGAGCCGCGCCTGATCGCAACGCACCTGTGCGGGCCGGAGGAGGCCCTGGACATGGTCAAGGCGGCGCAGCTACTCGGCCTCGGCGTGCGGCTCAGTAACCGCATCCGTCCCGATGAGGAGGATGCGGAAACCGCCACCGAGGAGTGGATCCTCGACATCCTGGAAACCCCGCCGGTCGTCGAAGCCGACGAATAGGCAGGCAGTGTCAGTGGTCCTTGCCTGACCGTCCCGAGGGGCTCGGAGAACTCAGTTCTCCGAGCCTTCTCCGTTCTCCGCGCCGCCCTGCCGGAACCGCTTGCCGAGCTTCGAAATGGTGTCGCTGACTTCCTGTCCGACCGTGCCGACCGTGGCCCCGACGTCGCGGCCCAGATTGCGCACGGTGCGAATGAGCGGATCCTCGGACTGATCGAAGTTCTGGCGGTACGTGCGCGCCGCCTCCTTGATCTCTTCACTGATCCGAGTGTTCTTGTCGTGCTCGCGAAGCGGGTACTGGCCGTTCAGCACCCGGTCGTAGTCGCCGCTGGCGATCCAGCGCCGCAGCTCGGCCGCCCGCAGCACCGAGAACGGGTGGGTCTGCAATTCCAGATTGAGCAGCTTCAGCACGCCGTCGCGCAGATCCCCGGCGCGGTCGTAGGCGTCGGCCTGGTCCAGGAACGCCGCGTGATTCATCTGCTCGACGCGGGAGCCGCCCGCCAGCTTCATATGCACCCGCACCGAAGCCTCCACGTCCTGCCCGACCAGCAATCCCGCACGGTCGCCGGACAATTCGGATTTGCGGCTCCATTCCATGAGCGCCGCCACGATCGCGCGCAGCGCCCAGCCGCCCACCGGCATCCAGCCGATATTCGCGGCCAGCCGCATCAGATGCATGAGCATGGTCCGGTAGACCGCATGCCCGGACAGGGCGTGCCCGAGCTCATGGCCGACCACGAAGCGCAGTTCCTCGGGGTCGAGCAGGTCCAGCAGGCCGGTGGTCACCACGATGAACGGCCGCTCCATGCCGATCGTGAAGGAATTGACCTCCGGGGCCTGCAACACGAACATCTCCGGCGTGGTGGGCGCGTCCAGAATGCGCACCGCGTCCTCGCGCAGGTGATGCAGGTTCTTGAACTGCCGCTCGTCCACCCGGACCGCCGTCGCCAGGTACAGCAGCCGATGTTGCCGCTCGGCCAGCAGTCCGGACAGCGTGCGCAGGATGGTGTCGAAGCCGCTCAGGGAGCGCAGCGTCACCAGGGCGGTGCGGTCGGCGGGATGCTCCCAGGTGCGGGTCGAGATGCCGGGAAACTCCCGGCGGAGGCGGGCTGGGCTGGTCATGTGGTCCCCCATATCGGCTTTCGTGCAATTCGCGGCGTCGTCATCGCCTCTGATACAGTCTGCCGCGTGTCGTCGAGTGCTGTGCCCCAGGTCCGCCATGAATTGGCGTTGATCGCTGTGGGAAGCCTCGCCGTTGCGGACATCCTCTGTCGCTGATTGCCGACCGAGCTTAGCTGCACGTCCCCCTTTGTAGACTGGCGCCAGTCCTTTCGCAGCTCCGCTCGATCCCCGGCGGCCTTAGGGCCGAAAGCGCCACCGCCGCATCCCTGTGCGGCGGGTCTACGGCAGTCCCCAGCTTTCCCGTCGGCCGCGTGTGTGTCGGCGGGTGCCAGAAAGGTCCACCCGATGTCTCGCAAGTCCCAGATCTCGCGTCGCTATCTCGCGGTCGCGCTGACCGCCGTCGCCGCCACCGTGCTGACCGCGTGCAGCGGCGGTTCCAGCGATGTGGTCGGAGGCCAGGGCTCCGACGGTAAGGCGGGCAAGCTCAACCTGTACGCCTACTCGGTGCCCAAGCCCGGCTTCGACAAGGTGGTTCCGGCGTTCAATCAGACCGAAGCGGGCAAGGGCGTCGAGGTGCTGGCCTCCTACGGTGCGTCCGGCGACCAGTCCCGCAAGGTCAAGGACGGTGCGGAAGCCGACGTCGTGAGCTTCTCGGTCGAGCCCGACATCACCCGCCTGGTCGATGCCGGTCTGGTCGATCCGAGCTGGAATGCGGACGCCAACAAGGGAATTCCCTTCAGCTCCGTGGTCACGCTGGTGGTCCGCAAGGGCAATCCCAAGGGCATCAAGGACTGGGACGACCTGATCAAGCCGGGCGTCGAGGTGGTCACCCCCAACCCGTTCAGCTCCGGTTCGGCCAAGTGGAATCTGCTCGCGCCGTACGCCGCCAAGAGCGACGGCGGCAAGAACCCGCAGGCGGGCCTGGATTACCTGAGCCAGCTGGTGTCGCCCGCTCATGTGAAGGTGCAGCCCAAGTCGGGTCGTGAGGCCACCGACACCTTCCTGCAGGGCGTCGGCGATGTGCTGATCAGCTACGAGAACGAGGCCATCTTCTCCGAGCGCAAGGGCGATCCGATCGAGCACGTGACCCCGCCGACCACGTTCAAGATCGAGAATCCGGTCGCGGTGCTCAAGAACGCCAAGAACTCGGCCAAGGCCATCGCCTTCAAGGACTTCCTGTACACCCTCCCCGCGCAGCAGGCATGGGCGGAAGCCGGATTCCGTCCGGTCGACCCGAAGGTGGCCGCCGTGTACGCCGACAGCTTCCCCAAGCCGCAGCAGCTGTGGACCATCGCCGACCTGGGCGGCTGGAAGTCCGTGGACAAGGAACTCTTCGCGCAGGGCACCGGCACCGTCGCCCAGATCTATGACAAGGCGACCAAGTAGTCGGGTGAGCTGAACCACACGGAATACTGACGACTGTGAATGACAGCGTGGGGGGTGGCGGCACCGGGCAGGCTCTCGAGAGAGACGCAGGTGACGCCCCCAAGGAGAAGACCCCGGGACGCAACTGGTCCTGGCTGCGGGTGACGGGCTCGGTGGGCCCGCTCGGCATCGGCGTTTCGGTGCTGTGGCTGGGCATTATCGTGCTGCTGCCGCTGGCGGCATTGACGGTCGCCTCGTTCGACAATGGCTGGTCGGGCTTCTGGGATGCGATCACCGCGCCCGCCGCGCTGGATTCGCTGCGGGTGACGGTCTTCGTCTCGGTGATCGTGGCCGTGATCAATGTGATCATGGGGACGCTCATCGCCTGGGTGCTGGTGCGCGACGACTTCCCCGGCAAGGGCATTGTCAACGCGCTCATCGATCTGCCGTTCGCGCTGCCGACCATTGTCGCCAGTATCGTGCTGCTGTCGCTGTACGGGCCGAACAGTCCGATCGATATTCAGCTCAATGCGACCCAGCCGGGTCTGGTGGTCGCCCTCGCCTTCGTGACGCTGCCGTTCGTGGTTCGCTCGGTGCAGCCGGTGCTGATCGAGGTCGACCGGGAGGTCGAGCAGGCCGCGGCCTCGCTCGGCGCGGACAATCTGACCACCTTCCGGCGCATCGTGCTGCCGACCCTGGCCCCGTCCATCATCGGCGGCGGCGGGCTCGCCTTCGCCCGCGCGCTCGGTGAATACGGCTCGGTGGTGTTGATCGGCGGCAATATTCCGAAGCAGACGCAGATGGCGTCGCAGTACATCCAGCAGCAGATCGAGGTGGACCGGCCGGTCAATGCCGCGGCGGTTTCGGTTGCGCTGCTGGTCATCTCGTTCGTGACGCTGCTCGCGCTGCGGGTGTTCGCCCAGCGCGCGCAGCGCAAGGAGCAGGAGGCGCAGTGAGACTCTCTCCGCTGACCCGGATTTCGCTGCGCACCGTGGCGCTCGGGTATCTGTTCCTACTGCTGGTGCTGCCGCTGGGAATCATCTTCTGGCGCACCTTCGAAAACGGCGTCGGGAGTTTCATCGACTGGATCTCCACGCCCGCGGCGATTTCCGCGTTCAACCTGTCGATGACCATCGTGGCCATCGTGGTGCCGGTGAATGTGGTGTTCGGTGTCATCGTGGCGATCGCGCTGGTGCGCGGGCGATTCCCGGGACGGGGGCTGCTGCAGGGGCTGGTGGACCTGCCGTTCGCGGTATCGCCGGTCGTGGTGGGTGTTTCGCTGATCCTGCTGTGGGGTGCGGGTGGCTGGTTCGGGGGGATCGAGGATCACGGGTTGAAGGTGATCTTCAATCTGCCGGGCATGGTGCTGGCCACCATCTTCGTGACATTGCCGTACGTGGTGCGCGAGGTGGAGCCCGTGCTGCACGAGATCGGCGACGATCAGGAGCAGGCCGCCGCCACGCTGGGTGCGTCGGGGTGGCAGACGTTCTGGCGGATCACGCTGCCCGCGATCCGGTGGGGCCTTACCTACGGTGTGGTGCTGACGGTGGCGCGTTCGCTCGGTGAATTCGGTGCGGTGATCATGGTGTCCTCGGCGTTGCCCGGCAAGTCGCAGACGCTGACGCTGCTGGTGAACGCCCGCTACAACGACCACAACACCTTCGGCGCGTATGCCGCGGCGACCTTGCTCATGGGTCTCGCCATCATTGTTCTTCTGTTCATGACCCTCCTCGAACGTAAGCGGGACTCTGCCAAATGATTACCGTGACCAATGCGAACAAGCATTATGGGACGTTCGCCGCGCTCGACAATGTCAGCCTCGACATTCCTTCCGGGCAGCTGACCGCGCTGCTGGGTCCGTCCGGATCGGGGAAGTCGACGCTGCTGCGGTCGATCGCGGGGCTGGAGTCGCTGGACTCGGGTGTCGTCGTGATCGCCGGGAAGGACGTGACCCGGGTGTCGCCGCAGAAGCGCGATATCGGGTTCGTGTTCCAGCATTACGCCGCGTTCAAACACATGACCGTGCGCGACAATGTGGCCTTCGGGCTGCAAATCCGCAAGCGGCCCAAGCCCGAGATCAAGAAGCGGGTGGACGACCTCCTCGAGATCGTCGGCCTCGACGGCTTCCAGCACCGCTACCCCGCCCAGCTCTCCGGCGGCCAGCGCCAGCGCATGGCATTGGCTCGCGCCCTCGCCGTGGATCCGCAGGTGCTCCTGCTGGACGAGCCCTTCGGCGCGCTGGACGCGAAAGTCCGTACGGACCTGCGGAAGTGGCTGCGCCGCCTGCATGATGAGGTTCACGTCACCACCGTCCTGGTCACCCACGACCAGGAGGAAGCCCTCGACGTGGCCGACCGCATCGCCGTCATGAACCGCGGCCGCATCGAACAGGTCGGCACCCCGGACGAGGTCTACGACAGCCCCGCCAACGGATTCGTCATGTCCTTCCTGGGCGACGTGGCCAAGCTGAACGGCCACCTGGTCCGCCCGCACGACATTCGCGTCGGCCGCGACCCCAGCATGGCCCTCGCTGCCCACGAGGGCACCGCCCAATCGGCGGGCGTCACGCGTGCGACCGTCGAGCGGATCGTCCACCTGGGCTTCGAGGTTCGCGTAGAACTCCGAAACGCCGCCACCGGCGACATTTTCACCGCCCAGGTAACCCGCGGCGACGCGTCGGCTCTGCATTTGGCCGAGGGCGAGACCGTCTACGCCCGGGCGACTCGAATTCCGGAACTCCCGACTTCGTAGGCGCTCCGCGCCCAAAGAAGAAGAGACAAAAGATAAAAGCGCCCGGACGAGATAGAGCCAAGACAAGAGAACAAGACCAACTCCGCGCACCGACGAGGTGAGGGAGCGCTGGTGGCGGGAATCGGGTCTGATTCCCGCCCCCCGCGCGGCCCCGGGGGGTTTGGGGGGGGGTTGGGGGGGGGGGGGGGGGGGTTGAGCGGGGGGGGCG